>NZ_RSFE01000002.1 GCF_004025325.1 Pseudidiomarina gelatinasegens | reverse complement strand
TCTACTGTTGCTGGAAAACGAAAACACGTTACGATGAAGCAAGATATTTAAAAGCATTACGAGAGAGACAATCGCCTTTATTGATGGCATAAAAAACTTGCTGAAAGTCTCAGGGCGTGAAGCGGACCAACTAAAGCCCAAGTAGCAGCCCCACAATTGCTCAATTTAAAGCCTTTAATCTAACTTCTAACTAAGGTCTATTCGTTTGAAGGCTCAGTTAAACGCTCTGGGACAAAATATGCTCGGTGTTGATATAGCCAAGAAGGCAATAATGCATGCGCTAGTGCCTCAGTACGCAACCTCTGATTGATATTTTGGTCAGTCACAAATTTGCGCTCATCAAAGTTATAGCGACCGGTTCTATCCTCTCCAGGAGTTAAAATGGCCACCCCTTGAGGTGTCATCCATGCGTAGTTATTACCAAATTGCATCATCGCACGATTAGCTGGTGGCACGGTGTCATTAGAAATATCCTGACCTATCGCAGGCGTCCAGGCAGATATACCTGCAAGCGATATAACCGTGGGCATTAAGTCGATCTGACTGGTAATTTCATTAATCTCTTTGGGTTGAATAGAGCCTCCCAGAATGAGTCCTGGGATGCGGAACTTTTGGATGGGAACTAATTCGTTTCCATAGACGCGCGTATCGTGATCAGCAACAATCAAAAAAATCGTATCTTCCCAGTAATTACTCGTCTTTGCTTTGTCGATAAACTTACCCAGCGCAAAGTCAGCGTATTTGACAGCGTTTTCTACCGTGTTTTTGGGCGTAGAATAGAGCTCGACTTCATCGTCCGGAAACTCGAAGGGTTCGTGGTTTGACGAAGTAAATACCAAGCTAAAAAAGGGCGTATTCTTTTTAGCTAGTTTCTCAAACCTTTTATCAGCGGTGTCAAACAGGTCCTCATCGCTCGCTCCCCAGCTACCGACAAACTTGGGGTTATCAATGTCACTCTGTCCAAGAATAGACTGGAAACCGTTACTTGCGAAAAAGCTCCCCATGTTGTCAAAGTGGGTTTCACCACCATAAAGAAATTCAGTGAAATATCCCTCACGCGACAACAGATCAGCAGCGGTATAAAAATCTTGCTGAGACAATGATAGTTTCACTGTACTCCTTCCCGGAGTGGGTAAGAAGCTGGAAATAACCGCCTCAATACCACGAACTGACCGAGTGCCTGTTGCGTAAAGCTGCTGAAACCACCACCCTTCCTTCCTAAGTTGCTGTAGGTTTGGCGTGACATTGATACCACCGAGATCTTCAACAAAAGTCGCGCCTAAGCTTTCCTCCAAAATAACGACGATATTTTTGGGTTTGTCGAAGCTCCGGGAGGCTTTATTAAAGTGCACTGTGGGGTATTCCTCAGATGGAAATGCCTTGTCTGCCAGGTGTGGCTGGGCTCGAACTGTGTTAAGAATTTCCTCTAAGCTGGCATCTCCATAGATTCGTGAGGCATTTTCCTCGTGCCGCATACTGTAAATTGCGTACTCTAGCGAATAGGCCGAACTGATAACTAAACTATTCACCAAAGCATCCGATGTAACGGCAAAAAATGCGGGGTTCGCAGGACGATGTGCTAAGGTTGAACGCACGCCGGCAAAAACAAGCACCATCAAAAGCGGCCAAGCAATAAGCGCCCTGCCAGTGTATTGATTATGACCATAAGTTGCCTGGTTTAGTCGCTTAGCAAGCTTAATTAGTCCGTACAGGCAAATACTTAACACTCCCACGGTCAAAAGTAACCAGATTTTAAATCCTCCCCAAAGGGTACTTAGCACTTCCTTGGGGTACTCTAAATACTCAATAAACAGACGGTTAGGCCGTAAATCGTATTGCATAACAAAAGCAGGCGTTGAGATCTCCATAAACGTGATATAGGTGATAGCAATAATCAACCAAATGCTTTGAACTTTTTGCCAAGCTCTTGCACCCCAACGATTTAAAAATAATGGCGCGAATAGCAATAGAGGTAATGTTAGATAACCCATTTGAACGATGTCTGCTCTGAGGCCCATCAACATCAGGTAACTGAGGTTTCCTGCCTCAGTTACGCGATCAAACTGCCATATAAATAATAGTAAGCGACTAATACTTAGTATAATTAAGCCCAGCGAAAAGCCCGCTATAAGCGTCCGGTATTGGAATAGCGACGGCTTCAGTTCTCTTAGTAAAGGTGTATTGCTCATTAGTAGCCCAACTCAGTTCTGATAATGAACGCAATACTAAAAAACAAACCTTAAGCTGAACTTAATATTGACTGCTTACTATGCAGTTTTTCATTCCTAATGAGGTGACTATGAAACCGGGGAAAACTGGCGTAGCCCGAATAATCGACGCAACGCAGTATTCCATGAAAGGGCTTAGAGCGGCGTGGCGTTTTGAAGCGGCCTTTCGACAAGAGGTACTTTTATTGTTGGTGTTGCTGCCAGTTTTAGTGATAGCAGAGCTTGAGCTTTCAGAGCGGTTGCTACTGCTTATGTCATTGCTTGGTTTACTTATTACAGAGCTACTGAACTCCGCCATTGAAGCGGTTGTCGACCGCATTGGCCCCGACTTTCACGAGCTCAGCGGTCGAGCAAAAGACATCGCCTCCGCTGCAGTATTCATTGCTATCAGTCTGTTCATCGTCGTTTGGGTAGCTGTGTTATGGCCGCTTTAGAGTCCATGACGGTTTGGAGGCGTTGGACACGTGTTTTGGTGGTTTTTGTGGCTTTATTACTGGTCGTAGAATTTTTAGAGCTTAAGTTTTTGGTCGCCAATACTTTATACCAGCTCGAAGGGGGACAGTGGTCTTTACGGCACCATTTTATCACTGAAACGATTCTTCATGACGGTATACGGAAGCTTAATCTCGCATTTGTAGTGTTTGTCCTATTCCTAACCGTGGCTCAGTTCTTACCAACCAAAAGGGACAGCAAGCGGCGCCGGTATGTATTGTTACTCTTATCGGTTTTGTTGTCTTTTGGTTTAGTGAATTACCTTAAGGCTATGCTTGGTATGGACTGTCCTTGGGATTTGCAATTATACGGAGGAGCCAAACCATATATCAGCTTATGGTCGTTCAACGACACTCATTTTGGGTCGGGTCGGTGCTTCCCTTCGGGACATTCAAGTATTGGCTTTGCCTGGATTGCTCTGTACTTTTTCTGGCGTAAAAGCATACCTTTTCTTGCGAGAGCTTCGCTGACTCTGTCACTTTCTTCCGGCTTTGTACTTGGAGGTGTTCAACAGCTCCGGGGCGCACACTTCTTTATTGATGACATAACAACAGCATTCATCTGTTGGAGCGTTTCTTTATTTATCTTTCATATAGGTGAGCAATATGCAGCGACTGACGCTTAATTTTCCAGCTCTATTAATACTCGTTGCGGCTTGGCTTGCTCTTGGATACTCGGGTCCTCTTATGAGTGCGTTGAGTGAATACGGGGTTCATGGGTTCACGCAAGTCAAACTGGTGGTGTTCATTGCTTTTTTCTATACTGTTGCGCTCGCCATCAGCCGATGCGTTAATGCTTTCAAGCCATTCGCAATATTGTTGTTTGTTCTTGCTGCTCCTGCACTTTTTTACATGTCGGAATATGGCATTATCATTGATGCAGATATGATAATTAATGCAATTGAGACCGATACGGCTGAGGCTCGCGACCAACTCTCTGGGAGTTTTTTTGAAACCTTCATAACACTTGGTGTTATCCCTTCGTTATTGCTGGCGTATATAAAACTCCCCCCTTCCAGTACGGCAACAAAAATAAAACAAGGCATTGCAGCGGCGACTTGCTTTTCAGTATTAGCGGTCGGTATCGCTTACACCAGTTATGACGACTTCGCTTCTTTATTTCGCAACCATCGAGATGTGAAGTACAGAGTCGCTCCTTTCAACGTCATATCAGCAACCGTCTCGGCTTTGAAACGAAAATTAGAGACCCCAACTCAATTTATAAGATTAGGGCAAGATGCCTTTCAGGTAAGTACGTCTGAAAAACCGAGAGTCATGGTAATCGTTTTGGGTGAGACAGCGCGTGCGGACCATTTTTCAATCAATAACTATGCTCGGCTGACAACGCCTTCACTGAATGCGCTCATGACATCAGAGCCAATATTCAGCTATAAAAGCGCTACATCGTGTGGAACGGCAACTGCTATTTCAGTGCCGTGCATGTTCAGTTTTTTAACAGCTGATAATTACTCGGATGTTGCTAGAAACTCGAGTAATGTATTAGATGTTTTAGAAACTGCCGGTATTAATGCAACATGGATAGAAAATAACTCTGGCTGCAAAGATGTCTGTAATCGAATTAAAACCGTCAAAATGAGCGAGTCCCGATGTGGGGAGTTGGAATGCTATGATGTAGATATGCTCGAACAACTCAAATCTTGGTTAAGCAATTTGCATCAGGACTCAATTATTGTGCTTCATCAAATGGGAAGTCATGGGCCTGCCTATTACGAACGGTCGCCTAACGAAATGAAACGGTTTTTACCCGAATGCAAAAGTCAAGAGCTGTCGAATTGTTCTGTGGATGAAATTACTAATGCTTATGACAACAGTTTGCTCGTCACCGACCAACTTGTAAGTCAGGTCATAAAGTTATTGAAAAGCCATACTGAACTGGACAGCAGTATGATGTATGTATCTGACCATGGTGAATCACTAGGGGATAACGGTATCTATCTGCATGGCTTGCCTAACTGGATAGCTCCAGAAGAACAACGTCACATACCCTGGATAGTATGGCCATCCGACACATTTAATGTAAGTAAACACGAAACGGGCGCTACTATCAGTCATGATAATTTTTCGCATACGATCCTGGGCTACTTTAATGTTGAAGCCTCTGTTTACAACGAACACCTTGACTTAACTAAACCTGATGGACGGTAAGCACATGCGTTTGCTACTCCTAGAAGATGATAAGTATTTGGCTGAAGGAATAATCAAGGGTCTAGGCCGAATGGGATACCTGGTTGAGCTAGCGGCAAACTTGTCTCAAGCTGAGACCGCCCTTAGGACAGATCAATTTGACCTTGCAATATTTGATCTCGGACTGCCCGATGGAAATGCCGTACCACTGATTAAAAAGTTAAGGAAAGCAGGCCAAGAAATCCCGATTCTCGTACTTACAGCGTGGGATGATATTGATACTAAAGTACTGGCATTAAACGAAGGCGCCAACGACTATGTGGTTAAGCCTTTTGAATTACGCGAATTAGAAGCGCGTATTCGAGTGCAGGTTCGCAAAGCAAACCAACACTTAAACGATATTATAACCTGTGGGCAACTGAATATTGACCTATCATCGCAGGAATGCCGTTTTCGTGACAAAACAATTAATTTGACTCGGCTTGAGTGGCTGTTGCTGAAACAGTTAGCGCTGCATAAAGGAAAAATAGTGAGTAAAGAGCAATTAGCGAGTGCGTGCTATGGCTGGGGAGGCGAACATGAGAGTAATTCGCTAGAAGTACACATTCACCATTTACGCAAGAAAATCGATGGTAATCTTATCTCAACGATAAGAGGCCTAGGTTATCGCTTACAAGATGAGTCATCATGAGCCTGTGGTCACTTCGTCGCTCATTGGTTGTTGGCATCAACTTAGCCGTGGTGACTGTACTTGCCGTCACGGCTTGGGCGAGTTACAGAGATATTCTGCATGAGCTGGATGAGGTTTTTGATGCGCAACTTGCTCAGACCGCAAAGTCGCTCGCAACGTTTTATGCGCCCGCTAAAAATAAACTGTCTGTCACTCAAATAATTCCGATATCGCAATATGATGATACCGGAGAGGATAGCTACGCTGAAGAAAAAGGTCCCAGCGGCCATAAATACGAGTCTAAGATTGGCTATCAAATTTACAATGTCGACGGTAATTTGCTGGCTTCAACAAACCAGGCTCAATCATTGAACCTTAAGGGTTTAGAAGCGGGTTACCATACATTAAAGAGTGACAAAAACACGTGGTTTATCTTTAGCTACTTCGAGGAATCCAAAGGCATATGGGTTCATACTTTTCAGCGTCAGGATGTTCGAGGTGAGCTGAGTGGCTACTTGGCCTCAGAGCAACTCTATCCACTATTATTAATGTGGGTTCCAATTAGCCTAATAATACTCCTCATCGTTTATATTGTCCTAAAACCCGTAAACCGTTTTGCTGCAGACCTAAGAGCTAGGGAGTTAAATAATTTGTCGCCAGTTGAGTCCGAACTGCCTAATGAGTTGGTTCCGATCCGGCAAGCACTCAATCGGTTGTTGCATCAAATTAAAATGTACTCGGAACGCGAAAAGCGGTTTGTCGCTGATGCTTCTCACGAACTGCGCACACCGTTAAGCGCAATCCAAGTACACGCCGAAAATGTCATTTCAGCTGATTCACTTGACGATGCCAAGCACTCTGGCAGGTCCATTTTTAACTCCGTGAAGCGAATGTCACGCCTTGTTAATCAACTGTTGTTGTTGAACCGGCTTGATAGCCTAAACTTTACCTCAAAGTTTGAGGAAGTTGAAATCAGTAAGTTGGTCTCCTTAGCGCTAAATCACTTACCAATCAATAAAGTGGAAAATCACCAATGGCACATTGATGTTTCCTCTATTCGAATAATTTGTGACGAAACTCTTATCGTTAGTGTTTTAACCAACCTGTTGTCCAATGCAATGAAATTTTCGCCGAAAGGTTCGAAAATACAGGTAGTCGCGCTCGAGACTGCTAACAGAGTCATTATCAAGGTTGCTGATGAAGGCAAGGGTGTCCCTAAAGAAACACTTGAGCGGTTGGGGGAGCGCTTCTATCGACTTCAAGAGCATAGTGCTGTATCAGGCGCTGGTTTAGGCCTGTCGATTACACAAAAGATAGTGCAACTGCACCATGGGAAAATTTCATTCAACAACTCATATCCCACGGGGCTTGAAGTGCACATAGAGTTACCTAAGTGAAACCTTGGGAAGTGATCGTATTTTACTGTTGGTGCCTCTAACAATTAATATCATGAGGTGCTAGCGTCCGCAATTGGCACAAACCAGCCATTACCTGACATCCGACCAAACAGCATACTCATTGCCGCTGGGGCAGGTGAAATGGAAGCGTCGGCCGCCGGGGAAGTCAAAAATGGCTTTGATAATTTTGCCGCCAGTTTCTTCAACGCGTGTTTGGCTCGCCTCTAGGGCTTTGCTATAGAGGACTATTAAAGCACTACCGGTAGTTGTTGAGGCAACTAAGTCTGATCGGTAAAACCCACCGTCTAATCCAGCGTTTTCTATAGCAGCGTAATCCGGTCCGTAATCCACAAAGGTCCACCCGAAGGAGTCGGTAAAAAACGCCTTTGTGGCTTCAATATCGCGAGCAGGTAATTCAATGTAATTGATTTTTTCGTGTGTCATCAATCAGACTCCTTTAGTGGAACCGTTACCGTATTTATTAGGTTACCCTGGCTATCGGTTACTTTAACCAACTGGCTGGATTCCGAGATAAAAATGCCGATTGGCGTGCTCGATTCGGTAATGATAATTCGGTCTGCGGGCACTTCTTCTTCCTCGCCCATGCGATAAACTTCAACCGCGCAGGGGAAATTCAGCTCACACCAATCAAGATTGACGGGTATTAATTCTTGGTCCAGCCGCGCCCAATTGGGTCGGTTTAAACTGTATTCAGTTCGCGGCCAAACCACAGTTACGTCGTATTCTTCGGGAGTGGGAGACCAAAAAGCACCTTCGTTGTCAGTTAGTACAACTGGGGTGTCGAAGTCATGATTTTCAATAAGCCAAGTATAACTTTCAGGCTCGTGTCGCTTGTGACTGCGTTCGGTAAAGTCGGTTTGATTAACGGTTAACGGGTCAAGTTGTAGGGCTTCTTTTAGGTAATGCGCGAGCCATCCGTCTTCGTTGATATGACTATACCCGACATGAATCACCATCTTGGCATCGGGTTCATTATCGAATACTTTTTCACGAAGGTTCTTCACGGCACTGCGTTCACGAGCTTCAGTTCCGGTACCAATGTCAGACCCGTAATCATATGAAACGAGCTGGAATCCAAGTTGACGTGCGTAGAGCACTAAATTGGCAAAAAGAGGTTCGTTAGTAAAGTAACCTGACGTTTCATGGACATAGCTTTTGGAAAGCTTGTCTTCAGCGTCTTGTGCGAGCCCTTCTAAAGCTAAATATCTAAAACCTTTATCCCATAAACGCTTTAACAATCGATAGGTTAGAACGCGGTGCTGAGTTACATGGTGTGCCTCGTTGATCATCACCACTTGATAACTATCCGCCGCTTGAGAAATCGCTTTAACAGCGTCGCGCATTTCCAACTCTTTTACGGCGGTGTTTAGTTCTTCCGAGTTGCGTTGACGCTGATCAAAGGCGTACAAAGCTTGCTGGTGATTACCCATAAATGAAAAGGCAAAACCACGTTCTTGTAGCAGTACATCCAGCACTGCTTGATTATCTTTGTACTCAACAGACAGCTCTTCTAGCGCTTCTATGCGAGCACTCAAAGTTTTTCCATTCGTGGCTTCATAAAACCGACTAAACGCCTTATTTATCTCCTTTAAATAGTCCTCTTTAGATAACTCTTCGGCCGCTAGCGGCGCTGCAAGCATCAGTACAAGCGTGAAATAAAAAGGTTTCATAATTAATCTTCCTTGAAGTTTTCATGGTTAGCGTGAACTGAGCATAGCAGCTGTTGATAACTAATTGCTAACATTCTTGTTGTGAGGGCTATTGTGAGAAGAGGTAAGTCGCTCCGCGAGTGAGTTTGGAAACCATTTATTTTTTGATACGCGCTTGGTGACTAAAGAACGATAGGCGTCAGGTGCTGGTGGAGCCGTATATTGGTGGCGTTTTTGGTTGCAATATCTGCAAGCAGCAACGATATTCTCTTGACGATTATCGCCGCCATCGCATCGTGCGGTGAGATGTTCGGCGGTACACTGCAACCACTTAGCTTGCTTGGGTGTTAGGTTATAGCGTTGAATAAACTGTTGCTTATTTGTCTGATGCCATATTGGGAAATTGCAATAAAAGCATCTGTTTGATTGAATTTCTGCGGATTGTTTACGGTTTTTCTGAATCGTTTTCGAGCACATATGCGGCCCTCCATTGTAAGTTTGGAAAGTCCGCATTAGTCATGAACTAGAGGCGGTGGACGCAGCACTCAGCTAACATCATCACGAGATGCCGCACGGCGTACATCCCAGCTCTTAAAATAGTTCTTTAAATTTAATTTTCAAGGCAATACACAAAAAAGAGAGCAATAAATATAAATCAGGGCTGGCGTCTGTATTTGGAGAACCAAAACAGCACCAGTGCGGCCAAGGCGCCTAGCGTGTCGGCTAGCATGTCTTTTTGAGCGTCCCATTCATCGCCTTGTGAGCCAAGAAATTCAATGCCGGCTTCGCCGCCTTCAATCACAGCAAACTGCCATTCGATAATTTCGTAGGCGGCGGCAATCGCCATGATAAAAAACAGCCCAAACAGCATGGCAGTAAAAGGGCGCGCCCAGTTTTTTCGCACGAGTAATTCTGCGGCGGCGTAGGCATAAAACCCTACGCTAAAGTGCGCAATTCGGTCGTAATGATTCCGTTCGAAATCAAATAGCTCGGTGATCCATTCAAAAGGAACACGTGCAAAGGTGTAATGTGCGCCAATGGTGTGCATGATGAGTAAAACGCTCATCAGCACATAGCTGGTATTACTGAATTGGAAGTTACGATAGGTGGCAACAAGGCCGATAAAGATGGCCAAAATAGGCGTCATTTCAGCCCACCATACGCGCATGTCGTACGGGTTGATAAACGACCACACCATGGTGGCAACAATGATTACAGCAAGTATGTGTGGAATGCGTTGTTGCCAAGCCATGGTGAAATTCCTTTTTTGTTATTATTAAAGGTGAATCTTCACCAATAAATTTAGGTTACGTTCGTCAATTCCGCTAATGCCGAATTTGTTGTTCCAGTGTGCGTATTCAACACCTACGTATAAGCGGTTGTCGTAGCCGACCATTGGGCCAATGTTGTACTTCAGCTGCGAGGTGAAGTTCATTTCTGCAGCGTGACCTTCGCTGGCCGATGACCAGTCTAAGAAACCATCGTAATAAAAGTTTTCAGCAAAAGGAATGCCCCAAACTGCGGTCAGCTGGTAGTTACTTTCGTAGAATTCGTTGCTACGACGATAAGCATTAAGCTGAATGTAATCGAATCCGGTTACATTTAGGTCAGTTCCGACACCAACAAGGTAGTTATCGAAGCCTTGACCAACTTCCCAAGTGGTGGCCACATAGGCGGCTTTAATCAAGCTGTCTTCGGCAAAGTCGTACACTTTAAAACGTGGCGAAATTTCTGCGTAGGTTTCGGTGAAACCATCGTCTGAATCAAGACGGTCAACAAACAAGAACGAATCGCCCCAGCTGTAACCCGCGGCATGTTCAAAGGTGAACACTTGACGGTCGGTGTCACCAACTTCGTAGTTGCTGCCATTTAAGTAGGTTGCGCTAATGTCTTGCCAAAAGATTTCTGCGTTAGCGGTTGCAGAAAATAAAAAGCTGCCAGCAATAGCAGCATTAAGTAATGTCTTGTTCATTGTCATCTCGTAAAGTTCGTTATTGGTTATTCGTGTTTCGTACGCTTCGCTGTTCGTCCGCTACGCTATTCGAACAGCGCAAAGCGCGAACGAACAACGAATAGTGAGCGAAGCGAACGGACGAAAAACGATTACTTCAATGGCCAGCCGCCGAGGGTTTTGTACCGATTCACCATGTAACAAAACAGCTCGGCCGTGCGTTCGGTGTCGTAAATTGCCGAGTGCGCTTGGTTGTTGTCAAACTCAATGCCTGCGGCTTGGCAGGCTTTTATCAACACCGTTTGGCCTAAAAACACCGCGGCGAGTGCTGCGGTGTCGAAGGTAACAAACGGGTGAAAGGGGTTGCGCTTCAGGTTAGCCCGTTCGGCGGCAGCCATAACAAAACCGTGATCAAAGGTGGCGTTGTGGCCCACTAAAATACAGCGTTGGCAGCCGGCGTCTTTTTGCGCCTTACGAATGGGTTTGAACATTTCCTTTAGGGCAGTACCTTCATCAATGGCACCACGTAACGGCGAATGCGGGTCGATGCCATTAAAGTCAATTGCGGCTTGCTCTATGTTGGCGCCTTCAAATGGCTCAACATGGTAGTGCAGAGTTTCATCTGGCACTAAATCGCCGTCTTCGTTAAAACGTAGTGTTACCGCGGCAATTTCAAGCAGGGCGTCAGTTTTTGAGTTGAAACCTGCGGTTTCAACATCAATGACCACCGGCATGTAGCCGCGGAAGCGTTTTTTCATGAGCTCTTGTGCTGTTTCGCTGCTCATAAATCTCCAGGGTTTTTGGCGCTGCGCTCAATCAGCTCAATGGCGTAGCCGTCTGGGTCACGTACAAAAGCGATAACGGTTTTACCGCCTTTTACCGGGCCGGGTTCGCGGTATACGTCAGCACCGGCTTTTTTCAGCACATCACAGGTGGCGTAAATGTCTTCAACGCCAATGGCGATATGACCAAAGGCACCGCCGTGTTCGTATTCGCTCACGTCCCAGTTGTAGGTGAGTTCAAGCACCGTATGGTCCGCTTCGTCGCCATAGCCGACAAACGCCAGTGAGTATTTATATTCTTCGTTATCCGCGGTGCGTAGCAGTTTCATACCTAAGTTTTTGGTATAAAAATCAATTGAACGCTGCATGTCGCCGACGCGCAGCATGGTGTGTAGTAAACGCATTAGACGCTCCTAATCATCGGATGTTTTTTCTTTAAATTCACACAGGTCTTCAATAATACAGCTGCCGCACCGAGGTTTGCGTGCAATGCAGGTGTAGCGGCCGTGTAAAATGAACCAGTGGTGTGCATCAACTTTAAACTCCGCTGGAATGACTTTTTCTAAGCGGTCTTCCACGGCACGTACGGTTTTGCCGGGGGCAAACTTGGTGCGATTGCTGACCCGGAAAATATGGGTATCAACCGCAATGGTTGGCCAACCGAACGCGGTGTTCAGCACCACGTTCGCTGTTTTACGACCTACGCCGGGCAGGGCTTCTAATGCGGGCCTGTCTTCAGGCACTTCACCATTGTAGTCGCGCACCAGTATTTCGCAGGTTTTGATGACGTTTTCGGCTTTCGCATTGAACAGGCCGATGGTTTTAATGTGTTCTTTTACCCCATCAACGCCTAAATCAAGCATGGCTTGTGGGGTAGGTGCTGCTGGGAACAGTTTGCGCGTTGCTTTATTGACGCCGACATCGGTGGCCTGTGCCGATAGCAACACAGCAATTAACAACTCGAAGGTTGAGTTGTATTCCAACTCGGTGGTTGGGTTCGGGTTGTTGGCCCGCAGGCGTTCTAAAATTTCAATGCGTTTTTGTTTGTTCATGGTCTCGTTTTAATTTATTGCGACGTGACGCGCGCACGGGTCACGTGTTTCTCAGGCTTCTCGGCGTGGGCAGCGCGGTAATTGTCGACCCAGTTTTTGCCGGCAATGATAAAGCCCATGACAATAAAGGCACCCGGCGGCAATATGGCCAGCAACAGCGGGTAGTCTACGCGAAACAGTTCAATGCGTAAGCTGGCAGCCCAGTCGCCCAGTAGTAGGTTGGCGCCGTCAAATAAAGTACCGTTACCGAGCACTTCGCGGATGCCGCCTAGCAGCACCAGTACCAAGGTAAAACCAATACCCATCATCAAACCATCAAATGCCGAGTGATGCCACGGATTTTTCGAGGCATAGGCCTCGGCGCGGCCGATAATGGCGCAGTTGGTCACAATCAGCGGAATAAAGATACCCAGCGATTGATACAAGCCGTACACGTAGGCGTTCATCAGCAATTGAATCACGGTAACGAAGGTGGCGATAACCATCACGAACACCGGAATACGGATTTCTTTCGGGACAAAATCACGCACTAAACTTACCGTAATGTTCGAACCAACCAACACCAATAAGGTGGCCAGGCCAAGGCCTAAGGCGTTGGTGACGGTGGCGGTAACGGCCAGCAGCGGGCATAGGCCCAGCAGTTGCACCAGCGCGGGATTGTTATTCCACAGCCCTTGCCATGTGAGCTCTTTATAGGTGTTCACAGGGTTACTCATAATTGCTGCCTCCCGTCTGGTCTGCGTGGCAGTTTTCAGGCGCGTTAAACCATTGCTGCTGATTCTTATCAAACACCAGCGCGGCACGTTTTACTGCTTGCACCACCGCGCGTGGGGTAATGGTGGCGCCGGTAAATTGATCAAACATGCCGCCATCGCGTTTAACCGCCCATCGTTGATCGTCTTCGCCGTTCACACGTTGGCCGTTAAAGCGGGTTATCCAGTCGTTTTTACGAATTTCAATTTTGTCACCAAGCCCAGGGGTTTCTTGGTGCTTCAGTGTGCGTACCCCAGCAATGGACGCATCAGCATTCAGGGCAACCAATAAATGAATGGCGCCGCTGTAGCCGTTCGGTGCGGTTACTTCAACGGCAGCAGCGGTTGGTTGATTGTTCACATAGGCGCGGTATACGCGGCGCGGTTGTGAGCCTAACTCGCTATTGCTTATCAAAGTGCAGCTTTGATACAGGTCATTGTCGTGCAATTCAGGTGGAATAACCTGATTCAGCACGCGCAGCAGCTCTTGTTCCTGTTGGCGGGCAATGGGCTCTTTGGTGAGCATAGAGGTCATGACCACCAGCAAGGTCGCGACGATAGCAAAGGCCGCGAGAATAAGGCCATTGCGCTGCATACTTTTGAACATCATGAGCGACCTCCGTGGCCATAGGCAACCGGTTGGGTGTATTTATCAATTACCGGCACGGTCATGTTGGCCAGCAATACCGCGAAGGCCACCGCATCGGGGTAACCACCCCAGGTGCGTATCACAAACACGAGGAAACCAATGAACAAACCAAATACCCAGCGGCCTTTATTTGAGGTGGCTGCGGTAACGGGGTCGGTGGCGATGAAAAATGCCCCGAGCATGGTTGCGCCACTTAGTGCGTGCAGCATTGGGGTAATGGCTTGATCGGGGTTAAACATCCAGTACACGGCGGCTGGCACCAGCAGGCCAACTAACATGCCGCCAGGAATGTGCCAGCTGATAATTTTCTGTTTGATCAAGACTAAACCGCCCAATAAAAAAGCGATGTTGATCCAGGCCCAGCCAATACCGGCTAACCCACCGAAAATAGGCTTGTTGAGCGCCTCGGTTAGGGTGAGTTGGTGATTTAAGTCATTGCGTAAGCTATCCAGCGGGGTTGCCATGGTCACGCCATCAACGCCCATGCGCAGCTGCTCAAGGTTGTAACCGCTATTGGTAAAGCCGCTAAAAATAAGCTGTGCGGTATCGCTGATGGTTACCTGCAATTGGGCCAGTTCATTTGGTACCGGCCAACTCGTCATTTGCACCGGAAACGACACCAGCAGCAACACGTAGCCGGCCATGGCAGGGTTAAACAGGTTTTGCCCAACGCCGCCGTACACGTGTTTCACCACAATAATGGAAAATGCGGTACCAATAACAATAATCCACCACGGGGCCAGCGCGGGAATACTAATTGCCAGCAATACGGCGGTAACAATGGCTGTGTGGTCTTGCCACGCATGGCCAATTGGGCGACCACGCAGGCGCATGGCGAGGCCTTCGGCTACCCATGCGGTAAGTAGCGCAAGCGCCAGTTGTATGTATACGCCCACGCCGAAAAAGTAGGTTTGTAGCAACACGCCCGGTATCAGGGCTACGTACACCCAGCGCATGACTTGCTGCGTGGTACGGCGTTGATGAGCGTGGGGCGAGGCCGCTATTTTAAAGGTCATGCGTCGTCACCTTCGGTTTTTTTGTCGGCCGCTGCCGCGGCTTGTGCTGCTTTACGCGCTTTGGCTCGGGCAATGGCTGCTTGCACGGCGTCTTGCGGATTGTCACCACCTTTTTCAACGGCTTCGGCTTGCGCTTTTTTGCGGGCTTCAGCAGCTTTACGGTGGCGTTCTAAGCGTTCTTCTTTTTCACGTTCCAAGCGCTCTTGGCGCGCCTCAAAACGTTCCCGAGCCACTTCTGCTTTGGCTTTTTCGCGGGCAATATTACGAATCTCTGCTTTGGCTTTGCGGTAGTAGTGCACCAATGGGATCTCGCTTGGGCACACATAGGCACAGGCTCCGCATTCAATGCAGTCAAACAGGTTTTGCTTTTCTAAGCCATCGTAGTCTTTGGCTTTGGCGAGCCATACCATTTGTTGGGGCAGCAGTTGTGCAGGGCATACATCCGCGCACGCGCCGCAACGAATGCAGGCCATTTCGTCTTGCGCTGGGGCCAGTTCTTGGCTGCTGGGTACTAAAATACAGTTGGTGATTTTCACCACCGGCACACTGAGATCGGCCAGCGTGAAGCCCATCATGGGGCCACCCATAATAACCCGTTGCTCGGGTTCAGGTTTGAAGCCGCATTGTTCTAATAAGTAGTCGACCGGCGTGCCAAGGCGAACCCAATAGTTACCGGGTTGCTCAACGTTCTCGCCGGTTACGGTTACCACGCGCTCAATGAGTGGTTTGCCTTGCACCACGGCTTGCGCCACAGCGTAGGCGGTTCCCACGTTTTGCATGACCAAGCCCACATCAATGGGCAAGCCGCGACTTGGCACTTGGCGACCGGTGAGCAACTGAATCAGCTGCTTTTCGCCCCCAGAAGGGTATTTAACCGGTACCACGCGCAGCGCAAGTTTTGGATGCTCGTGTAGCAAGGCCTCAAACGCGCTAATGGCTTCAGGTTTATTGGCTTCAATCGCTATCAGTGCTTTTTCGCAAGCGGCCAAATGCAGCAGAATTTCGGTGCCGTCAATGATGGTTTGTGCATGTTCACGCATTAGGCGGTCGTCAGCACTAATGTAGGGTTCGCATTCCACGCCATTGATGATCAGGTAATCCAGTGGCCGCTGCAGCGCAAGTTTCTGCGCGGTAGGGAAGCCAGCGCCACCCAAACCAGCGATACCGGCTTGTTTAATGCGCTCCAATAGTTCAGCACGGCTTACCGCAGTGTAATCGGCGATGGGCGCTAAGGTTGTGGCGCTATCGTCACCGTCGGCCGTAATGGTAATGATGGTGTCGGCCAGCCCTGATGGGTGAGCAATAATGCCGGCGCCAATGGCCGTGACTGTGCCTGAGGTAGGGGCGTGTACCGGCAGGCCGTTGTTCACGCCAACCTGAGTAAGCGCTTGGCCTGCTTTTACTTTATCGCCCACTTGCACCAGCAAATCGCCGGGGGCACCAGAGTGCTGTTTAACCGGTACATGATAATGTGGTGCCAAAGGCAACTGACGAATTGCCGATTGGTTGGACAGTTCTTTGCGCTCCGGCGGGTGGATACCGCCAGGGAACGTCCAAATGTGGCCTGCTTCTATCGCTTTGGTTGCTGCTGACATTAGTTTGACGACTCCACCACACGAACTGGAATTTGTTGTAAATCCCACTGCCAATTTTCAGGGCGCACAGGCACTGGCACCATGTCGATGCAGTCAACAGGGCATGGCTCTACGCACAGATCACAACCGGTACATTCATGCGCAATAACGGTATGCATCTGTTTTGCAGCACCGAGAATGGCATCCACTGGGCAGGCTTGAATGCATTTAGTGCAGCCAATGCATTCGTCTTCACGAATCACCGCGACTTTTTTAACGTCTTCTTGGCCATGTGCTGCGTCAAGTGGTTTGGCTTCAACGCCCATCAGCTCAGACAAGTTCTTAATGGTGGTTTCACCGCCGGGCGGGCACTTATTAATGTCATCGCCGTTCGCAATAGCCTCAGCGTATGGCCGACAGCCGGGATAGCCACATTGGCCACATTGCGTTTGCGGCAGCAGGGCGTCTATTTGATCAACGATGGGGTCGCTTTCCACGCGAAAACGTACCGCGGCAAAGCCGAGTATTAAGCCAAATATCAGGGCAAGTACGCCCAATACACTCAGTGCGGTAATTAACGTCATGCTGTTGTCACCAGCCCGCTAAAGCCCATAAAGGCTAATGACATGAGGCCTGCAGTGATCATTGCCACTGCTGCGCCTTTAAAGGGAATGGGTACATCGGCGGCGGCGAGACGCTCACGTAAGGCTGAGAATAAAATCAATACCAGCGAGAAGCCGATGGCAGCGCCGAACCCGTACACAATAGATTCAACGAAATTATGTTGTTCATTAATGTTCAGCAGGGCAACACCGAGAACCGCGCAATTGGTGGTAATTAAGGGCAAGAAAATACCGAGCAAGCGATACAGCGTTGGGCTGGTTTTATGCACCACCATTTCGGTGAATTGCACCACCACGGCGATTACCAGAATAAAGCTCAGCGTTTGCAGCGCCATCAGATCAAGCGGCGCCAAGATATATTGATTAACCAGGTAGCTGGATACGGATGCCAGCGTGAGCACAAAAGTTGTCGCCGCAGACATGCCAATAGCCGTCTCGAGCTTATTCGAAACGCCCATAAACGGGCACAGCCCGAGAAACTTAACCAATACAAAATTGTTGACTAATACCGTTGCCACCAACAGCAGCAAGTAGTCACCCATGGGAATATCCGTCCAATTGCGTTTGATGGGTACTATTATCGAATGTTTAGCGCTTTGAAACAACCGATGAACTGTAGTGTTATTCAAGTTTGTCACTGAATATTCATAAATCTGTCATGTCGCTGTTACGCCTGTTGGCTAAATTTCAACCAAGCCAGCACCGGCAAGCCACGTGAGGCACCGAGTTATGACAGCTTTTATGGCCAAATGGTTGTTTAAAGTAAGTCAATTTGATCAGCGAACATTTAGCTGGCTGAATCGGCGTCTGCAACGGTTATGTAGGCATCAGGTGGTGCGGTGGGTGTCGCGTTCGGGCGATGGCTACAGTTATGCAGTTATTGCATTATTGATTGCAAGCCTGCACGGCGCTGAGAGCATACCGCTAATAACCACCTTAGTGGTTGGTTTCGCGCTGGAAATACCTTTATTTACATTGCTAAAGCGGTTGCTTAAACGGCAACGGCCGTATCAAAAAAACCCGCATTTTAATTCGATTATTCTCGCGCACGATCAATTTAGCTTCCCGTCTGGACACACCACGGCTGCGTTCTTGTTTGCCGGAATTATGAGCGCGTTTTTCCCGAGCTGGGCGTTGCTGTTGTTCGGTTGGGCAAGCGCTGTTGGTGTTTCGCGGGTGTTACTGGGCGTTCATTATCCTGGCGATATTTTCGCGGGTGCCACACTGGGTTTGGGTATTAGTTGGTATGCGTTAGCGGTAACTGGCTAACGGCTGCTGTTTATAAAGAAGGTAGTAATGGAGGAAGTATGCGTATTCTAATTGGCGTACAAGGCACCGGGAATGGTCATTTAAGCCGCTGTTCAGCGTTAGCTGAGGCACTTTCAATGTACCCAGATGTTCACACACAGTTTTTGATTTCTGGCCGTGATCGCAATCAATTGTTTGATATGGATGCGTTCGGTGACTGGCAATGGCGCCAAGGCCTCTCGTTTGTGGTGGAACAAGGCCGCGTGAATGTGCCGGAAACCTTGCGTAGAAATCAGTGGGGGCAGTTTTGGCATGATGTTAAGGCGCTCGACCTGAGTGAATATGACTTAGTGGTAAGCGACTACGAGCCCATTACTGCATGGGCGGGGCGTTTACAGCGCAAGCAGGTGATTGGGTTAGGGCGTCAGTATGCGTTTTACAAACCCACCCCAAGCCTGCCTATTTCGCTGGCGCAACGGCAAATGTTGCGTTGGTTTGCGCCAACTGACAGACCGGTGGGCATGCATTGGTTTGATGATGCGTCGCATATTTTGCCGCCGATTATTCATCAACGAGGTCGCACGCAAACCATGCAGCCAGGGCATTATGTGGTGTACTTGCCGTTCGAGCCGCTGGCAGCGATTCACGAGCTGTTAAAGCCATTTGATGGCGTTACCTTTCATGTGTTTCATCCTCAAGCTGAGCGGCAGCAGGTTGGGCATATTCATTATCATGCGCCATCGCGAATTGGTTTTGCCGAAGCCGTAGCACGCGCAGAAGGTATTATCAGTAATGCTGGGTTTGAAACGTCCAGCGAAGCGCTGGCTGCTGGTAAGAAAATATTGGTTAAGCCGTTAACTGGGCAATTTGAACAAACCGCTAATGCGCAATGCCTGCAACGTTCACGTTTAGCTCAAGTTATGTGGAAGTTAGATCAAGGAGCGGTTGCGGAATTTCTTGAGCACGGCATGGCAAACACCTGTCATTGGCCTAATGTGGCGCAAGCAGTGGCTGAATGGTTGCATAATGGCGCGCAGGAACCTGTGCACGAGCTTAGTGCAAGATTGTGGCAGCGTTCTGAGTTTGAAGACTATATGGAATGCTTAAGAAGTTACTAGGAGCGTTTCTATAGAATGGCTCCCCAGGTTGGATTCGAACCAACGACACATGGATTAACAGTCCACCGCTCTAACCAACTGAGCTACTGGGGAATTCTATGAGGTATAACCGTATATATAAAGGGAACGTTGTTGGATGTCTTGGCTCCCCAGGTTGGATTCGAACCAACGACACATGGATTAACAGTCCACCGCTCTAACCAACTGAGCTACTGGGGAACACATCCGACAACGGGTGCGAATGTTAAAGGCGGTTGCGGCCTCTGTCAATACTAAAAAATGCTGTTTGCTTGTTTTGTGCTCAAACCGTTGAAAAAAATTAAAGTCAAGTATTTGGAATGAATGCAAGTATTGCATTTGATATATAGCTAGTTTGTCCTTGGTTATCCACATGCCCCCCAATCGCACGTGTTTCAATGGCTAGACAATCTTATCCACTAAATCTGTGGATAACCTTGTGGGAAACTGTGTGAGTTATCATTAATGGTGGGCTATTCGGGCTGATTTAGAGATTGCTTAAAAATTGGCTCTAATTTTAAATAGTCAATAAAAACAGTTGGTTATATAGTTAGTTTACAGGGCGTGTAAAGTTTTTCAGGCGCGCATGTCGTTCGTCGCATTTTGCATCGGTAATTGTGCATTTCTTACCTGATTTGTTCACAAAAGCGACGTTCAGAAAGGTCAAGTAACTTCGTGTAAATACGAACATTAATTTTTTGTGACGAACACATTTTAAACGGCTGTTTTAATACTCTTGTCACAGCCGTGTCACAAAACGAATTACGCCCAAAAAACTATGCTTGGGCGAATTCTTTGATACGACGTACAGCTTCTTTCAGGGTGTCGAGGCTGCATGCAAAAGAGAAGCGGCAGTGGCCTGGTGCGCCGAACGCTGAACCTGGAACTAACGCTACTTTTGCTTCGTTCAGAATCATTTCGCACAACTCAACGTCTGAGCTGGCGCCTTTCATAGCCATTAAGGCATCAATATTGGCAAAGGTGTAGAAAGTACCGTCGCCCGCAATGCATTGCATGCCTGGAATTGCGTTCAAGGCTTCAACGAGGTAGTCGTGGCGTTGTTTAAATGCTTTGACCATCTCGGTAATGCAGCTCTGATCGCCTTCAAGTGCAGCAAGGGCAGCCCATTGGCTGATGCTGGCTGGGTTGGAGGTGCTTTGTGATTGAATCTTCTTCATGGCAGCAATCAGCGGTTTAGGACCCGCCGCGTAGCCGATACGCCAACCTGTCATTGCGTATGCCTTAGAAACACCGGAAAGAATAACGATGCGATCTTTCAAGTCAGGCGCAACCATAGCGATGTTGTGGAAGCTTTCTTCGCTCCACAATATATGCTCGTACATGTCGTCAGTTGCGATCAGAATTTGCGGGTGTTGACGTAACACATCGGCCAAACCTTCCAATTCAGCTTTGGTGTAAGCCGTGCCGGTCGGGTTGGACGGGCTATTTAAAAACATTAACCGTGTTTTGGGCGTGATGGCGGCTTGCAATTGCGCTGGCGTTATTTTGTAGCGCTGCTCAATACCGGCTTCAATAAAGATTGGCTCAGCGCCAACCAGTTTGGCCATATCAGGGTAAGACACCCAATAAGGCGCAGGAATCAATACTTCATCACCCGGATTGAGCCAAGCGCTCAATAGGTTAAAGATGCTGTGCTTGCCACCCGCTGAAATTAGAATTTCGCTGGGCTCATAGCTTAAGCCGTTATCACGTTTGAATTTATCAACCACAGCTTGTTTCAGTTGTGGAATGCCGTCAACCGCGGTGTAGCGGGTATGACCAGCATCAATTGCAGCCTTAGCTGCTGCTTTGACAAATTCTGGTGTATCAAAATCAGGTTCACCCACACCTAAACCAATCACGTTGTGGCCAGCGGCTTTCATTTCAGCGGCTTTTTGAGAAACAGCCAAGGTTGGTGATGGTTGTATAGCATTAACGCGGTCGGATAATTGGTATTTCACGGTGCGATCCTAAACATAGAAGGGGTGAAAAAGTTGCAGCTACTATAACGTTTTCGCGTAATTTTGTCTATTCGATAGCGCCTTATAACATAGCGAAAAAGCTTAAAATTCGTTACACTACGGCTTCTTTTTTCAACACCGGTTACGTAACACATGAGCCAAGCTGTAGCGGCAAAATCTCTACTTCACGATCCAATCCAACCCACACTCTGGCGGATGACCTGGCCAGTGATCATTGGCGTGTTGACGTTAATCAGCTTTAACGTGGTTGATACGTTTTTCGTTGGCATGCTCGGCACAGACCCGCTGGCGGCGGTGAGCTTTACCTTTCCGGTTACCTTTACCGTTGTCAGTTTGGCGATTGGCCTAGGCATTGGCACGTCGGCAGTGATAGCCCGTAAGCGTGGCTCCGGTCGCGAGGAACATGCCCGTTTTGATGGCACCACCGCATTAACGGTGTCGGCATTATTGGTGATGGTGCTGGCGTTAATTGGCTACCTGCTCATGGACCCAATTTTCAGCTTACTACGTGCCCAAGAACGCCTGTTGCCCTACATTCATGACTACATGACCATTTGGTTTATTGGCTCAGTGCTATTGGTGACGCCAATGGTGGGCAACGCCGTGTTGCGGGCGTCAGGGGATACCCGTACCCCGTCACTCATTATGGCTTCGGGCGGTTTGCTGAATGCTATTTTTGACCCTATTTTTATCTTTGGCTTGGGCCCAATTCCGGCCATGGGCGTGCAGGGTGCTGCACTGGCAAGCTTAGTGTCATGGATTATCGGAACGTTTCTGGTGCTCTGGTACCTCAAATATAAGAAGCTACTGGCTTTTCGTGCACCGGCTGATGCCAGTTGGTTGCGCTCGGCGCGTCAGATTCTAAGTATTGGCGTACCCGCTGCGGGTGCGAACATGCTGACGCCACTGGCAATGGCTGTGATTACCGCAATTATCGCCGCTTACGGTGCGCCTGCAGTGGCAGCGTTTGGTGTGGGCTCACGATTGGAGTCGCTGGCAAGCGTGATTATTCTGGCGTTATCAATGTCGTTGCCGCCATTGATTAGTCAAAACTTTGGTGCGCAATCATTTGACCGTGTGGGGGCCGCATATCGTGTTGCCATTCGCAGCGTGCTCATCGTACAACTGATTATTTATGGGTTATTGATTGCAACTGCACCTTGGGTTGCGGCAGCCTTTACCGATGACCCTGAAGTGGCGCGCTTAATTCGACTGTTTATTTATATTATGCCGCTGGGTTACGGCTTGCAGGGCGTTATTATTTTAACCAACTCAAGTTTGAACGCATTGCACCGGCCGATGAACGCTTTTGCGCTTAGCGTCGTACGTTTATTTGTGATGTTTGTACCGCTTAGCTGGTTAGGTGCGGTGCTGTACGATATTCCTGGATTATTTATTGGCGGTGTTATCGCTAACGTATTTACGGCAATTATTGCCTGGTTCTGGTTCCAACGGGGCCTAAAAAGCGAAATATCTCGCGAACGCGATGGAGGTCATCATGAGTCGCGCATTTGAGCTCAAGTCTGACTATCAACCGGCTGGTGATCAACCCCAAGCGATTGAGAAGTTGGTTGACAATTTAGAAGCGGGATTAGCGCACCAAACGCTGCTTGGCGTAACGGGTTCAGGTAAAACCTTTACCATGGCCAATGTGATTGAAAAAGTGCAACGGCCAACCTTAATACTGGCGCACAATAAAACCTTGGCGGCGCAATTGTATGGCGAAATGAAAGAATTCTTCCCCAATAACGCGGTGGAGTACTTCGTTTCCTATTACGACTATTATCAACCGGAAGCTTATGTTCCCACCACCGATACGTTCATTGAAAAAGACGCGTCCATAAACGAACATATTGAACAGATGCGTTTGTCGGCAACCAAAGCATTAATGGAACGCCGTGATGTTGTGTTGGTTGCTTCGGTGTCCTGTATTTATGGTTTGGGTGACCCTGAATCCTATATGAAAATGATGCTGCATTTGCGCCGTGGCGACATCATTGATCAACGCGACGTTTTGCGCCGTCTGGCGCAGTTGCAGTACAAACGCAATGACGCAGCATTTGAGCGTGGCACCTACCGTGTTCGTGGTGAAGTGATTGATATTTTCCCGGCAGAATCTGAGCAACTGGCCATTCGGGTGGAGCTGTTTGATGATGAAATTGATCGCATCAGTTTCTTTGAGCCGCTGACAGGGCAGGTGACTGAAGCCGATGTGGCGCGTGCAACTGTGTATCCAAAAACGCACTATGTTACGCCGCGCGAAACCATTTTAGGCGCCATTGAAGAAATTAAAGAAGAGCTGAAAGATCGTAAACACCAGTTGTTGGATATGAACAAGTTAGTTGAAGAGCAGCGCCTGAGTCAGCGAGTTCAATACGACATCGAAATGATGCTGGAGCTTGGCTATTGTTCGGGCATTGAGAACTACTCACGGTATCTGTCTGGACGTTCGCCGGGCGAGCCGCCGCCAACGTTGCTGGACTACTTACCGGACGATGCCTTGCTGATCATTGATGAGTCGCACGTTACTGTGTCGCAAATTGGTGCGATGTATAAAGGCGACCGTTCGCGTAAAGAAAACTTGGTGAATTACGGCTTCCGATTGCCGTCAGCGCTGGATAACCGGCCATTAAAATTTGATGAATTTGAAGCGATTGCGCCACAAACCATTTATGTGTCTGCAACGCCGGGTAAATATGAGATTGAAAAGTGTGACGGCGACGTGGTGGAGCAGGTGGTGCGGCCAACAGGGCTGATTGACCCGACCATTGAAATTCGTCCGGTGGCAACGCAGGTTGATGACTTGATGTCTGAGGTGCGTATGCGCGTGGAGTTAAACGAGCGCGTATTGGCCACCACACTAACTAAGAAAATGGCCGAAGATTTGTCGGATTATTTAGACGAGCATGGCATCCGTGTGCGTTATCTGCACTCTGATATCGACACCGTTGAGCGGATGGAAATTATCCGCGACCTGCGTCTGGGTAAGTTTGATGTTTTGGTGGGTATCAACTTGCTGCGTGAAGGCTTGGACATGCCAGAGGTTTCCTTGGTGGCAATTCTTGATGCTGACAAAGAAGGCTTCTTGCGTTCTGATCGATCGCTGATACAAACAATTGGCCGCGCAGCACGTAACCTTAACGGGCGGGCTATATTGTATGCTGATCGCATTACCGGTTCGATGCAGCGCGCGATTGATGAAACCGATCGTCGTCGTGCGAAGCAAGTAAGCTACAACGAGGAGCATGGCATCACGCCGAAAGGTCTGATTAAGCGTGTGACTGACGTGATGGATCTTGGTGGCGGTGGTATTCGCGCTCCACGTAAAGAGAAACAGCGCACCGCTGAGCCAGAGCCAGTTTACGATGCGGCGATGTTTGATCCGAAAGTGGTGATGCAGAAAATTGTGCAGACCGAAAAAGAAATGTATCAGGCAGCAAAAGATTTAGAGTTCGAAAAGGCTGCGGCGTTGCGCGATGATTTAACCAAGCTGCGGGAGCAACTTAAAAGACTTTAAAAGCCGTTATTCGTTATTCGTTATTCGTTATTCGTTATTCGTCCGCTGAGCTGTTAGTCCGCGCAAGCGCTATTCGAAGAGAGAGCGCAGCGAACGGACGAAGCACGAACAGCGAAGCGCACGAATAACGCTATTACAGCTATCGGTATTTACTGTTAGATATATAATTTGTAATTGCTATTATCTATCCATAGAAAATTAATGGGGGATATCGCAATGGCGAAGACAGTTTCTTTTGGTGTAATGCACGTAAGCGTTGCGTTTACACTGGTGTGGTTAATGACAGGTGACATTGTGCTCGGTGGAGCGGTGGCATTGATTGAGCCAGTGGTGAATACTTTTGCATACTATTTTCATGAGAAATACTGGGCTGCGAGGAAACAGCGGCAGCAAGGTCGACAAACCGAAACTGTCCACGTAGCATAACCGCACGAAATTATCCTCGCTGGGCTATTTTGCCCCAGCTTAAGGCAGAGACACGCAGTGCGGTTAGAACCAGGTGATGAACGCTATGTAACGCTCGACGGTGTGTTGAAAACGCCGTGGAGTTTGCTGTTTATGTTGTTGTTTTTCATGCGTGGCTACGCGGCTTGGATAATCTCGCTCACCTTTATTGAAGACCCCAATCGTTTATTGAAATTCTTCTACACCAGCACCGAGCAATTTGGTTTGGCGTTGCTTGTAGGCGCTCCTGCAATGCTCATTTTTGTGCTGCTAACGCAAATCAAAGCCGAAATGGCTGAATGGGTGCGGCAAGCATTCCGCATCATGCCGTTATTATTGTGGTTCAGTTGGATAGTCGACGGTGCCTTGTTGCTGAGTTTGGTCAGCAATTTATGGCCAGCGTTTTCAATGGTTAAAGCGTTGTTATTGTTTGGTTGGCTGATGGCCGGATGGATGCTGCTGTTCTCAAGGCATCTAAAGCGATTCAACGCTTTGGTCGTTGTTCGTTAGTCGTTAGTCGTTATTCGTGAAATACGTTTGGGGATTTTTTGCTTGCCGTTTTTTGCTTTCCGAATAACGAGTAACCAATAACGATTAACGCTCTTCTTTTGCAAAAGGAATTGGTGGATGGTACTGGGCTCGAACCAGTGACCCCCGCCTTGTAAGGGCGGTGCTCTCCCAGCTGAGCTAACCATCCATCAGGGAGACACAGAGAAAAATGAAGTAGTGGTGGATGGTACTGGGCTCGAACCAGTGACCCCCGCCTTGTAAGGGCGGTGCTCTCCCAGCTGAGCTAACCATCCTTTTCTCTGCGTTGCGGGGCGTATTATAGGGAGCTTGACGATACTGTCAACAGGAAATATCACTCGATTTGTTCGACTGCTTGGTTTTTCACCATTTCGCCGTAAAAATCAACATCCTGCTTAGTAAAAAGACAATATTCTGTCATTTCGCCTAATGCGCCTACCGCTGCTTCTTGGTAGAATGCTTGGGTAATCTAAGTGCAAAATAACCCGAATAATGCGGAGAATGCAAGAATTATGACAGTAGTCACTCGATTTGCCCCTAGCCCAACCGGCTATCTTCATGTTGGCGGTGCGCGCACGGCCTTATATTCTTGGTTGGTTGCTAAGGCAGCTGGCGGGAAATTTGTGTTACGTATTGAAGATACTGACCGTGAACGCTCAACCCAACCAGCAATAGATGCCATTTTAGAAGGCATGGAATGGTTAGGGTTAACGTGGGACGAGGGCCCGTATTATCAAACCAAACGCTTTGATCGTTACGAGCACTTTATTAACAAGCTGCTAGACGAAGATAAAGCGTATAAATGCTATTGCTCGACGGAACGTCTTGAGCAAATGCGTGAAGCGCAAATGGAAAAAGGCGAGAAGCCACGTTATGACGGGCATTGCCGTGATAACCCGAATGTTTCAGGCGATAAGTACGTGGTGCGTTTCCGTAACCCACAAGAAGGCAGCGTGAAATTTGACGACCACATTCGTGGCCATATTGAATTCGCCAACACCGAGTTGGATGATCTGATTATTGCCCGAAGTGACGGTACGCCAACCTATAATTTCTGTGTTGTTATTGATGACTGGGAAATGGATATCACGCACGTGGTACGTGGTGAAGACCATATCAACAATACCCCGCGCCAAATTAATATTTTAAAAGCGCTTGGCGCGCCAGTGCCTGAGTACGCGCATGTATCGATGATTTTGGGCGACGATGGCAAGAAGCTGTCGAAGCGCCATGGTGCTGTGAGCGTTATGCAATATCGCGATGACGGCTACTTGCCAGAAGCGGTGCTGAACTATTTGGTACGTTTAGGTTGGTCGCATGGCGATCAAGAAATCTTCAGTGTTGAAGAAATGACCAAGCTATTTAGTTTGGATGACGTGAACAAGGCAGCGTCAGCATTTAACACCGAAAAGTTAAATTGGCTGAACCAGCATTACATGAAAAGTCTGCCGGTTGAGCACGTGATTCCTTATCTGCAGTGGCATTTCACCGATCAAGCCATTGACGTGAGCAAAGGGCCAGCGCTGGATAAACTGATTCCGTTGATGGCTGACCGTGTTAAAACCTTGAAAGACATGGCCACGCAAAGCCGGTTTTTCTATGAAGAGTATGAAAACTTTGACGAAGCGGCTGCGAAAAAGCATTTACGCCCAGTTGCCCGTGAAGCGCTTGAAGCGGTGCAAGATAGATTAGCATCGCTAACCGAGTGGAACGCACAAACCATTCAGGCCGCTATTCAGCAAACCGCTGATGACTTGGAAGTTGGCATGGGTAAAGTAGGTATGCCGCTGCGCGTTGCGGTTTCTGGCTCAGGTAATTCACCGTCGTTAGACGTGACGCTGGAGTTAATTCCGCAAGAACAAGTGGTAGGACGTATTGCACGCGCAATTTCGTTTATACTTGAGCGCGAACAAGCGCAGTAACTATCTGTTACGTAAAGGCGCCCTATGGCGCCTTTTTTATGCATCGACTAGTTGCCGTGAAACTCTTACAAGAACGAGAGCGTTAAATGCCAAAAATTCGTCAGTTAATTGCTAATAATTCAGCTTGGGCAAAACGTATGCTCGAGCAAGACCCTGATTTCTTTAATAACCTGGTGGCGCAACAAACGCCGGAGTACTTGTGGATTGGCTGCTCAGACAGCCGTGTGCCGGCAAACCAAGTGGTAGGTATGGCGCCGGGTGAACTTTTTGTGCACCGTAATGTTGCCAACCAAGTGATTCAAACCGATTTTAATTGTTTGTCAGTGGTTCAATACGCTGTTGAAACGCTCAAGGTGAAACACATTTTAGTGGTGGGGCATTATGGGTGTGGTGGTGTGCGCGCTGCGACTGAAAGTTGTTGTCATGGTTTAGTTGATCATTGGTTATTCCCAATTAAAGATATTTATCGCGAGCATCACAAAGAACTTGAAGCGATAACTGATGAGAAAGACCGTATTGATCGCCTGTGCGAATTGAACGTGATAGAGCAGGTGGGTAACCTCGCCAAAACAACCATTGTTCAGCAAGCGTGGGACCGTGGCCAAGACTTAGCAATTCACGGTTGGGTGTACAGCATTGAAGACGGTTTAGTGCGTGATATGGAAGTAACTGTGCGCGATAGGGCGTCGTTAGAACGCATTTATCACTTCGACGATTAAAACCCAGAAGTGGTGAGAGTTTAGGCAGAATTGATCGTGATTTGTTCGAACTGTCTTATTTTTCGGCAAACGATTCATTTTACCAAAAAAAAGGTTGACGGTGGTGCGCGAATTACCCTAGAATTCGCCCCGCTGTCAGGGTACTGATGCAGCACACGAATATTTAGTGTTGGTGTGGGGCTATAGCTCAGCTGGGAGAGCGCTTGCATGGCATGCAAGAGGTCAGCGGTTCGATCCCGCTTAGCTCCACCAAAGCTGCAGCTCAGTAGTGAAAATCTGATAGTGTTTTAATTCTGGTGCGTCCCCTTCGTCTAGAGGCCTAGGACACCGCCCTTTCACGGCGGTAACAGGGGTTCGAATCCCCTAGGGGACGCCACTCTTTAAAACCGTTATTCGTTGGTCGTTATTCGTTACTCGCAAGAGCCAAACGAAGAACAATAACGAATAGCTAATAACGAGTAACCAGAATGTTTGTCCGGGGTCCCCTTCGTCTAGAGGCCTAGGACACCGCCCTTTCACGGCGGTAACAGGGGTTCGAATCCCCTAGGGGACGCCACTTCTTTAAAGCAAAAGCGTTATTCGTTATTCGAACGTTCGCTTCGCTCACTCTTCGTCCGTGCTTCGCACTGTTCGATGTAGACTGCAATTTAGATTGATGAGTCCTTGTCCCCTTCGTCTAGAGGCCTAGGACACCGCCCTTTCACGGCGGTAACAGGGGTTCGAATCCCCTAGGGGACGCCACTTCTTTAAGGCCGTTATTCGTTATTCGAACGTTCACTTCGTTCACTCTTCGGCCGTGCTTCGCACTCTTCGATAAAACACAAACCAATAATGAATAACCAAAAACGTTTTTCCGAACAGCGCAGCGTACGAACAGCGAAGCGCACGAAACACGATTAACGCCTTTCGATCAATTCCAGTAAGTGTTCTTCCATGATATCTGCGATAAGCGGTTGTGCTTCGCGATTCGGATGAATACCGTCACCTTGCATCAAATTCTCATTTTCAATAATGCTTTCCATAAAGAACGGAATAAGCGGCACTTTTTGCTGTTCGGCGACCTGTGGGAAAATGTTTGCGAACATTTCACTGTAGCGCTGGCCGTAGTTCGGCGGAATTCTCACCTGACTTAACGCAACTTTAGCGTCCTGCTGTTGCAATTGCATGATAATCTGTACCAAATTGTCTGAGATAGCTGCTGGGGTAAAACCGCGTAGACCATCGTTGCCGCCAAGTTCAACAAATACTGCATCAGGTTGATGGCGTTCGATAACCCCAGCTAAACGATTTAATGCACCTTGGGTAGTGTCGCCACTAATGCTGGCGTTAATGAGCGTAATGTCAGGATATTTTTCGGCCCAACGATCTTGCAGCACGCCTACCCATGACTCGCTTTGCGCCATGCCGTAACCGGCACTGAGGCTGTCTCCTAAAACAACAAGTGAGACATTTGCCGAAACTGGACGTATAACAACCAACAGTGCGACGATAACCAACAATTTAGCTAGGAAGTTTTTCATAAATGCTTATTCAAACCACTCAATTAGAGAAAAAAGTTACAACTCAAGACGGTATTCTACACATTTTACAGCCGATTGACCTCTCCATAAAAGAGGGCGAGACGGTGGCTATTGTCGGTGCATCCGGCTCTGGTAAGTCGACTCTACTCGCGTTGCTTGCGGGATTAGACCTTGCAAGTGGCGGAGATGTTTCTATAGATAACGTAAAGTTGAGCGATTTGGATGAGGAGCAACGCGCAAAAGTGCGCGCCGACAAAATTGGCTTTATTTTTCAGTCGTTTTTATTGATCCCCAGTTTGACTGCGTTAGAAAACGTGATGCTACCGGCTGAGCTGGCAGGGCATAAAAATGCTGAGCAGCAGGCACGTGATCTACTGACCAAAGTAGGTCTTGCCGAGCGTTTGACCCATTATCCAAACCAATTGTCTGGCGGTGAGCAACAACGCGTTGCCATTGCCCGGGCGTTTATTGGTACACCTAAAATTTTATTTGCTGATGAACCAACCGGTAACCTGGACGCTACCACAGGCCATAAAGTTGAAGACTTATTGTTTCAGATGAACGAAGAGTCGGGCACTACACTGGTGATGGTTACCCATGATGCGGAGTTGGCGAATCGATGCCAGCGCGTGTTGCGCATGGATGCAGGCCGACTGGCTGAGGTGACGCGCGATGTGGCATAAGATTTCATGGCGCTTATTGCGCCACGAGCTTAAGCGTGGCGAATTAACTATTATGGCAGCAGCAATTGTGCTGTCGGTTACTGCCGTGCTGTCGTTGTCGTTATTTACCGAGCGCTTGCAAACTGGCTTGTTGGCGCGTAGCGCCGAATTCTTAGCGGCCGACCGGGTGTTGAGTTCACGGAGAACCATCGATCACGAATGGGTCGAGCAAGCGCAGGAATATGACCTACAAACCGCGAATCGTGTGGTATTCAACAGCATGGCGTTCGCAAACGATGAACTGGCCTTGGTGGATATCAAAGCGGTTAGCGATGGCTACCCACTGCGCGGTGAGCTGCGTACAGCTCTGGAGCCTTTTGGCGAAGAAACTACCGCTGAGGGGTTACCTGGTGCTGGCGAGGCCTGGGTTGCTGCAGCTTTGTTTCAAGAACTTAATTTACAAGTTGGCGACCAGATTGAAATTGGTGAAACCCGCTTCAATGTAACCCGCGTACTGACTTATGAACCGGATGTCGGTTTCTCAGTATTTACTGACAGCCCAAATGTGTTGATTAACTATAACGAGCTTGAACAAACAGGCTTGATTCAGCCTGGCTCGCGCGTGCGTTACAACATCTTATATGCGGGTGAAGTGGCACAGTTGGAAAGCTACTACGAGTGGCTATTACCACAACTAAACGATGACACCCACAACTGGCGCAGCATTGAAGATGGAGACAGCCCGTTGGCACGCAGTTTAAAGCGTGCTGAGCGGTTCATGTTGCTAGCGAGCCTACTTGGTGTGGTACTTGCTGCAACAGCGGTGGCGGTGGCCGCACAACGCTACTGTCAGCGCAACTATGACGTGGTGGCCATTTTCAAAACCCTGGGTGCCGACAAAGCACAGATTCAGCGTATTTTTATTCTGCATTTGTTGTTACTGACAGTTATTAGCATCGCGGTTGGCTTGGCGTTGGGCTGGGTACTGCAGGCCCAAGTTATTGAGTTCGTCGCGGCGCAACTTGGTGCTGAATTGCCGGCAGCAGGCATAAAGCCCTACATTTTAGCCTCAGCAACAGGCTTAGTCAGTGCGGTAATGTTTACGTTGTATCCATTGTTGCGCTTGATTTCGATTCCGCCGTTACGGGTTCTGAACCGGCAATTGACCGGTACCGACAAACTGCGCTGGCTGCATTGGGTGGCCTCAGCGGGCACTATCTATGCATTACTACTGATTTATAGCCAGCAATGGTTGCTGTCGACCGCATTGTTCGCGGGTGGCTCGGTGGCCGCGGTACTGTTGTTATTGGTTGGGCGAGTATTTATTCGTGCAAGCCGACAAGCAGGTATGCAGGCGGGTAGTGCATGGCGCTTGGCTATGGCTGGTTTGCAGCGCCGCGCCCAAGAGAATAGTGTGCAAATGCTGAGCTTTTCAACGGCAATTATGTTGTTGCTGCTGGTGTTGGCGCTGCGTAATGAGCTTCTTGATGATTGGCAGCGCCAATTACCCGATGATGCGCCGAACTACTTTATTGTGAATGTGGCACCGGATGATGTGGGTGAGCTGCGTGATCGCTTTGCTGAGCGCGACATTGTGTCAAATGACATGTATCCGGTGGTGCCGGGCCGGATGACGGCCGTTAATGGTGTGCCGGTACGTGATGAAGTGACGAAAGAGGCTGGCGGTGACGAAGCCAATACCCAAACCAATAATGCGGAACAGCGCGAAGGTTTTGGTCGCGAGCTGTCGTTGACGTGGCGCGATGATTTACCACCTAACAATACGATTGTGGCCGGCGACTGGTGGGGCGAAGCGCCACAACCGCAGGTTTCAGTTGAAGCTGAAGTTGCTGAACGGATGAATTTGAGCGTGGGTGACCAGCTTGAATTTAACATTGGCGGTAACACCTTTGAGGTGCCAATAACCAGTATTCGCGAAGTGAACTGGGGTACCTTGCAGCCGAACTTCTTTATGATTTTCAATACGGCGACCTTGGAAGATTTTCCAGCAACATTTATCTCTAGTTTTAATTTGCCGCGCGAGCGTCAAAGCGAGCTGTATGAGTTGTTCAAACCATTCCCACAAGTGTCACTGATTGATCTTGATGCCATAATGGACCAACTGCGCGAAGTGATTGAGCAAGTCAGTATTGCGATTGCGTTTGTGCTGGTGTTGGTGCTGATTGCTGGAATATTGGTGTTGCTTGCCCAAGTTCAAGCTTCCATGGAGGAGCGTCAAAAAGAACTGGTGATTTTGCGAACCTTAGGTGCGCCGGCGAAGTTATTGAGCCGTAGTGTTACCTACGAGTTTGTTATTTTGGGCGCAATTAGCGGGCTTATCGCTACCCTTGCAATGGAGTTGTCGCTGTGGATACTGCAAACCCAAGTGTTTGAAATGGGCGCAACCTTGCATTGGCGGTTCTGGTTAGTGGGCCCGGTAGCGGGTGCGCTTGTAGTGGGCACACTTGGCCGCTTGGCGTGTAACCGATTGGTACGCAGAAACACGGCGCAGTTGATTCGTAAGCTCGCGTAATGCGAGCTTACGCTTTGAAAGCCGCTTGAATGTGCTCAGCAAATAGTGCTGGCCAATGTTGATCATAGCTTTTGCGAAACACCGCAAAATGACCAATACGGCTGGCATTAATATCCGCTGGTGCTATCACATGACGTTGCTGTGGCGCGTTGGCGTAGAAATCATGCATGGCGTTGATATTATGCGCGGTAAGCATTTCATCGTCGGTAAAGCTTAGTGACGTGATGGGTGTGGTGATGTTGGCGTAGCGTTGATAGTGCTGCTCCGCGCCAACCAAATAATCTGGGTGTAAACACCAACTGCGCCATTGTTGCATGGCGGCTGCCGGTACATCACCAACAATCCCAAGTTTGCGGCCCGGGAAATATCCGGCTAATGGAATCAGCCATGGCGTAATAGCACGCCACAAAACCCACGACTTATACTTCAATTGCGGCTTGGTGTCTTTCCAATAGCCCGTTCCCGTAGCGACAGTGATCATGTGCTTTACGTGCTGATTGTTTGGCACCATTCCAAAAAGTTGCCCGCCAATGCTATGGGCGAACCACAGTAAAGGTAACTCAGGATGCTGGCTTACTGCGTAATCAATGACTGCGGCCGCATCATAGGTTGCCCAGTCGGTTACTGTGGTGGAAACCTGAGGGAGTGGCTTATTAATTGATGCACCAATGCCGTAATAGTCGAAGCTAATGACATGGTAGCCTTGTTGACATAACCATTCGCAAAAAGACTGGTAAAAAGCCTGTGGCACAGCCATGGCAGGTGCCAGAATTATTACCCCTTGGGCGTGCTGGGCACGCCACTCATAGGCAACTACGTGGCGTGCTGGAGCCGCCTGAAGCGTAATGCGATGTGGGTTGGTCATATTTTGGTCATATTATGGCAAGGCTTTGATATAAGGTTTTACCGTTACTTGATGGTAGACGCCAGCGGCAATATAAGGGTCGGCATCGGCCCATGCTTGCGCGGCCGCTAAACTATCAAACTCCGCCACGACCATGGAGCCGGTAAAACCCGCTTCACCGGGATCAGAACTAGCGATAGCTGGGCATGGGCCAGCCACCAGCAGGCGGCCATCGGCTTGCAGTTGCTTGAGGCGCTCTAAATGGGCAGGACGGGTTGCGCGGCGCGCAGCTAAACTGTTTGGTGCATCTTCGGCCCAAATGACAAACCACATTATTCAATTTCCTCTGCATCTTTTTCACGATCGGTGTGATGTTTAAACATGTAAGCGCCAGAAAACACGCTAAATACCAGGGTGGCACCCAAAATTCCGAACACTTTAAAATTAACCCATGCGTCAAGGCTCATGGCTTCGGCGATGTAAACATTAATTACGGCAAGGCTGAGGGCGAAAATTACCCATGCATAGGTAAGGCGATGCCACGCAAAAACAGGTAAGTTAATTTCGCTACCAAGCATACTCTGTAATGGACTTTTCTTTTTCCACCACAAACCAACTAGTAAAAATAGCGCGATAGCGACATAAATTACGGTTACTTTGATCTTAACGAACCACTCATCGTGTAAAAAGAGTGTGATGCTGCCAAATATCAGCACGGCCCACATGACAATCCAATGGCGCGGGGTAACGGGTTCGCGCATGAATTTCATGCCAATAATCTGCATTACAGTGGCGATCATCAATACCCCAGTGGCAATAAAGATGTCACCGAGCAGATAAAAAATGAAGAATAAAATTAACGGCAAATATTCGAGCACTAACAGCATGATGAATTCCGGTTTACGATAGTTGAAGCAGTGTGCCAGAAAAGTTTGTGACGTACTAGATTCAATGACTACACTGTAACATGATCAATTATAGAAATTACTCAGCGAGAGGCCAGCATGAAATTATTAATTACGGGCGGAACAGGACTTATTGGGTCGGCGCTGATCCCTCATCTTGTGAATGATTATCAGGTGACGGTAATTAGCCGCAATCCGCAACGGGCGCTAGAGCGCCTTGGTAATAGCGTTCATGTGGTCAAAAGCTTGGATGAAATATCTGAATTAAGTGACTTTTATGGCGTGATTAACCTGCAAGGTGAGGGTATTGCGGATAAGCGCTGGAGTTCGCGTCAAAAGTTACGTATTGAGCAAAGTCGTTGGAACATTACCCGCAAGCTTACCGAACGTATGCAAAATGCGGCGCAGCCACCGCAGGTGTTTATCAGTGGCTCGGCAATTGGCTATTACGGAGCACAGGGTGAGACGCCAGTCACCGAAGCGACTAAGGTAGAAGCGGACGATTTTGCGCATCATTTATGTGCTGAGTGGGAGCGCTTAGCGCTTGCGGCACAGTCTGAAAAAACGCGTGTGTGTGTGTTACGCACCGGCGTGGTTTTAGCGCCTGAAGGGGGTGCATTGAAAAAGATGCTACCGCCTTACCTGTTAGGGTTAGGTGGCCCGCTAGGGCACGGTAAGCAAGGCTTTAGCTGGGTTCATTTAGACGACATGGTCGGCATTATTCTGTTTTTACTGCAGCACGAACAAGCGCAGGGCATATTTAATGCCACCGCACCGCAACCTGTAGCGCAAGAAGAGTTCAGTAAAACGTTAGCGCGCGTGCTGCGCAAGTCGCATTTTATGCGGGTACCCGCGTGGGCATTGAAGTTAATGCTGGGTGAGATGTCACAGATGCTACTAACCGGCCAGTTGGTGTTGCCTGAGCGTTTGCAACAGGCCGGTTATCAGTTTAAGTACCCACAGCTTGAGACGGCACTTAAGGATTGTTTGTTGCCTTCTTCATAGTGCGCACAAAACTTTCCAGGTGCGCAGTGAGTTCGGCTTCATTGTGTTGGTACTGCTCAATAATACGCACAATGGCCGAGCCACAAATTGCCCCTGCGGCACCTGATTCAATTGCAGCGCGCACGTGTTCTGGCGTGGCAATACCGAAACCGAGCAGCGGTGGCGCACTATGGTGTGCCTTCAGCAGCTTGATGATCTCGGTGGCAGGTGCTTGCATTTGTGTGTCAGCACCGGTTACTCCCGCACGACTCAACAAATACACATAGCCTTGGCTATTCGCTGCAACCCGCTCGAGGGTTGTTTCCGAAGCGTCAGGCGGTGCGATATAAATTGGCGCAATGCCATGCTTTTTGGCAGCTTCACCAAAAGGAATGCCTTCGCGAACCGGAACATCGGCAATTAGCACCGAGTCGACGCCAGCCTTTGCACAGCGTTGGTAAAAATCATCCGAGCCCTTGCTGACGACTAGATTTGCATAAACCAATAAACCTATCGGCAGGTCAGGGTGTCGGGCGCGGATGGTTTCGATAATGTCGAACGCATCACTGATACGGGTACCCGCAGCCAATGCGCGAATGTTTGCTTGTTGAATGGTGGGGCCATCCGCAACCGGATCAGAAAATGGTAAACCCAGTTCAAGTGCATCGGCGCCGCCCGCAATTAACGCTTCAATAACTTTTAAGCTCAACTCGGGCGTTGGATCGCCCAGCGTCACGAAGGGCACGAATGCGCCTTGGTTGGCTTGCTGCAAGTTGTTGAAAAGGTTTTCGTAACGGCTCATGCTTGCTCTCCCTGTGCAAAGATACGGCGCACGTGATCAATGTCTTTATCGCCACGCCCAGATAGATTTAACAACAACACTTCTGGCGCATCTGACTCCGCTGCTCGGCGCAACGCATAAGCCAATGCGTGGGCAGACTCAAGCGCGGGAATAATGCCTTCATGTTGAGCCAGCAGTTTAAATGCTTCAAGTGCCTCGGTGTCCGTGACTGATTCGTAACGTGCACGGCCGATTTCACGTAAATGAGCATGTTGCGGGCCCACACCGGGGTAATCCAGCCCCGCTGAAACCGAATAGCTTTCTTCAATTTGACCTTCGTCGGTTTGCATTAAGAACGAACGGCAACCGTGTAATATACCTGGTTTACCGGCGGCTAAGGTGGCGCCATGTTCATGGGTGTGAACGCCTTTACCAGCTGGTTCAACGCCGACCAATTCTACGCCGGTTTCGTCAATAAACTCGGCAAACATACCAATGGCATTGGAGCCCCCACCGACACACGCAATAACTTCGTCGGGTAAGCGACCAATGCGTTCAAGAATTTGTGCCTTGGCTTCGGCTCCGATCATCCGGTGAAACTCACGAACAATGGTTGGGAATGGATGCGGACCCGCTGCGGTACCCAACAAGTAATGGGTGGTGCTGTAGCTCGCGGTCCAGTCGCGCATAGCCTCGTTAACGGCATCTTTCAACGTGCCGCTACCTGAATCAACGGGTACCACTTTGGCGCCCATTAATTCCATACGAAATACATTCGGCTGTTGGCGGGCAACGTCCTTGGCGCCCATATAGATAATGCACTCAAGGCCAAGCAATGCGCAGGCCAATGCAGTTGCGGTGCCATGCTGTCCCGCGCCCGTTTCGGCAATAATGCGATTTTTGCCCATGCGCTTAGCGAGTAGCGCTTGGCCGAGTACTTGGTTGGTTTTGTGTGCACCGCCATGCAGAAGATCTTCGCGTTTAAGGTATATTTTCGTTCCATTCGGCGACGTTAGCGGCAAGTTGCGGCAAAGTGACAACGGCGTTGGACGGCCCAAGTAGTTCTTTAATAAATCAAAAAACTCAGCCTGAAAGGCGGGGTCATTTTGTGCATCAATAAATGCTTGCTCAAGTTGATCAAGCGCGGGGAGCAATATTTCTGGCACAAATTGCCCGCCAAAATCACCAAAGTAAGCTGAAAGTTTTTGTGGTTGGGTACTCATGATACTGCCTCCTGACCTTGGTGCGTGCGGTCATTGGTTTTTCCGTAAGTGCGAATGGATTCAAAAAGTGCAATGATTTTACCGGCGTCTTTACGGCCCTTGGCATACTCCACACCAGAGTTTACATCAAGGCGCGTTACCCCAGTTGCCAGCGCGGCTGGCAAATTCTCTAAGCTTAAGCCGCCGGCCAAAATACACTGGCTACGCTGTGCGGCACTTAGCCCTTCGAGCAATGCCCAATCAAACGGCTGACCACTGCCACCGAAGCGGTTATCCAGTAGGAAGGCGTCGACTTCCAATTGCGGTAGTACCAGCGGCTCATCAACGCCAACTGCCTTCCACACCTTGGTATGTGCGGGCAGGGCTTTGCGTAACTCGCTGATATAGTCAATGTCTTCTTGTCCGTGTAATTGCACCACGGCCAAGTTCAGTTGCTGTGCGGTTTGTGCCACCTGGGTTAGCGGCTGGTCCGCAAATACGCCAACAAAGGCAAGATTAGGCTCAGCGGCGACGATTTGCTGGGCTTGTTCACTGGTGACAAAGCGTGGTGAATGGCCAACAAATATTAGCCCACCGTATGCAGCCCCAGCTGCGCGAACGGCCATGGCATCCGCCGGTTCAGTTAAACCACAAACTTTGTGTTCACCATAGATGAGTTCACGGCAGGCTTGGTCCACGTTTGCTTGTTTCGATAACGCGCTGCCAATTAAAAATCCGTCAACAAAGGGCGCCGTAGCGGCTACTTGGCTATGTGTTTCATAACCAGACTCTGCCACCACCAACACATCGCTTGGAATGCGCTGACTCATTTCAATACTACGTTGTGGGTCGATAGTTAGATCGTGCAAGTTGCGGTTATTAATCCCAATTATTTTTGCCTTCAGGCGCAGCGCTCTATCCAGTTCTTGCTCCGTGGCAACTTCCGTGAGCACGTCTAGTTTCAGTTCTTCGGCTAGGGTAGCAAGTTGCTGATAGGTGTCGTCGGTTAAAATCGACAGCATCAGCAAAATGGCGTCGGCGCCAAAATGACGGGCGAGTACCACTTGCTCGGGCATGACAATGAAGTCTTTGCATAAAACCGGCTGGCTAACCGCAGCACTTACCGCGGCAAGATAGCGAAAGTCACCCTGAAAGTAGTCCGGCTCGGTTAGCACTGAAATCGCATCGGCATAGCGGCTATAGGTTTGCGCCAGGCTGACTGGATTAAAGTCTGGACGAATTAATCCTTTCGAAGGTGATGCTTTTTTGCATTCTAAAATAAAGCTCGCACGTGGCTGTGCTAAGGCTTTGTGTAGGCTGCGACGGCTGGGTGTGAGGTTGGCTTGAATCTGCTTAAGATCCAATTCAGCCAATTGCTCAGCGATACGTTCACGGCGCGCGGCAACAATAGTTTCAAGTACGGATGCGGAATCAGCCACGGTTAAACTCCTGCAATTTATGTAAATGCTCAAGCGCAGTGCCAGCCGCTAAGTGCTCGAGCACAGCGCTGGTTGCTTGGCGTAGGTCACTGAATTGATCGGTAACATACAACATGGCAGCCACTGTCACGGCTATGGCGTTGTGCTGCGCGGCGGTGGCTTTGCCTGCCAGCACCTGTTGCAACAATTGTGCGTTAAAGTCAGCGTCACCTCCGGCAAGTTCGGCCACACTGGCTTCAGTGACACCAAAATCTGCTGGGGTTAGGGTGTACTCGTGCAGCTCACCATCGCGCAATTCAACCACATGGGTTGGGCCATGCAAGGCAATTTCGTCAAGCCCGGAACCGTGCACTACCATGGCCCGTTGGCAACCTAATAGGCGCAGGGTCTCGGCCATGGGGCGGCACCAGCTTGGGTCATATACGCCTAAAACTTGAGCATCAGGGCGGGCTGGGTTCACCAGCGGGCCAAGTAAATTAAAGAGGGTGCGCGTTTTTAACGTTTGGCGGCTTGGCATCGCATACCGAATGCCGGGGTGGTAGTGCGGTGCGAATAAGAAGCAAAAGTTATAATCGTCCAGTTGCTGTTCAGCAATTGCGGGGTCTTGTGTAACAGACAGCCCGAGACTTTCGAGTACGTCGGCCGAACCTGAGCGCGATGACACACTGCGGTTGCCATGTTTGGCAACGGTGAGGCCCATACTTGCCGCAACCAATGCTGCGGTGGTGGAGATGTTCATGGTGTTGCTGCCATCGCCACCGGTGCCACAGCTGTCAATTACCGGCCGTTGCGGGCGTTGAAACGGCTTTGCCGCGCGGCGCAAGGCTTGCGCTGCGCCTGCCATTTCGGGAGGCTGTTCGCCGCGTAGCTTCATGGCAATCAGTGCGGCCGTTATCTGAATATCATTGAGTTCGCCTTTTACTAAGTGATCAAAAAGCTTCTCGGCTTGCTCTAGCGTGAGTGCTTCGCCATTCAGTAAGGCATTAAGTGTTTGCATCATTAACTCCCGTACTGCTTAAACAGGTAGGCCACGGTTTGTGCTAACAGCTGGCTGCCATGGCTGGTTAAAATGGATTCAGGGTGAAACTGAAAGCCTATCGCTTGGTACGCACTGAACTCTGCAGCCATGGGGATAGCACCTGTTGACGCGAGCACTTTGATGGTATCGGGCAAGCGGTAGCCGCACAGCGAATGATAGCGCGCGACCGTAAGTGGGTTGCTGAGCTCTTCAAACATTGGGTGCGGGCGTGTTTCAATCAATGCTTTTTTGCCATGTACAGTTTCGTGACACCGGTCAATATCGCCACCAGCTGCATGAATCAACGCTTGGAAACCAAGACAAATACCTAGCATAGGATACTCGCCTTGCGCTAATTGGATCAGTTCTAATAGGTTACCGGACTGTGCCGGGTGGCCAGGGCCTGGGGATAGACAAAGCAGTTGGCGGCCTGGGTACTCGCGCATGCTGTCGATTAACGTTTGCGCAGCAATGTCATTGCGATAAATAACCAGCGGGTAACCCAGTTGGCGTAACTCATCCACCAAGTTGTAGCTGAACGAGTCAAAATTATCGAGCAGTACGATGCGATCAGGCGTGTTTTTTGCAACGCTAAGTGAGGCAGATGTCATATTAGTTTACCTCCGCAGGCTGATTGGCTGCGCGTATTGCTTCAATGACTGCCCGCGCTTTGTTTTCTGTTTCGGCCACTTCTGCGGCAGGGTCTGAGTCATGCACCACGCCGGCACCGGCTTGAATGGTAGCAATACCGTCACGTACAAAGGCAGAGCGAATGACAATGCAGGTGTCCATATCGCCGGCACTATTCAAGTAACCAACGGCACCGCCATAACTGCCACGGCGTTGTTGTTCGACGTTACGAATAAGCGTTGCGGCACTAATTTTCGGGGCTCCAACCAGAGTGCCCATGTTCATGCAGGCGCGATAGGCGTGTAATGCATCAAGGTCGTCAGCTAATTGGGCAACCACACGTGAAACCAAGTGCATCACGTGCGAATACCGGTCAACCTGCAACAAGTCAGCGACGTAACGGGTGCCCGGTTCGGCAATACGGGCTAAGTCGTTACGGGCTAAATCTACCAGCATCATGTGTTCGGCCAGTTCCTTTTGATCAAGCCGTAATTCCAACTCAAGTCGGCTATCCAGGTCTGGATGAATGCGGCCTTGGCTATCTTTGCCACGCGGCCGGGTACCGGCAATTGGGTACAGCTCAACTTGGTTGGTTGCCGCGGTATACTTTAAGGCGGATTCCGGTGAGGCACCGAACAATTCAAATTTATCGGTACGCAGGAAAAACATGTAGGGTGACGGATTGGCCTTTTTGAGTTCGGCGTAGGCCTGCAAGCTATCGCGGCAGCTTAACTGAAAGCGGCGCGATGGAACCACTTGGAATATATCGCCCGCACTGATGTGTTCTTTCAAATCCAATACCTGACGGGCAAAATCCGCGGCGCTCGGGCTTACTTTGAGTTCGTTGGAACAGGTTTGGCTGGCTACCGGTTTTTGCACTGGTGGCAACTGACACAGCGCTGCAATATGCCCAACCTGCAGGGCTATTTGCGCATAATAGTCTTCGCTTTGTGGACCGCTGATCAAGCTCGCTAACAATTCTGTGGTGCGCTGTTGATGGTCGATAACCAGTAAGGTTTCAGCTAGATAAAATTGATAGTCAGGGCAGTTATTCTCGCCCTCAGCAACATCCGGCAGCTGTTCAAAGCTGGCCACATAATCATAGGCAAACACACCCCCGAGGAAAATCGCCATGGGGTGTGGCTGGCCATGTTGCGTTTTTTGTTGCAGTTGGGTTTGCACTATGCGCAACGGCTCGATGTTACTGGCTGCGCGCAAGCGCGTATCTTCATCGCAGCCAGAAGGTGGGGGCGCAAATTCACAAACTAATTGCTGAGCTTGCTGGGTCAATTCGCACAGCGGACTCAGTTGCTCTGCTAACCATGGCAGCAGCGCCTCACCATTTGGTGTTAGCGCTTGAATGGTCACAGTTTGCTGCTGACAGGTAAATTGCACGGCCGCATTCACCATGACCAAGCTTTTTAAGTTTTGGCGCGACTGAATTTCAGCCGAATCAAGCAATAAACTATGCTGATTAGGGCCGCACAGGCGTTGATACAACGCCAAGGTGTCTGCCTGATAGGGCAGTTTCATGCGCAAGCTGGTTAGATAACCGGGTTTCTCAATAATATCCACGCGTTTCTACTCTCACTGTTGAGTGTTATTTCGATATCATTTGTCTATCAAGTTGTATAACTTTTAAAGACCGCTTGGTATCGATAAGCGCGCATAAAAAAACCCGCTTATCGAAGCGGGTTTTATCAAACGTGTCACACACGCACAGATGCATCGCCCGCTAGCTTGGGAAATGCCACCACCAGTTTTTTACTAGTTGAGTCTGTTGCGTAACTGTTTGCACGTGTGTTTCCTTTAAAGGATGTGAACTTGTATAAACGATGCGAAGAACTTATCGCGATTTAAGCATAATGTCAACGCACATTGTGCTTCATAATGCGGGCTTTTTGGCGCTGCCAGTCACGGTCTTTAATGGTGTCGCGTTTGTCATGCGCTTTTTTACCTTTTGCCAGGTAAATTTCAAGCTTAACTAAATGCTTTTTCCAATACATGGCGGTGGCGACAATGGAGTAGCCTTCGCGCTCACTGGCCCCGATAAGCTTGTCGAGCTCACGCTTTTTCAAAAGCAGTTTGCGGGTACGCTCAGGGTCGCACACAACATGACTTGAAGCGGATAAAAGGGGTTGAATTTGAGCGCCCAACAAATAGGCCTCACCGTCCTTAATGATCACGTAGGTATCGCTAATATTAACCTTGCCGGCCCGAATGCTTTTAACTTCCCAGCCTTGCAGGGCTACACCCGCCTCAAATTTGTCTTCGAGGAAATATTCGTGGCGCGCTTTTTTGTTTAGCGCGATGGTATTTGAATTCTGATTTTTTTTAGTTTTGCTCATGCGGCGTATTATACCGATGACGCGGCAAAATAAAATTTGTTTATGCGCAATTTGTTGCGTTATCCAAACAGGGCATATGGCGTGTTTGAGAGGGTGAATCGGGTTAGGAAATGCGCTATCATGCCGATCATTTTTACGAAACCCGTACGAAACGAGGAAGTCGATGCCAACGATAGAACGCAGTGCTTTGGTGCCATATAGTGACGCGCAGATGTATGCATTGGTGAACGATATCGATTCTTATCCTGAATTTGTACCTGGTTGCCGCACTGCGAGCGTGCTGGAAAGCGACGAAACCAGCAAAGTGGCGCGCTTGGATATCAGTAAAGCAGGTATCAGTAAGTCGTTCACCACGCGCAATACCCTTGAACCCTTTCAGCGCATTGGTATGGAACTGGTTGACGGGCCGTTTCAATATTTACGGGGCGGTTGGAGTTTTCATGCGCTGGATGAGAATGCCTGCAAAATTGTGCTGAAGCTTGAGTTCGAATTCGCGAACCGTTTATTGGGTATGGCGTTTGGAAAAATATTCAATGAATTACAAAGTCGCATGGTTGACGCTTTTGTGCAGCGCGCACAACACGTGTATGGGGCTAAGTAAACTATGGCGCCGCAACAAATTCAAATTGAAGTCGCTTACGCAACGCCCGAAAAGCAACAGATTATTCCTTTGCGCGTGCCGGTTGGTACTGTGGTTGAAGAGGCGATTGAACGCTCGCAAATTAAGCATTACTTTCCGGAAATTAATCTAGCTGAACAAAAAGTTGGTATTTGGAGTAAAGCTGTTAAATTGGATCATGAATTGCGAGAAGGCGACCGGATAGAAATTTATCGGCCGCTCATTGCTGACCCTAAAGCCGTGCGTCGTCGTCGCGCAGACCAAGCTAAGGATGAAGGCCGTGCAGACCCTGTAACGGGTGGCCGTCGTCGAACTCGCGGTAATGATTCGGCTGAGAAAGCCGAGGAGAACAACTAAGTCGTGGCTGTTACGCTCTATATTATGCGCCATGGTGATGCTGAACCGGCGCAAGCACTCAAAGCTGATGCAATTCGACCCTTAAGTGCAATGGGCGAGAGCGAGGTGCTGGCCAGTGCTGAATGGCTCAATGGCTATTTACGCAAGCAGGGCGCAACGGGGTTGGACTGGTTAACCGTCAGCCCATTTATTCGTGCCCAGCAAACGGCCACTATTGTTGAGTCCGCCGTGCAGGTTGGCGCACGCGACATTACCGACGATGCAATTCCTGAAAGTGACCCGCAACAGTTTTGTGACTGGATGTTCGCTATGTTGCAAACGCATTACAACAACGCGCAAAACATTATGTTGGTGTCACACATGCCGTTTGTTAGTTATCTAGTAGCAACCTTAGATCAAGATACGCCACCGTTGTTATTCCCTACTGCGGGTATGGCGGAGATGCGTTTGGATGTGGAAATGCGTCGCGCGCATTTTGTTCGCATGATTGCGCTTGAGTAACCATCACCAACAACTAACGATTTTCACTTCAGTAAAACTAATAACGTAGCGTTACCACCGTATGCCGCTGGTGCCTGATGAAAGGCCCTGACAGCCGGATGTTGAACCAGCCAATGCGGCAAATTTTCTTTTAATATTCCCTTACCATGCCCACTCATGACAGCACAGCACTCAACCTGCTGCCGCACACATGCGCGTAGCAATGCGCCCAATTCACGTTTGGCGACAGCTTGCGTCATGCCATGCAAATCAAGTAGCAGTTCGGGTGGGTAATCGCCACGACGAAGCTGTTTTAAGATGTGTGACGATTCACCATCAGCACAAAACCGTACCGGACCTTCGGGAAAATACGCCCGAAAATTGTCGGAGAAAAAGAATTCGGCCTGTTGCTGCCGCGTTCTTTGTTCGGTATTTTGCTGCGATCGTATGCGGCGTTGCTGCCGCGGCGCTTGGTAGGTTTCGCTGCGAATACGGCGATCGACCTTCACTTGCTCGCGAAATAGCGCAAAATCATCGTCTAAATCATTGCTCATGAGGTGTATTTTTGTGCCTATGGTTGTGCATCAATTGATGCGAAAACACTGCTATTAGGGTATCTTATGGGGCAGTACAGAACAACTTCGGAGAATACCTTGACGCAATTTTTAGCCACAACAGTTCATGACGCATTGCGTTGGGCAGTGAGTGCCATGCAACGCGCTGATATCTATTTTGGTCATGGTACCGATAACGCGTATAGCGAAGCGCAGTTATTATTGGGGCATGTGACCGAGCTTGATTTTGGTCAGTTGGAGCAATTTCAGCACGCGCATTTGCAAGCGCAGGAATGGGACGATTTTGTTGTCTTAGTCACAGCGCGCATTGATGAGCGCAAGCCTGCAGCTTATCTCATCGGTCAGGCCTGGTTTGCAGGTTTACCGTTTATGGTCGATGAGCGCGTGCTGGTCCCGCGGTCACCGATAGCTGAGCTGATTGATAATGGTTTTGCGCCTTGGGTTACTGAAGAGCCCGCACGGATTCTTGATTTGTGTACCGGCAGTGCTTGTATCGCGATTGCTTGTGCTTATGCGTTTCCAGACGCCGAAGTGGATGCTCTCGACTTGTCAGTGGATGCGTTGGCAGTGGCAGAAGAAAACATTGCCATGCACGGGCTTGAAGAGCGCGTGGTGCCGATTCAGTCGAACTTGTACGACAGTGTGCCGAAGCAACGTTACGACCTGATTGTCACGAACCCGCCGTATGTTGATGCCGAAGATATGGCCGACTTACCCGATGAATTTCGTCATGAGCCGGAACTAGGCTTAGCCGCTGGCAATGATGGTTTGGATTTGGTACGCACCATTTTACGCGAAGCTCCTGATCATTTGACGGAAACCGGCGTATTAGTGTGTGAAGTTGGCAACTCTTGGGTGGCACTGGCGGAACAATACCCAGACGTACCGTTTGAGTGGGTCGAATTTGAACATGGTGGTGACGGCGTATTTGTGTTGTCATACGCTGACTTAGTTAACTATCACGAACAATTCTGAGAACATAATCTATGGCGGCGAATACTTGGGGTGAACTATTCCGTGTAACAACCTTTGGCGAAAGTCATGGCGCTGCGCTGGGCGCAGTGATTGATGGTTGCCCGCCAGGGGTTGAGTTATCAGAAGCTGATATTCAGCCGTTTTTAGACCGTCGTAAACCGGGGCAGAACCGTTTTACCACCGCGCGCCGCGAAGCGGATGCTGTGCGCATACTCTCCGGTGTGTTTGAAGGTAAAACCACAGGCGCGCCCATTGGCTTGTTGATCGAAAATACCGATCAACGCAGCAAAGATTACAGCGAAATTAAAGACAAGTTCCGACCGGGCCACGCTGATTATACCTATGCGCATAAATACGGGCATCGTGACTACCGTGGCGGTGGGCGTTCATCGGCTCGCGAAACTGCGATGCGTGTGGCGGCTGGTGCCATTGCACAAAAATATTTGGCTGAACAATTTAGCATGGTGTTTCATGCTGGTGTGGTACAAATTGGGCCTCACGCAACCAGCCCTGAACACAACGATTTTGATTGGCTGCGGGTGGCGGATGATCCGTTATTCTGCCCTGATGCGCAGATGTCATTGGCTGCACAAGATTACTTGAAGCAATTGCTTAAAGAAGGCGATTCAGTGGGCGCCAGAGTGCGCCTGGAAGTTACCGGCGTACCGGTTGGCTTGGGCGAACCTGTGTTTGATCGGTTGGACGCTGATTTGGCCAAAGCCTTGATGAGCATTAATGCCGTGAAAGCGGTGAGTATTGGTGATGGTTTTGCGGTTGCGGCGCAGCGTGGTAGCGAGCATCGCGATGCCTTGACCCCGGATGGCTTTACCAGCAATCATGCGGGCGGCGTATTGGGTGGCATTAGCAGCGGTCAACCCTTGATTGCTGAAGTTGCTTTTAAGCCGACCTCAAGCATTACCATTGCTGGCGACACCATAGATAAGTACGGGCAGCCCTGCTCAATTGTAACCCGCGGGCGGCATGATCCCTGTGTTGGTATTCGTGGCGTGCCGGTTGTTGAGGCAATGGCTGCGTTGGTGGTGATGGATCATCTATTACGTCATCGCGCGCAAAATGGTCAGGTGAAGCATAACTTTCCAGTTCTATGACGCACCAGTATCAACAGCTTATTGAGCTATTTCATCAGTGTTTTTATCACGACTATAAAACCCGCTTAGTGGCGGGTACGGATGAACCTTATTATCAGCCGGCACAGACGCAGCCGGCACAGACGCAGCCTGCACAGACGCAGCCCGCACACACACCTGAGGATGATCATCAAATTGTGTTTGCGCATGGGTTCTTTGCCTCGGCCCTGCATGAAATAGCACACTGGTGCATTGCTGGTGAACAACGGCGGCAACAATTTGACTATGGCTACTGGTATGAACCGGACGGGCGTAGCGCCGCACAACAAGCAGAGTTTGAGCATGTCGAGCGCAAGCCGCAGGCACTTGAGTGGCTGTTTTCACTGTGTGCAGGGGTGCCATTTCAGGTCAGTGTGGATAATCTGGGCGGCATTGAAGTCAGTAGAAATGAATTTACAAAAGCTGTTCAAGAGCAATTGCATCACTATATAATTAATGGCCTGCCAACCCGAGCCGAGGCTTTTGCTCGGGCGCTTGCTGACTATTATCAGCAGCCATGGCCTGCATCAACAATAACTACATGGGACAACATATGAAAAGTCGCTATTACATCATGCTGTTAGTTGCATTAGGTTTAAGTAGCTGTGCCACCATTGACGGTATTGGCAAAGACCTCGAATCCGCAGGCGAAGCCATCCAAAAAGGTGCGCAAGACAACAGTGAGTAGTACACAGCAGTTTCGTTTAGGTCTGGTTATCAATGCATTCGCTGGTTTAGGCGGTTCCGTTGCGCTCAAAGGCAGTGACGGGGCTGAAACGGCGCAACGTGCGTTAGCGCTGGGGGCTGTTCCAAAAGCCCCACAGCGTGTTGAACATGCGCTCGCAGTGATCCAAGAGTTTGCCGGTCAGGTGCATTTTGTCACCGGGGCCGAAGCGCTGGGTGAAGATGTCTTGGCCAAGCTCGGCTTTTCTTATGAGGTAATTTACACACCTCAGCAAACACCCACCACGGCCGAAGACACCCGTCAGTTAGTCAAGCAAATTGCCGCTGCTGGAGATATTGATCTGTTGCTGTTCGCCGGTGGAGACGGTACTGCCCGAGATGTTTGTGCTGTATACCCTGAACACCATCCAGTGCTGGGTATACCCGCTGGTGTGAAAATTCATTCTGGGGTTTATGCCATTTCGCCAACAGCTGCCGGAAAAGTGGTGCGTCAGCTCATTGAAGGGCAACTGGCAAGCGTAACCCAGGCTGATGTTATGGACATTGATGAAGACGCTTTTCGTCAAGGCACTGTGCGGGCGCGGCGCTATGGAGAAATGCTGGTTCCGGCCGAGCTGCGCTATGTTCAAGCTGTTAAGATGGGCGGCAAAGAAAGCGACGACATGGTACTCGCTGATATTGCTGCAGATGTGGTTGAAGCAATGGATGACGATACCCTGTACATCATGGGGTCCGGCTCAACAGTCGCTGCGGTGATGGATGAATTAGGGCTTGCAAACACGCTATTAGGTGTTGATTTGGTTATGGCCGGTGAATTGATTGCCAGCGACGTTACCGCGCGGGAACTTGAGCAGCAGGTAACTGCGCATCAGGGCCCAGTAAAAATGGTTATTACGGTGATTGGCGGACAAGGCCATATTTTTGGGCGTGGGAATCAGCAGTTGAGTCCAGCCGTGATTCGGGCGGTGGGCAAAGACAATATTCAAATTGTTGCAACCAAGGCGAAGTTACAGGCACTGGGGCAGCGCCCGTTGCTGGTTGATACCGGCGAACCTGAGTTGGATGCCGAATTGTCAGGCTTAATGCGCGTGACAACCGGCTACCATGACGAAGTATTTATTCGGGTTGAAAGCGCTTAGAACTGAGATTTAGGCAGGCGCACAACAATGCCGTCAAGTTCTTCGGTCATATCAATCTGACAACTTAGGCGGCTGTTGCTTTCTGGATCAATAACCATATCCAGCATATCTTCTTCCATTTCACTGGCTGGCGGAATCTTGCTAACCCATGCTGGGTCAACGTAGCAATGGCAGGTTGCACAGGACATAACGCCACCGCACTCGCCCAAAATACCGTCAATCATATGATCCACAGCACCTTCCATTAGATTCTGACCGACTGCAACGTCGGCTTCAAACTCGCCACCCTGGGCATCAATATAAATTACGCGAGGCATGCACTTGGGCTCCTTCAGTTGTACTTTGTTACTAGCATGTCAGGCTGCAAGGTTACCATAGATTAGTGGGGCAAAGCGGCTCAATTTATTGTAGAATACGGCAATTTTTTTTTACACAGAAGCAAGAGTGGGGGCTTATGCGGGCGTTAATGGAACGGTTGTTTCAAATCAATGCGCAGGGAAGTACAGTGAAGCGTGAAATCGTTGCTGGTTTCACAACGTTTCTTACTATGGCGTACATTATTTTTGTTAACCCGTCGATGCTTAGTGAAGCGGGCATGGATTATGGTGCGGTGTTTGTCGCCACGTGTTTAGCTGCTGCAATTGGCTGTTTAGTTATGGGATTGTGGGCGAACTACCCGGTGGCTCTAGCGCCTGGCATGGGACTAAACGCGTTTTTCACCTACAGCGTTGTTTTGGGAATGGGGTATACCTGGCAAACTGCGCTCGGAGCTGTATTTTTCTCTGGCATCCTATTTTTCCTGCTTTCAGCATTTCGCATCCGCTCGTGGATTATTAATTCGATTCCCGTCACCTTACGCTTAGCAATCGCAGCCGGTATTGGCGCGTTTTTGGCCCTGATTGGCCTGAAGAATGCGAATATCATTGTCGGCAATAATGCCACTTTAGTATCGCTTGGTGATATGTCGGAACTGTCAGTGTTGTTAGCTGGCGCGGGCTTTTTCTTGATTATTGGTTTGGTTGCGCGGGGTATTCAAGGTGCGGCATTAATCAGTATTCTTTTAGTGACCTTGGCCGGATTTTTACTTGGCGATGTTCAGTATACTGGCATTGTTGCAATGCCGCCGAGTTTGGCGCCAACCTTTATGCAGATGGATATTGCGGCCGCCTTTGATATTGGCATGTTGAGCGTTATTTTTGCGTTCTTGTTCGTTGATTTATTCGATACATCAGGCACCTTAATGGCCGTTGCGCAACGCGCAGGATTGGCCAAGCCTGACGGTTCATTACCGCGCTTAGAGCGTGCGTTGATGGCTGACAGCACGGCCACTGTTGCCGGTGCTGCATTGGGTACGTCAACCACAACCAGCTATGTTGAATCGGCCTCAGGCGTTGCCTCGGGGGGTAAAACAGGTTTAACCGCAGTGGTTGTTGGGCTGCTGTTTGTTGCCGCGATATTTTTTGCACCGCTGGCTGGCATGGTGCCTGCTTATGCGACGGCTGGCGCGATAATTTATGTGTCGGTATTGATGTTATTTACGTTGCGCTCAGTTAACTGGGATGACATTACTGAAGCGGCTCCGGTGGCTGTTGTGCTGCTGATGACGCCACTGACATTTTCAATTGCTGACGGCATTGCACTTGGCTTTATTAGCTACGTGATTGTGAAAGCGATTGGCGGGCGTATGCACGAATTAAATTGGAGTGTTGCTTTGTTAGCGGCGCTATTTATCGCTAAATTTATTTGGTTGGGGTAAGACATTATGGGTTGGCATCAAAATCGCGAATTTTTCGTATCTTGGGAAGAGCTGCACAGAGCGACCAAGGAACTGGCACGCCGCCAATTACCGGCTGAACAATGGCGTGGAATTATCGCGGTAAGCCGTGGCGGTTTAGTTCCTGCGGCAATTGTGGCACGGGAACTGAATGTGCGCGTGGTTGATTCGGTGTGCGTAAGTTCTTACGACCACGACAGCCAACGTGATAGCGTGACCATGCTTAAAGATGTTAATGCTACTGAAGACGGTGAAGGTTTTTTGGTTATTGACGATCTGGTCGATACGGGCAACACCCTCAAGTTTTTGCGCGAGCGTTTTCCAAAAGCCAAATTCATTACGGTTTATGCAAAACCGGCTGGTATGAAGTTGGTGGATGACTATGTTGCTGACTTAGAGCAAGAAACCTGGATTCACTTCCCGTGGGACATGCATTTGCATTATGTTGAGCCGTTAGCTGGTTCAGAAAGCTAATTGCGGTTCAAGGTAATAAAAAGCCCCGGCATGTTCAGCATGCCGGGGCTTTTGTTTTTAACACAGAGGTACGTGATTAAACCTTAGAACGGATGGTTTCAACCACATCAGCGATAGCTAACTTTTGCTTTTCACCACTACGACGGCATTTGTATTCAACCGCTTGCTCGTCTAAATTACGTTCGCCAATAACGATTTGATGTGGAACCCCAATCAGCTCCATGTCTGCAAACATAACGCCAGGGCGTTCTTTGCGATCATCAAACAGCACATCAAAACCAGCGGCCTGTAGCTCTGTATACAACTGTTCAGCAACTTCTTGCACGCGCGCCGATTTGTGCATATTCATCGGTACTAGAGCAACTTGGAACGGCGCTAATGCGGCGGGCCAAATAATACCGTATTGGTCGTGATTTTGTTCAATGGCTGACGCAACAATGCGCGACACACCAATACCATAGCAACCCATGGTTAAGCTTTCGTGTTTACCGCTGTCGTTTAACACGCCAACTTTCATTGCTTCAGAGTATTTTTTACCAAGCTGGAAAATATGACCCACTTCAATGCCACGTTTTATTTGCAAGGTACCTTGGCCACATGGGCTCGGGTCACCAGCAACCACATTGCGTAAGTCAGCAACATCGGGCATTGCCGCATCGCGTTCCCAGTTGATATTGAAATAATGAAAACCGTCTTCATTGGCACCGGCAGCAAAATCAGCCATTACCGCAACACTGCGATCAACAATAATTTGCATCGGCAAGTTGACCGGCCCCAAAGAGCCTGGACCTGCACCAACCGCTGCACGGATTTCTTCATCTGTTGCGAAGGTCAGTGGGCTGGCTACTTGCGCATGTTTGGCGGCTTTAATTTCGTTAAGGGCATGGTCGCCACGAATGATTAAAGCAACCAATTGGCCTTCTTCGGTCCCATGCACAATCAGTGTTTTAACGGTTTGCTCAATCGGCAGATTAAATTGCTCAACAAGCGCAGCAATCGTTTTAGCCGCTGGCGTTGCAACTTTTTCCATTGCAGCGGTTGCTGCAGGGCGCTCAATGCTAGGCGCGACAGCTTCGGCGAGCTCTACGTTGGCGGCATAGTCAGAGCTATCTGAAAATGCGATGTCGTCTTCGCCAGAGCTGGCTAACACATGGAACTCATGCGACGAGCTACCGCCAATCGAGCCGGTATCGGCGATAACAGGACGGTAATCAAGCCCTAAGCGCTCGAAAATACGGCAATACGCACCGTGCATCACATCATAGGTGTGTTGCAGGCTGTCTTGATCTAAATGAAAGGAATAGGCGTCTTTCATGATGAATTCACGTGAACGCATGACCCCGAAGCGCGGGCGAATTTCGTCGCGAAACTTGGTTTGAATTTGGAATAAGTTCAGCGGTAACTGTTTATAGCTGCTGATCTCTTTGCGCGCCAGTTCACAGATAACTTCCTCATGGGTTGGGCCCAAGACAAATTCGCGTTGGTTGCGGTCGTGCAAGCGCAATAACTCCGGACCATAATCTTCCCAGCGACCAGACTCCTGCCATAAATCAGCGGGTTGAACCATGGGCATTAATACTTCCAAAGCACCTGCGCGCTCCATTTCTTCGCGCACAACCTGTTCAACCTTACGCAATACACGCAAGCCAGTTGGCGCCCAGGTGTAAAGCCCGGCAGCAACCTTGCGGATCATACCGGCGCGTAACATAAGCTGATGACTTATTACTTCTGCGTCAGCAGGTGTTTCTTTCAACGTTCCTAACAAATATTGGCTGGTACGCATGTGTTCCCCATATTCCAGCAAAAGTTCAACGGTGCAGTAAGGCGAAATTCTACCAGTCGCGGGCTTGTGTCAAAAGCCTTTACTGATACTTATTACATGATTTTCTTGTTCACGTACTTGCCAGCGAATGTTTACGTCGTACAGCGTCATACCATATTCGCGGTTGTTGCTGCCTTCGCGTTGATAGGCTGGGCGTGGGTCTTGCGCCAAAACTTGCTCGATAAGTAGCGCGAGATTTGGGTAGTCTGGGTTAAGTTCGGTCAGTTGTTGTTGGGCTGAGGCCGAGAAAACCGTACGCAATTGCGCTTCCGGCGAAGTTGGTGCAAAGCCTCCGCGCGCTGCGGGAATAGCATCCACATAGGGCAGGTAAGGTTTTATGTCGATAACGGGTGTTTGATTTACCCAGTCGCCGCCATTTACTTCAATTATGGTTTTGCCGGGCTGATGTTGAATACTCACCAGTTCAACCACGGACATACCAATCGCGTTGGGGCGAAATGTTGAGCGCGTGGCAAATACGCCGCGCTTTTCGTTGCCGCCTAGGCGAGGCGGGCGCACGAGAGGCTTCCAGCCTTGCGCCTGCGTTTCATGAAACAGAAACAGCACCCAAATATGCGAAAACTCCTCAAGGCCTCGCACGCAATCAGCGTCTGCAAACGCATGCTGCAGGATGATTTGTGCACGTGCGGCGGGCACCAAACCGGGTTGCCGCGGCACCGCAAACTTCTGTGCATAGGGCGACTCGATAATACCGATGGGTTGTAAGTTACTATCTGAATGCATGGGCGTGAACTTTTGAGTGAGCAGGGCTAAAGATGCAGTCATTTGAGCATAAATTTGTAATTTTGACCAATTATGGTGAATTTATTTCATTATTGAAATCCGGTAACTTACTGATAAATAGCAATAAGTTAATTTGGCATGATAATTGCTTCATAAACTTTGACGAATTTTAAAACGTCTGAATAAGACGGTAACTACTGACACTGTTATGGAGATGACAACAATGAACCGCCAACGCACAACTTGGAGTATCGCGTTTTGTATGATTGCTGGAGTAACTCTAGCGAGTATCCCATTTACCGCTACTGCGCATGCACAAGAAGAAAAAAATATTGAAGCGGAATATACGGTCACAGCTGCTACTGAAGTTGAGTTCGACTCAGGTGTAGGAACAATCACCTTTGAACGTACCGAAGGTGACGTGATGCACGTTGCGATTCGCGCGTATAAAGACGACGACACTTTTTTCAATAAAGACGGACATGTTGAAGATGCGGAGCTTGAGGCAAAGCAGTCTGGCAACCGTATTACGTTAAGCGTACCGAAACAAGACGGTATTCAAATTGACTGGGTAATCAAATTACCTAAAGTTGCACGGGTTGATACCGATTTAGGTGTGGGTGTTATTGAAGGTGAGCTATGGACAACCAATCTGCAATTTGATCTTGGTGTTGGTGAAGTTAATCTCGATTTATACGGTGATTATTCCAGTGTAAAAGTCGATGTGGGGGTCGGTGATAGCACCATCAAAGGTACAGGAAATATCGAGAACAACCGCTTTTTAATGACGGCAAACAGCCGCGCGTATTCGAATGGTGAAAGCCGCATCAACATTGATAACGGCGTTGGCGAGGTAACCGTTCATATGCATTAAGCGCCCGCCTGTAAGCAATAAAAAACCCGCTCAAGAGGCGGGTTTTTTGTTGGGCTTTTATACATCACATGTTTGGATACGTTGGGCCACCGGTGCCCTCTGGGGTAACCCAGGTAATATTCTGCGATGGGTCTTTAATGTCACAGGTTTTACAGTGAATGCAGTTTTGCGCATTTATTTTAAATACGGCTTCGCCATTTTCCTCAACCACTTCATAAACACCGGCAGGGCAGTAGCGTTGAGCTGGTTCTGCATACTCGGGTAAATTCACGTTGAGTGGAATAGATGCGTCTTTTAATTTCAAATGACACGGTTGATCTTCTTCATGGTTGGTATTGGATAAAAATACCGACGAAAGGCGATCAAATGTGAGTTTATTGTCAGGCTTTGGATAGTCAATCGGTTTGCACTCGCTGGCTTTACGCATTTGGCTATGATCTGTGGTTTCATCTTTGATGGTAAACGGCAGTTTGCCACCAAACCAGTTCTGATCGAGCGTGTTGTATGCACCGCCTAAAATAGTACCGAACTTGTGAACTGCCGGACCAAAGTTACGTGAGCGATACAGTTCGTCGTATAACCACGATTGCTCAAAGCGTTCTGCATAGTCGGGCAATTCAGCTGGAACCTGTTCATTTTGCAGTGCTGCGAAAATGCTTTCCGCAGCTAACATGCCCGATTTCATGGCTGTGTGGTTGCCTTTTATTTTTGCGAAGTTCAATGTGCCAGCGTTACAGCCAACCAGCACACCACCGGCAAAAGTCATTTTCGGTAGGGCATAAAAACCGCCTTTCGTAATGGCCCGCGCGCCATAGGTTACGCGCTTACCACCCTGTAGGGTTTTGGCTATTTCGGGATGGGTTTTGAATTTCTGGAATTCACCAAACGGATTCAAATACGGGTTGCTGTAGTTTAAGTCAACGATGAGACCAACATATACCTGACCGTCTTCGGCGTGATACAAATAACCACCACCACTGGCTTCATCGGTCAGTGGCCAGCCGGTGGTATGAACGACTAAACCAGGTTGATGCTGCTCGGCAGGGACGTCCCAAATTTCTTTGAAACCAATGGCGTAATGCTGAGGCGATTTGCCTTCGGCCAAATTGAACTGCTGCTGCAGGCGCTTACCTAAGTGGCCGCGACAGCCTTCTGCGAATACGGTGTATTTCGCGCGTAATTCCATGCCGGGTTCGAAGCCTGGCTTTTTTTCGCCGTTGCTATCAAGACCCATATCACCGGTAATAATGCCAGCAACGCGGCGTTCTTCCAGGATAATGTCCGCAGCTGGGAAGCCTGGGAATATTTCGATACCAAGTTGTTCAGCTTGTTCAGCCAACCAACGGCAAAGGTTCCCCATGCTGGCTACATAGTTGCCATGGTTATGGAAGGTTTTTGGCACCATAAAACCGGGTAAACGCGTTGCCTTCTCCGCATTCTTGAAGAGCATGATTTGGTCATCGGTAACTGCTGTTTTTAGGGGCGCGCCGCGCTCCTTCCAGTCGGGGATGAGTTCATTTAGGGCGCGCGGCTCAAATACGGCACCTGACAATATGTGGGCACCCACCTCAGAGCCTTTTTCTACCACACATATCATGAGCTCTTGCTCGCGTTCTTGAGCTTGCTGCGCTAACCGAATCGCACAGCTTAAACCAGCAGGGCCGGCACCGACGATAACGACATCAAATTCCATACTTTCGCGTTGCATAGTTTACTCCTGATAGGGCACGTAATTGTTCGGGATTGTTGGGTTTGCCAACATTGTTGGCACTTGGTCTGCGGGCACAGGCCGTGCAAGGTAATAACCTTGTGCAGACAAACAATCACGTTGTAATAAAAAATCGACTTGTTGTTGGGTTTCCACGCCCACAGCGCTGACTTGTATGCTGCGCTCGTGACCGAATTTAATCATGGTTTCCGCAATCAGAGCTTGTATTTTGTTATGCGGAATATCACTCATTAAGGGTTGACTGATTTTTAATAAATAGGGCGGACAATGCTGCATCGCTTTAATGGTTTTGTGATTTAAGCCCATACCGTCAACCGTTAGTTTCACACCAAGCTCTTTCAATTTCGCCAATATACCATCGGGCTGGCAGGCATGGCTGCAATAGAGTTCTTCACGTATTTCAATGTGAAGGTTTTCTGGCGGCACCTGATTTCTGCGTAAGTTATTGGCTAATAATTCTGGCAGTTCTGGCAGCGCGAGCTGCTTGCCGGAAAGGTTGATACCGATGGTTAGTTCGGTATTACCATCTTTAAGCCATGCGCGGTAATCAGTCAGTACGCGTTTTAATAAATTATCCGTTAACGGAACAATGAGCCCCGTGTCTTCAATTAGCGGTAAAAACTGATCGGGCAGGGCGAGTTCGCCATCATCTTGCCGCCAGCGCATGAGTGCTTCAAAACCAGTAATAGTTTGCGTTCGTAAATCAAACACCGGCTGATAATGCACTTCGACCCGATTGGTCTCGACAGCTTTGTGCAATTGCTCTAAAACGAATTGACGCTTTGATAGCTCGGATTGTTGCGTACGGGTATAAATATTGATGCCATGGTAGTCGAATTTCTTGGCTTGATTTAGGGCAGCATCGGTATGGCGCAGCAAGTTGTCAGCATCAAAGTCAGCGTCATTAGCGAACGCAATACCCATTGACGCTGAGGCGTAGACTTCGTGACTGTTGATATAAAACTCAGGTTTCACACTACGTACCAACTGCTCAGCGATCTCCATCGCTTGCTCATCAGTGGTTATCCCTTGCTTGATGACCAAGAATTCATCGCCACCAATACGCGCGATAAAGTCAAAATTGACCACACAGCGCTGCAAACGGTGGGCAAGTCGTCGCAATAGCTCGTCACCGATTTTGTGACCAAGTGCATTATTAATATCTTTGAAGTGATCAACATTCAGTTGAATGGCAACCAGCTGACCTTGTTTTGTGGCTAGCTCGGGCAGCGTTTCGTGCAGATAACGTAGCAGCGCGTTGCGGTTGGGCACTTCGGTAAGAGCGTCGTGTTCTGAAAGAAATGCCAGTTGTTTTTCAACTTCGTCACGTTTTTTCAGCTGAACGCCCAATTCATCCTTATCGTGTTGCAGTGATTTAATGGTTTGCTCATACATGGTCATGCGAAAAACCAGCAGCATTAGAAAGCCGGTCATAAACATGCCGAGCAAAGGCACCACGTAGGAGTTGACGAGATGCAATTGGGAGAATTTTTCGGCGGTTGGCCATAAATGAAATTGCCAATTGTTGTCGGCCGCGCGGATGGTAAATTCAGCCGACCACTCATGCTTGAGATCGGGTTCACCCGCAAAAGCGTAAATCAGCGCATTATTTTGGTGCACTTCAACTTGATAGCCTTCAATAATATGGTGATGAATGCTTTGCTTGAGCAGTTCTTTAACATCAATGACCAGCGCAATAAAGAAACGTTGCTCCGCATGCGTTACTGGAATAAACAGTGCGAGGTCGTGACTATGCAGGGATAAGTTTTGGGCGTCGACAAGCGCGGTGCCGCTATTCAATTCATTAAGCTTGGCCAGTTGGGTTGCGTTGCCTTCATAATTGGCAACATTCAGCAATTCATTGCCAGCCAAAAGCTCTTGATCCAGCAGGTTAAAATTTTCATCCAGCACGACAATTTGGCGCACTGACTGGTAGAACGTCGACATTGCCTGCTGCAGCATGGGTAACTGCGCCGATGGCTCGCGCTCACTGGCTTGCAGAAGCTCACTCGCCAGCTCACCGGCATAGAGCAACCGAATAAGGCTACCACGCACATTGGATTGCAGACTCTGGGCATCCGATTGCATGCGTTCATCCACGCGCCGGTGGTCGTATTGCTCCAGCAATACCGTGGCCAGGGCGGTTAAGCCCAAGCCAAATATGGCCGTAAATATGAGTGAACGCATGTTCTGCATGGATTGTCCTTAACCGTGTTGTAGCTCAGCGCGATTCTTAAATTGCGCTAAGGCTTCAGGGTTGGCTAATGCATCGGTATTTTTAACGGTTTCACCGTGCACGACTTGACGCACCGCTAACTCGACGATTTTGCCACTGATAGTACGCGGTATGTCGGTTACTTGTGCAATAACGGCAGGCACATGGCGCGGTGTGGCATTGGCGCGAATCACTTTACGAATTTGCTGCTGCAGTTCGTCGGTCAGTTCCACGCCGTCACGTAAACGCACAAATAACACTACACGTTCGTCGTCTTGCCAGCGTTGGCCGATGGCAATGCTTTCTAAAACCGCATCAATTTTTTCAACCTGACGATAAATCTCTGCGGTGCCAATGCGCACGCCACCTGGATTCAGTACTGCATCTGAACGCCCGTAAATGATAACGCCTTGATGTTCGGTGATTTCAGCATAGTCGCCGTGCGCCCAAATATTATCAAACCGTGCGAAGTAAGCATTGAAATAACGCTGGCCGTCTTCATCATTCCAAAATCCAATTGGCATGCAAGGAAAGCTTTTACAGCAAACTAACTCACCTTTTTGTTCGGTCACTGCAACACCTTGGTCGTTAAATACTTGCACATCAAGGCCGAGCCCTTTGCATTGCAGCTCACCGCGGTATACAGGCAATATCGGATTGCCCAAGGCAAAACAAGAAACAATGTCAGTGCCGCCAGAAATAGAGGACAGGCAGATGTTTTGTTTAATGTCGCGGTACACGTAATCGAAACTTTCTGGCGCCAATACTGAGCCCGTTGTGAGAATTGCGCGCAGGGCACTCAATTGATGGTGCTGAGCTGGTTTGTACTCGGCTTTTTCGAGTGCCGAAAGGTATTTGGCACTGGTGCCGAACACACTGATTTTTTCTTGTTCGGCGATATCCCACATGGCTTCAGGGCCCGGATAAAAAGGCGAGCCGTCAAACAGCAGTAGGGTGGCGCCTTGAGCGAGGCCAGACACCAACCAATTCCACATCATCCAGCCGCAGGTGGTGAAGTAGAAAACCACATCGTCACGGTCAATATCGGTATGCAAACCATGTTCTTTCACATGTTGCAGCAAGGTGCCGCCAATGCCATGTACGATGCATTTCGGAACGCCCGTGGTGCCTGAGCTAAACATGATGTAGAGCGGGGCATTGAATGGCATACGAACAAATTCGAGCGTGGTGGTACTGCGATCAAGATAGTCGTTCCATGCGCTTATACCGGCACTGAATTTTGGGTTGAAACCAGCAAAGTTAACGACAATGGTTTGTTCAACGGAAGGCAGTTGCTCACGAATTGCAGCAACTTTCTCACTGATATCCAGTTGTTTACCGTTATAAAAATAGCCATCAACGGTGATAAATACTTTTGGCTCTATTTGACCGAAACGATCAACCACGCCTTGCACGCCAAAGTCTGGCGAACAGCTTGACCATATGGCGCCTAAGCTGGTGGTGGCCAGCATACCAATGATGGTTTCGATGCAGTTGGGCATCATTGCCGCAACGCGGTCACCAGCGCTAACGCCTTGCTTTTTCAGAGCTGAAGCGAGCGCCGCGACTTCATGACGTAATTCTGCGTAGGTGAGTTGCTGACGTGCGCCGTTCTCTCCGCGAAACACGATCGCAATGTGATCGTCATTAAAGCGGAGCAGATTTTCGGCAAAATTTAGCTGCGCATCTGGAAACCATTGCGCGCCGGGTAGTTTGCTGCCATTTACCAAAGTACGCTCGCCGCGTTCGCCGATAATGTCAAAATAGTCCCAAACTGAACGCCAAAATGCTTCATTTTGGTCAACTGACCATGCGTGTAAGTCAGCGTAATTTGCGAATGATTGATTGTGTTTCTGGTTTACGGTTCGCATAAAGTCGGTCATGCGCGCCGCAGCAATTTGGCTTGAGTCAGGTTGCCACATTATAGGTGTTGTCATGGTGTGCGATCCTGTTTTGCAAGTTCTGCGATTGCAACGTTCGAGCGCGGGCCGTGATTAAGATGTTGGCACACATCAGCACCGGCTTGAACGAGTTGATTTAAGTTGATACCGGTATCTATGCCCATACCGTGCAGCATAAAGACCACGTCTTCTGTGGCTACGTTGCCGCTGGCACCTTTGGCATAAGGGCAGCCACCGAGGCCTGCCACCGCGCTATCTATGGTGGCAACACCCATAGGTAAGCAACTGGCGATATTGGCCAGAGCTTGGCCATAGGTATTGTGAAAGTGCAGCGCTAAGTGTTCCATGGGTACTTTAGCGGCCACAGCGCTGAGCATGCGTTGGGCATGAAGCGGCGTGCCGACCCCAATGGTATCGCCCAGCGACACTTCGTAGCAGCCCATCTGCCATAGTTTTTCAGCTACCCAGGCAACGTCGTCGAGGGCTACTTCGCCTTGATAGGGGCAACCCAATACACAACTAACATAGCCGCGTACTCTCATGTTACGCGCCTGTGCTGCCGCAATCACGGGTGCGAAACGCTCAAGACTTTCCGCAATACTGCAATTGATGTTTTTCTGGCTAAATGCCTCTGATGCCGCGCCAAATATGGCTACTTCGTCAGCACCAGCGGCAACTGCCGCTTCAAAGCCTTTTAAGTTAGGCGTCAAGGCGGCGTAGGTGCGCCCAGCCAAGCGTTCGATACCGGCAAAAACGTCACTGCTATCAGCCATCTGCGGCACCCATTTGGGGCTCACAAACGCGCCGGTTTCAATGTACGTTAGGCCGGCATGGCCCAATGCGTTGACCAATGCAATCTTTGCTTCAACCGGCACGGCAAGTTCGTTCTGCAGACCATCACGCGGGCCGACTTCAACAATTTTCACCTGCTTAGGCAATGCCATGGGTTGTCCTTATTCGTCTTTTAAACTAATGAGCTCGGCACCATCGCTGACTAAGTCGCCGGCTTGGTAGAATACTTGATCAATTTCCCCATCGCGTGGTGCGCGAATGGTGTATTCCATTTTCATGGCTTCCATGATTACCAAGGCTTGGTCAGCGGTGACGTTATCGCCTGCGTTAACCATAACTTGAACGACCGTGCCATTCATCGGCGCAGTGAGCGTGCCGGCAGCGGTTTCTTGCTCAAGTGTATCGGTTACGTTGTGGCGATTAAAGCGTAAACTCGCGTGTTCTGTCATTACGACAATTTCATGCGCAGCACGCATCACGTGCGCCTTGAAGCGACGGCCGTTACGGGTGAAAAATAACTGCTCACCAATACGGTCAACCTGCCATGCGGCGTCATGCTCGGCTTGGTACCAAGCGTTGTCGCGCTCTGCCAAATTGATATCCAGCAAGTCATCGCCATGTTGCAAACTCAAGCCAAATTGGCGTGGCTGATTCATGCGGAAGCTATGCTGAGTCAACCATGGGTTTGCTGATTTGCTAGCTTTCTCATCCAAGCGTTCAGCCAGTGTCGCCATAACAGCGTAGTCATTCACTAAGTGGCTGGTGTCGGTGAATAGGTCTGCGTCATATTTTTCAATAAAGCGGGTGGTTAATTCGGCTTGGCCAAATTTCTTGTGCCCCGCGATACGTCGTAAGAAATCAATATTGGTGCGTACACCAGCAACGCGATAGTCATTTAATGCTTGCATGAGACGACGTAACGCAATGGTACGGTTCTCACCCCAGACCACCAGTTTGGCAATCATAGGGTCGTAGTAAGAGCTGACCACGTCACCTTCGATAACACCACTGTCGATGCGCACATGGGCGTTGGCCTGTGGTGGGCGCAGCACATGCAGGGTGCCAGTACTTGGTAAGAACTCGTGTTCTGGGTCTTCCGCGTAAATTCGCGCTTCAAACGAGTGGCCATTCACTTCAACTTGGTCTTGCGCAAGTGGTAACGGCTCACCGCTGGCGACCAATAGCTGCCATGCGACCAAGTCCTGCCCGGTAACCATTTCAGTTACTGGATGCTCAACTTGCAAGCGGGTGTTCATTTCCATGAAGTAGAACTTATTGTCGGTATCGAGCAAGAACTCAACCGTGCCTGCACCAACGTAGTCTATCGCTTGGGCAGCGCGCACTGCGGCTTCACCCATTTCGGTACGGGTTTTGGTACTGATGGACGGCGCCGGCGCTTCTTCAATTACTTTTTGATGGCGGCGTTGCACTGAACAATCGCGCTCAGCCAAGTAAACGGCGTTGCCGTGCTCATCACAAAAAACTTGAATCTCAACGTGGCGCGGATTACCGATGAATTTCTCCACCAGCATTTTATCGTTACCAAACGAGGCTTGAGCCTCGCGCTTGGCAGAACTTAACGCCTCATCAAACTGTTTCGCGGTTTCAACCACACGCATGCCTTTACCACCGCCACCGTAGGCTGCCTTAAGCAGCACTGGGTAGCCGATTTTCTCAGCTTCACTGCGCAGTGTTTCAACATTTTGGTCACTGCCGTGATAACCCGGCACCAGCGGCACGCCAGCTTCGCTCATGATCGATTTCGCCGCGCTTTTTGATCCCATCGCCGCAATGGCACTGGTCGGTGGGCCGACAAAGATGATGTTATTGCTGGCACAGGCATCGGCAAATTCTTCGTTCTCGGATAAAAAGCCATAACCTGGGTGAATGGCATCGGCACCGGTTTCTTTTGCGGCAGCAATGATTTTGTCGATAACTAAATAACTTTCCGCACTTGGCGCCGGGCCAATGTGAATACTTTCATCAGCCAGCTGCACATGTTGTGCATTGCGATCGGCATCAGAGTAAACCGCGACAGTACGAATACCAAGGTCGCGAGCGGTTCGAATAACACGGCATGCAATTTCGCCGCGGTTAGCAATCAGCAATTTTTGCAACATTGCTTATCCTTATTTGTGTGAAGTTTTCCAGTTCGGCGCACGCTTTTCTAAAAACGCTGTAAGACCTTCTTGGCCTTCGGCCGAAACCCGAATTTCTGCAATGCGTTCAATGGCGATACGCCGCGTACTTGCATTGAGTGGTTGTTGATCAATGGCCAACGCCAGCTGTTTCGCCGCGGTTACTGCCGCGGGGCTATTGCCTACCAAGTCTTCAATAAGCGGTGTCGCGGCCTCTTGCAGGTTGTCTACCACGTTGTGTACCAGCCCAATACGCGCCGCTTCTTCAGCATCGAAGCGTTCCGCGGTAAGCATGTAACGACGCGCGTGGCGGGTGCCTATGGCGCGCATCACATACGGGCTAATAACTGCTGGAATTAAGCCAATTTTAACTTCGCTCAGGCAAAAACTGCTGGCTGGGGTGGCTAAGGCAATATCACAGCACGCAGCTAACCCAACCGCACCGCCGAAGGCCGCACCTTGCACGAGTGCAATAGTTGGTTTGGGCAGTTCATCGAGTTCTTGCATTAAGCGCGATAATTCACCGGCATCGGCAATGTTTTCGTCGTAGTTTTTCGCGGCCATCGAGCGCATCCAACCTAAATCAGCGCCGGCGGAAAAATTCTTCCCATTTGACTGCAGCACCAACACGCGCGCAGCGTCGTTGTCGCGCACGTGGGCCAAAGCATCAAGCAGTTCAGCAATCATGCTGTCGTCAAAGGCATTATGCACCTTTGGGCGATTCAGCGTTAGCCAAGCGACATGATTGGTTATCTGTAATTCAATTGCTGTATAAGTCATGCGTGCTCCTTACATGCGGAATACGCCGAACTTGGTGTCGGCAATTGGTGCATTGTTGGCGGCTGCAAGACTTAAACCTAACACCGACCGCGTTTGCGCGGGGTCAATGATGCCGTCGTCCCATAAGCGGGCAGAGGCATAGTAAGGGTGCCCTTGCTTCTCATAGGTGTCGACAATCGGTTGTTTAAGCTTCTGCTCGTCATCGGCGCTCATGGTTTCACCTTTGCGCGCCAAGTTGTCTTTGGTCACTTGCGCCATAACGCCAGCGGCTTGCTCGCCACCCATGACCGAAATGCGGGCATTTGGCCACATAAACATCAGAGTTGGGTCATAAGCTCGGCCACACATGCCATAGTTACCGGCGCCGTAGCTGCCACCAATTAATACCGTAAATTTCGGAACCTGTGCACAGCTTACTGCGGTAACCATTTTCGCACCGTGTTTAGCAATGCCTTCCGCTTCGTATTTTTTACCAACCATAAAGCCGGTGATGTTCTGTAAAAACACCAATGGAATTTTGCGTTGGGCGCACAACTCAATAAAGTGCGCACCTTTTTGGGCTGATTCAGAAAATAAGATGCCGTTGTTTGCCACAATACCAACTGGGTAGCCGTGAATGCGGGCAAAGCCGGTGACTAAGGTGTTGCCGTAATTCTGTTTGAATTCATCAAAATCAGAATCATCAACCACGCGCGCAATCACTTCGCGAACATCATAAGGCTTACGTAGATCAGTACCGACAATGCCGTACAATTCTTTGGCATCGAAGCGCGGTTCTTTAACCGGCTCTGGCTTCACGGCTTCAGCACCTTGATAGTTTAACCGCACCACTGAACGGCGCGCTAACGCCAAGGCGTGCTCATCATTCATAGCAAAGTGATCGGCAACACCAGAAATACGGGTGTGAACATCAGCGCCGCCAAGTTCTTCGGCGCTTACTTCTTCGCCGGTGGCTGCTTTTACAAGTGGCGGACCCGCTAAGAAGATTGTGCCTTGCTCTTTAACGATAATGCTTTCGTCGGCCATGGCTGGCACATAAGCACCGCCAGCGGTACACAAACCCATGACCACAGCGATTTGCGGAATGCCTTTGGCGGACATGTTGGCTTGATTAAAGAAAATACGGCCAAAGTGATCGCGGTCCGGGAATACTTCGTCCTGGCGTGGCAGGTTAGCGCCACCAGAGTCGACAAGATAAATACAGGGCAGGTGACAACGCTCGGCTATTTCCTGCGCGCGTAAATGCTTTTTCACGGTCAGCGGGTAATAGGTGCCGCCTTTTACCGTGGCGTCATTAGCGACGATCATGCATTGCACGCCTTCAACCATGCCAATACCAGCAACCACACCGGCAGCGGGCACGTAGTCTTCGTAACATTCCCACGCCGCGAACTGGCCAACTTCTAAAAACGGCGAGCCGCTGTCGAGTAATTTTTCAATGCGCTGGCGGGCAAGTAACTTGCCACGCGCAAGGTGACGTTCTTGATACTTCGGGCCGCCACCTTGTTTAATTTGTTCAGCTTTGGCGTACAAATCATCCACCACGCTCTGCATGGCTTGTTGATTGGCCAAAAATGTTTCGTCTTTGGGGTTCACTGTGCTGGTTAATACCGTCACGATTGCGACTCCTGATTCTACTTATGCGGATTCGCTGAACAGCTCGCGGCCGATCAGCATGCGACGAATTTCTGAGGTGCCTGCGCCAATTTCATATAACTTGGCGTCACGCAGCAAACGACCTGTTGCGTACTCGTTAATATACCCGTTACCGCCGAGTAATTGAATGGCGTCGAGTGCGAGTTGCGTGGCAAGTTCGGCAGCATATAAAATTGCGCCAGCAGCGTCTTTACGGGTGGTTTCACCACGGTCACAGGACTGCGCAACGGCATAAACGTATGCACGCGCTGCATTGGTACGGGTATACATGTCAGCGACTTTGCCTTGCACTAACTGGAACTCGCCAATGGCTTTACCGAATTGCTTGCGGTCATGCAGATAGGGAATCACGACGTCCAAACATGCCTGCATAATGCCACATGGGCCAGATGCTAAAACGGCACGCTCGTAATCCAAACCGCTCATTAATACTTCAACACCACGGTCTAATTCGCCCAAAATGTTCTCTACCGGCACTTTGCAGTCTTCAAAAACCAATTCACAGGTGTTTGAACCGCGCATGCCGAGCTTATCGAGTTTCTGTGCAGTGCTAAAGCCCGGGTAATCTTTTTCAATAATGAATGCGGTGATTCCGCGTGAACTTTTCTCAGGAGAAGTCTTTGCATAAACCACCAACACATCAGCGTCAGGGCCATTGGTAATCCACATTTTGTTGCCGTTCAGCACGTAGTGATCACCTTGCAGGTCAGCGCGCAGTTTCATACTTACCACATCAGAACCGGCATTGGGTTCGCTCATGGCCAATGCACCGACGTGCTCGCCGCTGCAGAGTTTAGGTAAGTATTTTTCTTTTTGTGCTTGATTGCCGTTACGGGCAATTTGGTTCACACATAGGTTTGAATGCGCACCATAGCTCAGGCCAACGGATGCTGAGGCGCGGCTGATTTCTTCCATAGCAACCACGTGCTCAAGGTAACCCAAGCCGGAACCACCGAATTCTTCAGGTACAGTCATGCCTAAAAGACCTAAGTCACCCATTTTGCGCCAAAGGTCAGCAGGGAATTCATTTTTTTCATCAATTTCAGCGGCACGCGGCGCAATTTCGTCACGCGCAAAGGCATTCACAGATTCACGTATCATTTCTGCCGTTTCGCCAAGGCCGAAATTAAAGGTGGTGTATTGACTGATCATAATTACTCCTGATTTGGTGCTACAGAACCCGTTACCTTTTGATTTGCTTCTATTTCTGAAAGCTCATCGCGACAACGATCTTCTAAGTTAGTGAGTTCTACCAATAGTACTTTGATGTCTTCAAGTTGCTGTTTGAGCGACATTCTTTTGTCGTCAATCAGCGCTAATACGGTGTGCAGTTGGCGTGCGCTACTGTTTTCCATGTCGTACAGGTCAAACAGGTTTTTCGTTTCTGCCAACGAAAACCCTAAACGTTTGCCACGCAGAATTAGTTTTAAACGCACGCGATCTTTATTTGTGTATAAGCGTGTTTGCCCTTGCCGTTGCGGCGAGAGCAGGCCTTGGTCTTCATAGAAGCGAATACTACGGGTGGTAATGTCGAATTCCCGCGCAATTTCACCGATACTGTAGATAGTTGATGCGTTCATTTTTACTTGCTTGTGGTTGTTTAGACAGTTAAGCTTAATGCAAGTTGACGTTAACGTAAAGGTAAGAGATACCGAAATCGTTATTAGTTATTCCAACAGGAGATATTATGTCTGATGCAGTAGTCATTGTTGCCGCGAAACGTACCCCTATGGGCGGCTTTCAAGGAAGTCTCGGCGAAGTAAGTGCTCCGAACTTAGGTGCAATCGCAATTAAAGCAGCCCTTGCTGAAAGTGGTTTGCAAGGTGACGATGTGCACGAAGTGATTATGGGGAATGTGTTACCAGCCGGTTTAGGCCAGGCTCCGGCGCGTCAGGCGACGCTCTATGCTGGATTGCCGCGCAGTGCGGGTGCAACCACAATTAATAAGGTATGTGGCTCAGGTTTGAAAGCGGTGATGTTTGCACATGATCTTATCCACGTGGGTTCGGCGGATGTGGTTGTCGCTGGCGGTATGGAGAGCATGTCGAATGCACCGTATTTGCTGAAAAAGGCCCGCGGCGGTTTCCGCATGGGACACGACGCAATCTATGACCACATGATGCTTGATGGTTTAGAAGATGCCTATGAAGGCAAAGCCATGGGCTGTTACGCGCAGAGTACTGCAGATGAGTATGGCATTGGTCGCGAAGCGATGGACAATTTCGCGCTGGCATCGTTGAGCCGCGCGCAACACGCCATTAAAGACGGCTTGTTTGTGAATGAAATTACACCGGTGACTTATTCTACCCGCAAGGGCGATGTGACGGTTGAGATTGATGAACAGCCGGGCAAAGCCATGCCGGACAAGATTCCAGGCTTACGCCCCGCATTTGCGAAAGACGGCACGATAACTGCAGCAAACTCAAGTTCTATTTCCGACGGTGCTGCAGCACTGGTATTGATGCGTGAAAGTGACGCTAAAGCGCGTGGTTTAAAACCGTTGGCGCGCGTTGTTGGGCATGCCACGCATTCGCAGGCTCCGGCTGAGTTCACGGTGGCGCCAATTGGTGCAATGAACAAGTTGCTCGACAAAGTGCAGTGGAGCAAAGACGACGTTGACCTTTGGGAAATTAACGAAGCCTTTGCCATGGTCACCATGTTAGCGATGCAACAGATGGATTTAGATCACGACAAAGTGAACGTGAATGGCGGCGCATGTGCGTTAGGCCACCCAATTGGCGCGAGCGGTGCACGATTATTAGTTACGTTGCTTCACGCCTTGCAAAACCGCGGTAAAAAACGCGGCGTAACCTCATTATGTATTGGTGGCGGTGAAGCTGTGGCTGTCGCGGTAGAAATGCTTTAATTTCGGCGCTTAGAGGCCAGCCAAACTGCAACCAGCAGAATGGCACCACCTAGGGCAAGTCGAAGCCAGTCGACGGCTTGCCCCCAAAACACATAATTAATGATAAGGCCGGCAGGTATCAGCATATTGTTCATGGTGGCCAGTTGCGCCACGTTGACGCGTTTAGCGCCAAGGTTCCAAGCCAGGTAACCAAAACCTGATGCACCGAGACCGAGCCATAGCAAGATACCCCACTGCAAATTGGTAGTGGGGGTTTTTGTAAAGTCGGCAAACAACATCATGGCAATGCCTGAGGTGATGGTGGCACCGACAAAAAATAGCGCAAAAGCGTGCAGTTGGTTGCGTGCATCACCAAGCTCTAAGCGCTTATAAAACACTTGCCCGGCGGCGAAGCAAATGTTCGCAGCCTGGATCAGTAAAAAGCCGGTAAGAAACGCATCACTGAGTGCATCGAACCGAATGACCGCAGCACCGACAACAGCGACTGCAGCGGCAAGCCACCAGTGTGACGGTAAATGACGGCGCTCGAAGAACAGGTCGTCAATTAAGGTCACATACAGTGGCGTGAAAATAGTGAACAAGAGCACTTCTGGCACCGTAAGGTAAAGAAATGCGTGATACAGAAATAAATACATAACACCAATTTGCAAGGCACCGATGCATGCGAGTTGCCATTGCTGCCGAAAGGCTAATCGGGCAGGACGCCACAGCGGAAGAAATAGCGCAAGCGCTAGCACCATGCGGATAAAGACTGCGATATAGCCGTCAACTTGGCCAGCGAGAAACTCACCGATTAGAGAAAAACTTGCTGCCCACAATGCGGTAACGGCCCACAAAATCCACATAGATGCTCCTAGGTTTTGGTGTTTGTTGATGATGAAAGTGCGTCGGTTTGCGAGAGTACCTTAGCGACTGAACTTTCTCGATAAAATTGTGGGGATATTCCCATAGTTTTCTTAAATAAACGCGAAAAGTAGTAGGGGTCGTCAAACCCTAACTGTTGACTAATTTGACGAATTGAATCGGTACTACTGTCGAGTAGTTGGCAGGCTAATTTGACCCGAATTTGGTTAAAATAGCGCATGGGACTGGTGCCAGTAAACTGCTTAAATTTCTTGCTGAAATGAAAGCGTGATAGTCCAGCAAAGTCAGCGAATTCGTCTAGGCTTAAGTCGCGATGAGAATTATCGTACATAAAGCGCTCGAGCGCGGGCAAATCGAACCCAGCTGGCGCTTGCATGGTCGAAGTCAAACGCGGTAGCTCAACAATAATGCGCTGCAGTAGGCTAGCAGCCACGACAGCGGCCGCAAATTGGTGCCGCTGCGTTTGTAAATTCAGTAAGTCGGTAACAACGGGAATTAATTGCCGCCAGCGGCTTAACGTTAGTACTGGCTGTTGTGCGGTTAGCTCAAGAAAGTCCATGCATGCGGCGGCAGCTGAGCCTTGAAAATGCGCCCAATAAATACTCCACGGTTGCTCGTTGGATGCAGCATAGGCATGCGACTCGCCAGCAGGGAGTAGCAATAATTGACCTGCTTCGAGTGAACCGTCGGCATGTTGGGTGCGAAACCACCCTTGGCCGCGGTGGCAAAATATTAATAGAAAATCGGTGTGTTGCAGGCGTTCAACTTGGTGGCCAAGAGCATCAACATAATGGCCATAAGCCAATGGATACAAGTGTTTGGTTAATGGATGCCGCGAAAGTTGGCGGGTTAATTGTAACGGCAATACCACCCGTGAGCTGCCCGTAGGTAGCGGCCACGATGAGGGTTGGCTCATGCTTTACTCCGATGATCGCAATTTTGTCCATTATAGGGGCAATATCGTCGATGTTAAAGCGCCATGAAAAGACCGACAATATAGAAATACGAAATGCGACAAACGAATTAAACAACGAGGTAGTGATTATGAGTAAGAAAGTTCCTTTATTTATCGACGGTGAATTTGTCCAGTCGAACACCAGTAACTGGATTGATGTAACCAATCCGGCGACACAAGAAGTAATCGCTCAGGCGCCATGCGCCACACAGGACGAAATGAAGCAGGCCGTGGAAAGCGCGAAGAAAGCGTTTTTAACGTGGAAAGAAGTGCCAGTTAGTGAACGTGCTCGCGTTATGATGCGTTACCAAGCGTTGCTTAAAGAGCACCACGATGAAATCGCTGAGATTCTAGCCAGCGAAACCGGTAAAACCTTTGATGACGCGAAAGGCGATGTATGGCGCGGAATTGAAGTGGTTGAACACGCAGCAAACATACCTTCGTTGCTGATGGGTGAAACGGTTGAGAACGTGGCACGCGGTATTGATAGCTACAGCTATACGCAACCATTGGGTGTGTGCGCGGGTATTACACCGTTTAACTTCCCGGCGATGATTCCGTTATGGATGTTCCCGCTTTCAATTGCCTGTGGTAACACCTTTATTCTTAAACCTTCTGAGCAAGACCCGCTTACACCAACGCGTTTGGTTGAGTTGTTTGAACAAGCTGGTGCGCCGAAGGGCGTATTGCAAGTCATTCACGGCGGCAAAGAACAAGTCGATTTCTTGTTGGATGAGCCAGCTGTGCGTGCGATTTCATTCGTCGGTTCAGTTGCGGTAGGTCAATACATTTACCGTCGCGGTACGGAAAACATGAAGCGCGTGCAAGCATTTGCGGGTGCGAAAAACCATTGTGTGATCATGCCTGATGCAAATAAATCACAAGTGATCAGCAACTTAGTTGGTGCGTCTGTAGGTGCTGCTGGCCAACGCTGTATGGCCATTTCGGTTGCGGTATTTGTTGGTGCTGCACGCGAGTGGATTCCAGAAGTAGCCGCTGAGCTTGCGAAAGTTAAGCCGGGCGCATGGAATGACAAAAACGCCGCTTATGGTCCGGTAATTAGCCCACAAGCAAAACAACGCGTTGAAAACTTCATCACCCAGGGCCAAAAAGAAGGCGCTGAGCTGTTGGTTGATGGCCGCAACTGTGAAGTTGAAGGCTTCCCGAACGGCAACTGGGTTGGACCAACCATGTTTGGTAAAGTAACCACCGATATGGAAATTTATAAGAACGAGATTTTCGGCCCGGTATTGTGTGCAACTGAAGTTGACACCTTGGATGACGCATTAGCAATGGTTAATGCCAACCCATACGGTAACGGTACGTCAATCTTTACCGCTAGCGGTGCCGCTGCACGTAAATACCAGCACAATGTTGAAGTGGGTCAGGTAGGTATCAATATTCCAATTCCGGTGCCACTACCATTCTTCTCATTCACTGGTTGGAAAGGTTCATTCTTTGGTGATTTGCATGCTTATGGTAAGCAGGCTGTGCGTTTCTATAGCGAAACTAAAACCATTACTGCGCGTTGGTTCGAAAGCGATATTGAAGACGCTAACGGTCCAAATATGACTATTCATTTGAAGTAATAGGACGTTGTCATGAATTTTAATTTAACTGACGACCAACAAGCTTTTGTCGATACGGCAAAAGCTTTTGCTGACAAAGAACTGGCGCCGTTCGCGGCGCAATGGGACGAAGAGTCTCATTTCCCAATTGAAGTGTTCCGTAAAGCCGGTGAAATGGGTTTTATGGGCATGTACACGCCAGAAGATGCGGGTGGTTTTGGCATGAGCCGACTCGACGCCGCGCTTATTTTTGAGCAGTTGGCGATGGGCTGTACTGCAACCACAGCCATGATGACCATTCATAACATGGTGACCTGGATGATCGGTTCATTCGCGCAGCCGGATGTGATTGAACAGTGGGTGCCTGAGCTTGTGACCGGCGAAAAGCTCGGTTCGTATTGCTTGACTGAACCGGGTGCTGGTTCTGATGCAGCGAGTTTACGTACGTCAGCTAAAAAAGAAGGCGACGAATACGTACTAAATGGTTCGAAAATGTTTATTTCTGGTGCCGGTAGTACCGATGTACTAGTGGTTATGGCGCGCACCGGCGAGCCCGGACCGAAAGGTATTTCGGCATTTGTGGTTCCGGCTGACGCAGCGGGCATCAGCTACGGTAAGAAAGAAGCGAAAATGGGCTGGAATGCGCAGCCAACTCGCTTAGTTACCTTTGAAGATGTACGGATTCCGGCACAGAATCTGCTTGGCCAGGAAGGCGAAGGCTTTAAATTTGCCATGATGGGCTTAGACGGCGGTCGTATTAATATTGCCGTGTGTTCAGTGGGCACTGCGCAGGCAGCGCTGGAAACTGCAACCAACTATATGCATGAGCGCACCCAGTTCGGTAAAGAATTAGGGCACTTCCAAGCGTTGCAATTTAAGCTGGCGGATATGGCCACTGAACTTGTTGCCGCGCGTCAAATGGTGCGTTTGGCGGCATTTAAAGTGGACAGCAATGATGCGGATAAAACCACCTATTGCGCCATGGCTAAACGTTTTGCGACCGATGTGGGTTTTCAGGTGTGTAACGAAGCACTGCAAATTCACGGTGGTTATGGATACATCAAGGAATACCCACTGGAGCGGCATGTACGCGATGTTCGTGTGCATCAAATTCTTGAGGGCACCAACGAGATCATGCGCGTGATTATTGCGCGCCGCTTGTTGGCAGATATGGACCGAGCCATCCTTTAAGGGTGGCTTTCTTGTCTATAACGGAGGTCAAACATGGACCAAGTAGTACTATTTGATGAACTCGAAGCTGCAAATGGCAAGCGCATTGGCGTTGCAACGCTGAACTCTGAAAAGTCGCTTAATGCGTTAAGCTTGCCAATGATTCAGTTAATGCAGCCGAAATTGAAGCAATGGGCTGACGATGACGCCATTGCTTGTGTATTTTTTCAAGGCGCTGGCGAAAAGGCATTCTGTGCAGGTGGCGACATTGTTGCCATGTATAAAGCGATGCAGGCTAAGCCAGGCGTATTGGTTGATGAAGTCGCTGACTTTTTTAGCCAGGAATATCGATTAGATTACGCCATTCATACCTTCCCGAAGCCAATTGTGCTGTGGGGCCATGGCATTGTCATGGGCGGCGGTATGGGCCTTATGAACGGTGCAAGCCACCGTATTGTTACTGAACGCTCGCTGTTGGCGATGCCTGAAGTGACTATTGGTTTATACCCCGACGTGGGCGCGACCCATTTCTTAAACCAAATGCCAGACGGCTGCGGATTATTTTTAGGCATCACCGGCGCACACATGAATGCGGCCGATGCCCTCTACCTGAAACTTGCCGATCATTTTATTGCGAGCACCAGTAAAGACGACGTTCTTGCGGGATTGCGTGAGGTGAAATGGGGCGACACTGCCGCGTTAAATCAACAAAAAGTAACGGACGTACTGAACGGTTTGAGTTTACGCGACAGCAGTCATCGTCCAGCGGGTCAAGTTGAGGGGCATCAGCGCCTTATCAAAAAACTAACCGCCGGTGCCGATATTGAGTCTGTTGTGGCAGCGATTGTGAATGATAAGACTGACGACAAGTGGTTAGCCAAGGCGCGTCAGACGTTAGCGGCCGGTTGCCCAATGACGGCGCACATTGTTTGGAATCAACTGCAGCATGGTACGGATTTGAGCTTGGCGGACTGTTTCCGGCTTGAGTTAACGTTGTCGGTGCAGTGCGCAATGCGCGGTGATTTCGCCGAAGGCATTCGCGCGTTGTTAATTGATAAAGACAAGCAGCCTAAATGGCAACATGCGTCAGTTGCTGAGGTTTCAGCAGAAGAGGTTGACGGCTTTTTCACCTCGCCGTGGAGTGCGGATGAGCACCCCCTTGCGCAGTTAGGTAAGTAACAACAATAACGTTATTCGTTATTCGTTATTCGTCCGCTGCGCTATTCGTGCGCTGCGCTATTCGAATAGTGCGTAGCACGGACGAACAACGAACAGCGAAGTGTACGAACAACGAATTTGAGGTTCAATCATGGCTAAAGTCGGATTTATTGGATTAGGAAACATGGGTGGCCCAATGGCGGCCAACCTCGTGAAAGGTGGGCACCAGGTACAAGTATTTGATCTTGCGGAAGCGGCGTTGTTGGCAGCCGAAGAAGCTGGTTGCACACGTGCGGCCTCGGCGACCGAGGCAGCGCAGGGCGCTGACTTTGTGATCAGTATGCTGCCGGCCGATAAGCACGTTGAAAGTGTTTATTTGGGCGACAATGGCTTAATCAATGTGCTTGGCGAAAATGCGCTAGCGATTGATTGCAGTACCATCAGTGCAGCCACGGCTCGTAACGTTGGTCTTGCTCTAAAAGCCAAGAATATTTCCTTTATTGATGCCCCAGTTTCAGGCGGCGTAGGTGGTGCTAAGGCCGGCACACTTACCTTTATCTGTGGCGGTCAAGAGGCCGATGTAGAACGCGCGCGTGACGTGTTGCAGCACATGGGTAAGAATATCTTCCGCGCCGGTGATGTTGGTGCCGGACAAGTAGCTAAAATTTGTAATAATATGCTGTTGTCCGTGTTAATGGTTGGCACGTCAGAGGCACTGCAGCTTGGTATTGCGCATGGTTTGGACGCAAAAGTCTTGTCTGAAATCATGTCGAAGAGCTCGGGGAGCAACTGGACTTTAGATGTATATAATCCATGCCCTAATGTGATGGATAATGTCCCTTCGAGTAACGGCTATCAAGGCGGCTTCTTGGTTGACCTTATGAGTAAAGATCTTGGTTTGGCACAGCAAGCAGCATTAGCTAGCGGTGCGGCGACGCCAATGGGCGCATTAACACATAATCTTTACCGTAGCTGGTCGCAGCTGGGGCATGGTCGGGAAGACTTTTCCAGTATTTTTAACTACGTAAAAGCAAACACGAAGTAACGGAAACATTATGAAAATTGCTGAAAGTACAATTGTGATCACGGGCGGCGCGCAAGGTTTGGGCCGTGCAATGGCTGAGCATTTTGCTGTGGATGGCGCACAGTTGGCGTTAATTGATATGAATGCTGATACCTTGGCGGAAGCAGAAAAAATCTGTACCGACAAAGGTACGAAAAAAGTAAAAGGCTACGTTGTGAATGTCACGGACGAAGCGGCCGTTGAGCAGGTGTTTAATGACATTGCGGCTGACTTCGGTGCGGTTGATGTGTTGATAAACAATGCCGGTATTTTACGTGACGGCTTGCTGATTAAATGCAAAGACGGTGAAATTACGCACAAAATGCCGCTGCAACAATTTCAGTCGGTATTGGATGTGAACCTAACCGGAAGTTTCTTATGTGGTCGTGAAGCCGCTGCCCATATGGCGAAAGCTGGAAAGGGTGGGGTGATTATTAACATTTCAAGTGTGGCGCGCGCCGGTAATATGGGGCAAACCAACTACGCGGCAACCAAGGCTGGTGTGGTTGCAATGACTGTCACTTGGGCGCGTGAACTTGGGCGCTTTGGCATTCGTTGTGGCGCAATTGCGCCAGGCTTTATCGAAACACCAATGACCGCACAAATGAAGCCCGAAGCAATTGAGCGTGCGTTGAACATGGTTCCGTTACGCCGTTGGGGCCAGCCGGAAGAAATTGCACACAGCGCCCGATACATCATTGAGAATGACTTCTTCAGCGGTCGTGTGGTAGAAATAGACGGTGGAGTTCGACTATAACGAGTACTGATGCGTAAATTACCCCCATTAAATGCTTTAAAGGCTTTCGAAGCGGCTGCGCGCCATTTGAGTTTTACGCGTGCGGCCGATGAACTTTATGTCACCCAAGCGGCGGTGAGCCATCAAGTGAAAGGGCTTGAAGAGTATTTGGGGGTACAGTTGTTTTTGCGGCGTAACAGATCGCTGCTACTCACCCCTGAAGGGCAAACCTATTTTCTTGAATTAAAAGAAATATTCGATCACATTGTGCAAGCGACTGAGCGGGTGAAGTTTGCCAGCCAACGCGGCTCATTGACAATATCCTTGCCCCCTAGCTTTGCTATTTTATGGTTCGTGCCACGCCTTAGCCGTTTCCGTGAAGCTTGCCCTGACATTGATGTGCGAATTCGGGCTGTGGACGAAGTTGATGGTTCGTTAACCGATGATGTTGACGTTGCCATTTACTATGGCTCGGGCAAATGGCCTGGCCTGAAAGCATATAAACTGCACAACGAATTCTTACTACCGGTTTGCTCCCCGCTGTTGCTGACAGGCACTAAACCGTTACGCGAGCCGCGCGATCTTCTTAATCATACGTTATTGCATGATGAAACGCGCAATGCCTGGAAAGACTGGTTTAAGTTGGTGGGCATTGATAAAGACAAAGGTGACAACGGGCCTATTTTTAGCCACTCAAATCTTGCGCTTAAAGCTGCAGTGCACGGCCAGGGGATTGCTTTGGCGAATAATGTGTTGGTTAAGCCGGAAATAGACGCTGGCCATTTAATTCAAATTTTTCCAGAAGCACTACCACGGCAAAAATCTTTTTATCTGGTTTGTCGTGACTCTCAGTCAGAAGTAGGTAAAATCGCGACCTTCCGAAATTGGTTGCTGCAAGTGGTTGAGGAAGAAGAGGACAGCTATGAGTGAGAGTCAGCGTGTTGCAATACAACGTGATAACGCGCAAGGCAGTGTACGTGTGGTGTTTGCGCATGGCGCTGGAGCAGGGTTGCAAAGCGACTTTATGCAATATTTTGCACTCGGACTCGCACTCAATGATATTGAAGTTGTACGTTTTAATTTTCCGTACTGGCAAAAGTTTATGGACACCGGCGTGCGACGCCCGCCAAACCGGATGCCCGAGTTAGAGCACTGCATGCGCACCGTGGTTGGCCAATTTAATGATGATAAGCCATTAATTTTAATGGGTAAGTCGATGGGATCGCGGGTAGCGTTTCGGCTTGCTGATGAATTGAATGCAAGGTGTGCGATTGCACTTGGCTTCCCGTTTCATCCGGTTGGCAAACCTGACACCTTGCGTTTAGCTGACTTAGCCAACAACTGCACGCGAAATTTAATTATTCAAGGTACACGCGATAACTTGGGCAAACCTGATGAAGTCGCGAGCTACAAGCTACCTAACAATGTTGCAGTAAAATGGATTGATGGCGGTGATCACAGTCTAGAGCCGACCAAGCGTAGTGGTTATACGCGTGAGCAGCTGTGGCAAGCTGCGGTTAATGAAATAACGAATAGCGTTTTACCAAGGGGTTATGAATGACCGGAATTGTGGCCTATTGTCGGCCTGGATTTGAAAGTGATTGTGCCGCCGAGCTGCAGGATAAAACTGCTGCTTTGGGCATTTTTGGCTATTGCCAAACCAAGGCACATCAAGGTTACGTTGTATATCGCTGTCAAAGCGAAGAGGCCGAGCACTTGGCCAAAAAGTTACTTCTTGCTGAACTGATGTTCACCCGCCAATTTATTGTGATTTTGGCGCATGTTACTGATCTTCCGCAAGAAGACAGAGTAAGTGCGGTGCAGGTTGCGTTGTTGGATGAAGATGTCATGGAAGCTTTTCCAGGCATTAAGCCCTGCGGTGATTTGCGCCTGGAAACACCGGATACTAATTTAGGTAAAGAGCTCACTAAGTTTTGCCGTAAGTTCACGGTGCCATTGCGCCAAGGGTTGCGAAAAATTGATTGGTTGACGGCAAAAGAGAGCGATCGGCGCCCAACATTGCACGCATTCTTTTTAAGTAATAAAGAAATTTATATCGGTTTTTCCTATTCATTTAATCAGTCTCCTTGGTTGATGGGGATTCCGCGTTTGCGCTCACCGAGTGATGCGCCGAGTCGCTCAACCTTGAAGCTTGACGAAGCCTTTCAAGTATTTGTTCCTGAACACGAGCGTGAAGAGCGCATTAGCTCAGGCATGAATGCTGTGGATTTAGGTGCAGCTCCGGGTGGTTGGACGTATCAACTTGTGCGCCGCGGCATGATGGTTCAGGCGGTTGATAATGGACCAATGGCTGAGAGCTTGATGCAGACAGGGCAAGTTAAGCATATTCGTGAAGATGGTTTTAAATACCGACCGAAGAAAAAGAACGTCACTTGGTTGGTGTGCGATATGGTTGAAAAACCTGCGCGTGTCGGCGAACTGATGACCAGTTGGTTGATTGACGGTGATTGCAAAGAAGCCATTTTCAACCTTAAGTTACCTATGAAGCGGCGCTACGCTGCAATGGCTGAATATTTAGAGCATATTAAGCGCGATTTGATGGAGCAGGGCCGTGGTAAGTTTGAGTTGCAAGCGAAGCAACTTTACCATGACCGCGAAGAAGTCACCGTGCATATTCGCTGGATATAAAAAAACCGACCTGAGGGTCGGTTTTTTTATTCATATGGTTTTATAAGCGGTCAATCACAGCCTGGGTAAAGTCTGTGGTGCCGCCGGTACCTCCGAGGTCACGCGTGGTGCGGTCACCTGAGGCAATAACGTCGGTTACTGCGGCAAGAATGCGCTTGGCTTGATCATGCATGCCCAGATATTCGAGCATTTGAATTGCTGCCAAAATCACTGAGGTTGGGTTGGCAAGGTTTTGCCCAGCGATGTCGGGTGCAGAGCCATGTACCGCTTCAAAAATAGCTGACTTCTCACCAATGTTGGCGCCAGGTGCCATACCCAAGCCGCCAACTAAACCGGCGCACAGGTCAGATAAAATATCACCGAACAGGTTGGTGGTTACAATCACATCGAACTGCTCTGGGTTCATCACCAGTTTCATGCATACCGCATCAACAATCATTTCATCGGACTGAATATCCGGATACTCAGCGGCGATTTCACGGGCAACTTTCAAAAATAACCCTGAGGTTGATTTAAGAATATTCGCTTTGTGTACTGCAGTGACCTTTTTACGGCCTTCGCGGCGGGCTAGTTCGTATGCAAAACGAACGATACGTTCACAGCCTGCGCGGGTAATTTTGCTCATTGCTTGTGCTTCAGAACCGTCTTCAGAAACAACTTGGCCAAGCCCTGAGTACATGCCTTCGGTGTTTTCGCGTACCGTAATAATGTCGATATTTTCGTAGCGCGCTTGGGTGCCCTTGAATGATTTTACCGGACGTACATTGGCGTAGAGGTTAAACTGTTTACGTAAGCTGACGTTGATTGATGTAAAACCTTCACCAACAGGTGTAGTTAACGGACCCTTTAATGTTGCTTTATTGCGTGCAATTGCATCTAACGTTGCCTGCGGCAACAGCTCACCAGTTTTCTCGAGTGCGGCTAAGCCTGCATCGGCAAACTCATAGTTAAAATCACAACCAGCTTGGTCAAGAATTTTCAGTGTGGCATCAATAATGTCTGGGCCAATTCCGTCGCCAGGGATTACAGTAATTGTGGTGCTCATCGCGGGTACCTTCTAACTTCTAGGTCAAATTAAGTGTCTAACATCAATTGGCGCGAACTATAGCAGATTTTGCTGGCTGCTGAGGTGTTGCGTGTCATTAAAACGATTGATATTCGCTATAAGCGTCAGCACCCCAGGCAATCAATGAACCGTCTTTAAAGAGCATTGGGGTGCATTCATCGCGCGTGGTAATGCCATCGGATTTCACATGGTGCGTGCGATAAAATAAAATCAGGACTTCGCCGTTATCTGTGGCTTTCGCTTCACTAATATCTGGTGAGCCCAGCAAACGAATCACGTCATCTTTTTGGGTGCCGAGGTCAAGGCGGCCGATTTGTTTGAGGTTGAAGGTTTCGCGTTCCTGCCAACTCATATTTTCCGGGTCCGCTTGATAAAGGTGCAGAACCAGCGCAGCTGCTGCCGCGTAAATGGCAAAGCCAATTAACACAACTTTAAGCATTTTCGACATCAGCTACGCCTCCTTGAGCTAATTAATCTGTAATGACACGATAGCATGGATGATACACCGAACCTGGCAGCTTCATGCGGCTTTGTTCGACGAATGCCCGCAACAATACGTCCAGCTTCTTCATCATGTCACGTTCACCGTAAATTTCGAATACGCCGTGTTTGCGAATAGCACGAATACCGTCGTCTTTTACGTTACCAGTAACGATGGCCGAGAAAGCGCGACGTAAATCTGCAGCGAGAGCTTGTGGCGCTTGGTCACGATGCAGATTCAAGTTGCGCACGTTGTCATGATTCGGTACGAACGGACGCTGAAACGCTTCTTCGATGTGCAAGGTCCAATTGAAACAGTAAGAGTCACCGGTATCGCGACGATATTCTTTCACCGCCTGCGCGCCTTGTGTCATCGCTTTTGCGACCTCTGCAGGCGCACCAACAATAATCTGATACAGCTTACGCGCGTCATCGCCAAGTGTTGCGGTAACGAAATCATCAATAGCATCAAAATATTCGCGGCTGCTTTCAGGGCCAGTTAAGATAATAGGCAGAACTTGGCGCTCGTTTTCTGGATGCATCAAAATACCCAGAATATAGAGTAGCTCTTCTGCAGTACCTGCACCGCCTGGGAAAATGACAATGCCGTGTGCACAACGCACGAATGCTTCGAGGCGTTTTTCGATATCAGGCAGTATCACTAACTCGTTCACGATTGGATTCGGTGGCTCAGCGGCGATGATTCCCGGTTCGGTAAAACCAAGGTAGCGGCCGTCGACAATGCGTTGTTTGGCATGACCAATGGTTGCGCCTTTCATAGGACCTTTCATGGCGCCCGGGCCGCACCCGGTGCATATATTCAAGCTACGTAAGCCGAGCTGATAGCCGACTTCTTTGGTGTACTTGTACTCAACTTCATTGATTGAGTGGCCGCCCCAGCACACAATAACATTGGGCTCGAGGTTAGGTTGCACAACTTGGGCGTTACGTAAAATGTCGAACACTACGTGAGTTAGTGTATGGGTATCGGCTGAGTCTAAAGTTTGTGCGTTGTAGCGTTCACCGGTAAACAAAATGTCACGCAGCACGGCTTCAACCAACTCTTGCATACCCGCAATCAATTCGCCGTCAACAAAGGCTTCGGCGGGTGGGTTAACCAATTCAAGTTGCACGCCACGCTCGCACTTGATGACGTTTACATCAAAATCTTTATATTTTTCAAAAATCTCTTCGCTGCTATCGGTGGTACTGCCAGCATTCAACACAGCCAGGCAACAGTTGCGAAATAGCTTATAGAGTTGTTCGTCGCTGCTTTGTTGCAGTCGGTTTATTTCAAGTTGCGAAAGCAAGCTCATGCTGCCCCGCGGGGAAATTTTAAATCGCATTTCGATTCCTTTTTTGATTTGTTATTGGCGACTCAAGCGAACAGACTGCGGCGTTTGTTCAAAGTCTGAACGAAACGGGTTGATGTCTAAACCACCACGCCGCGTATAACGCGCGTAAACAGTCAGTTGTTCGGGTTTTAGTCGCGTTTTAATGTCCATATAAAGCCGTTCTACACATTGTTCGTGAAATTCGTTGTGGTGGCGAAACGATACGATGTAACGCAGGAGCGCTGCATGATCAATTGCAGGGCCACGATAACGAATGAGTACCGAACCCCAGTCAGGTTGATTGGTAATCAAGCAATTGGACTTAAGCAGGTGACTGTGCAGCGTTTCATCAATCACTTGATTGTCACGCAGGCTCAATAGCTCCGGATTGTATTCGTAACTGTCGATGCGAATGTCTTGCGCATCAATACATAAACCCGGCAAGTCGCTAAATGGCGCCTGCTGTGCTTGTTGCACGGTATCGAGGCGCACTGACACTTGGCCACCTGCACAGGCAGATAAGTCTTCGGCAAGCTGTTGTTGCACGGCATGCCAGCTATCCCAACGGCTATCATTGAAGCTATTGAGGTATAATTTAAATGACTTTGATTCCACCAAATTCGTGCTGGTGGCGGGTACTCGAAACTCGGCGACTGCAACCTGAGGCACACCCAAGGTATTCAACCACGATAATTCATAACCATGCCAAATGTCATCGCCATGAAATGGCAACGATATGCTCTCGGCTAAGCCAATTGGCGTGCGATTGAGCTGACGCGGCACAGCTTGCAATAAGCTGGCATCATACTGGGTCGGATACTGTGTTGGTTGGCCCAAATTCAAATGGGCGAGAGGTTGCTTCATCGATTTCAATTACCTGTTACACTACTGTTTTTTATGCAGTCGGCCATTGTAGCGCTGCTGTTGACGAGTTACCAGAAAAACTGATTTCTGCAAACTAAGCTATCACGTTAGGATGAATTTCATGCACATTGATGCCGCATTAGATGAGCTAATTGCTCGTTATCAAAGCGCTTACGCGCAAGCCGAAGTGCCTTTGCTCACAGAATCTCATGACGATTGGCAAGCACCGATTTATGGTAAACCCGCTGAGGAAGACCTTGTGACTTGGCAACCTGTGCGCCAAGCTAAACCGATGCAATTTGATGATCTAGCCAATGCGTTGGAACAGCCGTTTCATCCAGATATAGCCCATTTTTACGGCCGTTGGTTCGCTGCGGATCTCAATGTAACCTTTGATCATCATCCGCTAGTATTGTTACAGAATCATTGTTTAGAAGATGGCCAGCGTTTGCAGGCCAATTTAGCGGGTCATGTATTGATGAAACGTCGGTTGCGCCAGCCAATTACTTTATTTATTGGTTTAGCCGAAGAATCCGATGATTTGTTGGTGAGTATCGACAATGCCAGCGGGCAAGTAGGGCTGGAATTTGTCGGCCAGCCACAGCACGAAATTGTGGCTGACAGCTTGGCCGAATTTGTACAAAAATTGACGCCACGCGTAGTGGATTAATTGATCTGAATCAAGTAACTTGAATTGCATCGAGACATAGAAAGTAATTGAGCAATTATCAGGGGTAAAAAATGACAACAACAATAAACCCAGCTCAACTGCGTGATGGCCAGTTGACTTACTTGGTTGCTGAAGATTTGAAAATGGCAGCTTCGCTGCTCTACCAAGCGTATTACGATGATGCATTATTAATGGCAATTTTTCAGGCTGATAAGCCGGACTACGAAAAACGCCTACGTGCAGCCATTCGTGAAGAATTGATGGCGTTTTGGGAAGCGAAACAGCCTATGCTGGGCGTGTTTGACGGCGACTCGTTAATTGGGGTGGTTTGCTTGACGCAGCCGGGCAAAAGTTTTGGCCCAGGCAAGTATTGGCATTGGCGTTTAAAAATGTTGCTGACAGCCGGTTATGTCAGCACCATGCAGTTGCTTGAAAAAGAGCGGTTGATTCAAGAGGCTGTGCATGGTGATGATTACCACATGCTGGCTTTTATTGCGGTTAGCCCACGTTATCAGCAACAAGGCTGGGGTGACTTATTGGTTCGCGCGGCGCAATCAGCAATCGACGATGAGCCCGAGTCGCGTGGTATTGCTGTGTATGTAACTCAGCCGCAACATCTAAGCTTATTCGAACAACACGGTTATGAATTGGTGCAAGAATTAAACGTTGGCGATATTAGCGGTAAGCTGATGTTTCAGTCACGTTCACAATTAGATGAGGTGAGTCGTGCAATTTAAAAGCTTTGCGGAGTTTTATCCGTATTACTTAAAAGAACACTCTGATCGCCGTTGCCGTGCCATGCATTATATTGGTAGCACGTTAGTGATTGCGGTGTTGGTTTATGCAATTGTCGCGCAACAATGGCTTTGGTTACTGGCCATTCCTCTGGTTGGCTATGGTTTCGCGTGGTTGGGGCATTTTGGTTTTGAACACAATAAGCCGGCTACGTTTAAATATCCGGCTTATTCATTGCTTGGTGACTGGGTTATGTACGGCCAGTTTTTGCTGAGCCTAATCGGTATCAAGTCAGGCCCTAAGGGCTCGGGACCCGGTGCGGCGGGGTCGTAATTTCAACCAAGCGCATATTGAGTAGCGTAGCTTGGCCGTTATAGCGGCTTTCGCCATCGCTGCTAAAGCCGAATTCATAGCGGCTCAACCAACCGAGGTGGCGTTGCAACTTGGCTGGGCGACCGCCTTGCCAAGCAATATCAAGAAACTGCAATTGTTGTTGCTTGCAGTATTGTTCAACGTATCGCCGCGCCTGTTCAGCTTGGCGACGACCTTGCCAGAAGATCAATACGACAAAACCAACCAATAACAATGCAATGGCGTCAGCTAGAACCATTATTGCGCTCCAATAAATTGCTGCCAAGCTTTGTACAGCGGTGTCGGTAAGTCGTTACGCTGCACTAAACCCAGCGCGAATATGCGGGTATCAGGAAGGCGCAGGATATCACGAACAATGCCTGCGAACAGGGCGGAATTGTTGAGTTCTGCGCATCGTAGTAAATAAGCTTCCATTAAATCGCCACAAAGCGCCGGCCAAAGTCTGGCGACGATAATTACTAATTCGTCGGCGGTGGCAACAGGTATACGCTGCGCGAGGTGCTGTTGCAGTGTGGCATCCGATGCAAGCCCAGCAAGCGCGCGCAAGCTATTCAGCCGTACCTGACTGCTATTGCTAGTCACTCCGGCTAGTAATTGCTCTTTCATGGTTTGCGGTGCCGCTGTGTGTTCGAGTGCCTCGGCTAAAGCATTTTGCAATGGTTCTGGATACTGCGCGAAATTTTCGGCAATAGCCGTTGCTGTTGCAGCATCATCATGCAGCCGTGCGGCAACATCATGAATACCCTGAATGCCAAGCTGCTGCCAGCCTTCAGCGGTTGGTTGAAGCAGTTCACTCTGTGCTGCTTGATAATAGCGCGACGGCGGGCGCTGCCAACGTGCAGTGAGTTGTGCATGCACAGCCGCGCGTTTAGCCTCAGAGGGCGTAAACAAGTAAGCTGATTGCTGCAACTGTTGCTCTTGTTCATCGCTCAGTGCCCCCGTAATTTGTTGGCCCAACATGGCGATAACGTGCGTCATAAACTCTTGTTGCGCAGCATGATTGAGCAAACCACGCTCGTCTAATGGCATTTTCAGGAACCATAAAAAGGGTTCAGGTTGCTCGGCGGTGCGCTGTGGCCAGAACACCACGGCAAACCAAGCATGATCTTGCAGCGGGTAAGGGTAGGGGCGTTGTTGTGCACATATGGCACTGAATGTATCCGCATCGATGGCTTGTACGCGGCGGCCTAAATCATATACAACGAAGTCGCTTTGGCTCTCGCTGAGTAATTCAGCTAGGTTTGTTATGGTCATGAAACTTGCATCATTTTCAATTTTGCTTAAAGATGACGGCCATTATAACTAAAATAAGTCGTGGAGGTAGTCATGGACCAACGACAACGAGCTGCTCGTTTGCTCGAGCGTATAGAAGCTGAGTTGAATTGTCTGGGGTTATGGCAGACGCATTACCCGTCCTCACAAGCTTTGGCGAGTACGGAACCGTTTGCTATGGACACCCTTGATTTTCATCAGTGGCTGCAATTTATTATGTTGCCACGCATGTGGTCGATGCTGGATGGTGAGCACCCGTTGCCGCAAAACATTGCGGTAAGCCCCATGGCAACTCATGTTTATCGGGAAGAAATGGAACATCATGAAGGCTTGATCGCGAGCTTACGTGAGTTTGATATTTTATTGAGCGGAGCTGACCCGTTAGCCGATGACGTCTAATTTCAATCACGACCTGACCATCTTATTCCAAGATGATTACTTTGTAGCGGTCGACAAACCTAGCGGGCTCTTGGTACATCGTAGCTGGATTGCGCGTGAGGCGACTGAATTTGCGCTCCAGAAAGTTCGCGATCAAATTGGTCAACGGGTATACCCAGTGCACCGTTTAGACCGGCCTACCTCAGGAATTTTGTTATTTGCAAAAGATGCTGATACGGCACGCGCAATGACGGAAATTTTCACCAGCCGACAAATTGAAAAGGTGTATCACGCCGTTGTGCGCGGATACATCGATGACGGCCTGTTGGATTATCCACTCAAAGAAGAACTGGATAAAATAGCCGACGCGCAGGCGAATCAAGACAAAGAGGCGCAAGAGGCAGTTACCGAGTACCGATGTTTACAGCGTATTGAATTGCCGTTTGCGGTTGGGAAACGACACCCGACATCGCGTTATTCATTGGTTGAACTGCACCCTGAAACAGGCCGCAAGCACCAACTGCGGCGACATATGTCGCACTTACGCCATCCGATAATCGGTGACAGTAATCACGGTGATGGGCGGCACAACCGCTTTTTCCGTGAGCATTTTGGCTTAAACCGACTGATGTTGGCGGCAACATCGCTGCGCTTTGATCACCCGCATACAAAAACGGCAGTTCATATTGAACTGCCGTTACCGGATGATTTACTCAAGCCGTTCCAAACGGATTAATCACCTGCGCGAAGTAATTCGTTGATACTTACTTTGGCACGGGTTTTAGCGTCAACCTTTTTCACAATAATGGCTGCGTAAAGGCTATGGGTACCATCTTTTGCTGGCAGGTTGCCAGGCACTACGACTGCACCTGCTGGCACGCGGCCATAATGAATTTCACCGGTTTCACGGTCATATATACGGGTGCTTTGACCAATGTAAACACCCATTGAAATCACCGCGCCTTCTTCTACGATTACCCCTTCAACAATTTCTGAACGGGCGCCGATGAAACAGTTGTCTTCAATGATGGTAGGCGCTGCTTGCAGTGGCTCAAGTACACCACCAATACCAACGCCGCCTGACAAATGCACGTTTTTACCAATCTGTGCGCATGAGCCAACGGTAGCCCAGGTATCGACCATGGTGCCTTCATCAACAAACGCGCCGATATTTACGTACGAAGGCATGAGTACTACGTTGCGACCGATAAATGCGCCTTTTCGCACCATAGCAGGCGGTACAACGCGCATGCCCTCGGCACGGAAGCGGGCATCGTCATAGCCTATAAACTTGCTATCCACTTTGTCGAAAAAGCGGGTTTCGCCGCCGTTCATCAGGTGATTATCTTGCGTGCGGAACGACAGCAGTACCGCTTTCTTCAACCATTCGTTTACCACCCATTGCCCGTTTATTTTCTCCGCGACACGCAGTTCACCTTGATCAATTTTTTGAATAACTTCGGTTAAATCACGTTGCAGCTCAGCTGGAACGCGACTTGGAGAAATCTCTGTGCGCTGCTCAAACGCAGCTTCAATACGTGTTTGTAAGGTGGTCATTTTATATCCTGTTACATCATTCAGTGGCGTGTAAATACGCCTGATTAATTATCCAAGGCAGCGATGATCTGCTGACGCAAGTTCCGCTTCTGTTCATCATTAAGCGCTTCATTACGCCGCGTGGTAACTGTGAATAAATCCTCAGCTTGTTCGCCGACGGTGGTGATTTTAGCGGTTAGTATGTTTAAATCCAATGCCTGAAGCACTTTGGCAACATGAGCAACCAGCCCGGGGCGATCAAGTGCGGTCAATTCAAAGGCCGTGCGACGCGGGTTGCGCTCGCTTACAAACTCGACTTTGGTTGGCACATTAAAGCTACGCAGTTGCCGTGGAAGCCGTCGTTGTGCCCCCGGCGCAGGCTGGCGCTGGCGCAGTACATCATGCAACTGCTGCTTGAGGGATTCGATGCGGCGCACGTCAGTAAGTGGCTCACCGTCATCTTGCAGCACCACAAAAGTATCCATGACATAGCCGTCGCGGGTTGCCAAAATTTGTGCGTCATGAATGCTCAGCGCTTGGCTATCGAGAACCGCTGCGACCGCCGCAAATAGGTTTTCGTGTTCAAGGTGGTAAACGAATAATTCGGTGGTGCCTTGGTTATTCTCATCGCCTACTAGAATTATCGGCAATTGATCATCGGACTCGGCAGCCAAAATGTACTGTGAATGCCATGCAATTTGTTCCGGTTGGTGCCGTAAGAAATAATCGGCGGTAAACCTGCTCCATAATTCATTAACCGGCTGAGCATCGAAACCAAGGCTAAGCAGCAAGCCCATGGCGTGTGCTTGATGCTGATGAATACGCTGGCGCATTTCCGTTGCTGCGGAAGGTTTGCTCTGTGCCAAAAACTGTTTGGTGGCCTGATAGAGGTTTTCCAACAAAGTGGCTTTCCAGTTATTCCATAAACTGCTGTTGGTGGCACGAATGTCAGCAACGGTCAGGCAATACAAATAATCCAAGTGACGCGGTGAGCCAACTGTTTCGGCAAACAGGCGGACAACTTCAGGATCGTGGATATCACGTTTTTGTGCGGTTACCGACATAATGAGATGGTGACGCACCAGCCAGGCAATTAATTCGCCATCGTGGTCGTCAAGATTGTGTTGCTGAGAAAAATTAAGTGCATCCACTTCGCCTAATTCGGAATGATCGCCGCCGCGGCCCTTGGCAATGTCGTGAAATATACCGGCAAGGTAGAGCAGTTCCGGTTTGTCCATGGTGGCGACAATCTCGGCACACAGTGGAAATTCCTGTTGGTATTCGGGTTCGCTGTACCGGTAGAGATTGCGAACCAAGCGAAAGGTGTGTTCATCAACCGTATAGGCATGAAACAAGTCAAATTGCATCTGACCGACTATTTGCTGCCACTGTGGCAGATAGTGTGCTAGCAATTGGTGTTTGTGCATTAAGCGAAAGGCGTCGCCGCAGCCACGCGGGTGGCTTATGAGTTGCATAAACAGTTTGCGGCACGCGGGCAGGCTATTGAGCGGCTGGCGTAAAACCCGACGCGCATTGCGTAACAGGCGAATGGTATGTGCCTGTAAGTGCTTAATTTGGTTATTTTGTGCAACCAGGAGCATGCACCGCAATAGATTCTCTGGGGCTTCAAAAACACTGTCGTGACGAGCCGCAATGAGTGAGCCAATGGCTTCGAAGTTATCGTCAAGCTGCTTTCTTGTAATATCGCTTGCATCGCCAAGAATGGTTTGTTCAAAAAACTGCAGTAGCATCTCGTTCAGCTCAGTGACACCCACCACCGCATTGAAATAGTCCTTCATCATGGCTTCTACGGCACGTTTACCGGGTTCGCCATAACCCAGTCGCGCGGCAATACCGGGTTGATAGTCAAAAAGTAGTCGATCTTCCTTTTTGTCGGCCTCTAAATGCAGCGCAAATCGAATACGGCCTAACAATTGTTGATATTCACGCAGTTCAAGTAACTCTTCGGCGCTGATATAGCCGTGCTGAACTAGCGTTTCATCATTTTGGGTGTGAAAGTGCCGCTTGGCTATCCATCCGATGGTTTGTATATCACGTAAGCCGCCAGGATTACTTTTAACATTTGGCTCTAGGTTGTAAGCGGAGCCATGGTAGCGTTGATGCCGTTCTTGCTGCTCGTTAAATTTGGCTTGATAAAAGGCGCGACTCGACCAAGGGAAGTCACGTTGTACCTGCCACAAAAATGCATCTGCAAGATTCTTGTCGCCACAAATGAGACGTTGCTCGAGCAAGCTAGTGGCCACAGTTACATCGGCAGCTGCTTGTTCAAAGCATTGCGCTGGTGTACGTACACTGTGGCCAACGTCCAGGCGTAGATCCCACAGCAGTTGAATGAAGTTGCGAATGGCCTGTTGTTCTGTGTCATTGAGATCAGTTTCATGCAAAAACAACAGGTCAATGTCGGATTGTGGGTGCAGATGGCCACGACCGTAGCCGCCGACTGCAATTAAACTGATTTGGGTTTTATGCAACTTGAACTGCTGCCACAGCTGTTGCAGCAAGGTATCAATAAATTCGCTGCGGTGAGCTAAGAGAAAGTCAATATCAGCGGTTACAAAGGCTTCGGCGGACCACGTGTGGTAGGCTTCGAGGCAATCGCGCCCCGAGCTTAAAGTGACCGGTTTCGGCCAGCAAGGAGGGGCGCTGTGCATGGTGCGTTAGCTCTCGTGATGAATAACGCGTGGCAAATCTTCGTCGCTACGCAGGGTTAAAACTTCAACGCCGTCTTCGGTGACTAACAGCGTGTGTTCCCATTGGGCGCTCAGGCTGCGGTCTTTCGTCAGTACGGTCCAACCATCACGCATTAGTTTGGTGTGGCGTTTGCCCGCATTCACCATGGGTTCGATAGTGAAACACATGCCTGGCTCTAATAAATCGCCAGTGCCTGCAGTGCCGTAATGCAGAATTTGTGGCTCTTCGTGAAACACCGCGCCAATACCGTGGCCACAATATTCACGCACAATGGCGTAACCATGCTGTTCAGCATGCTTTTGAATTACTGCGGCAAAGTCGCCAGTGCGCATGCCCGGTTTGACCATTTTAATTGCCATGTATAAACATTCTTGGGTGACACGAATTAAACGCTCAGCGAGAATGCTTGGTTTACCACCCACAACAAACATTTTCGAGGTGTCACCGTGATAGCCATCAAGCTTTACGGTCACGTCTAAGTTCATGATGTCGCCATCTTTAAGTGGCTTCTCATTTGGAATGCCATGACAAACCACATGATTTAATGAGGTGCACACCGACTTCGGAAAACCGTGATAATTGAGCGGTGCAGGAATTGCGCCATGTTCAACGATATAATCGTGACAAATTTTATCAATTTCAGCAGTGGTTACGCCGGCCTTAATATAAGGGCCGATCATTTCTAATACGTCCGCAGCGAGTTTGCCGGCTGCACGCATTTTTTCAATTTCATCAGGTGTTTTAATAGTAATGCTCATGGGGCTGATTCAGTCCGTGCTTTATACAATTTAATTGCGTGTAGTTTATCAGCAAAGGACGAGGCCGTGAAGCGCAGGAAATACGCTATAAAATTTGATTTATAGCCATTATTTATGGTATAAAGCGCCCGCAATTCGAATTGCAAACACTAAAAGTACGTTAACGACTTCGTTAACACTTAACCACACACATACATCGACACATAGGTCGGGGTGCCCAAGACAACGGTTTACGTCGCGGGTCGAACTATGGGATGTATGGAGGCATAACCCCTTAATAAGGAAAAAGATCATGGCAAACGTGTCAATGCGTGACATGCTGAAAGCTGGTGTACATTTCGGTCACCAAACCCGTTTCTGGAACCCAAAAATGAAGCCATTCATTTTTGGCGCGCGTAACAAGATTCATATCATCAACCTTGAAAAAACTGTTCCTATGTTCAACGACGCGTTGAACTTCTTGCAACACGTTGCTTCAAACAAAGGTAAAATTTTGTTTGTTGGCACCAAGCGTGCAGCATCAGATTCAGTTCAAGAAGCAGCTGTAAACTGTAAACAGTTCTACGTAAATCATCGCTGGTTAGGTGGTATGTTGACTAACTGGAAAACAGTTCGTCAATCAATCAAGCGCTTGAAAGAACTTGAAATCATGAGCCAAGACGGCACTTTCGAAAAGCTGACCAAGAAAGAAGCGTTGATGAACTCACGCGAAATGGAAAAGCTTGAGAAGAGCCTTGGTGGTATTAAAGATATGGCTGGCTTGCCAGACGTATTGTTTGTAGTTGATGCTGATCATGAGCACATTGCAATTAAAGAAGCGAATAACCTGGGCATTCCAGTTATTTCAATCGTTGATACCAACTCAAACCCTGATGGCGTTGATTATGTAATTCCTGGCAACGACGATGCGATTCGTGCAGTGCAACTGTATTTGAACGCAGCTGCTACAGCTATCAACGAAGCGCGCGGCGTTGTTGTTGAAGGTAAAGCAGACGATTTCGTTGAAGCTGACGAGACTGAATAAAGTCATCTGATTAGAGGACAAATACATGGCTATTACAGCAGCTCTGGTTAAAGAACTGCGCGAGCGCACTGGCGCTGGCATGATGGATTGCAAAAAAGCATTGGAAGAGACCGGCGGCGATATCGACGCGGCGATCGAAAACATGCGTAAAAGTGGTCAAGCGAAAGCAGCTAAGAAAGCTGGTCGCGTTGCTGCTGAAGGTGTAATCCTGACTAAAACCGAAGGTAACGTAGGTACTTTGGTTGAATTGAACTGTGAAACTGACTTCGTTGCACGTGACGACAGCTTCTTGGCTTTCGGCCAGAAAGTTATCGATGCAGCCTTCGCGAACAAAGAAACTGACGTTGAGAAGCTTAAAGCAACCAACATCGGTGACGGTAGCGTTGAAGAAGTGCGCGAAGCGTTAGTTGCTAAAATTGGCGAGAACATGAATGTTCGCCGTGTTATCACTGTTGACGGTGGTGACTTGGTTGAGTCTTATGTTCACGGCGGTCGTATCGGCGTATTGGTTGCTATTACTGGCGGTGACGCTGATTTAGCACGTGATATCGCGATGCATGTTGCGGCAAGTGCGCCACAGTTCGTTAAGCCAGAAGATGTATCAGCTGAAGTGGTTGAGAAAGAACGTGCAATTCAACTTGATATCGCAATGCAAAGTGGCAAGCCACAAGAAATTGCTGAGAAGATGGTTGAAGGCCGTATGCGTAAATTCACTGGCGAGATCAGCTTGACTGGTCAAGCGTTTGTGAAAGACCCATCAATCACTGTTGCAGATTTACTGAAGCAGAAAGGTGCTGATGTACTAACTTTCGTTCGTTTCGAAGTTGGTGAAGGTATTGAGAAGAAAGCTGAAGACTTCGCTGCTGAAGTACAAGCTCAAATGGCAGCAGCGAAAAAGGCTTAATGCCCATGACGCTGCCGACGACAAACAGTCGATAATAGAAACCGCATCCTGCTCGGCAGGATGCGGTTTTTTTTTAGGGTGAAAACCCGAAAACCTGAACATGGAGCGAACTGATGACCCCAACTAGCAAACCTGCATACCGTCGTGTACTACTTAAATTAAGTGGTGAAGCGTTAATGGGTGATGAGCCCTTTGGCATTGATGCGAAAGTTTTGGACCGCATGGCTCAGGAAATTAAAGAGCTGGTTGAGCTGGGCGTACAAGTAGGTCTGGTGATTGGCGGTGGTAATCTGTTCCGTGGTGAAGGTTTAGCGAAAGCGGGCATGAACCGCGTGGTCGGTGACCACATGGGCATGTTAGCAACTGTTATGAACGGCCTTGCTATGCGTGATGCGTTGCATCGTGCGTTTGTTAATGCGCGATTGATGTCAGCAATTGAACTGGCTGGTGTTTGTGACAGTTACAATTGGGCTGATGCGATTAGCCTACTGAAATCAGGTCGGGTCGTGATCTTCTCAGCGGGTACTGGTAATCCATTTTTTACAACCGACTCAGCAGCGTGTTTACGTGGTATTGAAATTGAAGCTGAATTGGTTCTTAAAGGCACCAAAGTGGATGGCGTATATTCAGCTGACCCGGTAACCAATCCTAATGCTAAACTGTTCCGCCGAATCAGTTATAATGAGGTGTTGGAACAGCAACTCAAAGTTATGGATTTAGCAGCGTTTACGTTAGCGCGTGACCATAACTTGCCAATTCGTGTATTTAATATGAATAAACCAGGTGTATTAAGAGCCGTGATTATGGGCGAAGAAGAAGGTACACTAATCGCTAATGAAAGCGTGGTTGAACAAGCATAAACATCGGTGTTTATGTGTTAAGAATTGAAAGGATGAATAAACGTGATTAACGAAATAAAACAAGATGCCAAGCAGCGTATGGAAAAGAGCGTTGAAGCGCTCCGCTCGCAAATCTCAAAAGTGCGCACGGGTCGTGCGCATCCAAGCATTCTTGACGGTGTTATGGTGCCATATTACGGCTCTGACACCCCATTGAAGCAACTTGCGAACATAACTGTGGAAGACTCGCGCACACTGGCATTAACGGTGTTTGATAAGTCGTCAACTGCGGCTGTTGAAAAAGCAATCATGACCTCTGATTTGGGGTTAAACCCAGCGTCAGCGGGTACCGTGATTCGCGTGCCACTGCCAGCTTTAACGGAAGAGCGTCGTCGCGATTTGGTTAAAGTAGTGCGTAACGAAGCAGAGCAGGGCCGCGTTGCGATACGAAATATTCGCCGTGATGCAAATAGCGATTTGAAAGAATTATTGAAAGAAAAAGAAATTAGCGAAGACGAAGAACATAAAGCAACGGACGATATCCAAAAGCTAACTGACACGTATATCGCAAAAATTGACGAGCTGCTGGTAGAAAAAGAAAAAGATTTGATGGAAGTTTAAGCAGTCGTAGCTATTCCACGTTGGTGGACCGCGCCGTGTCAGGTATACTCGCACGGCGTTTTTTCTTGTATGGCACTCGATATGACAACAACGGAAGTCTCTACAATTACAATGCCACGGCACGTGGCCATTATCATGGATGGTAACGGGCGTTGGGCACAAATGCGCGGCAAGCGGCGTACCGCCGGCCATAAAGCTGGTGCGGAAGCTGTTCGTGCTGCGGTGCAGTTTGCCCGTAAAAAAGGCATTGAGTCGTTAACGCTATTCGCTTTTAGTAGCGAAAATTGGAATCGGCCTGAGCAAGAAGTATCAGTACTGATGGAACTGTTCATGACCGTTTTGAAGCGCGAAGTGAAGAAATTGCATAAGTACAATGTTAGGCTAAAAATCGTTGGTGATAAGTCAGCATTTAGCGCGCGCTTGCAAAAGCAAATGCAAGAAGCGGAACAAATGACGGCCGACAATACCGCATTAACGTTAAACATAGCAGCGAATTACGGCGGCCATTGGGATATTACCAATGCTGCACGTAAATTAGCTGAGCAGGTTGCTGCTGGGCAGTTGCAGCCGAGTGAAATAACCACTGCGTTGTTAGCAAGCCAATTGGAACTTGCTGACCAACCGGTACCAGATTTACTTATAAGAACAGGTGGCGAACACCGAATTAGCAATTTTCTGTTGTGGCAATTAGCTTATGCAGAATTTTATTTTAGCAAGGTATTATGGCCGGACTTTGATGATCGTGAGTTTGCTGCTGCGATCGCAGATTTCAGTTGCCGAGAGCGCCGTTTTGGCTTGACCAGCGAGCAGCTCCAGCAGGCCATTTTAGATACCGATGTGACGACCGGGGACAAGTTTGCTTAAACAACGCATATTAACCGCACTCTTTTTAATCCCGTTAGCACTCTATGTTGTGTTTGCGCTACCTTTATTTTGGTTTGCGGTCGCAATCATAGTGCTGATGACAGCCGGCGCTTGGGAATGGGCGCCGTTAATGAATGTGACTCGAAAAAGTGCACGGATAGCGTACACCCTTTTTATCGCTGCGGCGTTAGCTCTGTTAACGTGGTTAGTTCCACTCAATCAAATTTGGCAAGACGGCCAACTTGACCCCATCATTTACGTATTAGTGATTGCGGGTTGTGTGTGGTGGGTGATTGCCACTGCATTAGTTATTAACTATCCGCGGAGTCGGCGTGTTTGGTCGCGTACACGCTCGATAGTGGGCGTGTTTGGCATGTTAACGCTATTGCCCGCCTGGGCTGGCCTGATTGCTGTACGGTCGTTAAATTATGCCGAGCAGCCGTTATTTGGCGGTTTCGCCGTGCTGTTTGTATTGCTGCTGGTGTGGGCTGCCGATGTAGGTGCTTATTTCGCTGGTGTGCGCTACGGGCGCAACAAGCTAATGCCGGCGGTGAGCCCGGGGAAAACGATGGAAGGCCTACTGGGCGGCATAACGCTCGCTTTTGTGGTGATGATGGTGCTGGCACATTGGTTAAAAATTCCCGCTGAACAATTCTCAGGCTATTACATTACCGGGTTAGTTACGGTGGTGGCATCGGTGTTTGGTGACTTGAACGAAAGTATGTTTAAACGCTGTGCTGGGGTAAAAGACAGCGGTTCAATACTGCCCGGTCATGGCGGAATACTTGACCGTATTGATAGTTTAACCGCAGCGCTGCCAATTTTTACCTTATCCTATTTGTGGTTTTTGACCTGATATGAAACAACGAATTACGATTTTAGGTGCAACAGGGTCAATCGGTCAAAACACACTGGCCGTGGTGGCAATGCAACCTGAACGTTTTGAAGTGTTTGCGCTGACGGCAAATGGCAACGTTGAAGCAATGGCCGAGCTGTGCTTAAAACATCGTCCTGAATACGCGGTTATGGCTGATGAGCAGGCTGCTCAGGCGCTGCAGCAGAAGCTTGGTGGTATTCAGTGCGAAGTGCTCGCGGGTGAATCTGCATTGGCGCAGGTTGCTGCGGCTGAGCAAGTTGATACGGTGATGGCGGCTATTGTAGGTGCAGCTGGACTAATGCCGACCATGGCAGCAGTAAAAGCTGGAAAGCGCGTTTTACTTGCCAACAAAGAAGCCTTAGTCATGTCGGGCCAGATATTTATGGATGCGGTCGCAACTAACGGGGCTGAATTGCTCCCTATTGACAGTGAACATAACGCGATTTATCAATGTTTGCCAAAAGAAGTGCAACAACCGCTTGGGCATGCTGACTTAGCGCAAGCTGGCATAAACCAGATACTGTTAACGGGCTCTGGTGGGCCATTTCGAGAATTACCTCTGGCAGAACTTGCGCAGCAAACGCCAACTGCTGCATGCAATCATCCGAACTGGTCGATGGGCCAAAAAATTTCCGTCGATTCAGCAACCATGCTGAACAAGGGCCTGGAATACATTGAAGCGCGCTGGTTATTCAATTGTAAACGCGAGCAATTGCAGGTTGTGGTACATCCGCAAAGCGTGATTCATTCAATGGTTAGTTATCTGGACGGTTCCGTTTTGGCGCAGCTAGGGCAACCCGATATGCGCACGCCAATAGCCTATGGTTTGAGCTACCCAGAGCGCATACCAAGCGGTGTGGAAGCTTTAGACTTTTTAAGCTTAGGCGCATTGACATTTATGCCAGCCGACCCCGCACGTTACCCGTGTTTGCAGCTTGCGATAGACGCATGTTGGGAAGGACAGTGGGCAACCACCGCACTAAACGCAGCGAATGAAATTGCGGTTGCAGCTTTCCTGGAACAACGTATTCCGTTCACCGCTATCGCGCACATTTGTGATAGTGTATTAAATCAATTGAACCGACGTGAACTCGATACGGTCGAAGGTTTAATTGAACTCGATGGTGAGGCACGTGCGAGTGCACGACAGCAAGTGGAGCGGTTTTCATAATGGGTAGTATTGTTTGGTCGCTCGGTGCATTTATTGTCACCCTTGGGATACTCGTGACCTTTCATGAATTTGGTCATTTTTGGGTCGCCCGACGCTGCGGTGTCAAGGTTCTGACTTTCTCGGTAGGCTTTGGTAAACCAATCTGGAAACGCGTAGCTCGAGACGGCACCGTTTATCAAGTTGGCTTGATTCCTTTAGGTGGTTATGTTCGCATGCTCGATGAGCGTGTCGATACGGTTGCGCCAGCAGATCGTGCGTTAAGCTTTAATTCGAAAACAGTGGCGCAACGTGCAGCAATTGTTGCTGCTGGGCCTATAGCGAATTTTGTGCTGGCTATTGCGGTGTTGTGGGCCATGTTTTTAATTGGTGTGCCTTCTGTAAAACCAATTATTGGTGAGGTGGCACCAAATTCGATTGCAGCGCAGGCTGGCGTGCAAACGCCAAGTGAGATTATTGCGGTAAATAACAGCACTACCGAAGACTGGCAACAGGTTAATTTGCACCTGGCAGCAGCCTTAGGTAACGACGTAGTAACGGTGCAAACACGGGATACCAATAATCGTTTACGTGACTATCAATTGGATATTCGCACCTGGCGTCTGGATGATAAGCAACAGCCAATGTTTGTTGCGTTGGGGATGCAGCCATTCCAACCTCAAGTGTCGTTGGTGTTAAGTTACGTGGCAGAAAATTCCCCAGCAGCAGCTGCGGGCATTCAAGTAAACGATAAAATTATAGCATTTGATGGAACTCCTATAACTGATTGGCCTCAAACGAGAGACTTGATTATGCAAGCCGCTGGCGAATCGGTAGAAATTACCGTAGAACGTGCTGGCGAAATGCGCACGCTGGAAGTAACACTTGGGCAGCGTGAAGTTAACGAACAACAGATTGGATTTCTTGGGGTGGAGCCAACGGTAGCGCCGTACCCTGATGAATATCGATTTACTCAGCAGTTTGGGTTGATTGAAGGGTTCACACAAGGTGTGCACCGCACTTGGGAACTCATGGTTCTAAGTGTAAAAATGATTGGCAAGCTACTAACTGGAACGGTTTCAGTAAGTAACTTGAGCGGTCCAGTAGCGATCGCAGAAGGAGCAGGAGCTACAGCCAGTTATGGCTTAGTTTATTTTTTAGGGTTTCTAGCATTAATTAGTGTCAACTTGGGTATTATTAATCTGGTTCCGTTACCAATACTTGACGGCGGCCACCTCGCGTTTTTAGCCATTGAAGGTGCGCGCGGAAAGCCGGTTTCAGATGGTGTCCAAGAAGTTTGTTACCGCATTGGCGGGATTCTAATTTTTGCGCTTATGGCAATCGCTATCAGTAATGATATTTTGCGTTTGTCGCAATGAAACGACATGTACAACATAACAATTAAGTAGCACAGAATGACGTTGAAACAGCTGTTCTTAAGCGCCCTGGTTGCAGCGGCGTCACTTCCCGCACACGCAGTGGCGAGTAGTGCCGAGAGTAATTCGCAAATAAATAATGATGTATTTGTGGTTGAAGATATTCGTGTGCGCGGTTTGCAGCGTGTAGCTTTAGGCGCCGCATTAACTTATATCCCCATTCGCGTTGGCGACCAAATTGATGCGAATCGAATTCGCGCCAGCATACGTTCACTAAACTCAGCCGCGTACTTTGAAAATATTGTGGTTCTTCGCGAAGGTAACACGTTAATTTTTAACGTGATTGAACGCCCGACAATTTCCGGTATTGAGTTTGACGGTAACAAAGAAATTGAAGATGAGCAGCTTGAACAAAGCTTAACGGATAGTGGCATTGTGGTGGGTGAGCAACTCGATCGCACCATGATTGCATCCATTGAATCAGGCTTGGAAGACTTCTTCCACGGCGTTGGTAAGTACAATGCCAGTGTTGATATTAGCGTGATTGAATTGCCGCGTAACCGCGTGCGTTTAAGCTTAGTGTTTGATGAGGGCGACTCAGCAGAAATTGAGCAAATAAACATTGTTGGTAATAAGAGTTTTACCGACGACCAGTTATTAGCTGATTTTGAATTGAAAGACCAATTGCCTTGGTGGAACTTCATTGGCGAACGCCGTTATCAGAAGCAACAGCTAACGGGCGATTTGGAAAAGCTTGAAAGTTTTTATCGTAACCGTGGTTACTTAGCGGTGCAGATTGAATCGGTACAAGTGAGCATGACGCCGGACAAAGAGGGTGTTTATATCACCATCAATGTTAATGAAGGCGATGTTTACAATGTGCGAAATGTTACTGTTATTGGCGATCTGAAAGGGCACGATGAGGTGATAAAACGCCTTGTGTCGATTGAATCAGGTACCCGCTACAACGCTGAACAAATCACCTTTTTAGAAGAAGCGATTTCTAAGTTTTACGGCCGTTACGGTTATGCATACCCTGAAGTGCGAGCAATTCCAGATATGGAAGAAGGCAGCAATGATGTTGATTTAACCTTCTCGGTAACGCCTGGACAACGCATCTATGTTGACCGTATTAATTTTATTGGCAATAACGTAACCGCCGATGAAGTACTTCGTCGTGAAATGCGCCAACTTGAAGGTGCGCCACTGAACGATATGCTCATCGAACAAAGTAAAGTTCGCCTTGAGCGCCTTGGTTTCTTTGAAACCGTTGAAACATCGACACGTAAATCAGACAGTGACGACGATCGTGTTGAAGTCGATTTTACTGTGAAAGAGCAGCCATCAGGCAGCTTTAATTTCACCTTAGGTTACGGCGATTATTCTGGCTTTCAGGTTGGGCTTGGTTTATCACAAGAAAACTTCTTAGGTACGGGTAACCGTGCAGCGATTAACTTAAATACCAATCGCTATAATAAGAGTGCTTCCATCTCTTACACGGACCGTTACTTGACCAAAGACGGTGTCAGCCTCTCAGGTCAGTTATACATGAGTGAGTTTGATGCAGGTAACTTAGAAAACTATATTCGCTACAATAAAAAGCAATATGGTATTGGTAGCTCAATCGGTTTCCCAATTAATGAAGTTACAAGCATTAACTTCGGCGCAACCTATCGTAACGAGCAAATCACCAACGTTGATAGTTACGATCAAGTGTCACGCTTCTATGGCCCTTATGTTGACGAGCAAAACCCAAACCAAGGGGTTTCGTTTGATATATTCGAACTGTCGGCGGGGATTAGCCGCGTTACGTTAAACCGCGGTATGTTCCCAACAGCGGGTACACAAAATACCTTGCAGTTCGAAGTGGCAACACCCAACAGTGATGTGAATTACTTCCGAACCAGTTATGACTTCCGTCACTATTTACCAATAACTAACGATCACGGCTTTGTATTTATGACACGCCTGCGGTTAGGTTACGGTAATGGTTATGGTAGCGACGACGCTGGCAACGATTACTTGTTCCCGTTTTATGAAAACTTCCGCTTAGGTGGTCGTGATAACTTACGTGGGTTTGAGGGGAACACTATAGGTCCTCGCGCGGTCTACCGTTATCCACAGAGTATTTCGGGACAGCCAGGGTACTATGGCGTACCAACTGGATTGCCAACGCACCCTGGTGCTGATTTGCTTGCTGTGAGTGAGTTCTCAGTAGGTGGTAATGCGATGGTTGTAGGTGGTTTGGAACTTATTGTACCAACACCGTTTATTTCAGAAGAGAATAAGAACACCGTTCGTACGAGTTTTTATCTTGATGTAGGTAATGTCTGGGACACGGAATTTGACTACGATGCGTATAGCCAGCTAGGTTTAGCAAGTGGCTCGCAAGAGTTAAAAGACTTTAGTGAACCAACCCACTATCGCGCTTCGGCCGGTGTTTCGATACAATGGTTGTCACCAATGGGGCCAATAACCTTATCATTTGGTCGACCAATACAATCTGAACTGTCCGATCGAACGCAGACATTTACGTTTAATATCGGTACAACATTCTAATAAATATCAAGGAGTTAAATGTGAAAGCTATTGTTAAATCGAGCATTGCAATTGCACTACTTTCGTCTGCGTTGTTTGCTAATGCTGCTGAAGCTCAGCAGAAAATTGGTTTTGTGAGCGTGCAAGAAGTTCTGGCTAACCTGCCACAGGCGCGTAACTTAGAACAACAAATTCAAGACGAATTTAAAGCACAAATTGAAGAAGTAAACGCAATTGAAGAAAAAATGCGTGGCTTGAGTGAAAAAGCTCAGCGTGATGCGTCAATCATGTCGCCAGGCGAGCGTGTAACGATGGAACGTGAGATGGAAATGCTCGACACAACACGTCAGTTAAAAGTTAAAGCATTGCGTGAAGACATGAACCGTCGCGGTAATGAAGTTCGCGATCAGCTCATGGGCGAAGTGATGCGTAACGCACAAAATGTTGCTACTGAGCAAAGCTTTGACGTGGTATTGCAACGTAGCGCACTGGTTTATGGAAATGACGCTGCTAATCTCACTGATGAAGTCATCAAAAAAATGACAGGTGGAAACTAAGTTAATGCAAACACTGACATTGCAGCAGCTCGCTGACGCAATAGGTGCGGACGTGCAGGGTGACCCTGCACTGCCCATTCAAGGTGTAGCAACACTTGCCTCGGCCAAGCCGGGGCATATTGCGTTTTTAGCCAACGAAAAATATCGCAGTCAGCTCGATAGTAGCCAAGCCAGCGCAGTTATTGTTGCGCCTGATGTTGATGTGCCTGATGGTATGGCTGCTTTACGAATGAAAAACCCTTACGCTGGCTTTGCTAAAGTTGCGCAATTATTGGATACCACTCCGAAACCTGCCGATGGCATTCATCCCAGTGCTCAGGTTCACGCGACTGCAAAGATTGGGCAAAACGTGTCAATAGGCGCCAATGCTGTTATTGCTGAGCAGGTTGAACTGGCTGATAATGTCACGGTTGGCGTGGGTTGTTATATTGGCCCGAATACGCGTATCGGAGTTGGCACGCAGTTATGGCAGCATGTGGTGATTTATCACAACTGTGTAATTGGCGAAAATTGCTTAGTGCATGCGGGCACCGTGATTGGTGCTGACGGATTTGGTTGGGCCAATGAAGGCGGCAAGTGGATAAAAATCCCACAACTCGGCCGCGTGGTTATTGGTAATCGTGTCGATATTGGTGCGAGTACTACAATTGATCGTGGCGCGCTAGACGATACGATAATTAGCGATGGCGTGATTATTGATAATCAGTGCCAGATTGCACACAACGTATTTATTGACGAAGACACAGCGATAGCCGGATGCACAGTTTTAGCAGGCAGCTGCCGTATTGGTAAGCGCTGTTTGATTGGCGGTGCGACCGCGATAAATGGCCATATTTCAGTGTGTGATGATGTTCAAATCAGTGGTTTTTCCATGGTTATTAAGGAAATCACTGAACCTGGCGCTTATGCTTCGGGTATTCCAGCAGCGCCACAACGCGAATGGCGACGAAATGGTGCGCGTTATCGCCAGCTTGACGACTTGTTTCAGCGCGTTAAGAAAATTGAAAAGCAACTTAATAACTAATAATTAATTAAAAACGAGGATGACGCTTTGTCTGAGAGTGGCGCATTTGATATTAAAGAAATACTCAGTTTATTACCCCACCGGTATCCATTTTTACTGGTTGATAAAGTTGTTTCCTGTGATAACAAAACAACGATTCATGCGGTAAAAAACATCACCGTGAATGAACCAATTTTTACAGGTCACTTTCCGGGTAATCCAATTTTTCCTGGGGTGCTTATTCTTGAGGCACTTGCGCAAGCGTCTGGGCTCCTTGGTTTTAAAATCACCGCCAGCCAACCTGGTGTGAATGACTTATACTTATTTGCAGGTGTTGATAATGCGCGCTTTAAACGTCAGGTGTTACCGGGTGATACGTTAAATTTACACGTTACGTTTGAAAAAGAACGTCGGGGCATTTGGGTCTTTAAAGGGCGAGCTGATGTTGATGGTGAATTGGCATGCAGCTGCGATATCATCTGTGCAAGAAGGGAAACCTAAGTGATACATCCTACCGCTATCATTGATGATTCAGCCCGTATTGGGAAGAACGTTGAAATTGGTCCTTACAGCATTGTTGGGGCCGATGTTGAAGTCGGTGACAATTGTGTCATTGGTCCACATGTGGTGCTGCGTGGCCCAACAACACTGGGTAAGAATAACCGAATATTTCAATTTGCCTCGGTGGGGGAAGATTGCCAAGATAAAAAATATAAGGGCGAACCTACGCGCTTAGTGATTGGCGATAATAATGTCATTCGCGAGTGTGTCACCATTCATCGTGGCACGGTGCAAGATCAAGGCTTGACTCAGCTAGGCAGCAACAACTTATTGATGGCTTATGTTCATGTCGCGCATGACTGCATGGTGGGTGACAACGTAATTCTAGCCAATAACACCACACTGGCTGGGCATGTGCACGTGGGTGATTGGGCCATTCTTGGCGGATTCACCGGTGTTCATCAATTTTGTCACATTGGTGCACATGCATTCACTGCGGTTAATTCGGTGGTGGTTCAGGACATTCCGCCATACATTATGGCGCAGGGGCACAATGCAGCACCGCGTACAATCAATGTGGAAGGCTTAAAACGCCGTGGCTTTAAACCAAATCAGATATTGAATATTAAACGGGCATTCAAATTATTGTATCGCCAAGGGCTGACCATTCAAGAAGCGGTCGAAAAAATGCGCGAGCTTGATGCTGAAACCGAGCTACAGCCAATGATTGATTTTGTGCTAAATAGCCCACGTGGAATTATTCGTTAAGTTCATTAACGGCGCCCAATTATGACACACCAAAAACCTCTTATTGCCGTTATCGCTGGCGAGCATTCTGGTGACTTGCTTGGCGCAGGAATGTTAGGTGAGCTTCGCGCACGGTTTCCTCAAGCCGAGTTTATTGGTGTGGGCGGCCCGCTGATGCAGGCTCAAGGTTTAACCAGCCTGGTACCGATGGAAGATTTGGCGGTTATGGGCATCGCTGAGGTGTTTGGCAGTTTATTCAAACTGCTGGGACACCGTCGTAAGCTGGTCAATACGTTTTTACAGCGTCGCCCCGATGTTTTTATTGGCATTGACGCGCCAGATTTTAACTTACCTATTGCTAAACGTTTGAAAGCTGCTGGAATTCCTACGGTTCATTATGTCAGCCCATCAGTGTGGGCATGGCGACAGGGGCGCATTCATGGCATTAAGCAGTCGGTTGATCATGTGCTTTGTTTATTACCCTTCGAAAAAGAATTCTACGACCAACATCAACTTGCTGCCACCTTTGTGGGGCACCCGTTAGCAGACTCAATTCCAATGCATTGGGCGAAGTCCTCGGCGCGTGAGCAACTTGGCTTGGACGCAGAAGCAACCTGGGTTGGAGTGTTGCCGGGCAGCCGCAAGGGCGAAATTGCGCGCATGGCGCCATTATTTTTAGCGGTGGCCGAACGTTTATTGCAACAGAACCCGCAACTGAAATTTGTAACACCGATGATTAGTGAGTCGCGTGCAACTCAGTTTCGCGTGTTGCAGCAGCAATTGGCGCCGCAATTGCCGTTGACAATTATCGACGGGCATTCACGTGAAACCATGGCTGCCTGTGATGCATTGATGCTTACCTCGGGAACCGTAACCCTTGAGGCCATGCTAATTAAACGCCCAATGGTGGTCGCATATAAGTTTAATTGGCTGAGCTTTCACATGATTAAACGACTATTCAAAGCACCATTTTTCAGTTTACCTAACCTACTTGCTGGCGAAGCTCTCGTGCCGGAATTCGCGCAAAATGAGGCAACTGTCGATAGTTTAGTAACCGCAATGCAAGCTCAGTTAGGCCCTCAGGCAGAGCAGACTGTACAGCGCTTCACGCAGTTGCATGAGCAAATTCAGCGCAATGCAGACGTGCTAAGTGCTGACGTTGTGCAAAGCTTCATAAGCGCTTAATCCACTCTTTATAATTCGAAAAAATAGAACATCAAGTGCCATTTTTCGCAATAATCATTCGATTAATTACCAGCTATACTGCATCCATGTTAATTAAAGCAACGTACGCAAGTTGCCAATATGGAGATTTAAATGGGCTTATTAGTTGATGGAAAATGGCAAGATAAATGGTATGACACAGACAGCACCGACGGTAAGTTTGAGCGCAGTGCGGCACAATTTCGAAATTGGGTTGAAGCCGATAAAGGCGCGAAATTCCCGGCCGAAAGTGGGCGTTATCATCTGTACGTGAGCTATGCTTGCCCATGGGCGCACCGAACACTTATTTTTCGCAAACTGTTAGGTTTAGAACAACATATTTCGGTGTCTGTAGTGCATCCGTTGATGCTTGAAAATGGTTGGGAGTTTGCCGACGAACCGTTACACGATGGCTTGTACAGCCTCGACTACCTCAACCAGTTGTATTTAAAAGCTGACTCGAACTATAGCGGTCGAGTAACTGTGCCTGTGTTATGGGATAAACAACAGCAAACCATCGTCAGCAATGAATCCGCTGACATTATTCGTATGTTTAACAGTGCCTTTAACGACTTAACGGGTAACACATTGGATTTTTATCCGGAGGCGTTACGCACAGAAATAGACGCAATTAATGATCGCGTTTACGACAATGTGAATAATGGCGTATACAAATGTGGCTTTGCGACCAAGCAGCGCGCCTATGAAGCGGCGTTTGTTGCATTATTTGACGAGTTGGATGCATTGGAACAGCGTTTAGCAACCCAGAAATTCCTGGTCGGCGATACGCTTACAGAAGCAGATTGGCGCTTATTTACTACTCTGGTTCGTTTTGATTCGGTTTATGTGGGGCACTTTAAAACCAATCAAAAACGTATTGTTGATTACCCGAACTTGTGGGCCTATGTGCGCGCCTTATACCAAGTTCCGGGCGTGGCGGAGACGGTGGTGATGGACCATATCAAACGGCATTACTACGGTAGCCATCACATGATTAACCCAACGGGGGTTGTGCCAGTTGGTCCGTCAATTGATTTTATGGCGCCGCATGAGCGTGGAGACGTGTTATGAGTGGAATTATTCTAAGTCGGCATCGCGGTATGCCAGCACAAGATGGTGCAGGGGTTAAATTAACACGCATTGTTAATCAACCGAGCCTACGCCATCAAGATCCATTTTTAATGTTGGATGAGTTTCGATCGGACAATCCGAATGATTACATTGCAGGGTTTCCGCCGCATCCACACCGTGGCTTTGTAACCTTAACCTATATGCTTGCTGGGCGTATGGAGCATAAAGATTCAAACGGTAACACCGGGGTAGTTGAAACCGGTGGCGCGCAATGGATGAAAGCCGCCCGCGGCATTATTCACGCTGAAATGCCGAAGCAAGAAGATGGCCTTATGTGGGGTTTTCAGTTATGGATAAACTTACCTGCAGCGCGCAAAATGGAAGCAGCAGATTGGGCCGACTTTCCGCAAGATAAGATTGGGATTGTGCGTGGTGAAGGTGCAGAGTTGCGCGTTATAGCTGGTGAACTCGAGCAGCAGCGTGGCCCGATTCAGCAGCCGGAGCAAAGCTTTTTGATGGTGGATGTGCGACTGTCGGAAGGTGCGACGTATAGTGTCGCAAGCCAGCAGCAACAAACACGCTTGGCTTATGTCTACCAAGGCAGCATACTGCTTAATGACGAGCCGATTGCACGCGGTGAATTGGTGCGCTTGCATGCTGATGGTGATTTAAACCTTAAAGCAGAGAGCGATGAGCCGGCAGGTATAATTTTGTTAGCGGGTAACCCTATTGGTGAACCCATTGCGCAGTACGGCCCTTTTGTCATGAATACGCAAGCCGAAGTAGAGCAAGCCATACGCGATTACCAAGCGGGTAAATTAACCGCATAACAGATGACGCAAGGAGCTTCCATGTCCACACAGATGCCTACACAGATGCGCGCACTGACCGCAGGTACTGACAACACGGTGCTGTGGCAGCACCGCGACCTACCCAAGGTGCAGCCCAATGAAGTGCGTATCAAGGTTGCCTACAGCGGCATGAACCGCGCAGATTTAATGCAACTGGCAGGCCATTATCCGCCACCGCCGGGGGCATCTGATGTGTTGGGGTTGGAAGTTAGCGGTGTGGTGCATGCCGTTGGTGCTGAGGTGAGCGCGCATCAAGTTGGTGACAAAGTCTGCGCGTTGTTAGCCGGTGGTGGCTATGCTGAGTACGTGTCAGTGCCTGCCAATCAAGTGTTAGGCATACCTAAAGGCATGGAACTTGCTCATGCGGCCGGTATCTGTGAAGTGTTTGCGACGGCGTGGTTCAACATTTATGACATTGCAGCGACCCAGCCGGGCGAGCGAATTTTAATGCATGCAGCGGCAAGTGGTGTTGGTCAGGCGGTGTTGCAGTTAGCGAAAGTGTTTGGCAACCCAGTATTTGCCACAGCGGGTGCCGACGAGAAGTTGAAGTTAGCGCAGCAACTCGGCGCTGAGCAAGTTTGGAATCGACATCACGGCAGCTTTGTTGACGCTGTAAAAGCGTGGGGCGGTGCTGATGTTATTCTTGACCCGGTGGCGGGTAGTTACATTGGGTGGAATCAAGAAGTACTGAATCAAGATGGACGTTTGGTGGTGATTGGGCTTATGGGCGGCCGTGTTGCGGAACTTGATGCCGGCCGGTTGTTAATGAAACGCCAACGCATTATCGGGAGTACCTTGCGCAGTCAGCCGAATAGGGTAAAAGCACGTATCATGGCTGACCTCTATACGCATGTGTGGCCGTTGTTCGAACAGCAGCAGGTGCGCGCATCAATTGATGACGTGCTACCAATTGCGCATATTGAGGACGCATTCAAACGCCTGCGGGAGAATGATACTCAGGGTAAACTTGTATTGGTTTGGTAATTTTTAGGAATAGATTGCGAGAAAGAAGTGGTGGAGGGGGCAGGATTCGAACCTGCGAAGGCTGAGCCGTCAGATTTACAGTCTGATCCCTTTGACCGCTCGGGAACCCCTCCACACGAGGCGGGCATAATAGCAGATTGAGCCCACCTGTAAACCCGTTTATGATGATGGTTCCAAATAAAACCAAGTAGTGTAGCAATGAGCCCAAATTCACAGCCCCCGACAGTGCCAGCAGCCGTTGATGAAGAAATAGCGCGTTTCATCGATAGGTTATGGCTAAAGCAAGGTGTAAGCCAAAATACAAGCTCTGCTTATCGCACTGACTTGCGTACCTTTCAACGGTTTCTTACCCAACAGCAACGGCATGACTTGCTGCAAGTAACCCATGAAGATTTGGAGCGTTACTTGTTGTGGCGCCGGCAACAAGGGCTTTCACCGCGCAGTACGTCGCGCGCGCTCAGCGCATTAAAGAAATTTTATCAATATGCGGTTGGCGAGCGTCTGTGTGCGCAAGATCCAACTGCGCGGTTGGCGCGGCCGAAGCAACCCCAATCAATACCACATAGTTTGTCGGAAGCTGAAGTGGATGACCTGCTGAATGCACCGGACATCGAAGACCCCATGCAATTGCGCGATAAAGCCATGTTAGAAGTGCTGTACGCGACAGGGCTTCGGGTCACCGAGTTGGTTCAACTTACCGTTGACCAAATTCATATGCAGCAAGAATTGGTGCGTATTATCGGTAAAGGTAACAAAGAACGCTTAGTTCCCTTGGGCGAAGAAGCGTTGGACTGGTTAAACGTTTATTTCGCTAAAGGGCGTAAACAATTGCACGCCCAACCAGGCGACTGGGTATTTGTAACACGACGCGGCGGGCCCTTAACCCGGCAAGCATTTTGGCACCGAATTCGGTATTATGCTCAGCAGGCTGATATTCGCTCACACTTGTCGCCACACACGCTACGCCATGCGTTTGCGACACATTTGCTCAACCACGGCGCCGATTTACGTGTGTTGCAAATGCTGCTTGGGCACAGTGACTTATCAACCACACAAATTTACACGCATGTGGCACGCGAACGCTTGCAACAGTTGCATGCTACACATCACCCACGCGCATAACTTAATTTGACCTTATAGGATCATTCATGAAGTACTTGGCAATAATGACACTTAGCTTAATGACCGTTGCTTGTTCACCTGCTGAACAGAGCACATCGCCACAGCCACAAACCACCGGTAGCTTTGACACCTCGCACATGCAACGCATGGGCTTTAAGGTTGAGTCGGCAAAACCTGCCGACATTGCTGGTTTGTATGAAGTGATTACCGATCAAGGCTTGGTGTATGCCAGTGACGATGGTCAACACATCATCAGTGGCCGCATCTTTGATATTACCGGTGAGCAACCGAATAATGTCAGCGAGAAAGTGCTGGAACAAATGCGTACCAACGACTTAGCAACCGTGAGCGATACGGTCATTGAGTACACCGCGCCGAATCAGCAGCACGTGATTCATGTGTTCACTGATACCAGTTGTGGGTATTGCCGCCAATTGCACGAGCGCATTGATGAATATTTGGATGCGGGCATTACGGTACGCTACCTCGCGTGGCCTCGAAATGGTCTGCAAAGTAAAGCTGCGGTGGATTTACAAAACGCATGGTGTGCGGACGATCAGCAAGCGGCTCTGACAGCAGCTAAAAACGACGAGGAAGTTGAGTTAGCCATGTGCAACGACCCAGTGGCCATGCACTTTGCCTTGGGGCAAAAGTTTGGGGTGCGTGGTACACCGGCCATAGTGCTCGAGTCTGGCCGTTTGTTGCCTGGCTTTGTGCCGCCGGAACGCTTGCTGCCTGAGTTGCAAAAGTAATATGACGGATATCTCGGTTAAACGTCATCCGCACGTAGACGTAGGTGCGTGGGCGAATAATTTACCTGAAATTATTGCGCAAATACTGGCCCGTCGCGGTATTACCGATGAGCAGCAATTAGATTTAGGTGCTCGGCATTTGCCCCATTTTGATCAACTGCATGGTGCGAGTGCTGCCGCTGAACGTCTTGCGCAGGCCATTCGTGAAAATCAGGCTATTTGTATTTGCGGTGATTTTGATGCGGACGGTGCGACGTCGACGGCGCTGATGGTTTCCGTGCTGCAAGCACTCGGTGCAACACGGGTGGATTATATTGTGCCGAACCGATTCGCAGACGGATACGGTTTATCACCAGCCGTGGTAGCGCAGGCTCATCAACTGGGTGCGCAATTGATTGTTACGGTAGACAGTGGCATTTCTTGCCATGCAGGTGTTGATGCAGCGCGCGCGGCAGATATTGATGTGATTATTACCGACCACCATTTGCCCGGCGCAACCTTACCGAACGCGAATATCATCGTGAATCCGAATCAACCTGATTGTCAGTTTCCTAGTCCGAATATTGCCGGGGTGGGTGTGGCGTTCTATGTGTTGCTTGCGCTTCGCCATGTGTTCCGCGAGCGCGGGCTCGAGGTGCCCAACCTTGCGCAATGGCTAGATTTAGTTGCCGTCGGCACAGTGGCTGACGTGGTGAGGTTGGATGGCGTCAATAGAATTTTGGTGCAACAAGGTTTACAGCGCATTCGTGCTGGTCATTGCCGCCCAGGAATCGCAGCGCTCCTGCAGATTGCTAATCGCGATCCGAAACAGCTGTTAGCGAGCGATTTAGGCTTTGCTATTGGGCCGCGTATCAACGCTGCAGGAAGGTTAGATGATATGGCAGCCGGCATTGAGTGCTTGTTAGCCAATAACTTAACCACAGCGCAGCAATTGGCCGCGCAGTTGGATCAATTAAATCAAGCACGGCGTAGCATTGAAACCGAAATGCGTGAAGAGGCGGAAGCCTATGTCGCGCAGATAAACCAAGATACCGATCAATTGCCTGCTGGCTTGGTGCTATATCAGCCAGGTTGGCACCAAGGTGTGGTGGGTATTGTTGCTGGGCGGGTGAAGGAGCAATGTCACCGACCCGTTATAGCGTTCGCTGATAGTGATGATGGTTTGTTGAAGGGGTCAGCCCGCTCTATTCCGGGCTTGCACATTCGTGACGTACTCGAGCGTGTCCACAGCTTGCATCCAGACTTAATCCAGCGTTTTGGAGGGCACGCAATGGCAGCTGGATTGAGTTTAGCGCGAGACAATCTCGACACTTTTCGTGACGCTTTTATCGCACAAGTAACCGAATGGGTGGATGAAAGCGCCTTAACACGTACTATTTGGTCTGACGGTGAGCTTGATGCAAGTTGCTTTCAGGAACCATTCGTACGCCAACTGGAGTCATTTGGCCCGTGGGGACAAGGATTCGCGGAGCCAGTTTTTGATGGTGAATTTCGTGTGGTGCAACAACGACTTGTTGGCGAACGCCATATAAAATGGGTGCTTGAAACTGCGGACCGCGTGGTGCTCGATGCCATTGCTTTCAATGTCGATACTAGTCTGTGGCCGGATGCGTCCGTGCAACGCATTCATGCAGTGTATAAACTGCAATTAAATCACTTTCGAGGGCGTACTTCTGTGCAGCTACAACTAGAGCATTTTCGTGGTTTGCGGTAGAATACGCGCCCTTTGCAACCAACTATTGCTATTGAGATTTAAAAACTATGTTCGAAACTAATGCCACGTATGTTGCGATAAAAGAAATGCGAAAACGCAGCGAGCTTCTTCGGGGGTATCTTTGACTACGCTCAGAAAGTAGAGCGCCTGGAGGAAGTTAGCCGCGAATTGGAAGATCCGAACGTTTGGAATGACCAAGAGCGCGCCCAATCACTAGGCAAAGAACGCTCAAGCTTAGAGCAAGTAGTGGAAACGCTGAACAACTTGGCGCAAGGGTTAGACGACGTAGAAGGTTTAGTGGATTTAGCTGTTGAGGCTGAAGACGAAGAAACGTACAACGAAGCCGTGGTTGAATTGGAGCAGTTGGAAAGCCAACTGGCCACTTTGGAATTCCGCAGAATGTTTTCAGGTGAACAAGATGCGTCAGATTGCTATTTGGATGTGCAATCAGGCTCCGGCGGTACGGAAGCGCAAGACTGGGCTAATATTCTGCTGCGCATGTATTTGCGTTGGGCTGAAGCGCATGGTTTTAAAGCCGAGATCACTGAGTTGTCAGAAGGTGAAGTGGCAGGGATTAAGTCGGCAACAGTGCGTATTCAAGGTGATTATGCCTATGGCTGGTTACGTACGGAAACTGGCGTGCATCGCTTAGTACGCAAATCACCGTTTGACTCAGGGAATCGACGTCATACGTCATTCGCATCGGTGTTTGTGTATCCGGAAATCGATGATTCGATTGAAATTGAAATTAATCCAGCTGATTTGCGTGTCGATACGTATCGTGCGTCAGGTGCCGGTGGTCAGCACGTAAACCGAACAGACTCGGCGATTCGTATTACCCACGAACCGTCTGGGATTGTCGTTCAGTGTCAAAGTGACCGTTCGCAGCACAAAAACCGCGATGCGGCCATGAAACAATTACGCGCAAAGCTGTATGAGTCAGAATTACAGAAGCAATTAGCCGAAAAACAAGCCTTGGAAGACACCAAGTCTGATATCGGCTGGGGTAGCCAGATACGTTCGTACGTATTGGATGATGCCCGAATTAAAGATTTACGTACTGGGGTGGAGAATCGAAACACCCAAGCGGTACTGGACGGTGCTTTAGATCCGTTTATTGAAGCAAGTTTAAAATCAGGTTTATAAGTTTAGTCTCACAGTAATAACTGTGACGAAAGAGGATGAATTACATGAACGATAAAACGCAAGCCCCCGAGTTGGACGTAAACGAACAGATCGCCCAGCGTAAGGCAAAGCTTGCTGCGTTGCGCGAGCGAGGCGTGGCATTTCCGAATGATTTCCGCCGTGATAGCTTAGCGGCTGAGTTGCATGAAGCCTATGACGGCTCTGATAAAGAGGAACTGGCGGCGAAGGCAATTCGGGTGAACGTTGCGGGTCGTATGATGACGCGTCGTATCATGGGTAAAGCAAGCTTTGCCACCATTCAGGATATGTCGGGGCAGATACAGTTGTACGTAGCGCGTGACAACCTTGCTGAAGGCTTCTATAACGAAGAATTCAAAAAATGGGACTTAGGTGACATTGTTGGCGCAAGTGGCACGTTGTTTATTACCGGAACCGGTGAATTAAGTGTGCAAGTTGATGATGTGCGTTTGCTGACCAAGGCTTTGCGCCCACTACCAGATAAATTTCACGGGTTATCAGACCAAGAAATGCGTTACCGCCAGCGCTACCTTGATTTAATTACCAACCAAGAATCACGTAAGACCTTTATTGTGCGTTCAAAAGTGGTGGATTACATTCGCCGTTACTTCATCGCCAAGCAGTTCTTGGAAGTAGAAACACCAATGATGCAAACCATTCCTGGCGGCGCTGCAGCGCGTCCGTTTTCCACGCACCACAATGCGTTGGATATGGAATTGTACCTGCGAATTGCGCCAGAACTTTATCTGAAACGCTTAGTTGTTGGCGGTTTTGAGAAGGTTTTCGAGATAAACCGTAACTTCCGTAATGAAGGATTATCAACGCGCCACAATCCAGAATTCACCATGCTTGAGTTTTACTGGGCCTATGCAGACTTCAATGATCTGATGGATCTCACCGAAGACATGCTGCGTGGCATGACCACAGAAATTCTCGGCTCAGCGCAATTTGAAAGTGAAGGCGTGCAGTATGACTTCAGTAAACCGTTTACACGTATGACGGTAAACGAAGCCATTTTGGAGCATTTACCGACCGCCACAGCGGCACAACTTAGTACGCTGGAGCAGGCCACCGCATTGGCTGAATCGTTAGGTATTAAGGTGAAGCCGAACTGGGGCTTGGGCAAGGTTCAAATTGAAATATTTGAAGAAGTTGCTGAACATAAATTAATTCAGCCTACCTTTATTACCGCCTACCCAGCGGAAGTATCACCGCTGGCGCGTCGTAACGATAACGACCCATTCATTACCGACCGATTCGAATTTTTTGTCGGTGGCCGCGAGTTGGCTAATGGCTTCTCAGAGTTGAATGATGCGGAAGACCAAGCAGAACGTTTCCGTGAGCAAGTTCAACAAAAAGAAGCGGGTGATGACGAAGCCATGTTCTATGACGAAGACTATGTCACAGCGCTTGAGCACGGGTTGCCGCCAACAGCCGGAGAGGGCATCGGTATTGACCGTTTGGTTATGCTATTAACTGATTCGCCGTCAATTCGTGATGTGTTGTTGTTCCCACACATGCGGCCGAAAAACTAAAAAACGTTATTGGTTATTGGTTATTGGTTATCGGTTATTCGTAACCCGGCGTTTTACGCCGGGTTTTTTATTTGACGAATAACTCGTTAGGCTTTGGGGAGCGCTTGTAATAAGTCGTTTAAGAGTTCGTGTTTATCTTCAATACCGGCGGATAAGCGCAACAAATCAGGCGGGCAGGGTGTGCCTTGACCTTCAACGCTCGCACGGTGCTCGATTAAACTCTCAACGCCGCCGAGCGAGGTGGCGCGTTTCCATAACTTGGTGTTGGCGGCTAAATGAACCGCTGCTTTCTCGCCGCCTTTAACGCGAATGGAGAGCATGCCGCCATAACCGCCGTGCATTTGTTTTCTGGCCGTTTCATGGCCGCTAAAGCTCGGTAAACCGGGGTAAAGAACCTCGACGATTTGTGGGTGCTGCTGCAGTTGTTCAGCTAAGAACATGGCATTGGTGCACGCTTCGCGTACCCGTAAATGCATAGTGCGCATACCACGCAGCAGTTGCGCCGCGTCATGGGGGCTGGGTACCGCACCGCCTTGGGCTCGCACTGCGCGAATCCGTTGCCAATAGTCGTTGTCCGTTTTACAAATCAGGGTGCCGGCGATCACGTCTGAATGGCCATTTAGATATTTGGTGGCCGAGTGCATCACAATATCAGCACCTAAGGTGAGTGGTTGCGTCAGCAGTGGCGTTGCGCAGGTTGAGTCTACGGCGAGATATGCACCCGCTTGATGGGCAAGTTCACTGATAGCGGCAATATCACTGATGGTCCACATTGGATTGCCCGGAGTCTCCAACCAAACCAATTTGGTTTTATTGGTTTGAATTGCTTTTGACACCTGCTGTAAGTCGGTCATATCAACAAACTCAACATTCAAGCCCCAGTCCGTTGCAAAGTTAAGCAACCAATTACGCAATGACCAATACATGACAACGGGCGCAAGTACATGGTCACCAGGTTTTAAACCTAAGAATACGGCTGTCGCTGCAGCCATGCCTGAACCAAACAATAAAGCCTGGTCACCTTGCTCGAGTTGACATAAAAGCTGCTCTACGGGCTTATAGGTTGGGTTGTCGGCACGCGAGTACACGTTGCCACTTGGGTAGGTGTTGTCGGCACCGCGAATATACGTGGTGGCAACATGAATGGGTAGTACGACACCTTGCGTTTCGTGATCAATTTTACCCAACGCTTGGGCAAGGGCAGTTTGCTGGCTGTAATTGTAGGTTTTATTGGCCATATTGAGCTCTAAATGTGGTTAATAATGCTGATAGTATACGCCGAATTAGAAACAAAAAACGCACCCGAAGGTGCGTTTTTTTTATGCATTCTTGCATGCATTCATAGAACCATTAGTCGTGGTTATGATTGCCATCTGTATGCACGTGGCCGTGGTCTAATTCAGCCGGATCAGCATCACGAACTTCTACAACTTCTACGTCAAAGTTCAGAGTAGTGCCTGCTAATGGGTGATTACCGTCTACGGTTACTTCGTCGTCGCTCACGTCAACGATCATCACAGACTGTTCACCAGCGTCAGTACTTGCACGGAACTGCATGCCAACGGCTACTTCGTTGTCGCCGAACAGCGTACGTGGAACGGTTTGAATAAGGCCGTCATGACGATCGCCATAGGCGTCAGCTGGTTGAATTTCAGCTTCAAATTTGTCGCCAGTTGCTTTTCCATCAAGTGCGTTTTCCAAGCCTTTGATCAACATGCCACGACCAAAAATGAACTGTAGTGGTTGACCTTCTTTTGATTGATCCAGTACTTGGCCTTCAGTGGTTTTCACGGTGTAGTGAATTCCAACGACTTTGTCCTGGCTAATAGTTTGACTCATGATTCATCCAAGTTATAAGGCAGTGGGTAAATTTCCAAAAGACTCGCGTCATCATTCTTGATTCGTAGCTTCGTGTCTGCCTCTATGTCGCTCGGCAGCACCGCCAGTAAATCAAGTTGATTGTCAGTACGGCTCACTGCGTTAATTACCGTACCGGCACGTCGCCAGTTTTCACCAAGTTGCTGTTCAACGGTAGCACCCGCATCAACAGCTTTACCTTGGCCAACCAAACGAAACATTGCCCGCTTCTGCTTGCCCAGATATTTCATCCGAGCGATGGTCTCTTGGCCGATATAACACCCCTTGGTAAAACTGATGCCATGGAACGCCTGAACGTTCAGCATCTGGGGCACATACTCCAATAGTGTACCTGAAACTAAGGTGGGGCGACCACGCTCAATTTCAAGGGCATTCCAGTAATCCATATCAGAATTAGTCGGAAAGTTATCACGTTTCGTGACCAGAATGTACTGATCAGGATGGTTTCCCAAGGTTAGCACCACGCCGTCACTGATTGATGTAACCGCTTGTTGGTGTTCAACATCAAGCGGCTGGTCAATCCATTCGGCAAGGCGCGCTGGGGCCGCGGTACCAAATATTCCAAACAGCGAATATATGTTTGTCGCATCAATGATTTCAGTTTGGCTAAATACGCCGTATTTTTGTAACTGGGCTAAGCTAGCCGCTATCGCGTCTTTGTGGGTAATCAATAACACACTGTCAGCACAGCGAGTAACGAACAAGGTACTCATAGCCTTGCCTTTGTTGTCACAGTGCGCACCATACTGCCACTGGTTATCCGCAAGCTGCTTGAGGTCGCAGGTCAGTTGCCCCTGCAAAAAATCATCAGTTTGTGGGCCAGTTAGGCTGATTACACCGTAATCCTTTAAGGAAACCGTTACGTATTCTGGCGGAGCTTTGGTAAACTCTGTATCTAACACAATAAACCTCGTTTTCTCATCGATATCGAAATAGATGGGGATGATATTTCATTATACAAGCCGTTTTGTCTTGTACTCGCTATTTTTGTTAAGAAAAAAGGATTCGCATGGAAAAGTTGCAACAAGATGCCGATACGCTAAAAAACAAGAACCGTTTGCGTTGGGCTTGCCGCCGCGGCATGTTAGAGCTTGATGTTTTGTTCATGCCGTTCGTAGAAGAGGCGTACGATGACCTTGATGCTCAGCAACAAGAAGCCTTTCGCCGCTTGTTAACCTGTGACGACCCGGATTTGTTTGCTTGGTTTATGGGGCATCAGAAGTGCGAAGACCCTGAGTTAGCAGCAATGGTGGCGTACATTTTAAGTCGCGTTAAGGTTTAAATGCTCTGGCAATTGGCTGTCACGCCATGGCGTTGGCTGCCTATGCCAACGTGCGTGTGGGGTATCGACTGTGACACTGGCGAATGGTTGCAACTTGCCGACTTAGATCAACAACGTTGGTATGTGCAGCCACTCAGTTGGGTCACCCCTTGGGGCGCTTTGATTATTCTGCATGCCCCCAACAAGCCAAGGCGTTGGGTATGGTTACAACGCAGTTGGCTTGGTGATGCTGCTTTTCGAAGGTTAGCTCGGTTTTTGTTGCGCTGGCGCCAGTATGGTCGGCTGCGCCTCAGGGAGTAAATCAGGGTGGTCGAGATTGTAGTGCAGCCCACGGCTCTCTTTGCGTTCCATGGCGCTGCGAACAATTAACTCCGCTACTTGCACCAAATTACGCAGCTCCAGTAAATTATTGCTGACCTTGAAATTGCTGTAATAGTCGTGAATTTCTTGCTGTAACAGCTCTATACGGCGCAATGCACGCTGTAACCGTTTGTCAGTACGCACAATTCCTACATAATCCCACATAAATAAGCGCAGCTCGTGCCAATTGTGCTGAATAATGACTTCTTCATCCGAATCGTTCACCTGACTTTCATCCCAAGCGGGCAGGTCAGTGCGCAGTGGTTTGTCGTGCAACTGTTCAATAATGTCTTTTGCGGCAGAACGTGCAAACACCAAACACTCAAGTAGTGAATTGCTCGCCATTCGGTTTGCGCCATGCAGACCCGTGTAGGCCACTTCACCGATGGCATAGAGGTTGGCGATATCGGTGCGCGCCTGCAAATCAGTTTTCACCCCGCCACAGGTGTAGTGCGCTGCAGGCACCACAGGCATTGGCTCACGGCTGATATCAATACCTAAACTTAAGCACTTATCATAAATATTTGGAAAATGTTCTTGAATGAAAGCTTTCGGTTTATGAGAAATATCCAAGAACATACAGTCTGCGCCAAGCCGTTTCATTTCATAGTCGATAGCGCGGGCAACCACGTCGCGCGGGGCAAGCTCCGCCGCAGGGTGAAAGTCAGGCATAAAACGCGAGCCATCAGGGCGGCGTAAATAGGCACCTTCACCGCGTAAAGCTTCGGTTAGCAGAAATGATTGTGCGTTAGGGTGAAACAAGCAAGTTGGATGAAACTGATTGAATTCCATGTTGGCAACGCGGCAGCCAGCGCGCCATGCCATGGCGATACCGTCACCGCTGGCAACGTCGGGATTGCTGGTGTATTGATAAACCTTGCTGGCACCGCCTGTACACAGTGCAACGAAGCGTGCAGCAACCGTTTCAACCTGCTGCGTAACACGATTCCAAATATACGCGCCGTAACAATGTCGATCACCACCTAAGTGTTTGTTGGTAATTAAATCAACAGCATTGACACGTTCGATGATGGTAATATTTGGATGCAATTTGGTTTGTTCAACTAATGTTGTTTGCACAGCGCGCCCGGTGGCATCCGCTGCATGCAGAATGCGACGGTGACTGTGGCCACCTTCCTGGTTGAGGTGAAACTGGCCATCGTCAACGCGATCGAAGCCCACGCCAATATCAATAAGCCATTGTAGACTCTCTTTGGCATGCCCTGTAGTGAATTCCACAGCGGCTAAGTCACATAATCCCGCACCGGCAACTAAAGTGTCCTCAACATGGCTTTCAATGCTATCATTCTCATCGAAAACAGCCGCAATGCCACCTTGCGCATAATAGGTCGAACCTTCTGTAAGGGGACCTTTAGAAAGCACGGTGACTTGTGCGTGGTCAGCCAATTGCAAAGCTAGGGTTAAACCTGCTGCACCGCTGCCGATAATTAAAACATCGCATTGATAATGAGACATATGTTCCATAAAGTATGTGGGATAAATTTGCGTGACAACACGTTACTACAGGGTGTTATCCCGCTGAATTGCCAAAGGAATAGAAGCGATTTTACTCTTTTGAATTTTTTTTGCGAACTTTTTACGAACACTTAGGTCATACTTTGCAAGTACGCAACGGGCCTAAAATCTGGCGTAGCTAGGGGTTGAGGAGAACGGGCTCGGATGAGCGAACACGAAACAGATAAAGCCCTGGTGGAAAGAGTACAACAGGGAGATCAGCGAGCCTTTGACTTGTTGGTGAAAAAACATCAACACAAAGTGATGAGTCTGATATCGCGCTACGTTAAACAACAAGCAGATGTGCCGGACGTAGCCCAGGAAACATTTATAAAAGCTTATCGCGCGTTGGCAAATTTTCGCGGCGATAGCGCGTTTTACACATGGTTGTACCGTATCGCAGTAAACACTGCAAAGAACTACTTAGTGGCACAAGGGCGTAAGCCTCCAGCCAATGATGTAGATGCGGATGAGGCAGAATACTATGAAGGCAGCGGCGCACTAAAAGACAGTGCTTCTCCAGAGAGTATGCTGTTAACGGATGAGATTCGTGACGTTGTTATGCGAACCATCGAAGATTTACCCGAAGATTTACGCCGTGCAATAACACTGCGAGAAATGGACGGGTTGGGCTATGAAGAAATAGCCATCGAAATGGATTGCCCTATTGGTACAGTGCGCTCACGTATTTTTCGGGCTCGCGAAGCGATAGATCAACAATTACGACCGTTATTAGAGCGCTAAACTGAATTTGAGGAAGCTATATGTCTGATCGTTGCAAACAACATGCTTCAGCACTACTGGATAATCACTTTGGTGATTCAGGTGCTGATTCGGAACGTCCATTTGATGCTGATTTGTCAGCGTTATTGGATGATCAGCATGCACAAGCTGCATGGCAACGCTATGCCTTAGTCGGCCATATTATGCGCGGTGACGCACAAGCCAATCAACAGATTGACATCAGTGCGCAAGTGGCCGCGCAAATCGCGCAGGAACAAAACGTGGTGGTGCAACCGTCACTAAGTGGCGGAGGTGCGATGTCACGCGCTGCAAGCCGTTGGTTGAAGCCTGCTGGTAGTATTGCTATTGCTGCAAGTGTGGCGTTGGTTGCGGTAGTATCGGTGCAACAGCCGGTGGTTGTTGATGAGCAGCAAACAACGCAAAGCGTTACCTCGCCTGCATTGATTACTAATCCGTTTGGTGGACGTAACCCGGTAAGTTACAATACGGTGATTGAACAGCAACAAGCGCCTTCAGAAGCTGAAGTTGCGCAACAACGTCAGTTGCTTTATTCATACATGCTGGATCATCAACGTCAATTGCAGTTATCGCTGCAAGAAGACAAAGAAGAGCAACAGCAAATTGAGAGCTCAACCGTCGAGAAGTTACCAGAACAGAATGACTAAATATGTTGTCGCGATTGCGCTGTGGTTTGTAGCAATCGCTCCATTAGGTGCCGTAGCACAATCCGATGAGCGTGCAGAGAGTGTTGAGCGCGCAGCCAATGCCGGACAAGTTTGGTTTGACCGCATGGCGAAAGCGCTTCGTAGTCTCAACTTTGAAGCCACTTTAGTGCAATCACAAGGGCAGCGCATCCAGCCATTAGTGTGGCTACACGGCAGTTACGACCACAACACCGATATTGAATTACTTATCTATTTAAATGGCGCCGACACGCGGGCTTTGCGTATTGGTGATCAAACCTACTACTACTCACAAGCGGGCGGCAGTTATACACTGCAGTCAGACGTAACCTTTGGTTTAATCCCGCCGGCATTCTACAAACCCTTTACCCAAATTAACGCGCAATACCAAGTGATTGCGAGCGGTGGTATGCGGGTGACAGGTCGTAATGCGCAGTATTTACGTTTAATTAGTCGCGATGACAACCGTTATCACTACGACCTATGGGTTGATCGTGAGTCGGGTATGTTATTGAAACTGCAAATGATGACACCGCAAGGTGAAATTCTGGAGCAGTTGCAGGTTACGTCGATTGCATTTTCGGAAGTACTGCCTGAACAGTTGACTGAAGTCAGCGATATTCAACGCCCACCGAAACTCTATGATTTACAGCAGTTAACTGAGCTGCAGTTTGCTTTACGACCACAATGGTTACCGGCGGGATTCGAGCTGCGCCGTGCGCATCATCGTAAGCTGCACGATACGCCGTTGCCAACAGATTATTTTTTATACAGTGATGGGTTGACTGAAGTGTCAATCTACGTGACCGATCAACGTACCCAAGCTTTACCTAATCTGGCATTGCAGGGGCCTGAATCAATCGTTAATGCCCACGTGAATGGATTTGCAGTAACCGTGGTCGGTAAAATGCCGGCAGATACTTTACGCCGCATTGGTGAAAGCATGACGGTTACGGCCACTCAAGGTAATCCGCAGTGATACGCGAAGTTGCAGAAGTTATAGCTATCGATAACGATGAGTTGGTGGTTTCTACCCAGCTTAAGTCCGGGTGCGGAAGTTGTGTGCAACAATCAACTTGCGGCGCTGGTATCATTTCCAAAGCATTTTCTGATCGCCGCGCAGAGTTTCGCGTGCGTAAGCCGGCGGGACAGTTCGTGCCGGGCCAACAGATTGAATTGTTATTACCTGACCAAGCTTTAACGCGCTTTTCGCTCATGGTGTATGGCTTGCCGCTGATGGCGCTGTTGTTAGTCGCTATTGGTCTCACCAATATGACAACTTTAAGCGAGGGGTGGGTGATTATAAGTGCCTTTACCGGCTTTGGATTTAGCTTCTACGCATTGAAGCGTTGGTTGCATCACCGTGATGTGCAGGTTACTCAATTGTTACGCGTGCAACAAATCGACTAATTTCACCCGAAATTCTTTGTTCCCTGCCTCATAAATCAGTATGATCAGCGGTTAATTCTCTATTCCATTTGTTTTTGCGGGGGCATTAATGCCAGAAAAGGCGTTTAAGCAAGCAAATATACGCAATTTTTCAGTAATTGCGCACATCGACCACGGTAAGTCGACTCTTTCTGATCGTTTAATTCAAGATTGTGGCGGTTTAACCGACCGTGAAATGGCTGAGCAGGTGCTCGATTCCATGGATCTCGAGCGCGAGCGTGGTATTACCATCAAAGCACAAAGCGTAACGCTGCACTATACGGCGAAAGATGGTGAAACCTATCAACTTAACTTTATCGATACGCCAGGGCACGTTGACTTTTCTTATGAAGTTTCGCGTAGCTTAGCGGGTTGTGAAGGGGCGCTATTGGTTGTCGATGCGGCGCAGGGTGTTGAAGCGCAAACGCTAGCGAACTGCTATACCGCGATGGAAATGAACTTGGAAGTGGTTCCGGTTCTGAACAAAATTGACTTGCCGCAAGCTGATCCGATGCGAGTGGCGGAAGAAATTGAAGACATTGTTGGTATTGAAGCCATTGATGCAGTGCAGTGTTCCGCGAAAACGGGTGTCGGTATTACCGAAGTACTCGAGCGTATAGTGACGCAAATTCCACCGCCGCAAGGTGAAGCAGACGCGCCATTACAAGCACTTATTATTGATTCTTGGTTCGACAATTACCAAGGTGTTGTGAGCCTCGTACGGGTGAAAAATGGTGTATTACGCGCTGGCGACAAAATGAAAGTGATGTCGACAGGGCAAACCTACCAAATCGACAAAGTCGGTTTCTTCTCGCCCAAGCCAACTGAAACCGGCATTTTGCGCTGTGGTGAAGTAGGCTTCGTGATTGCTGGAATTAAAGAAATTTTGGGTGCACCTGTTGGTGATACGCTGACTTTAGCGAAACAGCCGGCTTCAGAGCCGTTACCAGGCTTTAAAAAAGTAAAGCCACAGGTATACGCGGGTATGTTCCCAATTTCGTCAGACGACTATGAGAACTTTCGCGATGCGCTAGCCAAGCTGTCGCTGAACGATGCTTCGCTATTTTATGAGCCAGAAAATTCGGCCGCGCTGGGCTTCGGCTTCCGCGTCGGATTCTTAGGCATGCTGCATATGGAAATTATCCAAGAGCGGTTAGAACGCGAATACGATATCGACCTGATTACCACCGCACCAACAGTGGTTTACAAGGTTGTGACGAAAGATGGTAAAGAACACAAAGTAGATAACCCTGCTAACTTGCCAGCGGTAAATGATATTGAAACCATTTACGAGCCAGTGGTGGAAGCGAATATTTTAGTGCCGCAGCAATATTTAGGTAACGTGATTACCTTGTGTGTTGATAAGCGCGGTGTACAAACAAAAATGACCTATCATGGCAATCAAGTTGCAGTAACTTATGAACTGCCGATGGCTGAAGTGGTCATGGACTTTTTTGACCGTTTGAAATCAACCAGCCGGGGTTACGCTTCGTTAGACTACAACTTTAAACGCTTCCAAGAGGCCGATATGGTTCGCGTTGACGTCTTGATCAACGGTGAGAAAGTGGATGCATTGGCGATGATTACCCACCGTGATCATTCGCAAGGCCGCGGCCGTGATTTAGTTGATAAAATGCGTGAGCTTATTCCACGTCAGATGTTTGATATTGCGATTCAAGCAGTGATTGGTACACACGTTATTGCGCGTGCTACGGTGAAACAGTTGCGTAAAAACGTAACCGCGAAATGTTATGGCGGTGACGTAAGCCGTAAGAAAAAGCTGTTGCAGAAGCAAAAAGAAGGTAAGAAACGCATGAAGCAGCTTGGTAACGTAGAAGTACCGCAAGAAGCATTTCTTGCCGTGCTGAAGGTTGGCAAGTAACGGATATTTTTGGTGCGCTAGGGACATAACCTCAGATGGCAAACTTTTATTCAATCTTATTGACGCTGGTAACCATAGCTGCGGGCTTGGTTTGGCTGTACGACGCAAAGTTCAAAAAGCCGACACGGCTAACCCGTATTGCGGAAGAAGAACAACGCTTACAGCAGCAGCTTGATGACGAAGCGCGTGAGCGTTTGGCTCCACAGGGGCGTGTGGCTGAGTTCGCGCAGTCAGTATTTCCCATTTTGTTTGTTATTCTCATTGTCCGGTCGTTCTTTTATGAGCCATTTCGCATACCGTCAGCATCGATGATGCCGACTATGCTGGCTGGCGATTTTATCTTGGTGCAAAAATACAGTTACAGCATTCGTGATCCGCTGTTTCGCACTGAATTATTTGCAACAGGCACGCCAGAGCGCGGCGAAATCGCGGTGTTTAAGTATCCAGTTAACCCGCAAGTTGATTTCATTAAGCGGATTATTGGCACACCGGGTGACCGCATTATCTATCGAAATAAGACGCTGTATTTAGAACCGGCTTGTGTTAAACAGTCGGCGGAATGTCCGCAATTACAAGTCATTGAGCGCGATGTTCGCCCGCAAGATGAAGTTTACTTTAGTCGTTCAACGCCATTAGTGCGTTACCGTGAGCAAATTGGCACGGTGGAGCATGATATTTTGATTGACCCAACAATTGCACCACGTACAGCTTACTTCTATCAGCAAGCTGGAACGGCTCCAGATGAATGGATTGTGCCGGAAGGGCATTATTTCTTTATGGGAGATAATCGCGACAACTCCGAGGACAGTCGTTACTGGGGCTTTGTGCCGCAAGATAACCTGGTGGGTCGCGCTACTTTTATTTGGATGAGCTTTGAAATGAATCGTGACGCCAGCAGTTGGTTACCACAATGGGTGCCAACGGCAGTTCGTTGGAATCGTCTTGGCAGCGTGGAGTAATTAGTGAGTTTACCGAAACCACCCATTGCACAGCTTGAACGATCATTTGGTTATACCTTTAAAGACCGTGAGCGCCTGCTACAGGCACTTACGCATCGCAGTGCGGCAGCTCAGCATAACGAGCGCCTGGAGTTTCTTGGCGACTCGGTGTTGGGCATTATTATCAGTGAAGCGCTCTACGAACGATTTCCCGAAATTGACGAAGGTGACCTGAGTCGGATGCGGGCCACGTTAGTCTGTGGCCGAAGCTTAGCTAAACTCGCTCAGCGCTTTGAACTGGGCAAATTTTTAGTACTTGGGCCAGGCGAAATGAAGAGCGGCGGGAACCGTCGTGAATCCATACTTGCTGATGGTGTCGAGGCACTATTGGGTGCGATGTACCTCGAGAGTGATTTAGTGACTTGCCGCGCGGTGGTGCTAAACTGGTATGCAGACCAGTTAGCAGCAATTAAACCAGGCGCAGGCCATAAAGACCCAAAAACGCGGTTGCAGGAATACCTGCAAGGCCGCCAACGTGCATTACCGCTTTATGAGGTTGTCGCAACCCAAGGGCAGGCACACAATCAGAAATTTACCGTAAGTTGCCAAGTAGAAGGCCTTGCTGAGCCCATTTTAGGTGCTGGCACCAGCCGGCGTAAAGCCGAGCAGCAGGCTGCAATGGAAGCATTAGCGCAACTTATGCAACAGGAAAAATAAGCATGATGGTATCGGAACAGAATTCACAATCAGCATTTGTCGCCATAGTAGGGCGCCCAAACGTGGGTAAGTCAACGTTGCTGAACCGTATTCTTGGTCAAAAAATTAGTATTACCTCAAGCAAACCGCAAACCACCCGGCATCGCATTTTAGGAATTGAAACCGAAGGCGATCGCCAAATTGTTTACGTGGACACTCCAGGGCTACATCAGGACGAAAAACGTGCGATAAACCGCCTAATGAACCGCGCTGCGTCGAGCTCGCTAAGTGGTGTAGAGGTCGTACTGTTTGTGGTTGAAGCAGGCAAATGGGCCAGCGACGATGAAATGGTACTCACCAAACTCAAAAAAACCGAGCGCCCAGTGGTGTTGGTGGTTAACAAAATCGACCAGATAAAAGATAAAGCTGAATTGTTGCCGTACTTGCAAAAATTATCCGAAAAACACAAGTTTGCGGAAATTATTCCATTATCTGCAGAGACCGGCGCGCACGTAGAGGCATTGCGTGAGCTGGTGCATAACTACGCGAAACCGGGTGCTCACCATTATCCGGAAGATTATGTTACTGACCGTTCATTGCGGTTTATGACAGCTGAAATTATCCGTGAAAAACTCATGCGCTTTACCGGTGATGAGCTGCCTTATAGCACCACAGTTGAGATTGAACAATTTCAAACAGCGCCTTCAGGCACCACGCACATTCACGCGCTGATTTTGGTTGAGCGCGATACGCAAAAACGCATGGTGATTGGCGCCGGTGGCAGTAAATTAAAAACTATTGGTACCGAAGCGCGTCGTGACATAGAGCCGTTAGTTGGCGGTAAAGTTCACCTCAAGCTATGGGTGAAAGTTAAATCTGGCTGGGCAGATGACGAACGTGCGTTACGCAGCTTAGGGTACGGCGAGGAATAAATGATGGAACCGGCGTTCGTTTTGCATCGCTGGCCCTATCAAGACAGCAGCTTGTTGGTGGAGCTATTCACCGCAGAACACGGTCGCTATCGTGTAATCGCCAAAGGTGCGAAGCGACCTAAAAACCCATGGCGAAGTATTTTACAGCCATTTACGCCACTGCAAATAAGCAGCCGTGGCCGCCACGAGTTGCAAACCCTGGTGGCTGCCGAAGCAAGTGGAAACGCACTTGATCTGGGCGGAACAGCTCTTTACAGCGGTTTTTACCTGAATGAATTGATACAACGCCTGACCACACCGTATCATGCGGTAGAAGGGCTATTTGACGACTACCAACATACCCTGAGCTTATTGACTCAAGTTGACCATGTCGAACCTATATTGCGGCGCTTTGAGTGGCAGCTGTTGTGCCATTTAGGGCATGGATTTGATTGGCATATTGATAATCAACAACAACCCATTTTGCCCGCACAAGCGTATCAATTTATTCCTGAAGATGGATTTATGCCCATTGCTGGCATGACTCAATCGGCAGGGGTGCAGTTGAGTGGCCAAGACTTGATACGCCTCGGCGCATTTGAGCTATCCGATCAACGCTTGCTAAAATTATTTAAGCGACTTATGCGCGCTGCTTTGCAGCCTTACTTGGGGGATAAACCCTTGCGTAGTCGTCAACTCTTTGTTCAATTTAAGGAACTGCCATGACGCATTCAGCTGGAGTCGCGGCCATTTTACTTGGCGTGAATATTGATCATGTTGCAACTGTACGCAATGCTCGCGGCGTCAGTTATCCTGATCCGGTTACTGCAGCAGCCATTGCAGAGCAAGCTGGGGCCGACGGTATTACGGTGCATTTGCGCGAAGATCGTCGTCATATTACCGATCGGGACGTGGAGATTCTGGCCCAAACAATTCAGACCCGGATGAACCTTGAAATGGCGGTAACCCCTGAGATGCTCGCCATTGCAACCCGCATTAAGCCTACGTATTGTTGTTTGGTGCCAGAGAAACGCGAAGAATTAACCACAGAAGGCGGTCTTGATGTGGCCGGTCAGCAGGACAAAATTACCGCTGCTGTGGCCCAGTTGGCGGAAAGTAATATTGCTACGAGCTTATTTATTGATGCCGATAAACGACAAATTGATGCAGCCGTTGCCTGTGGCGCGCCGATTATTGAGTTGCACACTGGACACTATGCTGAACAGCACGACGAAAGCGCACAACAACAAGCGTTAGCGCAACTCAGATCGGCAGCTGAATATGCGCAAGCTGCCGGTTTGCAGGTTAATGCCGGACACGGTTTGCATTATCACAACACTGCCGCGATTGCCGCGATTCCCCAGCTTTTGGAGCTAAATATTGGGCATGCGATTATCGCCCGTGCAGTATTGGTTGGTTTAGACCAAGCGGTACGCGATATTAAGGCGATTATGCAACAGGCTCGGGCACATGGCTCAGATATATAAACCGCAACCGCGCCAGGTTAAGGCTGAAGCACTCAAGCAACAATTAGTGGTTGGGCTTGACCATCAAGGCCGTGGCGTGGTTCGTACGCCCAAGGGTGCACGTTTCGTTGGTGGTGCATTACCGGGTGAAGTTATCAGTTTAATGCCTCGTGGTAAGTATGAGGCCGAACTGATTGACATAACTGAAGCAAGCTCTGAGCGGGTAATGCCGCCATGCGCCTATTATGCAAGTTGTGGCGGTTGTGATCTCCAACATTTAGAGTTGCATGCGCAACGTCGTCATAAGCAGCAGGTTGTCGAGCAGATGCTGCAGAAGTTCGCACAACTGTCGCCTGAGCAATGGCTTGAGCCGTTAACAGACAATGCTTGGAATTATCGTCGTCGCGCGCGGTTGGCCGTGCACTATGATCGCAAGCGTCAGCAATTAAAATTAGGCTTCCGCGCGGCGAAAAGTAAGCAGATTGTCGCAATTAATGATTGTTTAACCCTAACCAAATCATTAAATGATTTACTGAAACCATTGCGTACATTGCTGCCAAAATTGAGTCTGGTACGCCAATTAGGTCATGTTGAACTGATTGATTTAAACCCTAAACCTATTGTTTTACTGCGTGTCGAAACAGCACCTGTTGAAGCCGATACGCAAGCGTTGCAGCTTTTTGCTGAACAATACAGCGTGGCCATTTGGTTGGCCACCGAGCATAGCGTAAAGCCTCTAAATGCGCACGACGCAACGGTGAGTTATCAAACCCTTGGCGCGGCGTTGCACTGTAAACCGAATGACTTTCTGCAAACGCACCAGCAATTGAGTGAGAAAATGGTTGCCCAGGCATTAAGTTGGCTTGCGATAGAGCCACAGGACACCATTCTCGAGTTGTATGCGGGCAGTGGTAATTTTACCATTCCGATGGCGCTGCAAGGGGCTCAGGTTACTGCAGTAGAAGGGGTTCACTCAATGGTCGAACAGTTAGCGGAAAATGCCAAGCGCTACGCCGTGAAGGTTAACGCTGTGTGCGCCAATTTAGAGCAACCGTGGCCGCAGCAAGGCTGGGCTGGCAGTAAGTTTGATCAACCATTCACAAAAGTATTATTAGACCCTGCGCGAGCCGGCGCGCCGCACGCAATTGGCGAAGTTGCCAAGCGGCAGCCGCAACGCATTGTGTATGTATCTTGTGCGCCTGATACATTGGCGCGTGACGCCAATGTGTTAAAACAAAATGGATATCAGTTAAAACGAGCGCAAGTCATTGACATGTTTCCGCAGACCCATCACATTGAGGTAATCACACTTTTCGAAAGGGAGTAACACGGTGGTTTGGGTAAGAAGTACGCACGTTGATAAACCACATCAACAGGGCGACTGGCTAGCAGAATTGGACTCGGATGCACGACGCGAGCAATTGCGCGAGCATGCGGAGCGCCTTAAAGCGCTATGCCAACAAGCCAAACAACCGCACTTACTGCTAAAAGGCGAAGAAATGGTCGAGATTCTCATCGGCCTGAATCTCGATCAAGAATCCTTGATTGCCGCATTGTATAGCCCAGCGTTTGAAGCCCAGTTATTTGATACGGAACAAGCATTGGCGTGGGGCGGTAACAGCTTACCTATTTTACTTGAAGCCGTGCAGCAAATGCAGACCATCAGCGCACTGCAGCACTTTCAGCACGGCAAACCTAGTTTGATTCAAATTGATAATGTGCGACGCATGTTGCTGGCCATGGTCACCGATGTGCGTGCGGTATTAATTAAGTTGGCTGAACGCATTTGTTTTTTGCGCGAAGTTAAAGCGCTCGATGAAGAGACACGGGTACTAGCAGCCAAAGAATGTCATGAAATTTATGCCCCGCTAGCGAACCGCCTTGGCATTGGTCAGCTCAAATGGGAGTTGGAAGACCTCGCATTTCGTTATCTACACCCATCTACCTACAAGGCAATTGCGGCGCAGTTACATGAGCGACGCATTGACCGCGAAAGTTATATTCAGGAATTTGTACAAGGGTTACAGCAAGCACTCGACGCTGAGGGTGTAAAGGCTACTGTTTATGGGCGGCCTAAGCACATTTATTCCATTTGGCGAAAAATGCAGAAGAAGCATTTAAGTTTTGAAGAACTGTTTGATATTCGCGCCGTGCGCATCATTACTGAGTCATTAAAAGACTGCTACGGTGCGCTGGGTGTGGTGCATAGCATGTGGCGACATATTGCATCAGAGTTTGACGACTACATTGCGACGCCAAAAGCCAATGGCTATCAGTCGATTCATTCCGTAGTGCTTGGGCCTGATGATAAGTACGTTGAAATTCAAATTCGCACACAAGCGATGCATGATGATGCTGAACTTGGTGTTGCTGCACATTGGATGTACAAAGAAGGCGGCGCGGCCGGGAAAGGCACTGGTTTTGAAGAAAAAATTGCCTGGTTGCGCAAATTGTTGGCTTGGCATGATGATATGGCTGGCAACGATGGCCTTGTTGACGAAATTCGCTCGCAAGTATTTGAAGACAGGGTGTATGTATTTACCCCTAAAGGCGAAGTAATTGATTTGCCAAATGGCGCGACGCCACTGGATTTTGCCTATTACATTCACTCCCAAGTTGGTCATCGTTGTGTCGGCGCCAAGGTTGACGGGCACATTGTACCTTTCACGTACCATTTAAAAAACGGCGAACGGGTCGATATTTTAACGCAGAAGAGCGCGCAACCAAGGCGTGATTGGCTGAACCCAGCCAATGGGTATTTGCAAACATCACGCGCCCGCAGCAAGGTTGTAACTTACTTTAAAAAGCTTGATCGTGATAAAAACCTTAAAGCAGGAAAAGACATGCTTGAGGCTGAATTGAGTAAGTTAAATGTGCCATTAAGCCAAGCCGAAACAGTGCTGGAACGGTTTAACATGGTGCATTTAGATGATTTACTCGCAGCCATTGGTGCGGGTGATGTGCGTTTGCATCAGGTGGTTAATCAGCTAAGGCCCGCGGACGATAACGTGGCTGAGCGCATCGAGCGCATAACCGCGCGTAAGCCCAAACAGGCCGCGACAAAAGCTGGCAAACAAAGTGACGTTACCGTAGAAGGTATTGGTAACTTATTGGTACAGTTTGCTAAATGCTGCCAGCCTGTACCTGGCGATTCGATTTTAGGTTTTGTCACGCAAGGGCGCGGGGTATCGGTGCACCGCAGCGATTGCGAGCAACTAACGCACCTATTGGAGCAACACCCCGAAAGGGCGCTTGCGGTAAGTTGGAGCCAAACGAAACGAGGCAATTACCGGGTCAACTTGCGCATTGAAGCGGATGATCGGAACGGACTTTTACACGATATAACCAGTGTGCTGGCGAACGAAAAAGCCAATGTCGCGCAGCTTGATTCGCATTCAGATGCGGCCACACGGCAAGCTCGCGTCGCTGTTGGTTTAATTATTGCTGATACCGAAAACTTACAACGCCTGTTGAATCGGCTCACCCAAATCAAAGGCGTTCATAACGTGGTACGAACAACACAATGACAACAACAAATAATCTCTCTGGTGTGGCTGCTCTGCTTGAAGTCATGCGCCGACTTCGAGATCCGAGTGGCGGATGCCCGTGGGATCTGAAACAGACCATGACTAGCCTCATTCCTTATACCATTGAGGAAGCGTACGAGGTTGCGGCGGCGATTACTGAAGGCGACGTGGCGGATATTAAAGATGAACTTGGCGACTTACTGTTTCAAGTGGTCTTTTATGCCCAATTAAGTGAAGAGTCCGCTCAGTTTAGCTTCGATGATGTGGCGCAGCAGACAGCAGACAAGCTTATTCGGCGGCATCCGCACGTTTTTGGCGACAGTACCACGCAAACTGATGAAGAGATAAAAGCGCAGTGGGAACAAATTAAAGCAGAGGAACGTGCTAATAAAGGCGGCCAGGATAGTGTTTTTCACGGTATTCCAGATAATTTGCCGAGTATTTTAATGGCGTTGAAGTTACAAAAGCGCGCGGCTAATGTTGGTTTTGACTGGGACACTATTGCACCGGTTTTGGCGAAAATACGCGAAGAAATTGAAGAAGTAGAAGCCGAGCTTGCGTGCAAAGAGCGTGATCAGCAGGCGCTTGAAGCAGAAATTGGTGATGTGTTATTTGCCGTCGTGAATCTTGCGCGACATGCGCAAGTGAACCCGGAACATGCCTTGCGGCGCACCAACCTGAAGTTCAAGCAGCGCTTTCAAGCCATAGAAAAGCGTCTCAATATAAGTAAGCAACGGCCGGAAGACTTGAGTTTAGAAGAGCTTGAAGCACATTGGCAGGCAGTGAAATCTGAGTCGTCGTGATTTAATCAATTCAGATTACTGTGATTTTAAATTGTCGGATTGGGTGGCTTCGGGTATACTATTTCCCCGTCTTGAAGCAATTCCCTTTTAACCTGACGACTTAGGTTTCGCATGACAACTAATTATATTTTCGTCACCGGCGGTGTTGTATCCTCGCTGGGCAAAGGCATTGCTGCAGCTTCACTGGCGGCAATTCTTGAAGCTCGTGGCCTTCAGGTCACGATTCTAAAACTCGACCCTTATATTAACGTCGATCCAGGTACCATGAGTCCAACTCAGCACGGTGAAGTTTTCGTGACTGAAGATGGTGCTGAAACCGATCTGGACTTAGGTCACTACGAGCGCTTTATTCGCACGCGTATGACCAAGAAAAATAACTTTACTGCAGGCCGTGTCTACGAAGATATTATTCGTCGCGAACGTCGTGGTGAGTTTTTAGGCGCAACCATCCAGGTTATTCCACACATCACCAACGAAATTAAACGCCGTATTATTGATGGTAGCGAAGGCTATGATATCGCAATCATTGAGATTGGCGGAACTGTGGGTGATATTGAGTCACAACCGTTCTTAGAAGCAATTCGTCAATTGGCAACCGAGGTAGGGCGCGACCGTACCTTGTTTATGCACTTAACTTTAGTACCGTTCTTGGGTGCTGCAGGCGAAGTTAAAACGAAGCCTACGCAACACTCAGTGAAAGAACTGCGCTCTATCGGGATTCAACCTGATGTGCTGGTGTGCCGTTCAGATCGCGCTTTACCGGCCAACGAACGCTCTAAAATTGCGTTGTTTACCAACGTTGAAGAGAAAGCTGTTATTGGCTTAAAAGACGTTGATAGCATTTACAAGATTCCGGCGATTTTGAAATCGCAGGGGCTTGATGAGTTGGTTGTTCATCGTTTCCGTATGGACCGTCCGCAAGCTGATTTAGCTGAGTGGGAACAAGTTCTTTATCAAGAATCCAATCCAAGCGGTGAAGTGACCATTGGCTTTGTCGGTAAATACATTGAACTACCCGACGCTTATAAATCGGTCAACGAGGCCTTAGCCCATGCCGGGTTGAAAAACCGCTTAACCGTTAATATTCGCTATATTGACGCGCAAGATGTCGAAACCAAAGGGGTTGCAAAGTTAGCTGATGTTGACGCTATTATTGTACCTGGTGGCTTCGGTGAACGTGGCATTCTTGGTAAAATCATGGCGGCACAATATGCCCGTGAAAATGACATTCCTTATTTAGGCATTTGTTTAGGTATGCAAATTGCGTTGATTGAATATGCACGCAATGTAGCTGGTTTAACCACGGCAAATAGTACTGAATTTGATGTCAACGCCGAGCACCCGGTGGTTGGTTTGATCACAGAGTGGATGGATGCCAAGGGTCAGAAAGAGTTACGTGATGGCAGTTCAGATCTTGGCGGCACGATGCGCCTTGGCGCTCAACCATGTAACCTTGTGAAAGGCACTAAAGCGCACACTCTTTATGGCAGCGATGTGATTGAAGAGCGTCACCGTCATCGCTACGAAGTAAACGGCAATTATGTTGAGCAATTGGAGAAGGCTGGCCTGAAAATTTCTGGCTGGTCACACGATAATCGTTTGGTCGAAATTATCGAAATTCCAAAACATCCGTGGTTTGTCGCGGCGCAATTCCACCCGGAATTCACTTCGACACCTCGTGATGGGCATCCATTGTTCCGTGGCTTTATCGAAGCTGCAGGTATTTATCAGAAGAAGCGTCGCGCCTAAGTGCCGCGTGTTTTAACAGGAGCAATTTAAACTCATGGCAGCAATCAGTAAAATTGTAGCTCGAGAAATTATGGACTCACGCGGAAACCCGACGGTTGAGGCCGATGTGCATTTGGATAACGGCCATTGGGGCCGTGCAGCAGCACCAAGTGGTGCATCTACCGGTTCGCGTGAAGCTTTAGAATTGCGTGATGGTGATGCCAGCCGTTATCTCGGTAAAGGTGTCGAGAAAGCCGTCGCAAATATTCATAATTTGATTGCGCCGGCATTAACCGGTATTGATGCGACCAACCAAGTACATGTTGATCAAATCATGCTTGATCTTGACGGTACTGAAAACAAAGAGAAGCTGGGCGCCAACGCAATTTTGGCAGTTTCTTTGGCAGCGGCTAAGGCTGCAGCAAGCAGCAAAGGTATGCCGCTGTATGCGCATATTGCAGAAATTAATGGCACGCCAGGACAGTTCAGCATGCCTTTACCGATGATGAATATTCTTAATGGTGGCGAGCACGCGGATAATAACGTCGACATCCAAGAGTTCATGATTCAACCGGTTGGTGCAAGTAGCTTCCGTGAAGGATTACGTATGGGCGCGGAAATATTTCATGCGCTCAAAAAAGTTCTTCAGGCGCGCGGTTTAAGCACTGCAGTTGGCGATGAAGGTGGGTTTGCACCGAATTTAGCCAGCAATGAAGAAGCGTTAGCAGTGATTGTTGAGGCTGTTGATAAAGCCGGTTACCGCATGGAGCACGATGTTACCTTAGCGCTTGATTGTGCCGCATCTGAATTCTACCGCGACGGTAAGTACCATTTAGCTGGCGAAGGAAAGTCTTTTGACGCTGCGGGTTTCGCGGAGTATCTCGATGGTTTGTGCCAAAGATATCCGATTATCTCGATTGAAGATGGCCTTGATGAACGTGATTGGGCTGGCTGGAAAGTTTTGACCGATCGTCTTGGTGATCGGGTACAACTGGTCGGTGACGATTTGTTTGTAACCAACACTAAAATCCTGAAGCGTGGAATTGACGAAGGGATCGGCAATTCAATTCTGATTAAGTTTAATCAGATTGGTAGCTTGTCAGAAACTTTGGCGGCGATTCGCATGGCCAACGAAGCCGGTTTCACCGCTGTTATTTCGCATCGCTCAGGTGAAACTGAAGATGCGACGATTGCTGATTTAGCTGTGGGTACTGCGGCGGGACAGATCAAAACCGGCTCGTTATGCCGTTCTGATCGGGTCGCGAAATATAACCAGTTGCTGCGCATTGAAGCCGAACTGAATGGCAAAGCGCCATATCGAGGTCGTGCTGAAGTGAATGCGAAGCAGAGCTAACAGAAAAAGGTCACTGCAGTGACTCAGCAGGGTGATATTTTCCAGCAACTCACACCAACCACAACGGTTGGTGTGGGTTCTGGCGCCTTTGCGGAATTGTGTACAGCACTCTATGAGCGCGAATTAAAACAACTTGCCCAGCAAGAACAGATTTCAATTTCCTTACTGCAACGTCGCTTACAAAGCGTTCCATACTATGTTCAAAATGCAGCGCGTGGCATGCTTGAAAGTGACGCCCCATATACACTTGATGTACAAAACGCCAGTTGGCAAACCCCGCAAAAGAAACACTTAACGGTCAGTTCTACCCAAGCCAGTAAGTTACAACGTTGGCTGTCGCGTTCGGCGCGTTTAGGCGATACCGTTCCAATCTTCGATTTACAGTCAGCTATTCAGCAAGTGCGGCTTGATTCAATTGATCGCATCGATAAGGCGCAACATCGTGTGCACTGCAACATGCACGGTTGGTTTAATTTCGAAGGTAAATGCCTTGAGACAGGTAGCGATCAACTGTGGCTATTGCGGCCTGATGCAACCAACTTAGCACCAGCATTTTGTGGCCATCAGTGGAGCCACAAAGGGCGTATTGATCCGCGCACCCTGACGCTACGAGAAGTGTTACTGGCTACAACAGTCGACTTCTAATTGGTCTGTGGTTACCGAAAGGCACTGAAAAACGCAACGCCGCCAGCAATGATCACAAGCAATAAACTCAACTTACGAAACAGCTGTTCTGACAAACGATTGCTGATGCGATGGCCAAGCCACGCCCCGGAAATTGCACCAATCAACAAGCATACTAAAATCGGTACATGCTCAAGCTGATACCGCTGTTGCACGGTGAAAGACACGATATTGGTTAAGGCCAAAACCCAGAAAAAAAGCGTTAATGTGGCGCGAAAGGCAATCCGGTCAAGACCATTTCCAGTTAAAAACAAAACTACGGGGGGGCCACCCAAGGTTAGGGCACCGTTACTGAACCCAGCTAAAAGACCTGTAACCGATTGCAGTTTTGGGGTGCTTTTATGGCGTAACTGAACGCCAAACCAAAACAGTAATGCCACGGCTATCACCATAATTGCCATACCCATTTGCAGCCAGTCGAGGCGTAAATAAGCCAATAAGTAATTGCCACACAAGGTGCCGAGCACGCCGCTTATTAGCAAAGGGCGCCAATGTTTGATATGCAGCGAGTGGCGCAACATCCAGGCCAGGTAGGTAGCCATGACAAAATTCACCACTGAAAGCGTTGGTGTAATAACGCTAAGTGGCAGAAGTAGGGTTAACAAGGGAACAGCAATGAGCCCGGAGCCAAAACCGGTAATGCCTTGCAGGCAAGCGCCAATGAAAATAATTGAGATAATTAAGAAATAATCCATTGTAACTCGCGACGTTGATTTATCGTTGGGCTTTGCGGCAAAGGTCGATATACTAGCAGAACCGCAGCAATTATTTATAATAACGAACAACAGCATGTGGGGACAGCTATGCGATTACTAAAATTGGTATTTATCGTTGCGTTAATCGCACTGCAATATCGTCTATGGGTGGGGAAGAATAGCCTACCGGATTATTGGCACCTGCAGTCCGACGTTCAACGCCAAGCTGAAACCAACACTCGCCTGAAACAACGAAACCAAGTTCTTGTTGCGGACATCGCCGACTTACGCGACGGTCAGGTTGCTCTTGAGGAGCGCGCACGCAACGAATTAGGTTTGATTAAGCGAGATGAAACTTTTTTCCGCTTAGTTCCAATAAAACAACAAGCTAACTAAAAGAGCCTATGCAAAATGTAGCTGGTGTTGCTGCAGTTATCCCCGCTGCAGGAGTGGGTAGCCGTATGGGGCTATCTGAACCCAAACAATACCTTCAATTAGCCGGACAAACAGTGCTTGAGCACAGTGTTGCAGCAGTGATATCCGATGCCAGAGTTCAGGCTGTCTATATTGCGATTGCTGCGGATGACCAACGGGTGACTTCGCTTAACTTCAACAGCCATTGCGACATTCACTTTGTGCAAGGCGGAAGCAGTCGCGCGGCATCGGTTTTAGCTGGTGTAAAACAAGCACAAATGGATGGTTTCACTACAGTTGTGGTGCACGATGCAGCGCGCCCTTGTTTGCAGCCAGACGAGTTGAGCGCGGTAATTAGTGCCGGGTTGTCGAATGCCGATGGCGCTATCTTGGCGCTACCCTTGGCGGATACTGTAAAACGAGCTCGCCGTGATGATTCCGAAGTATTGAAGCGCATTGCGACCACTGTCGCGCGCGATAATTTGTGGCGGGCTTTAACGCCTCAGGTGTTTGGCGCGGAACGGCTCTGCCAAGCGTTAGAGCAATTAGGCGTCGATAACCCGTTGATAACCGATGAGGCATCAGCCATTGAGCTGTTAGGCGGCCATCCGCTGTTGGTGCCTGGACGGCAAACTAATATAAAAATTACTCAGCCAGGCGATGAACAGCTTGCCGCTTTGTATTTAACCACGTTATTTAAGGAGCCAACATGCGTATAGGTCATGGCTACGATGTACATAAATTCGGTGGTGAGGGTCCGCTCACGCTTGGTGGCATCCACGTACCTTATACACAAGGCTTGGTTGCGCATTCAGATGGCGACGTTATCTTGCATGCGGTCGCAGATGCACTGCTGGGTGCCGTTGCACTGGGTGACATTGGCCAACACTTCCCAGATACCGATGCGCAATACGCAGGTGCCGATAGCGGTCAATTATTACAACATGTTTATAAATTAGTGCAGCAGCAAGGGTTTGTACTGGGTAACCTAGATATTACCGTGGTTGCCCAGGCGCCAAAGCTTGCTGACTACATCCCTGCAATGCGTGCGCGTATTGCACAACTATTGGTTGCAGAAATAGGAAGTATTAATGTGAAAGCCACAACGACAGAAAAACTTGGATTTGTTGGGCGTAAAGAGGGCATTGCGTGCCACGCAGTGGTTCTCGTTATGCCGGTGCCTGCACGTGATTGATGCTTATTTACATGGCCAACCCACGTGCCAAGGGCAATTTAAAGCATCGCCGGAAGACTTCGAAGTCACTGAACTGCTTGACCTTCCAACGAGTGAACCGAATGAACAAAAGGGTGAGCACCAGTGGTTGTGGGTGGAAAAGAAGGGCGCAAATACCGCCTTTGTTGCAAGCCAGCTTGCTAATTTTGCCGGGGTTAAAGAACGCGATGTTAGCTATTCCGGATTAAAAGACCGACATGCAGTAACCTTTCAGTGGTTTTCTGTGCAGTTACCCGGGCAAGACCTACTGGACTGGCAGCAGCTTGACCATCCTGAATTCTCTGTGTTGCATGCAGCACTGCAACCACGCAAGTTAAAAACCGGAACGCATCGTGCAAACAAGTTTGTTCTGCGGATTAGAGATATTGATAGCCAAGCATCATTCGAAGCGCGTTGGCATGAAATTGTTCGCTTGGGTGTACCGAATTACTTTGGCGCACAACGTTTTGGCCACGGTGGACAAAATATTGAACAAGCGAAGCGCTGGTTTGCTGGTGAGTTAAAGCGTCGGCCGAGTCGTCATCAGAGCGGCTTATACCTCTCCGCAGCCCGCTCGTTATTGTTTAATCGAATTGTTAGCGCCCGTATTGCTGCAAACCGCATGACGCCGGAAGTTGGCGATGCCATGATGCTGCGCGGCAGCCAATCATTTTTTGTGGTTGAAACGGTTGATGAAACATTGCTTCAACGCTTTAACAGTGGTGATATCATGTTAACGGCGCCAATGCCTGGCAGCGGACGTTGGTCAACCAACGCTGCGATTGGACAATTTGAACAAGATATTTGCAATGCTGAACCAGAATTGATGGCGGGCCTATTGAAGCAGCGGGTTGATGCGTCTCGCCGCGCAATTTTGTTGCACTTAGAACAGCCGAAAATAAGCTGGTTAGGTGACGACTGCGCTCAAATTGAATTTGCACTTCCACGTGGTAGCTATGCGACAAGTGTACTGCGTGAATTAATACAAGGTAATGAAACTCATGATGAAGTTATTAGTCAGCAATGACGATGGTGTGCATGCCCCCGGCATTGAGGCACTTTACGAGCGTTTGAAAGATATCGCACAAGTGCGTGTTATTGCCCCTGATCGCAACTGCAGCGGTGCAAGCAACTCGTTGACACTGCATAATCCATTGCGTATGCAACGCTTGCCGAATGGTTTTTATTCGTTAAATGGCACGCCAACCGATTGTGTGCATTTAGGCACCAACTCACCGCTGGCGGATGATGTAGACTTGGTGGTATCAGGTATTAACGACGGCCCGAACATGGGTGACGACGTGCTTTACTCAGGTACTGTTGCAGCAGCAATGGAAGGCCGCTTTATGGGACTACCAGCAATAGCTGTTTCGATGGGGTCACGTAGCGATAGTTATTATGATACAGCGGCCTTAGTCGTCGCCAATATAGTGAATCGAATGGCTGATCAGCCACTTCGATTAGATACCATCTTGAATATAAATGTGCCCGCAGTGCCGTTTGATGAGCTTAAGGGCTACAAAGTAACCCGTCTGGGTCGCCGTCATCGCGCCGATACCATGGTACAAAGTAAAGACCCATTTGGCCGTGATATTTTTTGGTACGGTCCTATTGGCGGGCATCAGGACGATGCAGAAGGAACGGATTTTCATGCGGTGCGCGAAGGGTATGTGTCAATTACGCCATTAAGCTTGGACATGACGGCGCGCAGTCATCAAGATACTTTGTCTAACTGGTTAACGAAAACAACAACATGATCCAGAATTTTCAGGGGATGGCACGTAAGCTTGCCGATAAACTGCGTGCCGAGGGTATTTCCAATAGTGCAGTACTTGAGGTTATTCGTTCTACGCCAAGGCATTTATTTATGCCTGAGTCATTGGCTCATAAGGCTTACGAGAATACCGCGTTACCAATTGGCCAGGGCCAAACTATCTCACAACCATTAATGGTTGCTTCGATGACGCAATTATTAATGCAACACCACTGTAAAAAAGTGTTAGAAATAGGTACAGGCAGTGGCTATCAGACAGCAATTTTGGCACAGTTAGTGGACCATGTGTTTTCAGTTGAACGTATTGCTGAATTGCAGTATCAAGCGAAACGGCGCTTGAAAAAACTAGATTTGCACAATGTATCAATGCGTCATGGTGATGGCTGGCAAGGTTGGAAATCGAAAGGGCCATTTGATGGAATCATTGTCACGGCCGCCGCCAGTGCTATGCCGATGGCGCTTATGGAACAACTTACCGATGGTGGTGTTATGGTGATTCCAGTTGGAACGACCAAACAACGCTTGATTGTGGTACGCCGTTTCGGTGATGAGTTTGAACAAAAGGAGTTGGGTGAAGTGAAATTTGTGCCGCTGGTGCCTGGAGCGCCAATATGAAAGTTTTTGGCTGGTTGTACGACAAAGTTCTAAGCTGGTCGCAACATCGCCGTGCTCCTGCCATTTTAGCCGGTTTGAGTTTTTCTGAGTCGGTTGTCTTTCCCATCCCACCTGATGTTATGTTAGCGCCAATGGCGATGACTCAACCTGAGAAAGCTTGGCGGTTTGCGCTGATCACCACATTAGCTTCAGTGTTAGGCGGTATTGCTGGTTATTGGTTAGGTTACTTCTTATTTGATCCGGTGGTGTTGCCATTAGTGGAGTGGGCTGGATATCAAGACAAGTTGATTCGCGTCACAAGCTGGTTTCAAGATTATGGGTTTTGGATAATCTTTATTGCCGGATTTTCACCACTGCCGTACAAGTTGTTTACGGTTAGTGGTGGCATGCTCGGTGTTGCATTTATTCCGTTTGTCCTGGGCTCGATAATAAGTCGCGGATTACGTTTTTTCCTCGTGGCTTGGTTATTAAAAACCGGTGGTCCTAAAATGGCGGTACATCTGAGAACGTATATCGATCGTATCGGTTGGGGGATGGTCATTTTGATCATCATAGCTTATGTGTGGACGCGTTAATTACGTTCTTTTAGTTGCCACACTTTGTTGTGTGGGTCTATCTGGTTGTGCCCAACGTACAGAGCCAGCACCGGTTACACGTCTGTATAAAGGTAAAAGCATTCATGACTTTGAGCGTGCTAGCTTAGCAGCTGAAAGTTATACGGTAGAGCCAGGCGATACCCTCTATTCAATTGCTTTCAGAGCCAATGAGGATATTCGTACAGTCGCTCAGTGGAATGGTCTTGCCCCCCCCTATACTATTGTTCCTGGTCAAGAAATTCGATTGTCGGGAACATCAAAATCCACTGTAGAAACCGTTGCGTCACCTGCCAAGAAAGAGTATCGTAAATCACAGAATTCACAAAATAAAAGCAAACCTGTAACAGTAAAGCAACAGACGCGCGCTACGGTTCAAACTAAACCAATTAAACAACCGAGCGTTGTTAACCGAAATGAACCGCCACTGCCGGCCAGTAAAGATATTCAGTGGCAATGGCCTTCATCTGGGCGAGTAATACGCGAGTTCTCAACGGCAGAGGCGGGTAGCAAAGGGCTTGATATTGCTGGAGCAAAGGGTGATTCTGTGGTTGCTGCAGCAGCAGGGAAAGTGGTTTATGCGGGTAATGCGTTGAAGGGATATGGCCAGTTAATCATTTTGAAACATAACGATGACTATATTACTGCATACGCGCATAATGAGAAATTGCTGGTTAACGAACAGCAGTGGGTAAACAAAGGCGATGAAATAGCAACAATGGGCGACACTGATGCAGAACGTGTGAAATTGCACTTTCAAGTAAGATTTCGCGGTAAATCAGTTAATCCAAAGCATTATTTGCCCCGGGGAACGCAATGAGTCGAGATCAAGACGAGATTGAAGATATTGATGAGCAAGAAATGCTATCAATGGAACAATCAGCACCAGAAGATAGTGACGAAGCCTTCGAAGAAATTTTGGCGAATCGGGTTCATTATCAAAAGAAAATGGATGCAACTCAGCTCTATCTAAGTGAGATTGGCTACTCGCCGCTACTTACAGCAGAGGAAGAAGTACACTTTTCGCGCCTGGCATTAAAGGGCGATGCAAAAGCTCGTGCGCGAATGATTGAGAGTAACTTACGCCTCGTAGTTAAAATAGCGCGACGCTATACCAACAGGGGCCTGGCACTGTTAGATTTAGTTGAAGAGGGCAATTTGGGCCTCATTCGCGCGGTGGAGAAGTTTGATCCTGAGCGTGGCTTTCGTTTTTCAACCTATGCAACGTGGTGGATTCGTCAAACCATAGAGCGGGCCATTATGAACCAGACCCGCACAATTAGGTTGCCTATACACGTCGTCAAAGAGCTCAACAGTTACTTGCGCGCGGCCCGTGAGCTGGCTCACAAACTTGACCATGAACCCACAGCTGAAGACATTGCGGAAAAACTCGATGTTTCAGTGGCTGATGTAACTCGTATGTTGCGTCTAAATGAACGTGTAACTTCCGTTGATACTCCAATGGGGGGTAACGACAACGATAAGTCATTAGTCGATATGCTTACGGACGACAATGATTACGGGCCTGAAGGTGACATGCAGGAAGAAGATGTGCGTGAGCACATTATGGTCTGGTTGGAAAACTTAAATGAGAAACAACGCGAAGTACTGGCGCGTCGGTTTGGTTTGCTCGGCTATGAACCTGCCACTTTAGAAGATGTTGGCCGCGAAATTGGTTTGACCCGTGAGCGCGTAAGACAGATTCAGGTAGAAGCCTTACGCCGGTTACGAGATATGTTGCGTCAGCAAGGTTTAAGTCTAGACGCCTTATTTCACCGCGATTAGTCAAACAGCTTTAAATTGCTTTACGAATGCGAGATAACTTAGCTGTCATCTCGCATTTTTTGTTGCCATTGAGCTAGCCAGCTTAATGCTTCAAGCGGCGTTAGTTCGTTCACGTTAAGCTGTTCCAGTGCCTGTTCGAGTGCGCTGGGGTTTGCTTCAAGCAAATCGGCTTGTTGAGGAGCGGCAGATTGCTGGCTTGATTGTAAAGTTGATAGATCAGCGACACCATGATGCTCACGCTCAAGTTGCTGCAAGTAGTGCTTAGCCTGCTGCAGCACGCGTTGCGGCAAACCGGCAAGCTGTGCGACTTGTACACCAAAACTGCGACTCGCAGCGCCAACTTTTACCTTATGTTGAAAGGCAATAGTGTCACCGTGTTCGGTTGCTTCCACGTGCACGTTAATTGCACCGTCTTGCTGCCCAATCGTTTGCGTGAGTTCGAAATAATGGGTTGCGAATAACGTTAACGAACGATTTTTATGCAGTAGGGCTTCGGCGCAGGCCCAAGCTAAGGCTAAGCCATCGTACGTTGAGGTACCACGACCGATTTCGTCCATAAGAACCAAGCTTTTATCGGTCGCGTTATGCAGTATATCTGCTGCTTCTGTCATTTCGACCATGAAGGTTGAGCGCCCTGAAGCAAGATCATCTGATGCCCCAATTCGGGTGAAAATTCTATCCACCGGACCAAAGACTGCGTGGCTTGCTGGTACAAAGCTGCCGCAATGCGCCATAATGGTCAACAGTGCGGTTTGCCGCATGTAGGTCGACTTGCCCCCCATGTTAGGGCCAGTAATTAATAACAAGCGTTGTATTGGTGAAAGCGTAACGTCGTTGGCAATAAAAGGTTCTTGCTGCAGGCGTTCAATAACCGGATGACGTGCATCGGTCAATTCAATATGCACTGCGTCGATCAACTCAGGGCGACGGTAATCATAGGTAATTGCTTGTTCAGCAAAGCTGCGTAGTACATCGATTTCCGCGAGCGCTTTGGCGGTTTGCTGCAAGGCAACAAGTTGTTCGGCAAGCTGTTCAATCAAGTTATCATAAAGCCATTTTTCACGAGCTAGAGCGCGGCTCTGGCTTTGTAACACTTGGTCTTCATAGGTTTTAAGCTCCGGAATAATATAGCGTTCCGCATTTTTTAAGGTCTGGCGACGCTGATAATCAGCCGGAATTTGTTGGCTGGCCGCTCGACTCGCCTCTAAGTAGTAACCGTGTACTTTGTTATAGCCTATTTTTAATGTGCTGATTCCCGTGCGTTGGCGTTCACGCGTTTCGATGTGCTGTAAAAAGTCGGTGGCACCTGCAGCGAGTTGACGTTGTTCATCGAGTTCGTCGTCAAAGCCATCACGAATAACCCCTCCATCACGAATTAAAACAGGCGGTTGTTCGATAATGGCTTGTTCGAGCAAGTCAGCCAAATCCGGAAAAGGCTCAATTGTTGCACGCCATGTTTCCAGTGCGGGTGTTTTTAGTAACTCACGTACCGCTGGAAGGGCCTGCAATGCACTGCGTAAACGGGCTAAATCACGGGGGCGAGCGCTGCGCAAACCGATGCGCGTAAGTATCCGCTCGATATCGCCAACCTGGCGCAGTTGTTGATGCAATTCAGCATAATCAGTTTGTTGCAGCGCTGCCACGGCATCGAAGCGGCGGTTAAGCACCTGCTGTTGTCGCAGTGGTCGTTGCAGCCAACGTTGAAGGAGGCGGCTGCCCATGGCGGTGCTGGTTTTATCAAGTACATCAAATAAAGAGGTTTTATTACCGCTCAGTGAACGCACCAATTCTAAATTTCGGCGTGAAGCTGCATCAAGCATGATGGCATCATCGCGTTTTTCAGCCACGATTGAATTGATGTGGGGCAGCGCTGCCAGTTGAGTGGCCCTTACATAATTCAACACCGCTCCGGCGGCACCGATAGCTTGCTGTAAGTGGCCAATACCGAAGCCATCGAGATGAGCCACTTGAAACTGGCGCTGCAACAGCTGTTGGGCGCTGCTGGTATCGAATTCCCATTCGGGGCGTCGGCGGCAACAGGCGCAATTTAATTCGGTTTCACTAAACTGCCAGGTTTCCGGATATAGAACTTCAGCTGGTTGCAACCGTTCTAATTCTGCCCGGAGTTGCTCGCGCGTATCAGCTTCAAGCACGGTAAAGCGGCCACTCGCCATATCCAGGCATGCGATACCAAACTGTTGACCGGGGTGAATAGCCACCAATAAATTTTCATGATCAGCGGGTAATAATGCTTCGTCGGTTAGTGTTCCCGGTGTCAGCACGCGAACAACTTTACGTTCTACCGGCCCTTTACTGGTCGCTGGGTCGCCAATTTGCTCGCAAATAGCAACAGATTCACCCAATTGCAGCAATCGCGCCAAATAATTTTCGGCCGCATGATAGGGTACGCCAGCCATGGGTATAGGGTTCCCATTACTACTGCCGCGTGCGGTTAATGAAATGTCTAATAAGTCAGCAGCACGTTTGGCATCGTCGTAAAAGAGTTCGTAAAAATCTCCCATACGATAGAATAACAATGTGTCAGCATGGTCTGCTTTAATACGCAGATATTGCTGCATCATGGGTGTATGTGCTGAAACTTCGAGTGAGTTATTTAGTGCGTTCGACATGCCTGTTATTATCCGTATAGAGTCGATATACCGCGTATCAAGGAATAAGCAAATGGTATCACAAACACGTCACGATTTAGCAGTAGATTTAGGCCGCTGGTTGCAGCAACGCAACTGGAAAATCGCCACAGCAGAATCCTGCACGGGTGGCGGAATCGGTTATGCTATCAGTTCGATTCCGGGTAGCTCAGCTTGGTTTGCCGGTGGCTTTATTACCTATAGCAATACCTTGAAGCATCATCTGTTGGATGTGCCAAACTTTGTGCTTGCGCAGCACGGCGCGGTATCGGCTGAAACTGCTGAGGCGATGGCACGTGGCGCATTAGCTAACAGTGGTGTTGATGTGGCTATTGCTGTTACCGGTGTGGCAGGGCCTGAAGGTGGTACGGTTGAGAAGCCAGTAGGATTAGTCTGGTTTGGCTTAGCGTGGGAAAACCACTGTATAACGTGGCATCAATTATTTGATGGAAGTAGAGCACAAGTTCGTAAGGCCACTATTTACGAGGCGTTACGGAGTTTTGAAAAAATTACTTGATACTGTATAAATTTACAGTAAACTTAGTTACAACATGACCAACAAGACGGACATTATCATGAGCAACGATAAACAAAAAGCACTCGACGCAGCATTAGGCCAGATTGAACGTCAATTCGGTAAGGGTTCAATTATGCGCTTGGGCGATAACCAAGCGATGGACATTGATTCAGTCTCTACCGGTTCACTTACCCTCGATATTGCATTAGGTATTGGTGGGCTTCCATTTGGCCGTGTGGTTGAAATATACGGCCCAGAGTCGAGTGGTAAAACAACATTAACGTTGCAAGTTATTGCCGAAGCGCAGAAGAAAGGTAAAACCTGTGCGTTCGTGGATGCTGAGCATGCACTTGACCCAATTTATGCCGAGAAACTAGGCGTAAACGTTGACGAACTTCTTGTTTCACAGCCGGATACCGGCGAACAGGCGCTTGAAATTTGCGACATGCTCGTACGTTCAAATGCTGTTGACGTGGTGATTGTTGACTCGGTTGCTGCATTAACACCAAGAGCTGAAATTGAAGGCGAAATGGGCGACAGCCATGTTGGTTTGCAGGCGCGACTCATGTCGCAAGCACTACGAAAACTGACTGCCAACATTAAGAAATCAAATAGCTTGTGTATTTTTATCAACCAAATACGCATGAAAATTGGCGTAATGTTTGGTAACCCAGAAACCACAACCGGTGGTAACGCGTTGAAGTTTTATTCGTCAGTACGTTTGGACATCCGCCGTATCGGTGCTGTGAAAGAAGGTGACGAGGTTGTCGGTAATGAAACCCGCGTTAAAGTTGTGAAAAACAAAGTGGCACCACCATTTAAGCAAGCGGAATTCCAAATCATGTACGGCTCGGGTATCTCGAAAGAGGGTGAGTTGATTGATCTTGGTGTTAAGCAGAAAATTGTTGATAAAGCTGGTGCTTGGTATAGCTACAAAGGTGACAAAATCGGTCAAGGCAAAGCAAACGCCATGAAATATATGATTGATAATCCATCTGTGGCTGCAGATATTGAAAAACAAATTCGTGAGCAACTGCTTGCGAAGCCGGTTAAAACAGGCAAAGCAGGGCGCGAAGCTGCCGCAGCTGAAGCTGCAGCAATTGCTGCGAGCAAAGATGATGCTATGATGGATGATGATCTTATTTAAGCTTTCATCTTTTAGAAATATCAGGACGTTGTAACCATGAGTAAATATGTTCAAGTCTCATTAGCTCTTGGCTCAGGAGCTGCACGAGGGTGGTCACACATTGGTGTGATTAAAGCCCTTCAAGACATGGGTATTGAAGTTAACATGGTCGCAGGCACTTCAATCGGCTCCCTTGTGGGGGCCGGTTTTGCTTCTGGCCGACTCGATGACCTTGAGAAGTGGGTTCGTGATATGGGCCGCTGGGAAGTGTTTAACCTCTTAGATTTTGGCTTCAGTCATGGCGGCATCATTCAAGGTGAAAAGGTTTTCGGGCATGCCCGCGACTTATTTGGCGCTATAAATATCGAAGACATGCCAATTACTTACGGCGCTGTCGCGACTGACTTATTTACCGGGCGTGAAATTTGGTTGCGTAAAGGCGACGTTTATCAGGCTTCGCGCGCATCTTGTTCAATGCCAGGCTTATTAGCGCCGGCAGGCGTTGATGGGCGTTGGTTAGTGGATGGCGGCTTAGTAAACCCCGTGCCGGTTTCATTGTGCCGGGCATTAGGTGCTGATTTTGTGATTGCGGTAAACCTTAACTCGCAGCTTACGACAACAGCAGTTGAGGCACGCAGCAAGTATCTGGCGCCGGGTCATGATCGACAAACCGAACCACAGGCCGATTTGCATGGTCATATAACCCCAGCTAACACAGAGTCAAGCGAAGGCTATGACCCGAGCGAAGAGGCTGATGAGGGCTTCTTTAAGAGCTTTCTTTCTACCAGCCAACAGTACTGGGATTCAATGAAAGAGAAGTTTAATGGTCAATCTTACAAAGCTCCAGGAATGCTTGGAGTAATGGCCGGGTCTATCGATATCATGCAAGAACGTATAACCAAGGCACGGTTGGCAGGCGATCCGCCAGATATACTTATCCAGCCGAAGTTGGGCCATATTAGCCTAATGGAGTTTGAGCGTGGTAGCGAAGCCATTGATGTCGGCTACGAGACAACAATGCGAATGAAGGACTTTATTTTATCGGAACTTCAGCTATTCGCGGAACGGCGTGGTTAATAACGAATAACGAAAAAGGGCACCGAACGGTGCCCTTTTTTATGCAGTTTTCGTATTACTGCTGATGGATGACTTTTTCCATCTCGTCAAACGTATCTTGTAAGGCTTGATTAGGCTCAGCCGTCATACGGCTGAAAACAACCACAGCCAGTGTGCTAACAATAAAGCCTGGAATGATTTCGTAGACGATGGTACTGAGCGTTGCACCGCCTTCCAATACCGGTGCATATATCCAGAATAATACTGTCGCCGCACCTGTCACCATACCGGCTAATGCGCCGTGACGGTTCATACGTTTCCAGAATAGACTTAGGATAATCACCGGACCAAACGCGGCACCGAAACCTGCCCAAGCGTTAGCAACCAAACCTAAAATTGTATTGTCTGGGTCCCAAGCTAAATAAATAGCGACTAAGGACACCAGCAATACCGACAGGCGACCAACAGTTACCAGTTCTTTATCACTTGCGTCACGACGTAAGAAAGCCTTATAGAAGTCTTCAGTCAGTGAACTTGAAGTAACCAATAGCTGCGATGAAATGGTGCTCATAATGGCTGCTAGTATGGCCGCTAATAAGAAACCTGAAATTAACGGATGAAACAGGAACTGCGAGAAAATAATGAAGATTGTTTCTGCATCATTTAACTGCATTTTAGTCTCTGCGACATAAGCAATACCCACAAAACCGGTAACCATGGCGCCAATAATTGAGAAGAACATCCAAACGATACCGATACGGCGTGCTTTTGGAACATCTTTTATTGAACGAATTGCCATGAAACGCACGATGATGTGTGGCTGGCCGAAATAGCCTAAACCCCATGCCAGTAGGGAGATAACCCCCAAGAATGACAATTGATTTAACATTGGGTCGGCTATGGATGCGTCACGGAAAAACTGGAGAAAATCTGGGTTCAACGTTTCAACCGTGTTAGTGACTTGTCCGATACCACCGAGGTCGAAAATAGCGACGATGGGCACCAAGACTAAGGCAACAAACATGATGCAACCTTGTACAAAGTCGGTCATGGATACTGCTAAAAAGCCTCCAAATAGGGTATAGGCACAAACAACACCCGCTGTGACCCACAAGCCGAGGCTGTAATCTAAACCAAATGCTGAACTGGCAAACAGCTTGCCACCGGCAACTAAGCTAGCTGAGGTGTACAAGGTGAAAAAGATGATAATAACTACTGAAGAAAACACACGAAGCATGCGTGCTTTGTCGTCAAAGCGGTTAGCAAAGTAGTCTGGAATTGTAATTGAGTCATTGGCGACTTCAGTATATGTACGCAACCTTGGGGCTACAATAATGTAGTTGAGGTAGGCGCCGACCAACAAGCCCACAGCTATCCACAGTTGTGACACACCCGAAACATAAATAGCGCCGGGTAGACCCATTAACATCCAACCGCTCATGTCTGACGCGCCGGCGGAAAGCGCCGTTACGCCAGGGCCAAGTTTACGGCCGCCGAGCATGTAGCCAGAAATATCTGAAGTTGATTTTTTGTAGGCGTATAAACCGATGCCAAGCATCGCGATAAAATAGAGTGCTAGCGAAACGAGCGTACCTGTTTCCAAAGCATTACTCCTGTGTTGTTGTGTGTTTAAGCGCTTTATTAAGTTGTTCCGATTGCAGCAACATTTTAGTCAATTGCTGTTTCGGGTTTGTAAGTAGCGCCTGTGTTGAGTCAAACTCGATCATTTTACCACGATGCATTATTAATATCTTGTCAGCAACGTGCTTCACAATCTCCGGTGAATGTGAGGCGAAAATGAACGAAATACCCATATCTTCTTGAAGATCGAGGATCAAGTTAATGATTTGAGCTCTAATCGATGGGTCCAGTGCAGCGAAGGCTTCATCTGCCACAATAATTTGCGGTTCAAGGATAATGGCCCGTGCAATACATACCCGTTGTTGTTGACCGCTGGACAACATGTGTGGGTAAAAATCAAAATGGTCTGGCAATAAACCAACTTTCTGTAACGTGACGTAAACGTGTTCTTGTTGTTCTGCAGCGCTCCATTTGGTGTTAAAGAGAAGCGATTCTAACAATTGTTTACCAATGGTTAACTGCGGGTTTAACGAGCGTAAGCTGTCTTGAAATATCATACGAATTTCACGACAACGCTGTTGATGATTGTTAGGGTCTAACAATTCGCCATTTAAGAAAATTTCGCCTGAACTTGGAACCTCAGCACCCGAAATCAACTTGGCAATAGTCGATTTACCTGAGCCGGTTTCACCCATTATGGCAATGGTTTCACCACGTTTCACGCTAAAGCTAATCGGCTCAAGCGCGCACACACGCTGCGGTGTAAGCCAGCCATTTTTATAGCTGTAGTATTTGCTTATATTTCTTACTTCCAGCAAATCAGTCATGGGTTTCCACCTCGATAAGCGGGAAGTGACACGCAAACTGATGTTGTTTGACCTTGCTTAAGCGTGGCTGATGAATGCAGGCACGGCGCGATTTGGGGCAACGTGGACCAAGACGACAACCGATAGGCATATGCTGCAATGTTGGAATGGCGCCAGTTAACGTTGGTAAACGGGTTTTGGGTACCAGTTCTTTATTAAAGAAACTCATTTGCAACATGGCATCGGTATACGGGTGAAACGGCTCGGTCATAATTTTTTCAGTGGGGCCAGTTTCCATCAACTGCCCGCAATAAACCAGACTCATGCGCTGGCTTTCAGGAATCACAGAGGTTAAATCTTGGGTGATCATTAATATGCTCATGCCCTGACTTGCGCTAAGTTTTGCCAGCAAACGATAAATTTGGTTGCGGGTGTTTGGCTCCATCGCCGTGGTTGGCTCGTCGGCTATCAGAAGTTTGGGATTGTGAGCAATTGCCATTGCAATGCTAACTTTTTGCGCCACACCTTCTGACAGTTGATGCGGATAGCTATTCATGACTTTTTCAGCATCTTTGATGCCAACCCGATGCAATAAGCGTTCAGCGCGCACGGTACGATTGGCCTTGCGACGCAGATATATGCCTTTTAATTCGCTTTGCGGAATGGTTTCTCGCAACTGATTGCCAAGTTTTGTATTGGGGTCGAGGTAGCTTCCTGGGTTTTGAAAAATCATGGCCATATCGCGGCCTGTGATCATCCGTCGTTGCACAGGGTTTAATGCGAGTAAATCATAATGGCGCCACCAGAGGCGATCGGCGGTGATTTTCCAACGTGGGTTGATAAAGCCCATAATGGCTTTCGCCAGCAAACTTTTACCGGAGCCTGACTCACCAACGAGCGTATGAATTTCGCCTTCAGCGAGCTGCAAACTCAGCTTATCCAGCACTTTGACAGTACCAGCGCTGGTTTCTAGCTCGATGGTGAGATTGCGAATATCAAGAATATTACTCATGTGCCCCGTACCCGTTCTTGGATGGCAGCTCGTAAACTATCACCGAGCACGTTAATCGAGAGCACCGTTAAAAACAAGGCTAAGCCTGGCAAAATCATGGTCCATGGAACGAGATATACTTGATCTAGGCTGCGCGCCAACATGGTGCCCCACTCAGGGGCAGGGGCTTGCACGCCAAGCCCGAGGAAGCCCAGCGCAGCGATATCTAAAATTGCCGTTGAGAGTGCAAAGGTAACTTGCATAACAACCACAGTCGTAATATTCGGGAATATGACACGCGTTAATAAATACCAACGTGAGCAGCCATTCAGTTTGGACGCTATCACGTACTCTTTGTTGCGCTCTTCATAAAAAGCGTTGTGCACGCTGTGAATGAACTGCGGTATTAATACCAAGGTAATGGCAATCATAACGTTGTGTAGCGCAGGCCCTAATATCGCAATAATTACCAAGGCTAACAGCAAAGATGGTATCGACAGTACAACGTCGAGTAGATGGTTCAGCGTTGAGGATTGCACACCACGGCTCATACCTGCCCATGCACCAATGGTTATGCCAATTAGTGCAGCGACAGCGGTCGCCATAAGCGGGTAGCCAAGACTGTAAACCGCGCCAGCTAAAACCCGTGAGAGTAGGTCGCGGCCTAAGTCGTCGGTGCCGAATAAGAATCTAATTTGCCCTTCGTCATGCCATGCTGGGGGTTGCGAGATAACATCAGTAAACTGAGCATCAGGGCTATAGGGCGCAACCAAGGGCGATAAAATCATCGCCAGCAACATAAAGCTAAATATGTATATGGCGGCCACCGCAAATGGGTTGGTACTCATGTGCAGCCACAATGAGCGTAGCGGTGAAGGCTCTCGATACTGGTAATAAATACTGCGGTTATTTGGCATCGATTTCCTTCCTAATGTGCGGGTAGCGCCAGGCATGCACTAAATCAACCATGACATTGACCAATAGAATGATGGAAGCAAGTACCAGTAAGCCACCTTGGATAACCGGGAAATCACGTTCATAGATACTTTTTACCAGCCAGCTGCCGAGGCCTGGCCAGTTAAATATCACCTCAGTGATAATAATGTTGGTCATTAACACACTAAATTGCAGCCCCAGCTGACGCACCACGGGTTGCATTGCATTGGGCAATGTATGCCGAAACATAATGGTGCTGTCGCTTAAACCGCGTGCTCGCGCCGCTTTAATGAAGTTTTGTTGCAATACATCAAGCACGGCGTTGCGCATAATTCGAATCAGCATGGTGAGCGGCATTATCGATAGCACGATTACGGGCACCCATAAGTGATTAAGGGCATCAGTGAAAGCTGCTATTCGATAATCAGAGTCACTCAACCAGATATCGATGAGAATGGAGCCTGTATTAATATCGATGGCATACAGCGGATCGATTTGACCGGATATTGGGCTCCAACCAAGCTTTACAGCAAATAATAAAATGAACAGCTGTGCCAGCCAAAAAACTGGAATCGAATAGGCGCTTAAGCTTAGCCCCATAATGAGTCGGTCCAGTTTGCCACGTTGCTGTATGGCGGCATACACGCCGAGTGGAATACCCAACACAATCGCTAACAACATCGCCAGTAGGCCTAACTCAAGCGTTGCGCCAAGCAATGGTTTGATTTCGGCAAAAACTGGTTGCTCGGTTACCATCGAGGCGCCCCAGTCGCCTTGCAGCAAATGCGCCATAAAGCTGAAATATTGGCTGAGCAGGCTGCCGTCAAAACCACGCGCTACCAGTGCTTGCTGGTAGGCGAGTGTATCGCTGAACTTGATACCTGTCATGTTGGTGAGTGGGTCACCCGGGTACCAATAATTAAGCGCAAAAATTAACAGCGTTAGTAGCCACAGCGTGACCAACAGCAACACCATGCGGCGTAAACTATAGCGGAACATCGTTCACCCTCCGTGCATAACGGAAGTTGATGCCACCATACGGCGGCAATTCGACGCCTTCGATATCAGCTCGGTGCGCCTGAAAACGCAGCGAGTTCGCGATAGGCACTAACGGTGCATGCTGCATTACCATATCTTCAACGAACTGATATAAATGTTTACGCTGATCAAGATCACTTTCAGCAATAGCATCCACCAACAGTTGGTCAAACTCAGGGTTACACCACAACGCGCGGTTATTCCCGCTGCGCGCAGCCGCACAACTTAAAATAGGCCGGAAGAAATTATCGGGGTCGGCATTGTCAGCAACCCAGCCAATTAATACGCTATCGTGCTCACCGGCCACAAGGCGTTGACGGAATGTATTCCATTCGTAGCTGACGATGTTGACCTGCACTCCAACTTGAGCGAGGTCGGACTGCATCAGTTCGGCCATACGGTGCGCATTTGGGTTGTAAGCGCGTTGCACAGGCATGGCCCAAATTGACATGCTGAAACCATTTGGATATCCAGCCTGCTCTAATAGAGCACGCGCTTTTGCTGGGTCGTACGGGTAGGTTTGTTGCACTGGGCTATAGGCCCATGAAGTTTCTGGCAGCATACCCGTCGCCAACCGCGCATTGCCGTTATAAATGGTTTGAATTATTGCAGGACGGTTAATTGCGTGTGCTAATGCTTGCCGTACCAGCACATTATCAAATGGTGGTTGCTGTGTATTAAATGCCCAAAACGAGATGTTTGGGCTGACTGAGCTGCCAACTTTTATTTCAGCGTCATGATCCAATTTCGACAGTTCATTAATAAGCGGATAAGGAATAACGTCGCATTCGCCAGTTAACAACTTAAGCATGCGTTTATTGGCGTTCGGCGTAATCACATAAACCAAGCGTTTAATTTCCGGCTGTTCACGCCAGTAATCTTCATGGGCGTGATACCGGATGATGAAGTCTTTGCGAAATAATTCAAACTCAAAGGGTCCGGTGCCCACAGGGAAGCGGTCGATTTGCTCGGGCGTTTTCTGATGCAGCAGTTGCGTAGCATATTGTTCGGATAGAATTACCGCAAAGTCGGTGGCTAAATTGGCCAAGAATGAGCTATCAGAGCGTTTAAGGTGGAAATCAACAGTGTAGTCGTCCACCCGCTCGACCCTTTCAATAAGGTTGATAAGACCACTGGAGCGGAAAAATGGGTAACGACCGCCATTTACGTCATGATAGGGGTGCTTTTTATCTAACCAGCGTTCAAAGCTGAAGATAACATCCTTGGCGTTAAAGCTTCGTGACGGAGTGAACCAGTCAGTAGTATGAAATTGCACGTTTTCGCGCAAGTCAAAACGGTATCGCGTACCTTTATCGAATGCTTGCCAGCCGCGCGCTAATGCTGGAACGAATTGTTGCAGTTTAGCGTCGTAGTCGAGCAGTCGGTCATAAAGTTGTGCTGAGGTTGCATCAACGGTTGTGCCTGAGGTACCAAGTTGAGGGTTGAAGCTTTCAGGGTTACCTTCGGAGCAATACACCAACCCGTCATGGTGAACGTCGCTCGCTTCGTCTATGGGGCCGCAGGCGACAATAAAAAGCGCACTACCAGCCACCATCATCTTGTTTAGCATTTAGCCTTGCCCCTCAAGCAGTTGATATTTTTTCAAATAGCCACGTAGCTGATGATAGGTTAAGCCAAGGATTTCTGCTGTTTTCTTTTGGTTAAATTGTGCGTATTGCAATGCTCGTTGCAGCACATCTACTTCAAATTCAGCAGTGATTTCTTTAAAGTCGATACCGCCATTTTCAAAATCAACACAAATTCCTACAGCCTGTGTTGAACTTGGTGCTGCCGACGACTGGTTGTCGCCCGAAACGGCTGAAGCAGTTGGTGTGGTAGGTGGGGCTGCACTGGTATTGCCATTCATTGGTGACTTGTGAGCCTCACGATGCGCTGCAGGAGCAGGGCGGTAAGGGCTATGAAACGGATCGATCACAACGTCGCTAACCGGGATATGGCCACTACCAATGCGATAAACGGAGCGTTCGACGACGTTTTTCAGCTCCCGTACGTTCCCTGGCCAGTGGTAGTCGAGGAGTGTTTTACGGGCACTTTCAGTAAACCCACTAAAGAGTTCATAGTTGAGCTCACGCGCCATTTGAATCGCAAAATGCTCAGCTAATACCAGTATGTCATCAAGGCGTTCGCGTAGCGGAGGTAATGTAATTACGTCAAAGGCGAGGCGGTCCAGCAAATCGGCACGGAACTTACCAGCCTCTGCAAGGCTAGGTAAGTCTTCATTGGTTGCTGCGATTAAACGTGTATCAACCCGCACAGTTTTGGTGCCACCAACGCGTTCAAATTCACCATATTCAATAACGCGAAGAATTTTTTCTTGAACTAAAGCAGAGGTATTTGCAAGCTCGTCCAAAAATAAAGTGCCATTGTCAGCACGCTCAAAACGACCTTCATGACGTTTCTGTGCACCGGTAAAAGCGCCGGCTTCATGGCCGAACAACTCACTTTCGAGCAGGCTTTCACTTAAGGCCGCGCAATTTAATTTGATGTAATTTTGTTCCCAGCGTTTTGAAAGGAAGTGCAACCGCGCCGCGATGAGTTCTTTACCGGTACCACGCTCACCAATAATTAGAACAGGTTTATCTAAAGGGGCAATTTGCGAAACTTGCTCGAGAACAGAGAGAAAACTATTTGCTTGCCCGATTAAATTATCGGCTTCGCGAAAGCGACTCATGGTTGGCACCACGCTGTTATTATCGTCATTGGTGAATTTGACTAATTATTAGTGTATTTCATAACCGCTGCGCGTCAAACTGTTTTTTAACAAAACCATAAAAAACCTTATAAATAAGCTGGTTGCACGAGTTTTCAAAAGTTGGCACGGTACATGCAAGGTATTTCAGCGAACTTAATTCAAATTTTAATTGACGCTTTATGAGGACACGAACATGGGTATCTTTACACGTTTTACAGATATCGTAAATTCAAACATCAACGCACTGTTGGATAAGGCGGAAGATCCAGAAAAAATGGTTCGTCTAATTATCCAGGAAATGGAAGACACGTTGGTAGAAGTACGTTCTACATCAGCACGCCTGATTGCAGAGAAGAAAGACACAGAGCGCCAACTTGCTCGCTTCGACAAAGAAGTAGCGGAGTGGGACGCGAAAGCTGAACTGGCGCTGAGCAAAGATCGTGACGACTTAGCTCGCATGGCTTTAGTTGAGAAACAGAAAGCCACAGCGAATGCTGAAAGCTTAAAATCAGATGTGGCACGTATTGATGAACATCTGAATCGTTTAGGCGAGGAAGTTGGTCAGTTGCAAGAAAAATTAGCCGACGCCAAAGCACGTCAGAAAACCATTATCATGCGCCAACGTGCTGTTAGCAGCCGTTTGGAAGTGAAAAAGACCATTGATAGTGGAAAAATTGATGATGCAATGTTGCGCTTCGAGCGATTCGAGTCAAAGATTGATGATCTAGAGTCGCAAGTGGAAGCTTATGACCTAGGCAAGAAAACCTTGCGTGATGAATTTGCTCAACTCGAAACTGATGACAAAATCAGCGACGAACTTGAAGCGATGAAAGCACGCGTTAAAAAAGATAAAACAGACAACAAAGCGTAATTTATTGTTGCCAACCGGTGTGGGTGTTTGCGGACACCCACGGCCTTTGAACAACGAGAGACGAGAAACACATGGATATTTTAGTCCCAATGATTGGCGCTCCGATAATTCTTTTTATGATCTTTGTAGCACCAATATGGATCATTATGCATTACCGTAGCCAACGCAAAATCGGTCAAGGTTTGAGCCAAGAAGAGTTGTTGCAATTGCAAGAGCTTGCTCACCAGGCGGAGCGTATGCGTGACCGCATCAAAACCTTAGAATCAATTCTTGATGCCGATTCACCGAAATGGAGGGAGCGCGCATGAGTAACGATTGCAAAGAACGCAAAACCTTAACGCGTGATAAGGCCAACGGCAAGATTGCCGGCGTATGCGCGGGTATTGCAGCCTATTTTAATATTGAAGTTTGGTTGGTGCGCATTATTGCGGTCACGGCTTTAATTTTCAGTTCAAGTTTCGTCTTAGTCATCTATGTTGCTATGTGGTTTATTCTTGACGAAAAAAAGCCTCAACCGGTAAGCCATACGCATCACAACCTTGGTGTTAAGACGAAAGTTTGGCAAGCCGGCGAGCCACCACAGCGCGCATTTCAGGAAATTACACAGGAATTTAATGAGCTGGAACGTTCGCTGCAAAAGATGGAACGTTATGTAACATCCAATGCATATCAGATCGATCGCGAACTGGATCGTTTGTAACAGATTTAACACAGCGCACACATGAATACCGGATAATGGTCTTGCCCAAGAACACCGTGAGTAGCCCGCTGATAGGTTTGCCCTGCAGCGGGTTTTTTTATGCAGGTGGAAAATTTCCGTTACAGCAAAATATGATCGACATCAAAGTTCACTGTTGCGTTCATTCGGGGCTGAATGCACTCTGTTGGCCTACAACAAGGAGATTTTCTGCCAATGCGCACTAATAACAAAGACAAAACGCAATGGCGGCCAGCGACGCTGACCATTCACGGTGGTAAACGCCGGGATGAGCACGGCGCTTTGGTTGCGCCTCTTTATCAAACTGCGACATTTTCTTTTGAAAATACGGCGCAAGGCTCAGCGCGTTTCGCGGGCGAAGAACCAGGGTACATTTACAGCAGGCTTGGCAACCCGACGGTTACTGAACTTGAACAGCGGGTTGCAGCACTCGAGGAATTCCCGGCGGCGGCAGCAACGGCAACAGGCATGGGCGCTGTTTCAGCGAGTATGCTGGCCTTTCTGCAACACGGCGACCACGTATTGGTTTCCGATGCCATTTATGGTTGTAGTTTTGCGCTGTTCTCACATTTATTTACGCGTTTCGGCATTGCGGTCGACTTTGTTGATATGGCGGACCTTGAACAAACCCGCGCAGCAATGCGAGATACAACGAAGCTTGTATTTTTAGAATCCCCAGTTAATCCGCACTTAAAAGTAATCGATATTCAAGCAATTGCCGACATTGCGCATGAACGCGAGGCGCGCTTAGTGGTGGATAACACCTTCATGACGCCGCTGTTGCAGCAACCAGGCAAGCATGGCGCTGATCTTGTTTTGCACAGTGCCACTAAATACCTGAATGGGCACGGTGATGTTGTCGCTGGTATTGTTTGCGGCAGCGAAGAAGATATTGAGTTAATCAAGCTCACGACACTCAAGGATATGGGGGCGACCATGAGCCCGCATGACGCATGGCTCATTTTGCGTGGTTTAAAAACGCTGGATGTTCGCATGGAACGTCATTGCGCGAATGCAGTCAAAGTAGCAGAGTATTTGCGTGAGCAGCCTATGGTGAAATCGATTTATTTCCCGGGCTTCAGTGATCACCCAGCACAAGCGTTAATGGGTACGCAGATGCATGGCGCTGGTGCTGTGATTGCATTTGAATTGCATGGCGATATACACACAGCACAACAGCTACTGGATAGCTTGCAATTGATAACAATTGCCGTGAGCTTAGGTGATGCTGAAACGTTAATTCAGCATCCTGCGTCGATGACGCACTCGCCCTACACACCAGAGGCACGTGCCGCTGCGGGAATTAGCGAAACACTTATTCGTATTTCGGTTGGTTTAGAAGCCACCGACGACATTATCGCTGATTTGGAACAAGCGTTTGCCGCTTGTGCAAATAGCCAAACACAAACAACAGGGGAACAAGTCCGCTATGGGTAAACAAAGCAACTATGTTTCAAGACAGCCCGACGAGAATGGTATTATTGCCTGGAGTGACGAGGATAATGCCGTGTGGCACGATCTTGTTGAGCGCCAGCTTAAACATATTCCAGGAAAAGCCTGCGACGAATACATGCACGGCCTTGACCTTTTAGGTTTGCCGCTAGACCGCGTTCCGCAGTTGCACGAAGTAAATGAAGTGCTGCAAGCGACAACCGGTTGGCAAGTTGCTCAAGTTCCGGCGTTGATTCCGTTTGACGAGTTTTTCCGGTTGTTAGCGAATAAACAATTTCCGGTTGCCACCTTTATTCGTACGCGTGAAGAATTTGATTACTTGCAAGAACCTGATATTTTTCATGAGATATTTGGGCATTGTCCATTGTTGACAAACCCAGCGTTCGCACATTTCACGCACCAGTATGGCAAGCTCGGTTTAAATGCCACACCAAAAGAGCGCGTTTATTTAGCGCGCTTGTATTGGTTTACGGTAGAATTTGGCTTGTTAAAAACTGCCGACGGCCTACGTATTTATGGTGGCGGAATTTTATCGTCGCCAGGTGAAACCGAATATGCAATCAATAGTGATAAACCTGAACGTAAGCCTTTAGTGCCACTCGATGCGCTACGTACACCTTATCGGATTGATATCATGCAACCGATTTATTACACCATTGGTAGTACTGAAGAATTATTTGAAATTGCTGATTTAGATATTATGGCGTTGGTTCGTGAAGCGATGGAGTTAGGTTTGTTTGAACCGAAATTTCCACCAAAGCCGAAAACTGACGCTGCTTAACCCTGATTGATGTGAATAGAGGATTCGAATGTCTGATTTAAAACAACAAAAATGTGAAGCGTGTAATGCTGAAGCGCCAAAAGTTACTGATGCGGAACTTGCGGAGCTAATTCGTGAAATTCCAGATTGGACGCCGGTGGTACGCGATGGCGTGATGCAGTTAGAACGTGAGTTTAAGTTTAAAAACTTCAAACTAGCGCTCGCATTCACCAATAAAGTAGGTGACATTGCTGAAGCTGAATTTCATCACCCTACCTTGGTGACCGAGTGGGGCAAAGTGACTGTAACGTGGTGGACGCATGCCATTAACGGTTTGCACAAAAACGATTTTATTATGGCAGCCCGTACAGACGGCGTATTAAATCAAGATTAATACTGCTCGGACGACTTAAAAAAGCCCTCGAGGATACTTATCCCGAGGGCTTTTTTTGTGTATATTAAAGTTTACAAAATACTTATCAGAAGTTGTGCTTATGCGTTTGGAAATAACCTGCGACGACCGTCTTGGTATTGCGCAAGATGTATTACAAATACTCCGCGATCATGAAATCGATCTACGTGGCATTGAGGTGGATCCCAAAGGGAAAATCTTTCTGAATTTTCCTGAACTGGAATTTAAAGATTTTCAGCATTTAATGCCGGAAATTCGCAGAATACCGAACGTAAAAGACGTAAAAACAATTGCTTACATGCCTTCTGAGCGCGAGCATTTCGAATTTAAGCTGTTACTGAGTAAACTTCCTGACCCCATACTTTCTGTCGACAGCAAAGGTGTGATTGATATCGCCAACGATGCGGCACATCAGGTATTGAGTGACAACCGCACCGACTTAGTGGGCACATCGATAAGCTTATGGCTGTCGGGTTTTTCGGTGCAGCGTTGGTTGGAAAAGCAACCGACCGAACCAACCGTGGAACAAATTAGTGCCGGTGGTGCAAAATATTTTGCGGACTTACTGCCAGTATGGGTTGCTGATGAAACCGGTAAAAACAGTTTTGCTGGGGCCGTTATTACCTGTAAACCACAGCCATTAGTGGAACAGTGGCAGCGCGGTATCAATCATGATGCGTTCACACAAATATTAGGTGAGCACGCCAGTATTAAACGCCTATTGAAAGAAGCTGCACGCATGGCAGAACTCAATGTGCCACTGCTTATTCAAGGTGAAACGGGTGTCGGTAAAGAACTGTTGGCACGCGCATGCCACCAAGCCAGCCACCGCGCAGATAAACCGTTTCTAGCGATTAATTGTGCTGCATTACCCGATAACGTCGCTGAAAGTGAATTATTTGGCCACGGCAAAGGCAGTTTGGGCCCATATACTGAAGCTAAAAAAGGAATTTTTGAGCAAGCGAATGGCGGCACGGTGTTGCTCGATGCGGTTGGTGAGATGTCCAACGGCTTGCAAGCCAAGCTGCTGCGCTTTATCCAAGATGGTCGTTTTCGCCGCATTGGTGAGGAAGAGGAAGTGACGGTTGATGTCCGCATTATATGTTCCGCCCAAGATGATTTAATTGAGCGGGTTGAAGCGGGCAGTTTCCGTGAAGATTTGTTTTACCGGTTGAATGTGCTGACCTTACAGGTGCCGCCATTACGCGATCGCAAGTCAGATATCGCCATTTTGGCTGAACACTTTACCGTTCAGGCCTGTCAGCGGCTGGGCCGCAGCTTGATGTTATTGACGCGAGGTTGTCGCGAAGCATTGCAGCGGTATCAGTGGCCAGGTAATGTCCGCCAGCTAGAAAACGTGCTATTTCGTTCAATATCCATGTCTGAGGGCGACACACTGGATGTTGATGATATCTATCTGCCAGGCGCTGATACCCTGCAAGAGAATGTTGCGATTGACCTCGAAGAAGGCAGCTTGGATGAAACTGTGAAGAAGTTCGAGGCAACCATCTTGCGTCGTTTATATCCGAGTTATCCAAGCACACGCCAGTTAGCCAAAAAGCTCGGTTTGTCGCACACGGCGGTAGCCAATAAATTACGTGACTATGGTATTGGGAAAACGCGGAAGAAATAAGATGTTCGTTAATCGTTAATCGTTATTGGTTGTTGTTTTTGAATTAACGAAGAGCGAAGCGTTCGACTAACGAATAACGAATAACGAATAACGAATAACGACTAACGTCGTTGTATTCTTTTCTTTACGCCTTTACCACACTTGTATTGAAAAGCTGACACGCAGAGCCTGCAAACCTGCCTATTATTGATCTGTATCAAATACTTTACATATTGTTGGTTTTCCAACCACCGCGCTAATGTTCGAGTGCGCCTAGCGCTGTCCCCGCTAAATGCGCATAGTAGAGTGGATAAATTCTTTAAACGCGTCCAAAAATTCGAACAACGCGTTCACGCAAATGAATAACGAGGAAACTATGACTGATATTAATTATAACCCGCTACAAACCGACGGTTTCGAGTTTGTTGAATATACGGCGCCTGATGCTGCAGGTATTGCTGCGCTGAAAGACTTGTTTACCAAGTTAGGTTTTACTGAAGTTGCGAAGCATAAATCGAAAGAAGCATGGCTGTATAAGCAAAATGACATCAACTTTATTATCAATTCAGAAGTTGGTGGCCAAGCTGAAGATTTCGCCAAAATACATGGCCCGAGCGTATGTGGCATGGCTTGGCGTGTAAAAGACGCGAAACATGCTCTTGAGCATGCTGTTGCGAATGGCGCAAAACCATTTCAGCGCAATATTGCTGAAGGTGAAGAGGAGTTCCCTGCGGTCTATGGTATCGGCGAAAGCGTGCTTTATTTCGTTGATAGCTCTATTTACGCAACCGATTTTAACTTCTATGAGAATTGGGAAGCGAAGATGAAAGATCATGCAGCAGGTCTGTATGAAGTTGATCACCTTACGCACAACGTATTCCGTGGCAACATGGACACCTGGGCTGGCTTCTACGAGCGTATCGGTAACTTCCGTGAAATTCGCTACTTTGACATCGAAGGCAAGCTAACTGGACTACTCAGCCGCGCAATGACCGCGCCGTGTGGCAAGATTCGTATTCCAATTAATGAATCACACGATGATAAATCACAAATCGAAGAATATTTGCGTGAGTATAAAGGCGAAGGCATCCAGCATATTGCGTTAACTTCAGACGATATCTATAAAACAGTGCGCGACTTACGCAAGATTGGTATGGACTTTATGCCAACACCAGACACGTACTATGACAAAGTGAATGAGCGTGTTGAAGGTCATGAAGAAGACCTTGAGAAATTGCGTGAGTTACAAATTTTGATTGATGGCGCGCCAATGAAAGACGGCATTTTGTTGCAGATATTTACCCAAACGGTGATTGGCCCTGTGTTCTTCGAAATCATTCAGCGCAAAGGTAACGAAGGCTTTGGCGAAGGTAACTTTAAAGCACTGTTTGAATCCATTGAAGAAGATCAAATCCGCCGTGGGGTATTGAGCGATGCGTAAATGGATTAGCTTTCCGAAACAAGTTGGTGTGGCCTCAAAGCAGGCTCATGCTGACTTTCCGGAGCAAGCGATCTATGAACGTGAAGTAGGGCGTAGTGGTTTCTTTGGGCCCGCTACGCACTTTCATCATCGCCATGCTCCAACAGGTTGGAGTAACTGGGAAGGCGACTTGCGACCACGCAATTTCGACTTCAACAAATTAACCAATGTGGCAACCGAGTCTCCGTGGCAAGTACCCATGCTGCTGCATAATGCGAATTGCAAATTTCGCATTTGGCATTGTCAGCGCGCCATGGACTATTTGGTGCGCAATGCGGACGGTGACGAACTGCTGTTTATTCACGAAGGCCGCGGTGAGCTGTATTGTGACTACGGGCATATAACGCTAGAGAAAGGTGATTATTTCTCAATTCCGCGTTCAACCTCGTGGCGATTAGAGCCAATTGAGCCAATGCACATTGTCATGATTGAAGCGACAAATAGCGCGTATCAACTGCCTGAGAAAGGCTTGGTTGGTAATCACGCTATTTTTGATCCAGCTTGTCTTGATACGCCAGATATAGATGACGCGTTTAAAGCGCAATACAGTGAAGAAAGCTGGCAGGTGCAGGTAAAACGTCATGGCGAAGTTTCAGTCATTACGTATCCGTTTAACCCATTGGATGCTATAGGCTGGCACGGTGATTTAGCCCCGGTTCGTATCAATTGGCGCGATATTCGTCCATTGATGAGCCATCGTTACCATTTACCGCCTTCGGCACACACCACCTTTGTCGCCGACGGTTTTGTGGTCTGTACCTTTGTGCCGCGCCCGATTGAATCAGATCCGGGTGCACTCAAAGTGCCTTTCTATCATAACAATGACGACTACGACGAAGTGCTGTTCTATCACGAAGGTGACTTCTTCAGCCGTGATAACATTGATAAAGGTATGGTAACCTTTCACCCAGCTGGGTTTACGCACGGGCCACATCCGAAAGCATTTCAAGCAGGGCAAGAGTACCGCAAGAAGTTTACGGATGAAGTGGCAGTAATGCTCGATACCCGCCATGCCCTCACCATGGGTGATGTGTGCGCAAGTGTCGAAAACCCTGATTATGTGAATAGCTGGAAAGCCACAGACGACAATAAGGCATAACTAACTATGAAGTTTGCGACTTATCGAAATGGAATGCGCGACGGTCAGCTGATGCTGGTTAGTCGCGATTTGAAGAAAGCAGTAGCTGTGCCGGCATTAGCCGCCACGTTGCAAGAAGTTCTTGATGATTGGGATGGCGTAGCGCCTGAACTTGAAAAAGTGTATCAAGCGCTTAATAACGGTGAACTCAGTGATGCACAGGATTTCGATGAAAGCTTGTGTGAATCACCGCTACCGCGCGCCTACCAGTGGGCGGATGGCAGTGCGTATGTGAACCATGTCGAATTGGTTCGCCGTGCGCGTAATGCCGAAATGCCACCAAGCTTCTGGACTGATCCGTTGATGTATCAAGGCGGCTCAGATGATTTTCTGGGTCCAAAAGATGACATTGAAATGGCTGACACCGCTTGGGGTATCGATTTTGAAGGCGAAATTGCTGTTATTACAGATGATGTGCCTATGGGAATTGAGCCTGCACAGGCCGGAGAATACATCCGTTTATTGATGTTGGTTAATGACGTGTCATTACGCGGATTAATCCCAAATGAATTAGGCAAGGGCTTTGGCTTTTTCCAGTCTAAACCGTCTTCAGCGTTCTCGCCGGTAGCCGTTACTCCAGATGAGTTGGGTGATAAATGGCGCGATAACAAGGTGCATTTGCCATTGTTGAGCTACTATAACGGTAAGCCATTTGGTAAACCCAATGCCGGTGAAGATATGACCTTCGACTTTGCACAATTAGTTGCGCATGCCGCAAGAACTCGTCATTTAGGTGCTGGTGCCGTGATTGGCTCAGGTACGGTGTCGAATAAACAAGGCACGGATCATGGCAGCGCGATTGAAGAAGGTGGAGTAGGTTATAGCTGTATTGCTGAAGTTCGAATGATTGAAACTATTCGCGACGGCAAACCAAGTACTGGGTTTATGCAATTTGGTGACACCATCAAAATTGAAATGACGGACGCGAGTAACCACAGTATTTTCGGCAGCATTGATCAAAAAGTGGTTCAGTACACACCGTCTGACGATTAATCGCGGAGTCAACTCTATGGAACTCTATGGCTACTGGCGCTCGAGCGCCAGTTACCGAGCGCGTATCGCGCTCAACTATAAGCAGTTAGATTATAACTACATTCCCGTTCATTTAATTAAAGAAGGTGGCGAGCAACATAAGCTTTCATATCGCCAGCTAAATCCGAATGGTTTAGTGCCAACGTTGGTGGATGGAACGGTTATTTTGCATCAGTCGCTAGCGATTATTGAATACTTGGAAGAAAAACACCCTAAGCCTTCGTTATTGCCTGGCAATGCACAAAAACGCGGTGCAATCCGCGCGTTATCACTGGATATTGCAAGTGAACTGCAGCCTTTGATTAATTTGCGGGTTCAGCAATACCTCGTGCGTGAACTTGGTGCAGACGATGCGGCAAAACAAGCATGGTTACAGCACTGGTTTAAGCAAAGTTTCACGGCATTGGAACGGAATTTTGAAGAAGTATCCGGCACTTACTGTGTTGGTGAGGACTTTTCAATGGCGGATGTGTGTCTTGTTCCACAGGTGTACAGTGCTGAACGTTTTGGCATTGCGTTGGACGATTATCCGTTGCTTCGTGGTATTTATGCGCGCTTAATTGAGTTGCCTTGGGTTGCTGCTGCACACCCCAATAAACAGCCTGACGCCGAAAGCTAACCGCAATAACCAAGAGTTTCATCGCAACAAGTAAATGCCCAGCTCGTAAGTTGCTGGGCATTTTGGTTTAATGGCCTAATATTGCTAGGCTAACAAGGACCCAAAATAATGAAAACAAAAGTAGCAATTGCTATTGCCGCGGCGTTAATGAGCGCTTCATGCGCGATGACCGATGCCTCCACGTCACAAACCGCTAGCAAACCACCGGCGGTTCTAACAACAGCAGAGAACACTCAAGCAGTTGCTGGACAAGCGTTGACACTGAACCAGATCATGGCGGACCAAGACTGGGTAGCACGTTCACCAGAAAGTGCCTACTGGATGCTTGATGGCAGTGGGGTACTGTTCCAACAAAAACGCGAAGGTTCGCAACTTCGTGACTGGTATCATCAGCCAGTTGGCAAAGATGCGCACCAAGTGCCGCTCGATAAACTCCACAATTATGCCTACAACAATGGTGTGTATAATAGCGACAAGTCACTGTTAGCCTATACCTTTGAAGGCAATATCTTTGTTCGTGATATCGCTAATAAGCAAACCCGCCAGTTAACACGTGACGAAGCGCGCCAGTCGCAATTGCTATTTTTAACTGATGGACGTCTTGCGTATCGCGAAGGTAATGACTTTTTTGTGGTGGAACCGAGCACCGGATTAACCCAACAAATTGCTGCTTTAGAAACGGCCGATGCGCCAAAGGCGAATAGCGAGCCTAAAGACTTCGTGGCGCGTGAGCAGTTGGATTTAATCGAGTTTGTGCAAGTTGAGCGGAAAAATAAAGCTGATCAATTTGAACAGCAACAGGCACTGCAGAGCAACAATGAGTCTCTCGCACCGAAACCATTTTACTTGGGGCAGGGTAAAGAGGTGGTTGCAGCGAGCTTATCGCCAGCCGGCGACAAGCTGATTGTAGCAATTAGTGAGCCGCAAAAGTGGCGCGCTGATGGCGATATCATGCCAAATTATGTAACTGACGATGGCCGTGTTGCTGCACAACCTGTGCGCTCTCGTGTTGCTGATGCAAAACCGGTTGAGCATGAAGTACTGGTGCTCGATTTAAGTACCGGCGAACAGACCACGTTAACTTACAACACATTACCAGGTTGGAATGATGATGTTCTTGCTGATGTGCGTCGTGAGAATTATGCCGCGCAAGGCAAAACCTATAAGTCAGAACAAAAGCCTCGTCCAATAACATTATTGCAAGACTGGGGCTGGCGTGAGGGTGCAATTCGTTGGACGGATGACGGTGAGCACGCAGCTTTAATGCTGGAAGCTTGGGACAATAAAGATCGTTGGATTGCGAGTATTGATTTCGCTGGAAAGCGTCTGGTAAACCAAGACCGCCTGCATGACGAAGCTTGGATTAACTATACCCATAACGAATTTGGCTTTTTACCGAACAGCGCGACGTTGTGGTTCCAGTCAGAAGCCGATGGCTATTCGCACCTTTATGTAAAACCACTTAATGGCAGCACCAAGCAACTCACCAGCGGCAAATTTGTCACCGAAGACCCGACTGTGAGTGGAAACGGCGAATTCATTTATTTCAGTGCCAATAAACCGCACCCGGGAAATTATGAAATTTATCGCGTTCGCACCGATAATGCTGCGCTTGAGCAACTGACTAAGCTTGGTGGCATTAACAACTATGAGCTTAGCCCACAAGAAGACCAGTTGTTGATAAAACATTCTACTGCGCTGCAACCTGAAGAATTGTACGTACAAACAATCGGTACGGATACCGCGCTGCGTTTAACGCACACTGCGACAGATACGTTCATGGCGTATGATTGGGTAGCCCCAGAGATTGTGCCTATCGCGTCAAGCCATGTTGCTGACCCGATATACACGCGTGTCTATTACCCGAAAGACTATGATCCGAACCGTGCTGAGAAATATCCGGCTGTGGTGTTTATTCATGGTGCAGGCTACTTACAAAATGCTCATGCCGGCTGGTCGGGATATCAGCGCGAGTTTATGTTCCATACGTTCTTAACCGAACAAGGCTATGTGGTACTTGACCTTGATTATCGTGGGTCTAAAGGTTATGGCCGTGACTGGCGTACCGCTATTTATCGTCAGATGGGCACGCCTGAAGTTGAAGACTTAATTGATGTAGTGAAGTGGGCGGGTGAGAACACGCACGTTGATACCAATCGTATGGGTACCTATGGTGGTTCGTACGGTGGTTTCTTAACCTTTATGGCGCTGTTTAATGAACCTGGTCTATTTAAAGCTGGTTCAGCGTTGCGGCCAGTAAGTGATTGGGCTCACTACAACACGGGCTATACGTCAAACATCTTGAATTTGCCTGATGATGATCCGATTGCATACCGCCGTAGTTCACCAATTTACTTTACCGAGGGGTTAGAAGATGCGCTGTTGATCAACTCACCGATGGTTGATGACAACGTGTTCTTCCAAGACAGTGTGCGGGTTGTTCAGCGTTTAATCGAACATGAAAAAGAAGACTTTGAAACGGCTATCTTCCCAGTTGAGCCGCACGGCTTCCGTCAGCCTTCAAGTTGGTTAGATGAGTACCGCCGTATATTTAAATTGTTTGAAGAAAACCTGAAGTAACATTTGCTTGTTTCAGATATAAAAAATCCCAGCATGAGCTGGGATTTTTTTTACTACCTGTTAACCCTTATTGGGTTTTAGTCATTTCAGCAAAAGTGACTGAGCGCGCTTCGGCAAAGCTCGCTACGCGTGAGTCTTTGCTAAACTGCAGTCGTACATTACTGTCGGCCACATTAAGCGGCGTGAAGTCGTCTGTACGTACAACGGCACTAGCTTTGGTCATTGCTGCGGTGGTGGTTTTACCGCGCACATGAATCGCTTTTGCTGGTTCGGCAGCCTTCGCAGGCTTAGGCTTCTCAGCCGTTTCGGTTGCTGCAACTTCAGCGGCTTCGGGTTCAGTTGTTGGCGTTGGAGCTGCAGTAGGTGCCGGTTCTTCAGTAGCCGGTTTGGTTGCTTCTGTTTCCGCTACATCAGCATTTTCAGGCTTAGCGAGCTCTGCTTTTGTAACTTCTTCTTTTGCAACTTCAGGCTCAGGAGCAGCCGTTGGAGCAACGGTAACTTCAGGTTCAGCTGAAATGGCTTCCGGTGCCGTTGTTTCTTCGGCTTTTACTGGCTCGGCTTTCGCTTCATCCGCTTTAACGTCATCCGTTTTAGCTTCCGCATCACCATTTTCTTGCTCTGCTTTACGACGCTGACCAGCAGCACGTTGATGGCGTGGTGAACGACGGCTGCGATTGCGGCTGCGATCGTTTGCTTCCGCTTCGGTTGCATCCGCTTCTGGCGCTGCGTCTGCTGCAGGCTTGGTTTCAGGTTCTTGTTCAACAGCTTTATCTACTACTGGAGTAGCTGCCGCTGTTGGCTTGGCTTCGTCAGTAGTTGCTTGGGACTGTTGCTGCGATGCTTTTGCTTCTGCAGCAGCATCAACTTGTGCACTTGTTTGTGGTGCCGCATCACTGTGCTCGGTACCAACACGTACAGATTGATCCAATTTACGACGTTGACGGCGAACTTTAGGCTTCGCTGGTTTACGTTCTTCGTTGGCGGCTTCTGGCGCAGTGGCTTCTGCCGTTTTCGCTACAGCACTTGTATCTTGTTGATCAGTTGCTGGTTTGTTGCGGTTACGACCACCACGACTGCGACGACCACCACGCTCATTGCGTTGCTCTTTGTTGTCGTCTTTTGCAGGCTTGTTATCAGCTGGCTTAGCCGATGCATCAACCGTTGTGCCTTCTTTCTCCGCGTCACGGTTACGATTGCGGTTGTTACCACGGCGACGATTGTTGTTACCACCACGGTTGTTACGGCGCTGATTGTTTCCATTCGGGCGCTGTTGCGGCGACTTCTTGTCTTTCGTCGACGCATCGTCTTCACTACTAAAGAGCGCGCTTAACCATTTACCTAGACGAGTGAATAGCCCAGGGCCGGTAGCTTTCTGTGCAGCAGGTTTGTCTGGTGCAGCGGTTGGCGCTGGAGCAGCCGGCGCTTGTAAGCCTTTTAATGCGGGCTCTTCAAAGCTTGGCTTGTCTTTATTGAGCACAATCTCGGTGGTGGTGTCTTCCGGCTTCTCAATTAAGGTGAAGCTGTTGGCTTCATCTAGCTCATCACTACGTAAACGTTTCACGTCAAAATGAGGCGTTTCTAAGTGTTGGTTTGGTATGACCAACACTGATACATCATGACGTTTTTCAATATCAAAAATTGATTGGCGTTTTTCGTTCAACAAATAGGTTGCAACAGTAACAGGTACTTGTGCTTGTATTTGAATGGTGTTGTCTTTTAACGCTTCTTCTTCAATTAAGCGCAAAATTGACAGTGCCAGCGATTCTGCTGAACGAATGGTGCCGTGGCCGGTACAACGTGGGCACACGTGGTTTGACGCTTCACCAAGTGATGGGCGCAGACGTTGACGGGACATTTCTAACAGACCAAAACGTGAAATGCGTGCGCATTGAATGCGAGCGCGATCTTGTTTCAAGCTGTCACGTAAACGGTTTTCAACTTCTCGCTGGTGGCGAGCAGGTGTCATATCAATGAAATCGATAACAACCAAGCCGCCAACATCGCGCAGGCGCAATTGGCGTGCAATTTCTTCTGCTGCTTCTAAGTTGGTTTGGAAGGCCGTTTCTTCAATGTCACCGCCTTTGGTAGCGCGGGCAGAGTTAATATCAATTGAAGTTAATGCTTCAGTTGGGTCAATAACGATTGAACCGCCTGATGGCAAACGTACTTCGCGTTGGAATGCAGATTCAATCTGGCTTTCAACTTGGTAATGATTAAATAATGGAACGTCACCCTGATAAATTTTTACGCGATTAACGAAATCAGGACGAATTAACGTGACGTGTTCACGTACTTGCTCAAAAATCTTCGGGTTATCAATAAGTACTTCGCCAATGTCACGGCGTAGATAATCACGAATAGCACGAAACACCACATTGCTTTCTTGATGAATTAAGAACGGAGCAGGGCGCGAGTTTGCTGCTTTTTCGATGGCTTCCCAGTGGTGCAATAAAACGTTTAAGTCCCACTCAAGTTCTTCTTGTGATTTACCAACACCTGCGGTGCGCACGATTAAACCCATGGTGTTTGGCAGATTTAATGCGTCTAGCGTTGCTTTTAATTCACTACGTTCTTCGCCTTCAATACGGCGTGAAATGCCGCCTGCGCGTGGGTTATTTGGCATAAGCACCAAATAGCTACCAGCAAGCGAAATAAAGGTAGTTAAGGCTGCGCCTTTTTGGCCGCGCTCTTCTTTATCGATTTGAACAATCACTTCCTGGCCTTCCGAGATTACATCTTTGATGTTCGGACGCCCAGAGAATGAATAGCCGCTAGGGAAGTAAGTTTTCGCAATTTCTTTGAGAGGTAGGAAACCGTGACGCTCTGCACCATAGTCAACAAAGGCGGCTTCTAAGCTTGGTTCGATGCGGGTAATTTTACCCTTGTAAATATTCGCTTTCTTTTGTTCGTGACCTGGGCTTTCGATATCCAGATCGTAAAGACGCTGGCCATCAACCAGCGCAACGCGCAGTTCTTCTTGCTGCGTTGCATTAATTAGCATTCTTTTCATTGTATGTGACTCATTATGTCGGGCCACAACACGGTACGACAGGCTTTCGCCATCGCTATTTCGAGATTGAATTGTTTTAGGTTAGGGTTAGTCGATCAACACCTAACATCCATCTCCCGTTCAACAACTAGTTATAAACGTGAGATTGCAATTTGTTACCAAGCCGAAATGCGCTTGTAAAGGCCATACTGCGTTGCAGCACTGGTTCTTCAATTCTGGTTTGATTTAATTAAAGGCGGCGCGCTCAATCAATCTTCATCATCCAAATTCGGATGAAGATGAGCCAATGATATTCCGTGCCATCAACTTCTCGACGCCGTAGCTTTGGCTACGCACTTTCGTAAGCTGAGGTGGACGTATTGGCAGTGACGCTTTCCGCTCAAACCACGCGTTAAATTTTTACTCTTTAGCTGCATCATTGCTTTGTGCAAATGATGTACCGCTCTCTATAAATCGGTGCGGATTTTTCCGATTCATTATTATCCCACGAAAATCGTTGTAAATACAAGATGAACATTGTCAAGAGCTCATGCTAAAATCCGCCACCTATGAGCGAACAAACAAACATATCACAAGGCGTGCACTTCCAGACGGTTGAATCTGGCTACGAAGAGCAACGCATCGACAACTATTTACTTGCGCAATTAAAAGGTGTTCCCAAGTCATTGGTGTACCGAATTTTGCGTAAAGGTGAGGTGCGCGTTAATAAAAAGCGCGTTAAACCCGAATATAAACTGCAGGTTGGCGATGTAATTCGCATTCCACCAGTGCGTATTGCGGAAGCGAATCCGTTGCCGTCTGCCAAACTTGATCAAGTGCAAGCGCTGCAACACCAAATACTTTATGAAGATGAGGTATTGATGGTGATGAATAAACCAGCTGGGCTTGCCGTGCACGGTGGGTCAGGTTTGCAATTCGGGTTGATTGAGAGTTTACGATCGCTGCGCCCGGATGCAAAACAAATGGAACTGGTGCATCGGCTAGACCGCGAGACAAGTGGTTGTATTCTCATTGCTAAGCGGCGATCAGCACTGCGCAGCCTGCATGAGCAATTACGCAATAAAGCCATGGATAAGCAATATTTGGCGTTGGTGCGTGGGCACTGGCAAAAACATGTGAAATTTATTGCTGCGCCGCTGTTAAAGAACACACTGAAATCAGGTGAGCGGGTGGTACGGGTTGATGCTGCTGGAAAACCGTCAGAAACTCGTTTTCGTATTGTTGAGCAGTTTGCTCACTGTACATTGGTAGAAGCTTCTCCGATAACCGGACGTACACATCAGATTCGTGTGCATGCACTGCATGCCGGTCACCCAATAGCTTGCGACCCCAAATACGGTGACAGCGATTTTGATCAACAGATGCAGCAGGTCGGATTGAATCGACTTTTTTTACACGCGCATAAACTTACTTTTAAGCATCCGCAAACGGAAAAACAAATTACCGTTGATGCGCCGCTTGATGAAGCTTTACGACAAACATTAATTCGATTAGGCGGACGCTGTTTTATATGAAGTACCCACTGATAATTTTTGATTGGGACGGCACTTTGATGGATTCGGTAGGGCGCATCGTGTCTTCGATGCAGCGTGCCGCAGCGCTTTTGTCGCTACCAGCTCCAACGGTGGAATCGGTGCGTGAAATTATTGGTATCAGTTTAGAACCAGCGATTGAACAATTGTTTGGTCGGCTGTCGAGCGAACAGTTTGACGCGTTTATGCACGTTTACCGTCAGCAATATGTGCATGATGACATCACGCCTTCACCGTTATTCGAAGGGGCGCAAGCAATGCTTGAAGGGTTACGGGCAAAAGGGTACACCTTAGCCGTTGCTACGGGTAAAGCGCGCCACGGGTTGGAACGGGTTTGGCAAGAAGCTAATATTCATGAGTTATTCCATCTATCACGGTGCGCCGACGAAACCGCGTCTAAACCCGATCCACGCATGCTCAATGAAATTCTTGAGGAAACAGGGTTTTCGGCACATCAGGCGGTGATGGTTGGTGATTCAGTGCATGACATGCGCATGGCTGAAAATGCCGGAATAGCGCGCATTGGTGTAAGCTTTGGGGCGCATGATGCACAACGTTTGTTACAGCACCAGCCCTTAACGATTCTGGATAATTTGGCCACGTTACCAAGCTATGTGTAACGCTGAGCAGATAGTTTACTAAGTGAAGAAACCGTAGGTTAATGTCTATGAAAACGAATTTGGTGCTTGCTTCCACGTCGCCATTTCGCCGTGAGCTACTGGCTAAGGTTGTGCGTGAATTTGACGTGGCGGCGCCCGAAGTTGACGAAACGCCGCTCGTTAATGAATCGCCTTTGGCGCTGGTTGAACGCTTAGCTATAGCGAAAGCTAAAGCCCTGGCGAATAAGTTTCCGGAGCATGTATTAATCGGCTCCGATCAAGTCGCCGTCGTAGAAGGCACCATTCTGGGTAAACCTGGCACTGAAGCGAACGCGATTAAACAGTTGCAGGCCATGCGCGGCAAAACGGTGACGTTTTTAACTGGATTAGCTGTTTATGACAGCAAGCAACTGCTGCTCCAGTCATGCGTAGAGCCTTTTGAGGTGCGGTTTCGTGACCTGAGTGACGCTGAGATTGTTGCCTATGTAAAGCGGGAACAGCCGCTAAATTGTGCCGGTAGCTTTAAAAGTGAAGCCTTGGGTATCAGTCTATTTGCTGCTTTACGTGGCGACGACCCGAACACATTGGTGGGATTACCACTCATTCGGTTGCTTGCAATGTTGCGTAGTTGGGGCATTAATCCACTGTTGGACGAAAACACACCGTAAACCTTGCAAACATATGGCTTGAAACCCATGTAATTTTACGAAAAGCACTTGTGTTCACGCATCGATTCCATTAATATTCGCGCCCTATGCAGAAGGTTCGAGTACCGATTACGGTAGATCCGGTTAAAAGTGCCGGCAAGCAATTGTCTTATATCGGATTAGTTCCGGGGGAGGCGCTTGCTCGTTTGCAAGAGTTATTGGTTGAGCCATGTCCTGATGTGGATACTTCATTATTTTTTGAAGTTGACGAGCAGGGCATAAAACGTATTCGCGGTGATGCTCAGGTGACTGTGCAAGCAAGCTGCGAACGTTGCGGTGATACCATGACGGTTCCGTTACAGTGCACATTTATTTATGCGCCTGTTACGAAGCGGCAAAAGGCCACCGATATGCCAGAGGGCTACGAATCAGTTGAGCTGGATGAACTCGGTGAAGTGAATCTGCATGCGTTGGTCGAAGATGAGCTGATATTGGCGATGCCGGTTGTGGTCAAACATGACGAGCGCGAATGTCGGGTAGATAGTAACGCAATGCAGTGGGGCGATATTGAAGACTCCCCAGAAGCAAAAGGAAATCCTTTTGCTGTGTTGCAAGAATTAAAGCGCAAATAAACTTAGGAGATAGCGTAAATGGCTGTACAAAAGAATCGGAAAACTCGTTCGAAGCGCGACATGCGTCGTTCTCACGATGCACTGAGCGGCCCTACACTGTCGGTTGACTCTACCTCTGGTGAAACGCATCGTCGTCACCATGTAACAGCTGATGGTTTTTATAAAGGCCGTAAAGTAATTAACAAGTAACCAGTACAGGATAGTGAGGCTATGGCCGCACTGACACTGGCACTTGATGCAATGGGGGGCGATCATGGCCCCTCAGTTGTAATTGACGCTTTGCAACAGGCGTTAAAAACATTTCCCGACGTTCATTTTATGCTGGTTGGGGATGACTCTGAGCTAATTCCGCTACTAAAGCATGCGAAGATAGATAACCACCCTCGCGTTATCCTTAAGCACGCAAGCCAAACCGTTACCATGACCGATAAACCTGGCTATTCGCTGCGTGCGAAGCCGGACTCGTCGATGCGTATCGCGTTAGAGTTAGTGGCCTCAGAAGAGGCTGCAGCGTGTGTCAGCGCCGGAAATACCGGTGCGCTAATGACCAAAGCTTACTTTACCCTGAAAACCTTGCCGGGTGTTTTACGACCGGCATTAATGTCAGCCATACCTCAACAGCAGGGCGGTTCGGCATTCGTTCTTGATTTAGGCGCAAATCCTGTGTGTGATTCGGATACATTATTCCAATTTGGGGTGATGGGCTCAGTCGCGGCACAAGAGGTATTAGGTATTAAACAACCTCGGGTTGCATTGCTAAACATGGGCGAAGAAGAAATCAAAGGTAATGACGTGGTGAAAGCCACAGCTGCTTTGTTGCAGCAGTCGCAACACATTAATTATATTGGCTTTATTGAAGGCGATGACTTGTTTTCTGGCAAAGCCGATGTGATTGTATGCGATGGTTTTGTCGGTAATATTGCACTGAAAAGCTGCGAAGGACTGGCCGAACTTCTTCTCAATAATATCAAATCAAATATTCACGACCACTGGCTGACCCGTTGGTTTGTGAAACTCTTTTATCAGCGTTTAAAGCGTTCATGGGATTGGTTGAAGCCCGACCACTACAACGGCGCGAGTTTGATAGGATTACGGGGTGTCGTCATTAAAAGTCATGGTGATGCAAATGTACGCGCATTTTTTAGCGCCATTGAGCAAGCCGTGGAAGAGACACAACGGGATCTACCAACGCGAATTCGCGATCGGGTAGAACAAGTTCTGTTAGAACAGGAATAAATCTTATTATGCAAGCAACGATTGCGGGAACTGGCCATTACTTACCGAGCCAGCGCCTGACGAATGCCATGCTGGAGCAGCGGGTCGAAACCAGTCACGATTGGATTGTCGAACGCACTGGCATACATGAACGACGCATTGCTGAAGCTGGCGAAAGCGCTGCTACCATGGGTGTAGCCGCAGCACGTCAGGCACTATTGGCTGCAGAAGTTGCAGCCGACGATATTGATTTAATTGTGGTGGCAACCACGTCAGGAGAGCGCGCATTTCCGAGCGTTGCGTGTGAAATTCAAGCGGCGTTGACCGAGAATAATATTCCGGCTTTCGATATTGCTGCTGCATGTTCAGGATTTATCTTTGCCCTTAGCGTTGCCGACCAATATATTCGTAATGGCATGTATCAGCGGGTGCTAGTAATTGGCACAGATGTATTGTCGCGGTTATGTCATCCGGATGATCGCAATACCTTGGTGTTATTTGGTGATGGTGCTGGAGCTGCGGTACTTGAAGCATCAGACAAGCCTGGTATTTTATCAACGCATTTAAATAGCGCAGGTGAATTTGCTGATCTACTTGGTGTGAACCACATGTCGCGTACGTCACCGGAACAGTTAAGCGAAGCTTGGATGTATATGAAGGGTAATGAAGTATTTAAGGTTGCGGTAAGCAAGCTTAGCGAGCTGGTGGTGGATACTTTAGCAGCCAACCAACTGGTAGCGAGTGACTTAGATTGGTTGGTGCCACACCAAGCAAATTTACGTATCATTAAAGCGACAGCACGAAAGTTAAAAATGCCGATGGAGAGGGTGATTACCACACTTGAATATACGGGAAATACCTCTGCGGCATCGGTTCCCATTGCGTTGGATGTCGCAATTCGTGATGGCCGGATTCAACGCGGTCAAAAATTATTACTTGAAGCCTTTGGCGGTGGTTTTGCCTGGGGTTCGGCACTTGTAGAATATTAATTTATAAGGAAGTACTCATGCGAGCTTATGTTTTTCCAGGACAAGGTTCACAAGCTGTTGGTATGTTGGCGGATGTAGCCGCCGAATATCCAGTCATTGAAGCGACCTTTGCCGAAGCAAGTCATGTGCTTGGTTATGACTTATGGGCATTGGTGCAAGATGGGCCTGCAGAGCAGCTCAATGAAACGCAGCGCACTCAGCCCGCTTTATTAACTGCGAGTGTGGCGCTATACCGCGCCTTAGAACAGGCTGGTGTGCCGGCTCCTGAATGGATGGCCGGGCATAGCTTGGGCGAGTATTCTGCGCTGGTGTGTGCCGGTGCTTTAGATTTTAAAGATGCGGTAAAGCTGGTCGCTACCCGCGGCAAGTTGATGCAATCTGCGGTGCCAGCTGGTGTTGGCGCGATGGCCGCAATTATTGGCTTAGATGACGACTTGGTTAAGCAGGCTTGTGCAGAGTCAGCTGGAGAAGAAGTTGTAGCAGCGGTGAACTTTAATTCACCGGGGCAGGTTGTAATTGCAGGCCATAAAGCAGCAGTTGAGCGTGCCGGCGCGGCCTGCATTAAAGCTGGCGCGAAGCGCGCACTGCCGTTACCGGTAAGTGTGCCATCGCATTGCTCGCTCATGCAGCCTGCGGCAGACCAAATGGCGGTTGAACTCGGTAAATTGACGGTAAATACTCCGCAAGTTCCGGTCGTGAATAATGTGGATGTAGAAGCGCCACGCGAAGCTGATAAAATTCGTGACGCATTGGTTCGTCAGCTTCATTCACCAGTACGATGGACCGAAACTGTTGAATATCTGGTGCAGCAGGGTGTTACAGAAATTTTTGAAATTGGCCCAGGTAAAGTGCTTACCGGGTTAAATAAACGAATCGACAAAGCCATTCAGGGTGAAGCGGTAAATACCGCTGAGGCTCTAGCAGCAAGGAAATGATATGTCTGACTTAATGAATCTAGAAGGGCAAGTTGCCTTAGTAACCGGCGCCAGTCGTGGTATTGGTAAAGCAATTGCCGAACAATTGGTGGCACGTGGTGTCAAAGTTATTGGCACCGCGACGACTGAAAAGGGTGCTCAAGCTATTAGCGATTATTTAGGCGCAAACGGCGAAGGCCTTGCGTTGAATGTAACGGATGCAGATAGTATTGCGGCAGTATTGAAGCATATTGACAGCACCTATGGGCAGTTGGATATTCTTGTCAATAATGCCGGAATTACCCGCGATAACCTGCTGATGCGAATGAAAGACGATGAGTGGGATAGTGTCATGGACACCAACTTAAAGTCTGTTTATCGTTTAAGCAAAGGGGTTATGCGCGGTATGATGAAACGTCGGCAAGGGCGTATTATCAATATTTCATCGGTAGTTGGTACCACGGGCAACCCTGGCCAAGCAAACTATTGCGCTGCTAAAGCTGGTTTGGCTGGGTTTACCAAGGCGTTAGCGAAAGAGATAGCTGCGCGTGGTATCACGGTGAATTGCGTAGCGCCAGGTTTTATTGATACGGATATGACCAAAGCGTTGACAGATGACCAGAAACAAGCGATTTTCGCCAATATACCGGCATCGCGCTTGGGCCAACCAGAAGAAATTGCTGCAGCTGTGGTGTTTTTAGCTTCACCAGGCGCTGCATATATTACGGGCGAAACCATCCACGTAAACGGTGGCATGGCAATGGTATAAGTGATTTTTCGCGGCAAGGGGTACGACCTGTCAAGGTTAGACCAATTTTTGCTTTATTATTGTCGCGTCATTCACTACACTAAGCCCAATTTTGAACTCGTGACCTAAAATCAAGGGACATATATACAATGAGTACTATTGAAGAACGCGTAAAAAAAATCATCGTTGAACAACTAGGTGTTAAAGAAGAAGAAGTGAAATTAGAAGCTTCTTTTGAAAATGACCTTGGTGCAGACTCGCTGGACATCGTTGAATTGGTAATGGCTCTGGAAGAAGAGTTTGAGACCGAGATTCCAGACGAAGAAGCAGAGAAAATCAGAACCGTTGAAGCTGCTATCGATTACGTGAAAAATCACGCAAACGACTAAGTCATCGAATTCGGAAAGGCGGAATGAAAATTCCGCCTTTTTTGTATGTGGCTCAATGGGCAACCCCTCTCATCACAATCCCTTGACCGTGGCCTGCAATTCGGCGATGGGCACTTCACTACACTCGTTATTCGGCACCACCGTATAGAATATTGGCCGCGTCACTGGCAACGTTTATCGATCGCCTCTGAACGCTTGGCGATGGCAATACCTGAGCAAGAGCAGGTGCTGTCATTATTGGAACATATAGCTGCCGAGCATCAACACTGTGTGGTAAAACTCATTATTACCCGAGGTGTTAGCCAGCGCGGCTATGGTGTTGCAGCGAACCAACCGATTAACTGGTACGTGACAATCTCTGATTTACCGCAGTGGTCGACCCAAGGCTTAAGCGTTGCACAAGCAAAACTTCGGTTAGCCCAACAGCCGCTGCTGGCTGGCTTGAAAACGTTGAATCGCCTGGAACAAGTTCTGTTGACACAGGAGCGTGATTTGCTCGGCGTTGATGACTTATTAGTTTGTGATTCACAGCTTCACATTGTAGAGGCGATCAGCAGCAATTTATTCTGGTATGATGGCGATAACTGGCGGATTCCGCTGTTAAAAACGGCCGGCATAGCCGGTATTATGCAAGCTGAAATCTGCGCCGCCGTGTTGCTTGAAGCAATACCTACCGAAGCTACTTATGCTTCGGTTGCCTCAGCTCAGCAGGCTTTTTTGTGCAATACTGTGTTGGGTCCACGGCCTATCGCGAAGATAGACGAACGTGTGTTACCCAAGGCGCTATTACCAGAGGTTGTTCATCAGTGGTATTCAAACGTTTTATACAATTCTTAATTGCTGCGAGTGTAATCGCACTCGCTATCTGTGTTTTTCTAATTTGGTACGGGTTCAAACAATTACAGCAACCTTTAGGTATGCCTGAACCTTTACTATTCGAAGTAAAACGCGGCATGCACGCACGTACAATTATTTCCCAACTCAACAGTCAAGGTGCCCAGTTGCAGGTTACCCCCACGTATCTCGCCAGTCGGATATTGGATAAGCCTGAGCGGTTACAGGCGGGCGTGTATCAAGTAATGCCCGAAGACACAGTGAAGGGGCTTTGGCAAAAGCTGCGTAACGGCGAACAATATCAATTTCGTGTAGCACTCGTTGAGGGGCGCACGCTGCTCGAATGGTTGCAGCAACTGCAGCAAAGCGACCATTTGAAGCAAACCTTGCAAAATGTTCCGCGTAAGGAACTGAATCAACAACTCGCTTCGCACCTGAATGTGGAGATGGCGTCTTTTGAAGGCCAGTTTTTCCCTGACACGTACAACTACACCGCTGGCACCAAAGATATTGATATCCTCAAACAAGCTTTTCAGCGCATGCAGGGCGAGTTATCTACTGTGTGGGCTTCGCGTGACGCCGATTTACCCTATGAAAATGCTTTCGAGTTGCTTATTATGGCTTCAATCATTGAAAAAGAAACAGGATTAAGTGGCGAACGTAAACGGGTAAGTTCCGTGTTTATAAATCGTTTGCGGGCCGGTATGCGCTTGCAGTCTGATCCAACCACAATATATGGAATCGACGACTTTGATGGCAATTTAACGCGCGCACATTTACGCGAACAAACTGCGTACAATACCTATCGAATTAATGGGTTGCCGCCAACTCCAATTGCCATGCCAAGTCTTAGTAGCCTCGAAGCCGCGGCTCACCCTGAAACAACGGATTATTTTTATTTTGTGGCGGATGGTTCGGGTGGCCATGTTTTTTCCAAAACACTGGCGGAACACAACCGCGCGGTTAATAAATACCAAAGGAATCAAAACTAATGCCAAGCGGCAAGTTTATCGTAATTGAAGGCCTGGAAGGGGCAGGTAAGAGCTCCGCTATGGCGAGTGTTGTGAATCACCTGCATGCTAAAGGAATTGCCACACAAACGGTTCGTGAACCCGGCGGAACGAAGCTTGCTGAGGCGATTCGAGATTTAGTAAAGGGTGATTGGGAAGAAAAGCTAACGGCTGAAACGGAATTGCTGCTGATGTACGCCAGTCGTTCACAACTGGTTGAGAATGTTATCAAGCCGGCATTGGCTAAGGGTATTTGGGTTATTGCCGATCGTCATGACTTGTCTTCCAGAGCCTACCAGGGCGGCGGACGTCAACTCGGTGATGAAAAGCTAACGGCATTACGAAAACTGGTGTTAGGCGATTTTGTTCCTGATCTTACCTTACTACTCGATGTTGATCCCCAAAAAGGATTGGCCCGCGCGCGTGAGCGCGGTGAGCTTGATCGCATTGAGCAAGAAGACGTTGCATTTTTCGAACGCACTCGAAACCGGTATTTAGAGATTGCCGAGAATGATGCGAATATTTGCGTCATTAACAGCAATCAAGACATGGAGTCGGTTCATCGCGACTTACTTCATGAACTTGAACAGCATTTATTTAATTAACGCAGAGGCGACATGAGTTTACCTTGGTTGCGTGAATCGTGGCGGCAGGTTGTTTCAGATTACCAGCAACAACGCTTTGGTCATGCACATTGCATTCCAGCACGTGAAGGTTTGGGGGCTGAGGCATACACCCAAGCCTTGGCGCATTATTTGTTGTGTTTACAACCAACACAACGTGCTTGTGGGCGCTGTAAAAGCTGCTTGCTGGTTCAATCTGAAACACACCCAGACTACTACGTGCTTCGTAGCGAGGATAATCGTGCCATCGGCGTGGATAAAATTCGTGAGCTCACTCAGGCATTGCAGCAGACAGCAAGCCAGCATGGTGCAAAAGTGGCTTGGATAAAAAATGCCGAACGCATGACCACAGAAGCTGCAAACGCGCTGTTAAAAACACTCGAAGAACCTACCGCAAACACGTATATTATCTTGAGCCCTGAGCGTACCAGTGCGCTGTTGCCAACGATTCGCAGTCGCATGCGGCTGCACACATTAAATGAGCCGAGCTGGCCGGAGATTGAAGCGTGGCTGGTGCAACAATTAGGACGCAGTTTAACGCCTGAAGAGCAATTGCGTAGCCAACAGTTTTTAGGTGCACCTTTACATGCTCTTGCCGCATTAAAAGGCGAAGTTAGTGATAACATTGACTATGTTGGGCGTTTGGCTCAGGCTTGTTGCGTAGATAGCAAGTGGCCTTTGCCAACTAAGAGTGATTGGGCTGGCTGGCTCGATGCAAGCGAAGCATGGTTGCATGAGTTAATTCGGATTAAACAACGCGTTGCACAGCAGCGCTTAAGATTTCCGGGCAGCTATCAACTCGCTGTCGATTGGCTGCAAAGAGAACAGATAACCGTTGCTGAAATCAATGCTTGGCTTGCTTTATGTTACAATTTGCGCAAAACAACAAGTGAACAAGCTGGCTTAAACGTACCATTACTATTACAACAACAGTGGTTACAATGGAAACACAAACCGTAGCACAAGCAGAGGCCGCGTTACCGAAAAAACGTATCGTGTTGGGCACTGAAGCCCAGCTGCGGCGCTATTACATGCCATTTATCAAAGGTGGGGGCTTGTTTCTAACAACAGATGAACCTCTGAAAAATGGTGATGAATTTCTGTTGGAGGTACGTTTGTTTGGTGAACAAAATTCGGTTTTTGTGAAGTGCAAAGTCGTCTGGTTAGCTCCATCAAAGCCGGGGCGCCCAGAGCAACAGGGCGTTGGCGTTCAGTTTATCGATGATAAAGCGATGCTGAAAAATATGATTGAATCGAAGCTTGCTGCGATAGGTAATACGGGCACGCCAACCGCCACCATGTAAGACATCCTAGAGGAGTTGTTGTGTTTGTCGATTCCCATTGTCATCTTGACAAAATAGACCTAAAAAATTTCGATGGGCAATTTTCTAAAATTGTTCAAGCTGCGCGCGCAGCAAAAGTAGAGCACATGCTTTGTATTGGCGTGACCCTTGATGATTTTCCTGCCATGCGCAACCAAGTTGCTGATTTCCCAGATGTAAGTATTTCCTGCGGTGTGCATCCGTTGTACGTTGCTAAGCATCCGCTTGACCGCAACCAGTTACGTAAATGGGCTGCAGAGCCGGAAGTAGTTGCCATTGGCGAAACGGGTTTGGATTATTTTTACGATCCGGAGAGCCGTCCTATTCAGCAAGATAGCTTTGCGTACCATATTGAACTCGCAAATGAGCTTGATAAACCGTTGATCATTCATACTCGAGATGCGCGTGAGGACACCATTGCGATGTTACGTGAGGGACAGGCGCAGCGCTGTGGAGGCGTTTTACACTGCTTCACTGAATCACTTGAAATGGCGCAGCAGGCCATTGAACATCTTGATTTCTATATTTCGATATCGGGCATAGCATCGTTTCGTAACGCGACCGAACTGCGCGAAGTGGTGCAGGCATTACCGCTAGAGCGATTGTTAATTGAAACGGACAGCCCTTGGTTAGCACCGGTGCCGCACCGTGGCAAAGAAAATCAGCCAGCTTATGTGGTTGATGTAGCTAAATGCGTCGCGGACGTGAAAGGTTTGAGCCTCGCTGAAGTGGCAAAAGTTACGACGCAAAACTTTTATTCATTGTTTAAGCACGTGCGCAAATAATTTTTTGTACGTTTTTTACACAAAAAATTCGCATTTGGTAAATTTATGTCTACAATAAATCTTACCCTCGACATTTATCGAGTTAGCGCACGGCTCAATCCCTTGAGCCATTCCCCTGAGCTCGGGACAACTTGGATTGGTCCCGAGCCTTTTTTTATTACGAATGTCAGCTGATTTTATAGAGACTTAGCCACGCCAGATAACCAGTAAAATCAATACTGGGCATATAAACTTCACGTACCATGGCCAGATTTTCCAAAACCAACTTGATTCCATTTCTGGCGCGCCGTCTTGCAGGGCTTTCAGTAAATAGTTTTGACGCAGTACCCAAGTTAATAGCAGACCAAAGATGAGTGCGAGTAGGGGTTGCATGTATACGGTTGTAAGTGTCACTACCGCACCGAACAAGGCTGAAAAATTGTAAATGATTAACGACGAAATTAAGCCAATTGTTGCACCTACCACCCAAACCATTTGGGCACGAGACTGCCCGGTTTCTTCAACCAATGCATTAACCGGTGCTTCTAACATAGAAATGGATGAGGTGATTGCGGCAATGACCATCAACGCGAAAAACGCGAGACCCACCCATAAACCGACATAGCCCATCGATTCGAACATTGCCGGTAGTACGTTGAATACCAGCGTGTCACTGGAAAGCAGTTGACCGGCTTGATCGTAGATTTCAACGCCTAGTTCTTGTGCAGCGAACATTGCTGGTAGGATCAAGAGGCCCGCCAAAAATGCGACTGAGGTATCAAGCCCAGCAACCCAACCTGCGGTGCGCGGTAAATGCTCGTCTTTTGATAAATAAGCACCGTAGGTCATCATGCAACATACACCCAAACTGAGCGAGAAAAATGCTTGGCCCATGGCACGAATAATGAGATTGGGGTTGGTGACCTGTTCAAAGTCAGGTGTCAGGTACATCTTTAAGCCATCAATAGCGCCTGGAAGCGTAAGAATATAGAGTGCCATAGCTATTAATAAAACAAACAACAACGGCATTAAGCGGCGTGACCATCGCTCGATACCATCGGTTACGCCTGAGCGAACAACGTGCACGGTGAGTACTAGAAACAGTACCATCATGATCATGTTGCGCTGCACGCTAAAGTCGGTCAACCAAGTTGCTGCTGCAGTAAAGCCCATTAGTTCGGCTAACGGCGCGAACATAAATGCCAGAAGCCAACCTGACACAATTGCATAGAAGCTCAATATGAGCGACAAAACCACAAGGCCAACAATTCCGGTAAGCGCACCGAAATTACGCCAAAACGGTTTGTCGCTGAGTGCGCGCAGCGCCTCTACCGGGTTGCGTTGACGCATACGGCCAATGGTTAATTCAGCAACTAACATTGGATAAGCGAGTAGGGCAACCATGAGTAGATAAACCAATAAGAACGCACCACCGCCATTTTGTGCGGCTTGGGTTGGAAACCCCCATATGTTACCTACACCGACGGCAGAGCCCGCAGCAGCTAGAATAAATCCAATTCGCGATGAAAAAGCAGGAGATTTTAGGGCCATTTTTCTATTTCTTATTGTTGTTTTAATGGACGAGCAACTTAAGCGGTCAACTCACCGCGTAAGTTGGTTTCTAATAGGTTATTGATCTCTGATTGCGACAAGTCTTGAGACAACAGGTAATGAAGTTTGGTTAAAGCAGCTTCAACAGTCATGTCATGACCACTGACTACGCCCACTTGTGCCAGTGCGTTGCCCGTTGCGTAACCGCCCATGTTCACTTTACCTTTGAAGCATTGGGTGCAATTGAGCACTACCGTACCTTGTTCAATTGCACGCCGCAAGCTCGCTAAAAGCTGCGGGTCTTGTGGGGCATTACCCACACCGTAACTTTGCATGATTAGCGCTTTAACAGGCTGTTGGAGCATATTATCAAAAATAGCGGCCGAGATGCCTGGGTATAAGGTGACCACACCAATAGCCTGTGGGGTTACTGGAGTAAGACGTAATGGTTCATGACCCAACGCATTCACTTCACCAGCTTCAACGGATATTTGGATACCAGCCCGCAATAACGGTGAAAAATTTGGCGAATCAAATGCATTAAACCCATTAGCGTCAGCTTTTGTAGCACGATTGCCGCGGTACAGTATGTTGTTAAAAAACAGACCGACTTCGTGAATTGGATAATTTGCTGCAATGTACAAGGCATTGAGTAGATTCGTTTGACCATCCGAGCGTAGCGCAGCAAGTGGAATCTGAGACCCGGTAATAATTACCGGCTTGGCTAGGTTTTCGAACATAAACGACAGCGCTGAGGCTGTGTAGGCCATGGTGTCGGTTCCGTGGAGAATGACAAAACCGTCGTAGTCGCTGTAATGGCTGCGGATGTCTTCGGCAATGTGCTGCCAGTCGGCTGGCGACATGTCCGATGAATCCATTAAAGGGGTGTATTCATGAATGGTGAATTCAGGCATTTCCTCGCGATAAAACTCGGGCATACGCTGAACACATTCGGTTAAAAAACCGGGCACAGGAATGTATCCCTGTGCCGATTTTTGCATTCCTATGGTGCCGCCTGTGTAGGCGACATAAATACGTTTTTTAGTCATGAATTACCGTAGTGGACAGAGTTCGCACAGTGCATAAACACCGTTTGGATCGTTAAATTTGTCGACTAATTTAACTTCCTGCCAAACACGTTGCAATTGCATTTCAATCGGTGAGTGATTTTTCTCGACAAGTGAGCTTGGTAAAATCAAGCTGGCCTGACCAAATAAGTCACGCATGAACTGTTCGCGAACCGACAATTCAGGCTCAATAACTTGCACGTCATACTCAACAATATCTGCAAACTCGGCTGCTGCACGAATGGCATCATCAAGCTCACCAAGTTTATCAACTAAGCCGAACTTCTGCGCTTGAGCGCCAGTCCATACACGACCTTGCGCCACTTGATGCACGGCGTCGTAGGTCATATCGCGACTTTCAGCAACCATACCAACGAAATCACGATAGAATTTCTCGATGGTTAGTTGCACCATTTGTTTTGCCGCATCGTCGAGGCCGCGTGTGATGTCCAATACCGGCAGGTTAGTGGTGTGGTAACCGTCGTTGTAAACACCAATTTCAGCCAGGGAGTTTTCGATAGTAAAGAACATACCAAACACGCCAATGGAGCCGGTAATGGTTGATGGTGACGCCCAGATTTCATCGGCGCTCGCCGCAATCCAATAACCGCCAGAAGCCGCAACGCTGCTCATGGATGCGATAACTGGCTTGCCAGCTTTTTGCAGTTCAAGTAATTCCTGACGAATAACTTCAGAAGCAAAACCGCTACCGCCTGGGCTATCGATACGCAACACCACGGCTTTCACTTGATCATCAAGGCGCGCTTTGCGTAATAATTCAGCTGTGCTATCACCGCCAATTGAACCTGGTTTCTGATGGCCATCGACAATAACACCACGTGCGACCACCACAGCGATATTGGCGCGGTCAGTTTCTTCCGCTGAATAAGCTTGACCATTGAGCGACTCTAAATAATCTTCATGATCAATTTTGCGCCAGCTTTTCTCGTCTTTATCCAAGCCGGTGAGGGTAATCATTTCTTGGCGGAATTGTTCGCGCGAATACAGTGCATCAACCAAGCCAGTGGCCACTGCCATTTTGGCAAAATCGTTATCGTGCTGTTCAATAGCTGCTAAAAAGTCATTGATGTCGCCAGAGAGCATACGGGTATCAATGTCACGCAGTTCGGCTAAGTCATTAATATAGGTCTGCCAAAGTTCGTCATACAGCATCTTATTGGCTTCACGTGCTTGCTCAGACATATCATTACGCGTGTAAGGCTCTACTGCTGACTTATAGGCACCAACCTTAAATACGTGGGTGCTGATTTTTAGTTTTTCGAGCAGCTCTTGGAAATACAGGCGATATGACCCATAGCCTTCAAACATAAGCATGCCGAGCGGATTCAGATAGATTTTATCGGCATGAGCTGCGACGTAATACTGATCTTGCGAATACGCGTCGGCATAGGTCATTACCGGTTTGCCGGTTTCGCGGAACTGCGCTAACGCCTCGCCCAGTACTTGCATTTTGTTGAGACCGCCACCCGCAAAACTGCTTATATTTAGCTGGATACCGCTAATTCGATCATCGGTTGCCGCATTTTCAATTGCGCTTACCACGTCGTTCACTAAAACTTCTGCTGGGGCACCGCTGCCGCCGAGCATTTCGTCAAAAAACGCATCGACTGGATCAACCCATGTTTTTTCTTCAACTAAACGACCATTTAGTTCTAGAACCAGTACACCGTTGTCTGGCACACGAATCGGCTCTTCGTCAGCTGCAAATAAGCTGATGACAATAATAAGAACGATAAAAAACACGATATTCACAATGATTTTGCGAATCGTGTTTATCAGGCCGAAGAGTTTCTTGAATACCGAAGCAGTCCCGCTCATACGTAGGAATCCCAAATTTAATGACAGATGCCATGAAGATTACAGTAGAATTTTCTCAGAAACCAGTAAGACAATGTAACAGAGCGTGATCATTTGCTAAGCTAGCTGTTCAAACAAATCTGTCGCTTTGCTTCATTGCCTTGAGGATTTTATGCACGCTCTGGAACTGCTTACACAACGTTCATCCATGCCACGTCTTATAGAACCTGGCCCAACTTCAGAACAGTTTAACTTGATGCTAAAGGCCGCGGGCCGGGCGCCTGATCATATGGCCTTGATGCCCTATGAGTTTATTGTTTATGAAGGCAGCAACAGGCAACAGCTGGGTCAAGTGTTTCAGCGCGCGTCTGCAGAGAAAGGTTTGGCCGAAGCTCAGGTGGTGCAGGCAAGTCAACTGCCGTTACGGGCGCCCTTAGTTATTGCGGTTGCAATGAAGTATCAACCTCACGATAAAGTGCCGCGCGATGAGCAGTTAGCGAGTGCAGCTTGCACCGCATTACTTATGCAGCAAGCAGCCTTTGCGCAGGGGCTTGGCGCGATTTGGCGCACGGGCTGGTTTGCAGAAGATGAACAGGTAAAGGGCGAGCTTGGTTTGTCACCGGATGATGCCATTGTTGGTTTTCTCTACGTGGGTACGCCGGCGGTTCCTACGCCAATAAAGCCCGATAAAGATATCCAAAGCAAAGTTCGTTTTCCTGAATAAGGTAATAAAAAACCAGCCGAAGCTGGTTTTTTTATGCGTGTTGATAACTAAAATTCAGCAGACTTTGGTGCCCGCGGGAATGGAATCACATCACGGATGTTACCCATGCCGGTTACATAGGTAACCAAGCGTTCAAAACCGAGCCCAAAACCAGCATGTGGAGCGGTGCCATAGCGACGCAGGTCACGATACCAGCTGTAATCTTCAATCGGTAGGCCGAGCTCCGTCATACGAGCGTCGAGACGCTCCAGGCGCTCTTCACGTGCGCTGCCGCCGATAATTTCGCCAATACCCGGTGCCAATACGTCCATTGCTGCAACAGTTTTACCATCATCATTTTGGCGCATGTAAAACGCTTTGATGTCTTTCGGATAGTTTTTCAGCACAATAGGCGCACCGACGTGCTCTTCAGCTAAATAACGTTCGTGTTCTGACTGTAAATCAGTACCCCATTCTACGGGGTACTCAAACTTTTTACCGCAGTTCTGCAGAATCTCCACCGCGTCGGTATAATCCATATGCACAAACTTGTTGCTAACCACATGATTCAGACGATCAAGTACATTTTTATCCACGCGCTGTTGGAAAAACGCCATGTCATCCGCCCGTTCTTCAAGTACCGCATTGATACAATACTTCAGCATATCTTCAGCCAAGTAAGCGATGTCGTTTAAGTCAGCAAACGCAACTTCAGGCTCGACCATCCAGAACTCAGCCAAATGGCGGCTGGTGTTCGAGTTTTCAGCGCGAAAAGTAGGGCCAAAGGTATAAATTTTGCTTAAGGCACAAGCGTAGGTCTCACCGTTTAGCTGGCCAGAAACAGTGAGGAAGGCTTCTTTACCAAAAAAGTCTTTGCTGTAATCAATCTGACCTGCTTCCGTGCGCGGTAAGTTCATCATGTCTAACGTAGAAACACGGAACAGTTCGCCAGCACCTTCGGCATCAGATGCTGTAATAATAGGGGTTGCCACCCAGAGGTAGCCGCGTTCATGGAAGAAACGATGTAATGCTTGCGATAGGCAGTTACGAACCCGCATTACAGCACCGGTGATATTGGTGCGCGGACGTAAATGCGCAAATTCACGCAGGTATTCCATAGAGTGTGGCTTTGGTGACATCGGGTAAGTGTCAGGGTCTTCAACAAAACCGTAGACATGCAGCCCAGTCGCCTGAATTTCGAAGCTTTGACCTTTGCCAGCTGATTCTGCCACGGTGCCGGTAACGGCGACACTGCAGCCTGTCGTCAACTTAAGCACTTCGCTCTCATAATTATCGAGATTATTCGGGACAACCGCCTGAATTGGATCAAAACACGAACCATCATGCACGTTAATAAATGAAATGCCTGCTTTTGAGTCGCGACGGGTACGAACCCACCCGCGCACAGTCACTTCATCACCAACGGCAACTTTTCCCGATAAAACATCGACAATTGTAGCGAAGGACATGGGCCTACAAACTCCGTAAGTTAGGGTGTAAAGACAAAATAGGCTGATATGTTACCTTGCTTTGCGTCAGACTCAAGAGAAAATCACGCAGATGCCGCAAGCCTGCACATGGTTTGGGTTAATTGTGTCAATTGTGATGACGAAATTATGAAGGGCGGCATCACATAAATAAGCTTACCGAAGGGGCGAATCCATACCCCATTATCGACACACAGCCGCTGGGCCTTAGCAACATCAATCGGTTTATGCATTTCAATAACGCCTATCGCGCCAAAGCAACGTACGTCAGCGACCTGTGGGTAAGCTTTTGCCACTGCAAGTTCTGTACGTAACTGTGCCTCAATGGCATGAACCTGTTGCTGCCACGGGCTGTCCAATAGCAGTTTTAAGCTGGCAGTAGCGATTGCGCAAGCGAGCGGATTGCCCATAAAGGTTGGGCCATGCATGAAGGTGCCACCAGCCGGGCCTGCGCTAATGCTGTCGGCGACGGTGTTGGTACACAGTACCGCCGCTTGCGTGAGGTAGCCCCCAGTTAACGCCTTACCAATACACATAATGTCCGGCGTGATGTCTGCATGTTCACAAGCGAAGAGTTTACCCGTGCGGCCGAAACCTGTCGCTATTTCGTCCGCAATTAATAGCACTTGGTATTTATCGCAGAGTTCACGCGCACCACGTAAATATTCTGGATGATAGAAACGCATTCCTCCCGCACCCTGAACGATTGGTTCCAGAATAAGTGCTGCTAATTCGTGCTGATGGTTTTCAAGAAGCTGTTGCAGCGGCAATAACGCTTCGGGGTGCCACGTATCGTCCGGGCCAATCTCTGGCGTTGGCGCGAAGAGTTGCTCGCGCAGACTGCCTTTAAATAAGCTGTGCATGCCATTAACGGGGTCACATACCGACATCGCCGCAAAGGTGTCGCCATGATAACCGCCCCGAATGGTTGCCATGCGATTTTTATCGGGCTGGTTGCGGCTAAACCAATATTGCACCGCCATCTTTATTGCAACTTCAACGGATACCGAGCCGGAGTCAGCCAAAAATACTTTGTTGAGGCCTTTGGGGACGACATTCAACAGGCTTCTGCAAAGATCAATGGCTGGCTGATGGGTTATGCCACCGAACATGACATGACTCATGCTACTAATTTGCTTGGTGGCTGCCGCATTTAACACCGGGTGATTGTAACCATGGATTGCTGCCCACCATGAGGACATGCCATCGATCAGTCGGGTGCCGTCATCGAGAATAAGTTCACACCCGTCGGCACCAGCTATTGGATAAACAGGCAGCGGGTTGTTGAGCGATGTGTAGGGGTGCCAAATGTGATCGCGATCAAAACGAAGGTCGTCTGTTGTTAGCATTGATTGAAAAGTAGCCGTTTGTAATTAAAAGTGTGCATTTGAAGTTGACAGTCTAGGTAATCTCCGTACCCTGTGCAATATCTAATCTTCAGCAACTCGAATAAAAAAGGACATTCAACATGTCAGCAACGATTCGCCATGATTGGCAAATCCAAGAGATTGAAGCGTTATTTGCGCTGCCATTTAATGATTTATTATTCCAAGCGCAACAGGTGCATCGTGAAAACTTTGATCCGAATGCGGTTCAAGTCAGCACCTTGTTATCGATTAAAACTGGCGCATGCCCAGAGGACTGCAAATACTGCCCGCAAAGCGCACATTATCGTACAGACGTTGATAAAGAGCGCTTGATGGCGGTGGAAAAGGTTTTGGCCGAAGCCAAGTCAGCCAAAGAGCAGGGCGCAAGCCGATTTTGTATGGGCGCAGCATGGCGAAACCCGAAAGATCGTGACATGCCGTACGTAGTTGAAATGGTAAAGGGCGTTAAAGAACTTGGCTTGGAAACCTGCATGACACTGGGCATGCTAAGCCCGCAGCAAGCGCAAGTATTAAAGCAAGCTGGACTCGATTATTACAATCACAATTTGGATACCTCACCCGAGTTTTACGGCAAAATCATTACAACACGCACCTATGCTGACCGCTTATCGACCCTACAAAATGTTCGCGATGCCGGTATGAAAGTTTGTGCTGGGGGTATTGTTGGTATGGGGGAAAGTCGCCGTGATCGCGCCGGATTATTGGCACAATTGGCAAACTTACCGCAACACCCAGAAAGCGTGCCAGTGAATATGCTGGTTAAAGTTGAAGGGACCCCCTTTGCAAAGCTGGACGATATGGACCCGTTTGAATTCGTTCGCACCATTGCTATTGCGCGTATTCTGATGCCGCAGTCGTTTGTGCGCTTATCTGCCGGACGGGAATCGATGAGTGACGAACTGCAGGCCCTTTGCTTCATGGCTGGCGCTAACTCAATTTTTTATGGCGAACGGTTATTAACCACTGCCAACCCTGAAACGAATCACGACCTCGCCTTGTTCGAACGCTTGGGTTTAGAACCTATGCCTCATGGCGATTACAGCGATGAAGTGCACCAAGCTGTTATAAGCGATGCGGTTGCGGAACAGCAAGAACCGGTTCGCTATTACGAAGTTCGGTAACATCAATCATGCAAATTCAGGGCGTTTTACAACGGCAACTTGAGTTACGCCATCAGCAACGCAGACACCGCAGTCTATCGGTGCCTACCGCGGTGCACGACTTTTCTGGTAACGATTACTTAGGTTTATCGCAGCACCCGCAAGTGCGTGATGCCTTTCAACAAGGCGTACAGCAGTGGGGGACAGGTAGTGGCTCATCGCCCTTGGTAGCTGGTTACCAAACGCCACATGCCTATTTACGGCGACAACTCAGTGAATGGCTCGAACGCGATAATGTTTTACTGTTCAGTAGCGGGTTTGGCGCAAATCAATGCACCATGCGAGCCCTCGCGCCATTGTATGGCCGTGTGTTGTTAGACCGCTTAAGCCATGCATCACTATTGGATGGTGTGCGTGAGCAACGTCACTGGAAACGTTTTGCGCACAACGACGCTGTGCATGCGAAGAAGCTACTAAACCCGGATGCTACCAATTTAATTGTCACCGAAAGTTTATTTAGCATGGACGGCGATAGTGCGCCGCTGCACGAGCTGGCAGCTCTGGATGCTGATTTGTGGGTTGATGATGCTCATGGTTTAGGAATTGTCGGGGTTGACGGTCGAAGCGCAGCAAGCCAGCTTAGCCAAACACAAGGGCCATTAATTACAGCTACGTTTGGTAAGGCCTTGGGGGTGATGGGTGCGGCATTAGTGGGCACCGACAGTGTGATTGACTATTTAGTGAATTACGGGCGTGAATTTATATATTCTACGGCTTTTCCTGCTGCGCAGGCTGTGGCTGTTAGCGCTGCGATTAAGATCGTTCAGAGTGCCGAAGGCGCACGATTACGTCAGCAGCTGGATACGAATGTTGCGTTATTCAGTGAATTAACCGAACGCGTGAATATTCCGTTAGGGACAAGTCAGCACGCCATTCAAACACTGGTTGTAGGAAGTGATGCGAATGTGATGAATATAGGCGTAGCGCTAAATTCTCAAGGGTTTAAATGTGGCACGATTCGTCCACCCACGGTGCCAGAGGGCACAGCACGGCTTCGCATAACACTCACCGCTCAGCATAAAGAAGCGGACATTCGCGCTTTTGTTGCGGCATTGGCCGATTGTTATCAGCGGTTAACTGAAACAGAGGTTGTTTGAACCATGCTGGCGCACAGTAACAACGCTCATAAAAATAAAATTGCTCAACATTTCAGTAAAGCTGCCACGAGTTACTGCGATCACAACTCCTTGCAACGACAATGTGCAGAATCATTGCTGCAGATGTTACCGCAAAATACCGGTGTAACGGTGGATGCCGGTTGTGGCCCGGGGGTGAATACGCTGGCGCTGCAACAAAGTGCCAGCCACTATATTGGGTTAGATTTTGCGGCAGGTATGTTACAGCAAGCACAAACCGAGTATTCCGCCGGCTGTTGGGTACAAGCTGATATTGAAGCATTGCCGTTTGCCCCAAGCAGTATCGACACGATTTATGCCAATTTAGCGGTGCAGTGGGTGACTGATTTACCTCACACCTTGCAGCAGTTGGTTGATTGTTTAAAGCCGTCTGGGCGTGCTGTTTTGAGTACAGTCATGGATGGCTCGTTGGCGCCGTTGGGGGGCTGCTTTCAACGGGTTACCGGAAATGTACGGCATAACAAATTTATTGACACACAACAGCTCGATGCCTGCTTAAAGCGCTTGCACGGTGTAACCGTGCGTTGCACGCAACAAAGCATTGCCGTGCCATACCAGCAAGTTCGCGACATGCTACATGACTTAAAAGGTATTGGGGCTAATTATACATTGCATCAAACAAGCAGGCTTACCAAGTCACAGCTGAGTGCTGTCGAAACAGCTATGGAGGCGCACCGGAGCGGCGATGGAGTGCTGTATTTGCGCTGGGAAATCGCCTTTATTGAATTAATTAAAGGTTAATTCTAATTGTTATTTAGTTGAGTTATCAATGAAGCGAATTTTTATAACTGGTACCGATACCGATGCGGGTAAAACAACCTGTGCTACGGCGCTCATTCATGCGCTACGCAAGCATAGTCGCCAGATTGTGCCATTAAAGCCGGTAGCCGCTGGCGCTGAAACCGTTGTGGGCCAGTTACGAAATGCGGACGCGTTACAGTTAATGGAAGCCTGCGATATCGCGGTATCGATAAACTCATACGTGCGGGTTAATCCATTTTGTTTTGCGCCACCCATTGCACCGCACATTGCCGCGAATCAAGCGGGGGTAACCGTTAATTTAGCAGACTTATTGCAACATACAGACGTTGTGGCCTCATCGCATGGTGATATTTTGATTATCGAAGGCGCCGGTGGTTGGTTGGTGCCATTGAACGATACGGAGAGCTTAGCTGATTATGCACAAGAAGCCGCTGCAGAAGTTGTGTTAGTGGTTGATATGAAGCTTGGTTGCTTAAGTCATGCATTACTTACCGCAGCCGATATTGAACGGCGCGGCCTGAAGTTAGCCGGTTGGATAGCCAACCAACCACAGGGCACCGCAATGTCGGAATATAACGCCAATATAGCTACGTTGAAGCAGTTACTTCGGGCACCATGTTTAGGCGAAATTCCCTATTCGCCCAAGGCCAACGCAGGGCAATTAGCTGATTTCTTGAACGTTAATTCGATGCTTTAAGCCACTGGCTGCAGTCTTGCTGCGGTGATAGCTTGAGTTTTTGGCCGTTTAAGAATACGAATCCTGGTGTGTTGCCTTGGTAGGTCATGGTTTGCTTCGAGACTCTAAACGCTGTGCCTTCGGGGATAGCCACTACCGGCGTGGTGGGTTCAAGTACCATAAATTCAGCGAGGCGCTGATCACGCGTTTCGCCATGAAAACCAGGTGGTTGATAGTCGGTATAATGCGGGTTGAGTTGAAACGGCACCAGTTTCAGCGCCGCAAACGATGGTGGTTCAATGATTGGCATGTCATTGGTGGTACGAATGCTTAACCCGGCAATATTCGAACCTGCGCTCCAACCTATGTAAGGTGTACCGCGGCTCACCGCAGCTTGGATAGGCGCTATTAAGTTGAAATGATACAGCTGCTGAAGTAAGTGAAAAGTATTGCCGCCGCCAACCATAATGACTTCAGCTTCGGCAATTGCTCTGACCGGGTCTGCAGCGGCTTCGATACCAGCTACGTGAATGTTTCGTGGTTTTAATGCAGCTGCAACTTTTGCGGTGTAGTCTGCATACGGCATCGTTACACCCGCGTACGGAATAAAGAGAACCTTTCGTGTTTCGCAGAGGTTTGCTATGGGCTCAAGACACGGCGCTAAATAGTCACTTTCGCCGGCGCGTGAGCTACTTAAGAGTAATAATTGCGCAGAATTCATTCGATTCTCCTGATTGCAGCAATAGATCATGCATATTTCGCAGCTAGATTGGTCCATAGCTTAACAAAACACGTAATAAAAAACATAGCAAAAGCCTTGTAATTCAGGGCTAACGCCCTTATAAATCGGGGTATCCGTTGGGGTCATTACGAGGTTAATAAAAATGTTGCGGATTGGTCTTTTCTTGGCAACGAACTTAGCAATTCTATTGGTACTTGGTGTGGTGATGAATTTGGTGCTTCCAGCACTGGGTATCGAACCCTCGCAATATCAAAGTTTGTTTATATTTGCCGCTTTATTTGGCTTTGGTGGTGCGTTTATCTCGCTGGCTATGTCAAAATGGTTGGCGAAGCGCTCAGTTGGGGCGCATGTTATTACACAACCGCGTAATAGCACCGAGCAATGGCTGTTCAATACCATTGCAGGGCAAGCTCAAAGGACCGGTATTCCAATGCCTGAGGTGGCTATTTACGATTCCCCTGAACCCAACGCGTTTGCTACGGGTGCAAGCAAAAAAAGCTCGTTAGTTGCGGTAAGTACAGGGCTACTACGTTCCATGAATCAGGACGAAGTTGAAGCGGTTCTTGCACATGAAATTAGTCACATTGCCAATGGCGATATGGTGACACTGACCTTGATACAAGGCGTGGTGAACACCTTTGTAATATTTTTTGCGCGCGTGATTGCTGGGGTGATCAATAATGCGAGTCGCAGTAGCTCGCAAAGTGGTCAAGGGCTAGGCGGTTTTGCCTATTTTGGCATTGTAATGGCGCTGGAATTGGTGTTTGGTATTCTCGCAAGTGTCATTGTAATGTGGTTCTCACGTCATCGAGAGTTTCGTGCAGACGCTGGTTCTGCGGCACTGGTCGGTAAGCATAAAATGATCGCCGCATTAAAACGATTGCAAAATGGACAAGAGTCAACGCTCGACGGCTCCATGTTGGCTTTTGGCATTCAAAGTAAACGCAGCTTTAGCGAACTTTTTATGAGCCATCCACCTTTAGCAAAACGCATTCGAGCGCTCGAGCAACTTTAAATTTATAAGGATAATCATGACCAATTGGAGTGCCCGCAGCTGGAGGGATAAACCAATCCAGCAACAGCCTAATTATGCTTCGTTACCCACGTTGCAAGGTGTTGAGCAGCAACTAAAAACTTTTCCGCCATTGGTTTTTGCGGAAGAGATTCGTGCGTTGCGCACCCAATTAGGCAAAGTAAGCCAAGGTCATGGATTTTTGCTGCAAGGCGGCGATTGTGCGGAAACTTTTAGCGATTTTACTGCCCCAAAGATTCGCGACACCTTCAAAGTTATTTTGCAAATGGCTGTGGTGTTGACCTTCGCTGGTTCATGTCCGGTAACGAAGGTCGCCCGCATGGCAGGGCAATATGCCAAGCCACGCTCAAGCGATCTCGAAACCGTTGATGGCGTGTCACTTCCCAGTTATCGCGGTGATATTATCAATGCTGCAGATTTTACTTCTGCGGCCCGAGAGCCTGATCCACAACGAATGATCAATGCTTACCATCATTCGGCAGCAACGTTAAATTTATTGCGCGCGTTTGCGCAGGGCGGTTTAGCCGACTTGCACAAAGTGCACAAATGGAACATGAGCTTTGTTGAGGCTAATCCGCTTAAAGAGCAATATTTACGCGTAGCTGAACAGATTCAGTCTGCACTTAAATTTATGGAAGTATTGGGCATTAACGCGCAAAGCAACGCGACCATTCACGAAACCCAGTTATTTACGTCACACGAAGCATTGTTGTTGCCTTATGAAGAGGCGCTTACGCGCACTGATACACTTACTGGGCTCCCGTACGACTGTTCTGCGCACATGGTATGGATAGGCGAGCGTACGCGTCAACTTGACCATGCGCATGTTGAGTTTATGCGTGGTATTCATAATCCGCTGGGCGTTAAAATAGGTCCAACTACAAGCCCTGACGATGTGATTCGTTTGCTCGATGTGCTGAATCCAGATAATGAAGCAGGGCGGATGACGTTCATTAGTCGCATGGGGGCGAATACGTTGGCCGATGCGTTGCCAGCAATTGTTCGGCGCGTTAAAGCTGAAGGGCGCCACGTGGTGTGGTCCAGCGACCCAATGCATGGCAACACAGTTAAGGCTGAAAATGGTCTTAAAACGCGTAATTTTGAAGCGATACACCAGGAATTACGCCAATTTTTCGCGGTTCACCAAGCAGAAGGCACCTATCCTGGTGGCGTTCACCTTGAAATGACCGGTGAAGATGTTACCGAATGCACCGGTGGCGCCTATCAAATAAGCGAACGTGACTTAACCCAACGGTATCGCACGCAATGTGATCCTCGCTTGAACGCTGACCAAGTGTTAGAATTAGCGTTTCTTGTTGCTGATTCATTGAAAGAAGCACGCCAAGGCCGCGGTTAATTCAGACATTTTCGAGGTTATAGTAGTATATGTCACACTCTGTTGAGCAATTTTTTGATAATCTTTGGAACGATTACGTTCAGTTAACACCGTCAGCTGCGAAAGTTCATCAAGTACTTGGGCAGGGTCGGTCAATCATTAACGACCACGTTGCTTTTCGTACGTTCAACATTGCACCTGTACGCTTAGCTGCATTAGCTAAACATTTTGAAGATATGGGCTATAAAGCTTGTGGCGACTACGTGTTTGAAGCCAAGAAACTGGTGGCCAAGCATTACGAACACAGCAACCCTCGGTTACCGAAAATATTTATTTCAGAGCTGTTGGTGGAAGAGTTTTCACCAGAGTTGCAACGAATCGTGAACGCGTTGGTTGCACAAGTTGATGCGCAAAGCGTTGCAAAACCAGAGTTTTTATACTCAGGCGCGCACTGGCAAATCAGCAGTACCGATTACGAGCAATTGCTTGAAGAAAGTGAGTATGCCGCTTGGATGGCTGCCTTTGGTTTCCGAGCCAATCATTTTACTGTGAACGTGAACGAGCTGCCTGACTTTGAATCACTCGAACAAGTGAACGCAACGTTAAAAGAAGCTGGTTTTCAATTGAACACTTCAGGTGGCGAGATTAAAGGATCACGTGAAGTGTTTTTAGAGCAGTCATCAACCATGGCGGATCATACCGCAGTGCGCTTTAGTGATATGGAAAAAGTAATTCCAAGCTGTTTTTACGAATTCGCAAAGCGTTACGAGATAGCGCCTGATCAGCTCTACACTGGTTTTGTTGCCGCTTCAGCCGACAAAATTTTCGAGAGTACCAATGCTCGCACGCAAAAAGAGCAGGACGGCAACGCTTAAAAGCGATGCCGTTCAAGATTGGTTTCAGCGAGTATTTTCGCGGCAATCTCTTCCACTGAAAATCGGGTAGAGTCGAGAAAAGGTATGGCTTCACGGCGGTACATCTTCTCGACTTCCTGCAATTCATAGCGGCACTGTTGCATGGATGCATATTGACTGCCTTCGCGGCGCTTGCTGCGAATTTCGTGCAAACGCTGCGGGTCGAGCGTTAATCCATAAATCTTGTGACGATGAGGCTTAAGCACCTTAGGTAGCTGCAAGTTTTCCATATTATCGTCTTCAGTAAGCGGGTAGTTCGCAGCCTTAATGCCGTAATGCAGTGCCAAGTAGAGACTGGTAGGTGTTTTACCGGTACGTGACACGCCCAGCAAAATAATATCTGCTTCGTCGTAATTTGACACGTTACTACCATCATCGTTGGCAAGTGTGTAGTTCACTGCATCAATACGAAAATCATAATTTTCACGTTCGTCATTATTTTCTTGTATTCCATGCGTACGGTGGGTTTTAGGCTGTGCGGCCATGTCGAGTTCTTTACTTAAGGGCGCAACAAAGTAGTCCAGGAAGTCATAGCAACTGCCACGGCTTTCAGTAATAACGCGCTTTATGTCAATGCTTACAAAGGTGTGAAATATAATTGGGCGTTCACCAGATTCTTCAAATGCTTGATTTATTTTACGCGTCGCCAACTCAGCTTTTTCAATGGTATCGACAAAAGCTAAGGTTTTATGAACAACTTTTAGTGGAAACATTGAGAGCATTGCTTTGCCGAAAGCTTCGGCGGTAAGGGCCGTTCCATCGGAAATGTAAAAAATAGTGCGCATGTTGGCGATATTCCAAGCAGATAAAAGTGGATAAGATGTTAACTTGTGCAGCCCCAATGTGTAAAATACATTCCCAATCGAGCAGTCAATTATGTGACTGTGTCACGCCTAAACTCCACGAGGAACTCAACGTGCAGAATAACGTACAAGATTATGTGCTTTGGTATGATCAATTAGGGATGAATGATGTAAACCGTGTTGGCGGTAAAAATGCATCACTTGGGGAAATGATTAGTCACCTGGCTGGTGCCGGGGTTGATGTTCCCAATGGCTTTGCAACCACCGCTGAAGCATTTAATGAGTTTCTTGAGCAAAGTGGTGTTAACGAACGCATTCATGAAATTCTCGATGACCTTGATACTGACGACGTTCGCGCTTTAGCGGAAGCCGGTAAAAAGATTCGTCAATGGGTTATCGAAACGCCTTTTCAACCGGAACTTGATCAAGCAATTCGCGCGGCCTATGAACAGTTGAGCGGCGGTAATAGCGAAGTGAGCTTCGCCGTACGTAGCTCAGCGACTGCCGAAGATATGCCAGACGCATCGTTTGCTGGGCAACAAGAAACGTTTCTTAACGTTCATGGCATTGACGCCATAATGGAAGCAATTAAGCATGTGTTTGCTTCGTTGTTCAACGATCGCGCTATTTCTTACCGTGTACACCAAGGTTATGACCACCGCGGTGTAGCGCTGTCTGCGGGTATTCAGCGCATGGTACGCAGTGATATTTCTGCATCAGGCGTGATGTTCTCCATTGATACCGAATCAGGTTTCGACCAAGTTGTGTTTATAACGTCTTCTTATGGGCTTGGCGAAATGGTCGTACAAGGTGCCGTAAACCCTGATGAATTTTATGTGCACAAGCCAACGTTGAAAGCTGAACGTCCGGCCGTTTTGCGCCGTAATCTTGGCAGTAAAAAAATACAGATGATCTATTCGGATGCCACTGATCACGGCAAGCAAACGTCTATTGTTGATATTCCAGCTGAACTATCGAACAAGTTTTCAATCACCGATGCAGAAGTTGAAGCGCTAGCGCGCCAAGCTGTCATCATTGAACAGCATTATGGCCGTCCAATGGACATTGAATGGGCGAAAGATGGCGTTGATGGCAAGCTTTATATCGTGCAAGCGCGCCCAGAAACAGTGCAGTCGAATAAGAATGGACAGGCCCTTGAACGTTACGCACTGAAAGCAAAAAGTGATGTGGTGGCCGAAGGCCGCGCCATTGGGCAAAAAATTGGTGCTGGTGTAGCGCGTGTTCTAAACGACATTTCTGAAATGGATCGAGTACAACCTGGCGATGTGTTGGTAACCGACATGACCGACCCAGATTGGGAACCGATTATGAAACGGGCATCAGCGATAGTGACCAATCGCGGTGGTCGTACGTGTCACGCAGCTATCATTGCGCGTGAGCTGGGAATTCCTGCGGTTGTGGGATGTGGTGATGCCACTGACCGTATTGCAGCTGGTGCTCCGGTAACCGTTTCATGCGCCGAAGGTGACACCGGCTATATCTATTCTGGTGAACTTGAATTTGACGTCACTACGTCGGATGTGGGCGACATGCCTGCGCTACCATTAAAGATCATGATGAATGTTGGTAATCCAGATCGCGCCTTTGATTTTGCGAGTTTACCCCATGCAGGCGTTGGCCTCGCGCGGTTAGAGTTCATCATCAATCGCATGATTGGCGTACACCCGAAGGCGCTTTTAAACTTCGATCAGCAGAGCGCTGAGCTGCAGCAGCAGATTCGTGGTTACATGGCAGGCTACGACAGCCCACGTGAATACTACGTGGGTAAGCTCACGGAAGGTATTTCAACACTCGCAGCTGCTTTTTCACCAGAGCGCGTGATTGTGCGCATGTCCGATTTTAAATCGAATGAATATGCGAATCTGATTGGCGGGCGTCAGTATGAACCCCATGAAGAAAATCCGATGCTCGGCTTCCGTGGCGCAGCACGCTATATATCTGAAGATTTCCGTGATTGTTTTGCGATGGAATGCGAAGCCATTAAGCGGGTTCGCAACGATATGGGCTTAACGAATGTTGAAGTAATGATTCCTTTCGTGCGTACACTAGAAGAAGGACGTAAGGTTATCGAACTGCTGGCTGAGCAAGGCTTAGTGCAGGGTGAAAACGGTTTACGTGTCATTATGATGTGTGAATTGCCATCAAATGCTCTGTTAGCCGATCAGTTCCTGGATATTTTTGACGGCTTCTCAATTGGCTCGAATGACTTGACTCAATTAACCCTTGGTTTAGATCGTGACTCAGGCGTTATCGCACACCTGTTTGATGAGCGAAATGAAGCGGTCAAAGCCTTACTGTCAATGGCTATTCAAGCGGCTAAGAAAAAGGGCAAATATGTTGGTATCTGTGGCCAAGGCCCTTCAGATCACGCAGATTTTGCCGCATGGTTGGTTGAACAGGGTATCGATTCAGTTTCGCTTAACCCAGATACGGTTATCGAAACGTGGCTATATTTGGCGAAACATCACAGCTAAGTTGTAGGAAGGTCAGGGCGCTTTATGACGGAAACTCGATCAGTATTACCGATATTTACCGCATATGAGCGCCTTGAAGCGCGTATCGAAACGGTTTATCAAGACTATTTGCTAGCGCTTGATGCGCAAGGTTTCGATGGCGACATTGATGCGACCTATGGGGGTCGCATGGTCGCTGCAACGGATAACAGCATTTATCAACAGGCACCGCAAGCGGTACTGTACCCGCGCACCGTGGCCGCATTGCAGCAGGCGCTGCAGGTTGCCCAGCGCGATAGCTTCCGTGGAATTCAATTTGCGCCTCGTGGCGGCGGTACTGGCACCAATGGTCAATCGTTAACGGCTGGCATTGTGGTTGATCTGAGTCGTTATTTCACCGAGGTCACAGAAGTAAATAAAGCCGACCATTGGGTGCGTTGTCAAACCGGTGTGGTGAAAGATGCACTCAATGACGCAGTGCGCAGTGATGGTTTATTCTTTTCTCCCGATTTATCAACCAGCAATCGCGCGACCATAGGTGGCATGATCAATACCGATGCTTCCGGGCAGGGCTCACTGGTATACGGTAAAACGAGTGATCATGTTCTTGAGTTAACGTCGGTATTAATCAACGGCGACTGCTTGGTAACGCGGCCAATTTCTCGTGCTGAAGCTGAAGATAAAGCCAAAGGCCAAAGTTTAGAAGCCGCTATTTACCGCCAAGTACTTGCGACCTGTGTGGGACAGCGCGCTGCCATTGACGATAAATTTCCAGCCTTAAATCGGTTTTTGACTGGCTACGACTTAAAGCATTGCTACAACCCTGAGCAAGATACGATTGATTTATCGCGCTTGTTAGCGGGCTCTGAAGGCACCTTAGCTTTTGTCTGTGAGGCGCGGCTGAATTTAACCGAAATTCCAAAACACAAAGTACTGGTAAATGTTAAATACAGTGATTTTCGGGCCGCACTTCGCAATGCACCGTTTTTGGTGAAAGCGCGCGCGACGTCCGTTGAAACCATTGACAGTAATGTGCTTGATTTAGCCCGTAACGACATTATTTGGCATCAAGTGGCCGAACAACTACAAGACGTGCCGAATCAAACCATGCGCGGCATTACTATGGTGGAATTCACGGCGGTAAACCAAAGTGAAATTGATACCAAGGTACAGGATCTTTGTGGGCAACTTGATGCGTTAATCTCAGATCAGCCTGATGCGGGTGTGATTGGCTATCAAATTTGCACGGATGCCCGCAGCATTCAAACTGTATACGCCATGCGCAAAAAGGCCGTTGGCTTGCTAGGTGCCACGAAGGGCAGACGCAAACCAGTCGCTTTTGCCGAAGATACTGCGGTACCGCCTGAACACTTAGCCGACTTTATCGACGAATTTCGTCACTTGTTAGATGAATACGAACTGCATTATGGCATGTTTGGTCATGTTGATGCCGGGGTGTTGCATGTGCGTCCGGCGCTCGATATGACGAATCCGGAAGATGAAAAGTTACTGCGTGTGATCAGTGATAAGGTTGCTGCGCTTACTGCCAAATATGGTGGTTTAATGTGGGGCGAACACGGCAAGGGCTATCGTTCTGAGTACGCACCAACATTCTTTGGCGAATCGCTCTATGGCGAGCTGCAAAAGATTAAGGCTGTATTTGACCCGGATAACCGGCTCAATCCAGGGAAAATCTGTACACCTTGGGGCTCGGATGCAAGTCTGGTGTCGGTGGATGCAACCAAGCGCGGCGCTTATGATCGTCAAATACCCATTCATGTTCGCGATAGCTTTAATGATGCGATGAGCTGTAACGGCAATGGTCTGTGTTTTAATTATGACGCCGACTCGGCAATGTGCCCGTCATTCAAAGCCACCGGCGAGCGGCGTTATTCGCCCAAAGGGCGGGCTACCTTAATTCGTGAGTGGTTGCGATTAAGCAGTGCACAAGGGTTTGACCCGTCAGGATTGCCGCAGGGTAAACAAGCCAACTTGCTACAAGAACAGCCCAGTTCGGTTCCACATGATTTCAACCATGAAGTGAAATCATCAATGGATGCTTGTCTTGCCTGCAAAGCATGCGCAAGCCAATGCCCTGTGAAGGTCGATGTACCGCGGTTCCGAGCGCGATTTTTAGCTTGGTATCATCAACGCTACCGGCGGCCAATAAAAGACTATTTGGTAAAAAATGTGGAGCCTATTGCAAAAACCATGGCGAAATTGCCAAGGCTTAGCAATTTTCTCACCCATAACTTCGTTAGCCGATGGGTTACGGAGCGCGTAGTGGGGTACGTTGATGCCCCTAAACTATCTACGCCAACTGCCGCGCAACGGTGGCGTAAACTGCAATGGCCAAGCTATTCCGCTGATCAACTGGCACAATTAAGTGCAGCGGACCAAAAAGACTTGGTGGTTATGGTGCAAGATCCGTTTACAACCTTTTATGAGGCCGACTTACTCGAAGCATTCGGGACCGTTGCAGAACGTCTTGGTTTTAGGCCTGTGTTGCTGGAGTTTGTGGGCAACGGCAAGGCGCAGCATGTTAAGGGCTTTCTTGATGCCTTTACCGACACAGCAACGCGCGTGACGCAACAATTGAATACGGTTGCCGGATTAGGTTTACCATTAGTGGGACTTGATGCTTCGACCGTACTTTGTTTGCACGATGAATATCGTGAATATGTTGCCGATGAACAAAACTATCGCGTGTTACTGGCACATGAATGGTTAAGCGATGTATTGCCATCCCGCGCCGAGAGATTAAGCTTAGTCGTACCCGAGCAACCCATGCAATTGCTCAGTCATTGTACGGAACAAACCGCACTGCCTAAGGCGGCGAAGCAGTGGCAACAGATATTTGCTACTTGGCATGTGCCCGTAAACTTAGTTGCGACCGGTTGTTGCGGTATGGCTGGCACTTATGGTCATGAATTGGCACATCAGGAAACCAGCAAGAAGCTTTACGATATGAGTTGGAAAGCGAAGGTGGAGCAGGATGTCGTCACGCTTGCGACGGGCTTTTCATGCCGCTCACAAGTGCACCGTATGAGCACAAAAAAGCGGGCATTACACCCGCTTCAATGGCTTGCTAATAACTGCGCTTAACGCGCAGCTTTAGCGTTTGCAATAACTTCACGCGCCATCTGGTCAGCAATTTCGCCAGTAGGACGCTGTTCTTCAGCTGAACGAGCAAAGATTTGATCTAGGGTGTCGTAGATATCACGCACACGCTTGTCAGTTTCTGCACGGCTCATGTTCGCAGCTTCACTGCAAACGTGAATAACACCACCGGCGTTAATGACGTAGTCAGGGGCATACAATATACCCATGTCCATGACAATCTTATCGTGTGCAGGCGTTGCTAACTGGTTGTTCGCACTGCCAGCAATGATCTTGGCCTTGATAAGTTTTAAGGTGTCATCATTGACGGTCGCGCCAAGTGCACAAGGTGCATACACGTCAACGTCTAAGCCGTAGATTTCGTCCAAGCCAACAACCGTGGCATTCAATTCACTTGCTGCACGGGCACAGGCTTCTTCGTTAATGTCCGTTACGAACAATTGTGCGCCTTCTTTAGCACAGTATTCAGCAAAGTCGTAACCAACCGCACCAAGGCCTTGAACTGCGATTTTAATACCGTTCAAATCATCGCTACCAAACTTATGTTTAGCGGCAGCTTTCAGCCCTAAGTAGGTGCCTAATGCTGTGTGTGGCGATGGGTCACCGGCTTTTTCTGCTGTGCCAGCAACAAAAGCTGTTTCTTCAGCTACATAAGCAATGTCGCTGGTACGAATGTTAACGTCTTCAGCAGTGATGTAGCGACCGCTGAGCGAGTTTACAAAACGGCCATAAGCACGCATCAATTCAGGCGTTTTTATGGTTTTTGCGTCGCCGATGATAACGGCTTTGCCGCCGCCAAGAGGCAGGCCTGCCAAGGCGCTTTTATATGTCATACCGCGTGATAAGCGCAGTACGTCAGTTAATGCTTCGGCTGATGAAGGGTAGTTCCACATACGGGTGCCACCAAGCGATGGACCAAGCGTGGTGTCGTGAATAGCAATAATTGCTTTTAAACCCGTTTCTTTGTCATGACAAAACACGACTTGCTCGTGTTGGTCGAACTCTTTGTGTTCGAATAGAGACATTCTAGGTAATCCTCGTTCATCCCAAAAAATTGCGCGAACATTAGCATTTTGATCTGTATTTCGCTAGTGAATTACCGAAATAAACTGTTAACGTTTACGTAAACTGTTGCAAGCTAAGTTTACAGTCGGTAAAACCGTTGCGTTTAAGCCAAATCTCGGTAGTATAACTGAACGATTTAAGCGTATATGTTAACCATTATAAGCAGTAGGGCGAGACAAAATTATGGCAGAACAGCCGCCAAAAATGACAGAAGAACAAATTTCCGAATGGGTTCGTGCGCAATTTCAGGCCGCGAATAAATACCTTGCTGAGCAGGGCATTATTACTGACCGTATTCTCTCGAAAGACAGTCGGTATTTAGTGCCACATGTGGCGGTTTGGAAATTTACAACACAAGATAAAAAGACCTTGTGGGTAATCAATGGCGACGTGCCGACCGATATCATTGGTGACAAGGCCGCGAAAGATGCGCGTGATGCCATGCGCTATTTTGCACTGCGTTGGCAGATGCAGGCAGAAGGCGTATTGCAGCAAGCAACGAATGAGCCTGAGCAGCAAAAATACGCTCAGTATTTGATTAATCGCGCTGAAAACTTGTATCAGTTATCTGAAAGCAAAGAAATGTGGCAGCAGCAAGCCTAGTCTTGCTGCGCAATTACATCAATTACACCGTTGTTAATAAGGTCGCAGCATAAAGCTACGGCCTTTTTATTTTGTAGCACGGGTATCAAGTCGGTCAACGCAGTGTCGTCCCATAGCTCTCCGATCAACTCGGCTAGCGGCAGAACGTCATTGTTTAATGGCCACGACTCACCATTTGCGTAAAGCTGCTCAGCGTTGGGGCCGATCAATATCCGCGCTCCCGGCGTACGTGCGATATACACATCAGCGGGCTGGCTCAAAAGCTCCGCGAGCTCTTCGGCTTGAATGAAACCTTCAGGTTGGGGTAATGGTCGTTTGCTTTGCGATAACACCAACAACATGGCATGGTCGAGATCAATGCTGCTCATTGAATTCAGCAAAAACTCACGTACATGCTGCAGCTGTTCGGTTGTTACATGATGTGGCGCACCATAACTTGATGCATGTGCGTCACGGTAGCGCGGTAGCTGTACATCATTTAACTGACTTAGCATATCGGTTACCGAAGCGCCTAATTCTGCCGTATTGGGTGCACGAAAGCCCACTGAATAATTAAGACTAGGTTCTAAAGCGACGCCGTTGTGCGGGCAACCGGCAGGAATATAGAGCATATCGCCGGGCTCGAGAATGGCATCAATTATAGGTTCAAATGTATCCGCAAGCTGTTTCAAATCGGGATGTGGGCAAATTTCATTAGCGGCGCTAACGCGCGCACCAACCTGCCAATGCCGGCGACCACTTCCTTGAATAATAAATACGTCATATTGATCGAGGTGCGGGCCAACACCACCGTGTTCTGTGGCAAAACTAATCATCACATCATCAATACGCCAATCAGGCAAAAATCGAAATGGCGCGATGAGTTGCTGAACTTCCGGTACCCATTCGTTCACGGACTGAACTAAGAGTGTCCAGCCTTCTTCACCAAATCCATCATAGGATTCGAATGGGCCGTGGGTAACATTCCAAGTGCCGGCGTGATTTTCAATTACCCGAGAGTCAACACCTTCTTCAAGCGCCAGCCCAGCGAGTATTTCCGGTTCAATTAAGTCATCAAAGCTCTTAAAAGCACCGCGAATCAAGCGTGGGTGTTGCTGCCAAGTTTCGCGGAGAAAGTTGGCATGATCGATACTTAATTTCAAACTCATTCGCTCAGCTCATCAACAAAAGCAATCGCACGGCCGATGTAAGTGGCGGGTGTCAATTGCTTAAGTTCTGCTTTGGCGTCTGCTGGCATATCCAGACTGTCGATAAAATCAGCCATTGCCGCTTGGTTGATGCGTTTACCACGGGTTAATTCTTTTAGTTTTTCATACGGTTTTTCAATACCGTAGCGACGCATAACTGTTTGCACGGGTTCTGCTAATAATTCCCAGTTCTGGTCCAATTCACGCAATAGATTATCCGCATTCACTTCAAGCTTGCTAATACCTTTTAGGGTAGCTTGATAGGCGATAAGTGCGTAGGCGAAGCCAACACCCAAGTTACGCAGCACGGTAGAATCTGTTAAGTCGCGTTGCCAGCGGCTAATTGGTAGCTTTTGGGCTAAATGTGTCATCACCGCGTTCGCCAGGCCCAGGTTGCCTTCTGAGTTTTCAAAATCGATAGGGTTAACTTTATGCGGCATGGTTGATGAACCCACTTCACCAGCGATTGTGCGTTGTTTGAAGTGATTCAACGCAATGTAGCCCCAAACGTCGCGATTAAAATCAATCACAATGGTATTAAAGCGGGCTACGGCATCAAATAATTCAGCAATATAGTCGTGCGGTTCAATTTGCGTGGTGTAGGCATTCCACGTTAAGCCTAACGAGGTTACAAATTGCTCAGACACCTGGTGCCAATCAACGTCCGGATAGGCCGCGATATGGGCGTTATAGTTACCTACTGCACCGTTTAGTTTACCCAAAAACGGCACCGCAGTTATCTGGTCAAGTTGACGTTGCAAACGTATAAACACGTTCGCCATCTCTTTACCCATAGTGGTAGGTGTTGCCGGTTGCCCATGGGTGCGTGCCATCATGGCCACCGATTTGTGTTCAACGGCTAACCCACGAACTGCGCTGGTGAGCTCCTGCATGCTCGGTAACATGACCGTTTCCATTGCCGCACGTAGCATTAACGCGTGAGATAGATTGTTAATGTCTTCAGAGGTGCAGGCAAAATGAATAAATTCGCTTACAGCGTTCAATTCATCGTGTTCAGCAACTTGTTCTTTCAGAAAGTATTCAACCGCTTTCACATCGTGATTGGTGGTGCGCTCAATATCTTTTACGCGCTGTGCATCGTGCTCAGAAAAGTTATCAATGATGTTCTGCAAAAATTGGTTGGCTGAATCAGATAGCGCTGGAACTTCACTGATTTGTTCAACCGAAGCCAGTTGTTGCAACCAACGGATTTCGACAATCACGCGGTTGTGAATAAGACCAAACTCACTGAAAATAGGGCGTAAAGCCGCTGCTTTACTGCCGTAACGGCCATCAACTGGGGATAAGGCGGTGAGTGAAGATAAGTTCATCATGATAAAGGCTCCGAGTGCTCACGTAATTCGCGCAAGATTTGTTGAGCAACGCGCACCATGCGTTGCCGTGAGAAAATAAACTGACGGCGCTTGCCGTCAAGCTGACGCCACAACACCGCGTTTCGCACACCAGCTAAGAGTAGGGCGCGGATCAGGTGTTGATTACTTGGCTGATTCAAAAATTCTTGTTTGCCATTGATTTTTAAAGGTTGCCCAAGCGGTGAGATCACATCGCTATAGGTGCTTCCCATTCCCGCAAGTACGGTGTCATCAGCAAACTGAAATTCATGGCGCTGGCGATGTAACTGTTGCAGCCGTTGGCCCAACTGGTCAAGTGCCTTAGCATTGCGTTGTAAGCGCCGTTCTAAAGCCAATATGCCAACAACATAGCGCGTTACTTCAACATCTTTGTCTTTGGTTGCGCCAATTTGTTGTAATAAGCTCTCTAAACCTAAGCGCAAATGGCTAAGATCTGGATACATTTCAACCACGGTGGTGGGGTTCTGATTGAGTACGCTGTCAATTAATACACGGGTTGCCAGTGGATCGCGCACACTGCCAAACCGCGCCACTTGCTTTACGGCGGCTGCAGCTTGGGTTAATGCCGCTAACGCCACCACGCGTTCAAACCAAGGATCACGTTGCAGGCGCGCGATATCAATCACAATAGCACCTCATGACTGGCGATACGTTGTTCGATAATACCGCCACCTAGGCACACATCACCTTGATAAAACACCGCTGACTGTCCTGGTGTAACTGCCGCAACAGGCTCGTTAAATTCAACGCGTACTTTGCCGTCATCAAGTGGTGTAACGCGGCAAGGAATATCTTGTTGGCGATAACGCGTTTTAACAACACAATCAAATGCTTCATGGCGTGGTTCGCGGTCTACCCAGTCTAATTGGCCGGCAATTAAACCGGTAGAGAATAAGCGCGGATGATTTTTACCTTGTGCAACCACGAGTACATTTCGCTCCACATCTTTATCAACCACATACCAAGGTTCGTCTCCGGCATCAGCGAGGCCACCAATGTGCAGGCCTTTACGTTGACCAAGTGTGTGATACATCAACCCTTCGTGTTGCCCCAGCACTGCGCCGTCAACTGACTCGATAACGCCTGGCTGTGCGGGTAAGTACTGTTGTAAAAAGTCTTTGAACTTGCGCTCGCCAATGAAGCAAATGCCCGTGGAATCTTTTTTGTCGGCTGTAACCAAGCCTTGCTGTTCAGCAATCCGCCTTACTTCAGGCTTTTCAATATCACCAACAGGGAACAAGGTTTGCGCGACATGGGTATGCGCGAGGGTATACAGGAAATAACTCTGATCTTTATTGGTGTCGCGCCCACGAATTAATTGAAATTTTCCATTGTGTTCGCGTCTGCGTACGTAGTGCCCCGTGGCTATGTAATCGGCACCGAGCGCACCGGCGGCAAATTCAAGAAACGCTTTAAACTTAATCTCTTTGTTGCACATGATGTCTGGGTTCGGTGTGCGACCCGCACGGTACTCTTCTAAAAAGTACTCAAACACGTTGTCCCAGTATTCCGCAGCAAAGTTAACTGTATGGAGTTCGATACCCAGCTTAGCGCAGACAGCTTCTGCATCGGCGAGATCACTCGCCGCCGCGCAATATTCGTCGGTATCGTCTTCTTCCCAGTTCTTCATGAACAGGCCTTCTACCTGATAGCCCTGCTGTTGAAGCAGATACGCAGAAACCGAGGAATCAACCCCGCCTGACATACCAACGATGACTTTTTTGCTAGCGTTTTCGCTTTGATTTACTGACATTTGCCCTAACTACACTCGCGATTCTTAATGGCCGCGGATTTTACCACACAGGAGGCTCTTCGCGCCACTCGCCTGGCTGCAAAGTACGTAATAACCACGGCCCAATTCCGGCGCGAATGAGGCGCAAAGTAGGGTGCCCAATAGCAGCTGTCATTCGGCGTACCTGGCGGTTGCGACCCTCACTGATTTTAATGCAGAGCCAACAATCTGGAACCGACTTCCGTTCCCGTACTGGTGGATTGCGTGGCCATAAGTTTATGGGCTCATCCATACGGATAATTTCTGCGGGCAGGGTAATACCGTCGTTAAGTTCAACCCCATCACACAACTGCTGCAGAGAATCATCGGTTGGAATACCTTCAACTTGCACCCAGTATGTTTTGGTTAGTTTATGCTTTGGGTGACAAATTTTATGTTGTAACTCACCGTCATTCGTCAACACCAATAAACCTTCGCTATCTTTATCAAGACGGCCCGCAGGGTAAACGTCGTTATACGGAACCAAACCTTTTAGGGTTGCTTCACCGTCGTCCCCAGAAAATTGGCTGACCACACCATACGGCTTGTTTAATAAAATTAGCCGCGGATTCGCGGTGCGTGGTTTAGAAGGTGTCGCGCGACGTCGTGAAAAGCGGCGTTGGTTGGTTCCAGACTTCACTAAAACTCCTTGGCAAAAGGTGATCAATTCATATGAACTTGGTTTATTATCCCATAAGTGAGCCGTATTGCCATTGGTAACGCATTAATCGTTACCGTATAATCGCTGGCGAAAATCAACAAGGAGATTTTTCGCGTGTCTAATAATTCAAATAATACGACACCCAACTTACCAGTCGGGGACTTTGGCCAAGCTTTGCGTGGCGAGATTAAACTAACCATTGGGCAATTGCTGCAGCGCTCGTGGGATATTACGTTGCGTTCACTGCCATGGATGCTCGGTGTATTCATCGGTATTGTGGCGTTAAATATTGTGGTTTCGGATGTGCTGGCGTTGGTATTCCCGTTTGACGAGCAGGTGCTTGCTGAACAAACCGAGATTGACTGGGAACAAGTGAATGTCGGTAACTTTATCGCTGGCAGCTTGCTGCAGGAACTTATATTAGCGCCATTTGCGGCGATGCTCGTTTATATTGGCATGCTTAATGCAGCAGACCGTAAGCCGTCGCTTAGGATATTGCGCGGCGTATTAAAGTTTGCACCACAGTTGGTATTGGTGGCCTTTATTAAGCTGGTTTTGACGGCTGTTGTGGCAGGTGTTTTTGCTGCGATTGGTATGCTGTTAGGGGGTGCGATTGCTGTGGTATTGGTCATGCTGGCAGTGATTTATTTGCAGCTGGTGATGATGTTTGCCGTACCACTTATTATTGACCGTGAACTGAATGCGCCCCGCGCTTTACTGGCATCGTTCCTGGTGATCAATAAAGCTATGTTCCCCGTACTAGGATTTATGGCGTTGGTTGTAATTATTTGTGCAATCAGTGCAATCCCATTGTTTTTGGGATTAATTTTTACCCTACCGATGGCGTTTAACGCAATAGGCGTTGTTTATCATGCGCTTATCGGCTTGGCCGACACGGAAATAGTGGAGTAACTATGCGATTTTTGGGATGGAGTTTTGCGGTTTTATTGGTGGCGTTGACAATCTGGTTGCCAACCTTATTCCACGATAAAGCCGAATACTCCGAACAAGTAGTCAGTGAGGTTGTGGTTACTGTGCCAACCATAACAGAAGTGCCTAATTTTAATGACTTTGCCGACGTGCGAGATAAAAAGCAGGCCTTCTTTGGTTATTTGGCGCCTATCGTTAAAGCTGAAAATGCAAAAATTGAAGCAGAGCGAAATAGTGCGCTAGAACTTGAGAACATCACAAAAAACGGCACAAAACTGACTAAGCAACAGCGGCAGCAACTTGAAACGATTGCTTCGCGTTACAATGTTGAAGTTGATTATGATGATTTAGAAGCCACATTTGGGGTGCTGATGCGCCGTGTGGACGTGGTGCCTGAAGCTTTGGTTTTGGTGCAAGCTGCCAACGAGTCTGGGTGGGGCACGTCACGCTTCGCCTTAGACGCCCTGAACTTCTTCGGTCAGTGGTGTTTTTCTCCAGGCTGTGGATTAGTACCAGACTCGCGCGTTGATGGCATGAACCATGAAGTTCGCAAGTTCGATTCGGTCAATGCCTCAGTTCGCAGCTACTTGCGCAATATCAATACGCATCCTGCTTACTTCGACTTGCGTCGTTTGCGGGCGGAACGCCGTAGCGCGGGTGCTGACGTGAGAGCCTTAGATCTCACGCCAGGACTGTTGAGTTATTCAGAGCGCGGCGAAGACTACATTCATGAATTAAATTCCATGATACGTGTTAATCGTCCGATTATTGTTGATGTGCTTGAGCCTAACTTAAATTCAGCACCCGAATAACGCCGGACTCATCAGCAAGACTCTGGCCGTCTTCTTCATCGCGATAATTCAAAAAAGTGGTTGGCGTGCTGTGATCAAACGCAGTATCGCCATCACTATTTTCTTCTCCCGTTGCTTGAATTGATTTGAATTCAAATAACGCGGTATCCGCCAAATGCGAAGGCACAACATTCTGCAGTGCGCTTGCCATACTCTCAATACGCCCGGGATACTGACGGTCCCATTGCTTCAGTAAGTCTTTAATGACTTTACGTTGTAGGTTCTCCTGTGAACCACACAAGTTGCAAGGAATAATCGGGAAATCCATATAGTCTGAATATTTGGTAATGTCCTTTTCGCGCGCATAGGCTAACGGGCGAATGACCACATGCTTGCCGTTATCACTCACAAGTTTTGGTGGCATTGATTTAATCGTACCGCCGTAAAACATATTCAGCATAAGCGTTTCAAGCATGTCATCCCGGTGGTGGCCAAGGGCAATCTTAGTGGCTCCTAACTCGCTGGCAACACGGTATAAAATGCCGCGACGCAGGCGTGAGCAAAGCGAACAAGTCGTTTTGCCTTCCGGTATCTTTTCTTTGACGATGCTGTAGGTGTCTTCTTCAATAATACGGAAATCAACACCTTCTTTGTGCAGGTATTCGGGGAGAATATGCTCAGGGAAACCGGGCTGCTTTTGATCAAGATTCACCGCGATAATCTCAAACTTTATCGGCGCGACGCGTTGCATAAAACGTAGAATATCAAGCAGGGTGTAGCTGTCTTTGCCGCCTGATAAACACACCATGATGCGATCGCCATCTTCAATCATATTGAAGTCTTGAATGGCTTGCCCAACTGAACGGCGAAGTCGTTTTTTGAGCTTGTTAAAGCCTTGCTGATTGGCTTGTTCCGTATTATTTTCTGCGCGCATAAGCACCTTCACTGAAACCGATAAAAAAGCGGCAGCGATTATAGCTTAATTGGCGACACAAATCCTTCCGGTTTTACTGCAAGTAAATCACAGTTGATGGACTCAATAACGTGTTCAGCGGTATTGCCCAGCAATGCAGCCGAAAAGCCTGTACGCCCGATGGTTCCAAGTACAACCAGTTCAGCATCAAGTTCTTCAGCTAATTCAGGAATAACCTGTTCAGGCAAACCTTCTCTAACATGCTGATTTTGAGGTGAGATATGAAAAGGCATGGCATGTTCAGCCAAGGCTACTTTGTGGTTTTCTTGAATCGTTTCGCGGTAATTGGTGGTATCAAATTCGGGAATTTCAGCCGCGATTGTAATGGGAGCGCCCGGAAATGCATTCACCAAGTGCACGTCACTGTGCAAGCATTGTGCGAACTGTAGCGCCGCCTCGGTGACGATGCGGTTTAAGGAACGATGGTGTTCATGTTCGCCGGTGGTATGAATTGCTGCAAGTATCTTCCCGTGTTCGGGCCATTCATGCTCTTTCACCAACAACACCTTGCACGGTGCTTTGCGCAGCAAATGCCAATCAGTTGGTGTGAACAGCAGGGCAGCGAGACCTTCGTGTTCATGGGTGGCCTTAACGATAATGTCGTAGTTGCCTTGCATGGCGGTTTCGATGATGGCTTCAAATGGGCGGTTGTGCCATAAGATATTAACGTCGTAATCGATGTCACGCGTGTTGTAGTCTTCGAGAATATCTTTGACCCAAACTTTGCGATCGGTGATGAGGCTGTCACGCATACTATTGCGCTCGTCGGCCGCTAACATGGTAGTCATTTCATACGAAAAGTCATAAATAGAAAGCATAAAGGTGACATGGGCACCGCTAATACGCGCTAAATGAAGGGCCCGATTCAGTGCTTTTTGCTGCTGACGATCGCCATCTAACACAGCTAGGATTTTCTTTACGCAACTCATAGTGCACCTCTGTTATAACTGTCACTCAATGACTTGAGTCTAGCTAACAAAAGGTTAAACAGCCAAGTTAGTTTATGAGGTGTAATTGACGCAACGCAATAATCAATGTCCACAAGCCGTAAACGATCATTATTGCAGCCATTATTTGTCGAAAACCTTTGGATTTAAGAAATTGCTGTAAGGTATGACTTAACCAACCAAAAGCAAACATTGCAGGCAGCGTACCGACACCGAAAGCGGCCATGTACAGCGCGCCATTCGTGGCGGAGCCACTAACTGCGGCCCAGCTTAATGCGCTGTATACCAAGCCGCAGGGTAACCAACCCCATAGCATTCCAGCACTGAATAGCATTGGATACGAATGATTCGCACGCATGCGTGACGCAAGGGGTTGCAGCTGCCGCCAAAGAGGTTGCCCTAAGCGTTCGAGGTAACGCAAACCGAACCACCACTGTCCCAAATAGAGACCGAATAAAATAAGTATGAACGCAGCAAAAATTCGCAATCCAATTAAACCGTTCTCAGCAAACCCAGCTAGGCTGCCAACGGCGGCACCAATAAGCGCCCCTGCAATGCTATAAGACACAATGCGACCGATGTTATAGGTCAACAGTTGAAAGGTATTTACGCGGCCGGCAAAAGCCCCCGCAATGCCGCCACACATCATGATGCAATGCCCCGCGCCGGCTAGCCCCATGAGTACCGCGGCAAAGATATCAATGGTCATCTTTTTCTGCGTTCTCAGGTTTCTTTTTCTGCGGCTGGTCGTCGAGCAATATATTCATGCCTTGGCGTTCGAGATCTTCAAACTGATCACTGCGAACGGCCCAGAAGAAAACGCCCACAGCTATAAGCACGAATAGAATTGCGATGGGTATTAAAACGTAAAGACTGTCCATTAGCGATATAACCTAAGTGAATTGAGCAATACGATGAGTGAGCTCGCTGACATACCGATGGCTGCAATATAAGGTGTCACGAAACCTGCCATCGCAACAGGCAGAATACCAACATTGTATATTAAAGCCCATAGGATATTTTGTCGCAGTATTGCACGGGCTTTTTGAGTGATAGTGCGAAATTCCAGCAACGCGCTAAATTGATTTCGTAGCAGCACCACATCAGATGCGGTACGCGCTAGGTCAGCAGCATGACCGAAGGTAATTGAAACATCGGCTTGAGCGAGCACCGGACCGTCATTTAAACCATCTCCGATCATGGCCACGGGGCCGTCCTGCTGAGCTTTGGTTAAATGCGCAAGTTTATCTGCTGGCAGGCAGTCTGCAAATACGTGTTGAATACCAAGTTGCTCAGCGACTTGTGCTGCAAGGTTGGCGCGATCTCCGGTGAGCATAACGACACGAATATCAGCCTGTTGCAGTGCTTGCACTGCGGTTTTGGTGTCGTCGCGTAATTTGTCACCAACATAAAATTCAGCCAACACAGCCGTTGGCGTGGCAACAAACACTTGCGCCAAATCCAACGCTGGCGTGAAAGTAGGGTGCCAGTGCTGAATATATCTGAGACTGCCGACTCGAATTGGTGTCGTGGTGTTTGTCGCTGCCGAATGTGGATGCCAAGTAGCTTCGATACCAAGCCCTGATTCATGGTGCACAGCAGAAACTTTTGCCTGTTGATCGGTTAGTTGCTGCAGCGGTGCTGCTAGCGGATGCTCAGAGGTAAGCTCTAACGATTGAACTAAGGCTTTAATCGCTTCAGGTTGGTGCTCTGAGCTATGAAAGTGGGTGGCTTGCAGTGAAAACTCACCGGTGGTTAAGGTGCCGGTTTTATCGACAAAGATGGTTTTAACGTCAGGTAACACTTGTAACACATCTGCGTTTCGCAGCAATATTCCGGATTTATTCAACTTATGAATGGCGCCTGTTACTGCAGTAGGGGCAGCTAAAGCGAGCGCGCATGGACAGGTGGCAACAAGCACCGATAAAGTAACCCAAAACGCTTGCGCAGGGTCGATTACGGTCCAGATTAGGAAGGTTGCTGCGGCCAGCATTAATATGCGCACGACGAATTTACTGGCCATGCGCTCGGCCACACGCGCTAGTTTCGGCTTGCGTGACAAGGCTAAGTCTTGTAGCTCAATAATACTCGCCAATACCGTCTGTTGCTGGGTTGCTGTAACTTTAATGCGAATCGGCTGCGTTTTGTTAATACTTCCGGCAAGTACAGGGTCGCTTTCACGCTTCGTGATCAATCGGCTTTCGCCTGTTAACAAACTTTCATTTACGCCTGCTTGCTGTGTCAGTAGCTCGCCATCAGCTGGGATGGTGGCACCGGGAAGTACTTGAATGATGTCGCCAATTTGCAGTTGACTGACTGGCACAGAGGTTAGTCGAGCTGAGCTATCTTCGCGTTGCGCGATGGCTGGAAGCAGCTTAACCAAATTGGCTGAAGCGCTGATTGCTTTCTGGCGCGCTAACAATTCAAAGTAGCGGCCAACCAACAAAAAAAAGGTAAACATCGCCACCGATTCAAAATACACTTCACCTTCGTTTATGAAGGTTGCGTAGGCGCTTGCACCGTATGCTGACAGCAGGGCAACTGTGACCGGGACATCCATATTGGGTTGCCCGGCTTGAATGCTGCGAATAGCGCCAATATAGAAGGGTTGGGCGCTATAAAGTAATACCGGTGTTGCCATAAATAGGCTTACCCACCACATAAACTGACGCAGCTGTGGGTCAAGATCACTGACAACCCCAAAGTAGAGGCCGATTGCTAGCATCATTACTTGCATGGTGGCGATGCCAGCGACGCCGAGGCGCGTTACAAAGTAGCGCCGGCGTTTCTTGAATGCTTGCTCTTGCGTTGCTGACTGAAATGGTAAAGCGCGATAACCAAGTTCAGCAATTGCTTGCAGAATTTGGCTGAGTTGGAGCTGCTCATTGCGCCAGGCAATTTGCACACGCTCGGTGGTGGCGTTCACCTGAACGCGCTGAACACCTTTCAGGCGCTTCACGTGTTGTTCGATTAACCACGCACAGGCAGAGCAAGTCATGCCTTCAAGGGACAAGCTAATGGTCCGTATTCCGTCGGTTTCGCGTGTAAATTGCTTTTGCAATTCGTTGTCGTCGTAAGCTTTAAGCTGTTGCAACTCTTCTGGAACTAAAGGCACCTGAAGCGGGTTGCTGGTATCTCGATATTGATAAAAGTGCAGTAAATTTTGTTGCGCAATAGTTTCTGCTACAGCCTGACAGCCGTAGCAGCAAACGGAATAGTCATGATCATCAATCGTCACGCTGTAGCCACCGTCACTCGGCAGTGGCTGCAAACAATGGAAGCATTGGCCTTCTGGTGGCTGTGGTAACGATGCACTCATGCATTAAACGCCGTAGGTTAACGGTTTAATTGCAAGCTCTCGGTAGGCGGGTAAATTCACTTGCTGCGAAACACGCCAACTATTGTCGAACGGGGTAATGGTAATGGTCCATTTACCTTCTTGATTGTTGAGCATCTCACCACGGTATAGCCCCTGGCCATCTGCGGTTAAGGTTACCGAGAAATCTTTTTCGGCCAAGGTGCTGTGGTAGAAATTTACTTTCAATGCAGTCAATTGGCTGGGCGCACCGCTCGTGTATGCCAATGTGAATTGTTTATCATTTTGATTAAAGGCAAACTCAATATTGAGCGCTTGGGCTGCTTGTACTTTTTCAACTTCAATATTTATACCGCGGCCTTTTTTGTAATAGTTATCGACAACCATTGGGTTATCACCATAACTACTGGCAACAGTTAACGTGATAACCATAGCAATCACAACTGAAAACGGAATGAGCATTAGGAACCACGGCCAAAACTGCTTATACCAAGGCTTTACCATGCGACATCGACCTCAAATTAATTCTATTTAAAAGAAAAAACCCCGCAGCAGCGGGGTCTTTCGTTTAGTCCTGCGACAGCCCGTATACGTACGAACTTATAACATGGATTTTATCCTCACCGAGGATATCTTTCCAAGCTGGCATCACGCCATTTCGACCATTGCGTAAAGTCTCTTCAATCGCATCTTGCGAACCACCATATAACCAAATGTTGTCGGTTAGGTTTGGTGCGCCAAGCGCTTGATTCCCTTTAGCGTCCTGGCCATGACATGCCGCACAAACCGCAAAATTAGCCTCACCTGCTTTGGCAAGTTCAGGGTCAACTTTACGACCACTTAGACTAATAACATAGGTAGCGAGTTCGGTGATCTGTTGCTCATTGAACTGGCTCTGTGCTGGCATCATACCGTTACGACCGGCAATTAACGACTGTTTGATAGCAGCAGGGGTGCCACCGTAGAGCCAATCGTCGTCAGTCAGGTTAGGGAAGCCTTTACCGCCCATAGCATTTGAACCATGACACTGCGCACAGTTTTGGATAAACAGACGTTGACCAATTTTAACCGCTTCTGGGTCCTGCGAGAGCTCTTCAATGGAACGCTCAGAAAGAGCCGCAAAAACAGGGCCAAACTTTTCTTCGGCTTGATCGATTTGGCGGTCATACTCAACAATCAAACCAGCTTCACGCGCTGCTTCGGTTGCTTGCTTTGACTCTTCCAATGAACGCACGTCTTGGTTTGAGCTGCTCCAGCCAAGCAGACCGGCAAAGTTACCCAAGCCCGGATATAACGCCAGATAGAGAAAGCCCCACACAATGGTGATCCAGAACAATATTGTCCACCAACGTGGCATCGGGTTGTTGATTTCCACGATACCATCAAACTCGTGGTCCATTAACTCGCCTTCTTTGATACCGGTATAATTGGTCATATTCCAGCGTAGAAGCCAGATAATACCGACCAAGAAGGCCAAAGTTAGCACAATTATCCATGCACTCCAGAAGCTACTCATTATTCTTCGACTCCTGTTTAGTAGTGTCCTTGGTTACAGACGATTTTTTATCTTCGTCGAATATAGAGTTGGCCGCCTCGTCAAAACGTTTCTTTTGACCTTTACTGAACGCCCACCAAACTACACCAATGAACAATACGAAAACTAAAACGGTGTAAAAACTACGCCAAGTGATGTAATCCATCTTACTTAGCCTGCGTCAAGCCAGTTCCGAGAACTTGCAGATAAGCAATCAAGGCTTCCATTTCTGTTTTACCTTGCACTGCTGCCTTAGCACCGGCAATTTCTTCGTCGGTATAAGGCGCTCCAAATTTACGGAATACTTCAAGTTTCTTCGCTGTTAATTCGCCATCAAGCGTATTCTCAGCAAGCCATGGGAAGCCTGGCATATTCGACTCAGGAACCACATCTCGTGGATTCATCAAGTGAACGTAGTGCCATTCATCACTATAACGACCACCAACACGCGCTAGATCAGGGCCTGTCCGCTTTGAACCCCACAAATGTGGACGTTCCCAGACATGCTCACCAGCAAGTGAATAATGGCCATAACGTTCTGTTTCTGAACGGAATGGTCGAATCATTTGGCTGTGACAGTTGTTACATCCTTCACGGATATAAACGTCACGACCTTCCATTTCCAACGCAGTATAAGGCTTTAGGCCAATTACTGGTTCGTTGGTTTGCTTTTGGAATAATAGTGGCGTGATTTCGACCAAGCCGCCGATTGAAATAGCAATAGTCATTAATACTGCTAACCAACCAACGCGCTTTTCAACGAAATCGTGTTTAATGTTTTTGCTCATTGAATCGACTCCTTACGCTGATTGAGTAGCTGTTGGGGCAGGCGTATGCTCAACTGCTTCAACATGTTCAACAGTTGGCTTGCCAGCACGAACGGTGCGATACACGTTAACGGCCATCAAGATCATACCCGCTACAATAAATAGGCCACCAACAAAGCGGATGAACCAGAACGGATAGGACGCCACGACGCTTTCTACGAAACTGTAGGTAAGAGTACCGTCAGTCGCATTCACTGCACGCCACATCAGACCTTGCATTACACCTGAAATCCATAGCGCAACGATATAGAGCACCACACCAATGGTATGCAACCAGAAGTGAATGTTGATCCAACGTACGTTGTGCATTTGAGTTTGGCTCCACAAGCGTGGAATCAAATAATACAAAGAGCCGATGGTTATCATTGCAACCCAACCAAGTGCGCCTGAGTGCACGTGACCAACAGTCCAATCGGTGTAGTGCGACAGGGCATTCACCGATTTGATGGCCATCATCGGACCTTCAAAGGTCGACATGCCATAAAATGACAGTGACACGATGAGGAAGCGCAAAATCGGATCGGTTTTAAGCTTATGCCATGCGCCTGATAAGGTCATGATACCGTTGATCATGCCGCCCCATGAAGGCACGAACAATATCACCGACATAACCATACCCAGTGACTGTGCCCAGTCTGGTAGTGCCGTGTAATGCAAGTGGTGAGGACCAGCCCAGATATAGAGTGAAATTAATGCCCAGAAGTGCACAACGGACAAACGGTATGAATACACCGGACGTTCAGCTTGCTTCGGCACGAAGTAGTACATCATGCCTAAGAAGCCTGCTGTGAGCAGGAAGCCTACCGCATTGTGCCCATACCACCATTGCACCATGGCATCGACAGAACCTGCATACAAGCTGTACGACTTGGTGAACGATACCGGAACCACCATGCTATTGACGATGTGCAGTACCGCAATCGTAACAATAAAGCCACCGTAGAACCAATTGGCAACATATATATGTGAGGTGTTGCGCTTAACCAAAGTACCAAAAAATACAATGATATAGGCGACCCAAACGAGCGCGATTAAAATATCAATTGGCCATTCAAGCTCGGCATACTCTTTTGAGCTGGTCAAACCCATTGGCAAGGTAATTACTGCAAGAACGATTACCGTCTGCCAGCCCCAAAAAACGAAACTAGCCAATTTGTCTGAGAATAACGCTGTTTTACATGTCTTTTGAACAATATAAAAAGACGTTCCCATAAGTGCTGACGTACCAAATGCAAAAATTACCGCATTGGTATGCAATGGGCGTAACCTGGAGTAGGTTAGCCAAGGCGTGTCAAAGTTTAATTCCGGCCAGATCAGCTGGGCAGCAATAAATACGCCCACTGTCATGCCAATGATTCCCCAAATAACAGTCATAATGGCGAACTGCCTTACGACCTTTAGGTTATATTCAATCTGTAGTGGATTCGTTTGGCTCATTTTTGTTTTCCGCGTTGATGCTCTGAAAGTTTAGGACAGAGTAACGTGACATATAATAAGGTTGCCTGTCGGTTCCCATGTCGGTAGTTTGACAAACGCCGTTATTTTACGATTTTTACAGCAAGAAAAATAGGCTGAAAACAGGAAAAATGCCCGCTATGCGGGCGCTTGGCGAATTTTTAGACAACTATTTATTTCCTAATTTAAGGTCATTTATACCCACATGAAAACTACGGTCTTTATTTTCGTGCTTTGTAGCCTTGTTATGTTAACCAGTTGTGAACAGCAAGCGCACAAGGTTGAGGATAGTTCAAATAAAAAAATCTTCCATAAAATTGATCCTGATCAACCGCAAGTGGAGCAAGAAATACTTGTGACTTTTGAAGCACCTGAAGCGTATCAACTGCAAATGGGGCGTGTTGAAGGGGTGAATATGTATATGGGGCACATGCCAGTGTCTGTGGTGCAGGTAAGTGCAACCACATGGCAGGCAAAATTTCAGGTAGGTGCCTGTACTGAACCATCAATGCGCTGGCGGGTTAGCATTCCATGGCAGGCGGTTGATGGAAGTGAGCAGGGCGTCTATCAATTCGAGTTTAATACCGAAACTAATTGAAACAATTAATACAAGTGTAAAACTTACGCGCATGATATATTTTTTAAAATAACATTTGGCTACAAGGTGACTACATGTCTATTGCATTACTTTGGATTCTAGTGGGTGTAGTGCTGATTTTGTCCGAGCTCATGCTAACCAGTGTGGTTGCTGTGTTTTTAGGCATTGGCGCAATCGTGACAGGGCTTTTGGTACACTGGGGATTGATTGATGAAATGTCAATTCAGTTTGCGGTATTCGGAACTGTCAGCTTGGTGACATTGCTATTGGCCAGAGGGCGTATAAAGCAATGGTTTACAGGCTATACGGCCGATCATGATGAAACAAAACCCAACTTTCAACGCGACATCGGTGCACGTGTTACTGTGGTTAAAGAGTTTAAACATGGCGCAGGCCGCGTGTTGTTAAATGGGGTGCAGTGGGATGCCTTTTCGGAGGACGAATTGAATGTCGGCGACACCGCTTGGGTGATTGCTAACGAAGGAATTCAACTCACTGTGCAAAAGAAACGGATGCCCGTTCAAACGAAGGAAGGTAATTCATGAATGCTACTTTTAATGTAGAAACTGTCTTAGCACTTGGTTTCGCTATTGCAGTTATTATTATTGTTCTCAAGTCAGCGCGTATTGTTCCGCAGCGTTCTAACTATGTGATTGAGCGGCTAGGTAAATATAACCGTACGCTTGATTCTGGTTTTCACTTTTTAATTCCTTTTATCGACAAAGTTGCCTATCAACATACGTTAAAAGAAGAAGTAATAGATGTTGAACGTCAAGCCTGTGTAACGCGTGACAACATTCAAGTGGGTATCAACGGCGTGTTGTATATTCAGGTGGTTGACGCACACAAAGCCAGTTATGGCATTAATAATTATCGTTATGCAGCGTCGCAACTTGCGCAAACAACGATGCGCTCGGTGATTGGTCAGACGGACCTTGATAAAACGTTCGAGGAACGCGCAAAGATTAATGAAATCGTGGTTCAAGCTCTTGATGAGGCCGCTTCTCCTTGGGGTATCAAAGTATTACGTTACGAAATTTCTGACATTGAACTGCCGCTAAGTATTAAAGATGCGCTGGAACAGCAAATGCGTGCGGAACGTGAACGTCGGGCCGCAATTGCCAAATCTGAAGGCGAACGTCAGGCGATGATTAACGTATCTGAAGGTCAGAAGCAGGAAGTTATTAATTTGTCTGAAGCTGAAAAGCAAAAGCAAATTAATGAAGCGGAAGGCCGAGCACGTGAAATCGAATTGATTGCAGTGGCGACAGCGGAAGGGCTTGGTAAGATCGCCATAGCAATTCAGCAACCTGGTGGCCAAGATGCTGTGAGTTTACGTGTTGCTGAGCAATACGTGAAAGAGTTTGGTAATTTAGCGAAAGAAAGCACGACCCTCATTTTACCTGCACAACTTGCTGATATTGGCAGTGCGGTTGCAGGGCTCACTGAGATTATTAAGAAAAAGAATTAACGCAGTTTCCCTTTCCAGCGTACCTAGAAGGTCGTTCATCGAGGATGAGCGACCTTTTGTGATCAATTTTGCCAATATATACCTATAAAGCACAATCATTTTCATTGGGATACTAATTCATGCAGTTGTTTAATCGGTTCGTGATTATCGGAAGCTTCATTGTTATAAGCCTAGGTGCACCTTTGAGTGCATACGGCCAGCAGTGGGGTGGCGGTGATCGAGCAGCATTGGTGGTGATGCAACCGGTGGGATTTGAACGTGTGCAACGTAATGTTGAATCTGTTGGTTACGCTGAAGCGCTGCGCTCAGTAGCACTTTATCCAGCGGTGGGTGACTTGGTGTTATCGGTAAACTTCAAGCCAGGTGATCGTATTGAGGCGGGAGATGTATTGGTTCGTTTAGATGACCGCCAGCAGCAAGTTGACCTTGAGCGAGCGCGTATTCAACTTGAGGATGCTGAACGCACTGTTAAACGTTTAACAACGAGCCGCCAGCAAGGCGCAATCTCACAAAGTGAACTCGACGTGGCCGTAACTGCACGAGACCTATTGAAAGTTGCGGTACGTGAAGCTGAAGTTGCTTACGAAGATCGTCAAGTGCGCGCGCCCTTTGCCGGGGTGGTAGGTATAACCGACGTTGAAGCTGGCGATCGTATTACTGAACAAACGATGATTACAACGTTGGATCAACGTGATGAATTGTATATCGATTTTAATGCTCCGGAAGTTGCAATTGAACTGTTACAACAGGACGCAGAATTGATTGTACGCCCTTGGACGAGCCGTAACACTGATATACCTGCGGAAATCATAGACATTGACTCGCGTGTTGATGTCACCAACCGAACCATTCGCGTGCGCGCAAAAATTGATAATAGTAATGATTTGTGGCGTCCGGGCATGAGCTTTCGGGTAGCTTTGGCCTATCAAGGCGATAGCTATGCGGTTGTACCTGAAGCAGCGTTAATGTGGAGTGCCGATGGTGCCTACGTGTGGGTAGAAAAAGAAGGCAAAGCTCAGCGTGTAGAAGTAAACATCCAGCAGCGCCTTGAAGGTCGTATTTTAGTGACTGGAAATCTGCAACTGGGCGATAACCTCATCGTTGAGGGGGTACAAAGCATTCGCTCGGGGCAAGCGGTTCGTGATGTAACGGACGCGGAGTCAGAGTCATGAAATTTGCGCCTCAACTGAACGATTTACCGTCGTTGGCGATTCGCCGGCCAATCTTAATTATTGTTTTAAATTTACTGATTATCTTAGCCGGTTACGCTGCTATTAATGGCGTTGAAGTACGCGAGTTACCTGATGTTGACCGTCCTATAGTTACCGTTTCAGGAAGTTTCCCTGGGGCCGCGCCTGAAACCGTTGATACCGAAGTAACGAGTCGGCTTGAAGGTGCTGTGGCGCGCGTCAGTGGTGTCAAACAGATTCGCGCTTCAAGCGAAGAGGGTAGCTCACGCATCGTGGTTGAGTTTAGGCCCGGCATTGACCTTGATAATGCGGCCAATGAAATTCGTGAGGCAGTAAGCCAAGTACAACGGCAATTGCCAGAAGAAGTTGAAAACGTTGCAATAATTAAAGCAGACAACGATGCTCAATCGGTAGTTTCACTCGCTATCTCAAGTAAAACACTTGACTTAGAAACGCTTACAGAACGCGTTGAAACCGACCTTGCACCGAACTTTTTGAGTGTACCGGGGGTTGCCGATGTTCGTTTAAATGGCGATAGAGAGCGGGTTTTGCGGGTGGTTTTAGATCCCTTGAGGCTTGCCAGTTACGAACTTACCGTAACGGATGTGGCAAACGTGCTGCGTCAAGCACCGTTTGATGTGCCAGCAGGTAGTTTAAAGTCCACCGATCAACAATTGATCGTGCGGGCCGATGCCAGTTCCATCTCGGTAGACGATGTGGAAAATATTGTGGTGCGCGACACTACCCGCATTGGTGATGTGGCCACGGTGTTTTTTGGTCCCGCCGATGCAAACAGCATGGTTCGCCTTGATGGCAAACCAGTAATCGGCTTGGGTGTGATTCGTCAAGCGCGGTCCAACACCATTGAAATTTCAGATGAAGTGCTTGCCTTAGTTGAGAAGCTTAAGTTGCAGTATCCGGAGCTTGAAATACAAGTTACCTCGGATGATGCTAAATTTATTCGTAGCTCGGTGGAAGAAGTCTTTATTTCACTGGCTTTGACCATTGCCTTGGTGGTGGTCACGCTTTGGGTGTTTATTGGCTCTGGGCGCGCAACAATCATTCCTGCCTTGGCAATACCTGTTGCACTTATTGGTTCGATAGCCGTTATTTGGGTGCTGGGATTCTCTGTCAATATTCTGACCTTGCTGGCCCTGGTACTTGCAACGGGCCTTATCGTCGATGACGCTATTGTCGTTTCTGAAAACATTCAGCGCCGCCGTAGTTTAGGGCTTGGGGCTCGTGCCGCTGCGGTTATTGGTACTCGTGAAGTATTCTTTGCGGTCGTGGCAACAACGGCCGTGCTCGTTGCCGTTTTTGTGCCAATTGCATTTTTGCCTTCAACAGCAGGGCGACTGTTTAGAGAATTTGGCGGGGTGCTGGCTGCAGCTGTCATCATTTCATCATTCGTCGCGTTGTCTCTGGTACCGGCATTGACCGCTCGATTACCACTTAAAGCTGCGAAGGAAACAAAGCTGCAGCGCTTTGGCACAAAATTACGCGATGCGTATAGCAGAACCTTACATATCGCGCTAGATAACGCTATTTGGGTATTTTTAGCAAGCTGCATTATTGCGGCCGCTGCCGCATATTTGTACTTCCAGGTCGACAATGAATTAATGCCTGACGAAGACCGCGGTACAATTCGTATCTTCGCGCGCGGACCGGACGGTGTAGGCATCGACTTTATGGATCGTCAGGCCCAGCAAATGGAAGAGATTTTGTTGCCATACGTTAACGGCGGGGCGGTTGACAGTATCAACACCGTGGTTGGCCAATGGGATCCAAATTTGGTCTTCATTACCGTGCGCCTAACGGATTGGGAAGAACGCGACAAAAGCCAGCAGGATATTATTGATGAAATTAGTGGGCCGCTGAGCAAAATTCCAGGCGCACCAGCCCGAGCTTTTGGCTCAAACAGTCTGAATCTGCGTGGCCAAGGTGGCGGCTTAGAGTTTGCCTTAACCGGTGAAAACTATGCGGAAATATTCCGAGCAGCACAGAAATTCACCGCTCGACTGCAAGAAGAATTGCCCGAAGTGGGGTATCCACGAATTTCATATCAGCCAACGCAGCCGCAGTTGAGGGTTAATATTGATCGGAAACGTGCGGAAGAGCTGGGAGTGCCATTAAGTGATATTTCGACCACGCTGCGGGCAGCAATTAATGGATTGGATGTTACTGATCTGAATATCGGTGACCAAGCTGTGCCTATTATGTTGCAAGCACAACGCAGTTTAATTCGTGATCCAACCGATATTATGAACCTGTATGTTGGTTCCCGGGAAACCGGTCTGGTGCCGCTGTCGAGTTTAACCACCATTACCGAAGAAGGCGTTCCAGCCGAACTTGAGCGTCGTGCACAACGCCGCGCAATTGAAGTCGATATGGAACAGCCTACCTCGATTCCATTAGAAGATGTGGTTGCGCAATTACGTCAATTGGCAGCGGATGAGCTTCCCAGTGGCATTGGCTTGGTATTACTGGGTGAAGCTGAGGCCTATGAGGAAACATCTCGCGAAGTAGCACTGACGTACATACTTGCTTTTATTATTGTATTTTTGGTACTTGCTGCTCAGTTTGAAAGCGTTAATTCAGCTGTCGTGGTTATGGCAACCGTTCCATTTGGTATTGCCGCAGCGTTTTTCGCGCTATACGTGACAGGTACATCAATCAACATCTTTTCGCAAATTGGACTGGTGATGCTCATAGGTCTGATTGCGAAAAACTCAATTCTCTTGGTTGAATTTGCTGACCAATTGCGCGACCAAGGTCAACATGTGCGTGAGGCAATTGAAAATGCGGCTGAAATTCGCTTGCGTCCTATCATGATGACATTAGTATCAACGCTACTGGGTGCGCTGCCGTTAATTTTATCGATGGGCGCGGGAGCTGAATCACGCAACTCTATCGGCTGGGTAGTATTTGGTGGGTTAGCCTTTGCGGTGCTATTTACGCTATATTTAACGCCTGTAATTTATCTGGCTTTAGCACGCTTTACGAAGCCACGTGCTGATGAAACAAACCGCTTAGAAAGCGAAATGGAAAAGGCAGGTGAAATGTAATGAAAGCCTTTGCGGAGCGAGTTACCCAATAAAAACTGGCACTTACGTTTAACTCATCTAAACTTATCCCGTCTAAAAATTTGGATGGGACCACTATGTATTCACGACGCTTTCCTCGATTAGCCGCAGCCTTAACACTCTGCGGCTTATCTTCAGCGGCTTACGCACAAGAATCTCTGCCTTTATGTGAAACAACGATTAAAGAAGGCGCATTCATTTCAGAAGCGACCTTATATGAAGACGAGTATGATTACGTTTATGTGAGTATTTGGATTTCGCGTCAACTGAAAGATGGCACGACCATCGTAACAGACGATCCAGAAGCTGATTTTATCTCCCAGGTTGTTAATGCTTCAACGCTTAAGTTTAAATTCAATTACGATTCAAATGCCGATGGCGAGTGGGGGTATAGTCCACAAATGGGCCAGCTGTGGTTGCCTGGATTTTACACAACAAACGACCAAGGCGAGCGTTTAGAACATCAGGTGCAGGTACAAAGTTTTCGCGTTAAAAATACCGACTACAACGTAACAACCGATGCCGAGCATAACGGCAATTTTATGTACGATTATGAATTACCTCGTGATGCAATTACTGCAATGAACAATTTCTGGGTCATGAATGAGCCAGTGCAGGTGATTATGTCATTGTCTCCAAATTCGCCAAGTGCTTATGTTACGGTTGATGATGCCGGTTGGCTGAAATTCAGTGAGCGAATTAATTCCAGCACCAAAGGGTTAATGGACGATTACCTGGCTGAGAAATGTGACCCCGAATACGCTTGCTTTTTTACAACGGCAGCGGTTCATAACATTGGTTTAAACGATGACTGTTGGGAACTTAGCTATTTAAGAAGATTTAGAGATACTGTTTTACAACGTACCGATGCAGGCCGACGTGCTATCGAAATCTATTATCAACAAGCGCCCAAAATTGTTCGCCAAATAGAACGACGCACCGATGCGAAATTAATTTGGTTAAAAACCTACTGGTTAGGTGTATTACCAACAGCAGCTCTTGCTCAACTGGGATTAAACGGATTGGCCGTTAAATATTATGAAAGATTATTTAATACATTACAGAAATTAGCCCATTCATAAAATCGTGCGCTACGTGAAATCTATCCGAGTTTGCGTAGCGTAACCGCCAAATATTTAAAAAACAGGCTTATTTTCCATAAAAGTGTAAGTCATCACTTGTTCTAGTACTCATTCATATTAGCTCATTTAACATAATATACATTATGCGAAATTAATAATGGGTGTAAAAAAGAGGCCGCAGGCGAATTTCCCACGGCCTCTCTTTTGTTTGATTTACTGCTGTTAGCTATTACGGATTCGCTAGAAACGTCACAGCAGCGCCTATCGCCATACCGAATATTAGAATCCCAACATAAACAAGCCATTGCGTACCCAATACCGCACGTTGCAGTTGTTGATCATTTTTACGCGGTACAACAAATAATTCTTCTCGTGTAATTTCAAAAACAGCGCAAAGTGCCGATAAAGTTTCAGGAGCTGCGTTGCCGTCTTTCTCGATGCGTTGAATGGTTCTTAAACTTACACCGCATGCTTCAGCTAAGTGTTGTTGAGTCCATCCGTGCTGGCTTCTAAGTTCTCGAACCTTTCGAGCTTGAATATCCATGTCTGCCCCTACACGAAAAGTTTTACGAGGTATGCGCTCAGCGCACCAAAAACTAGGCCTGCGGCAAACATGATAAAGAAGGTTTTCCAACCTAATTTGGTGTTATTAATTGCCATAGCGTGTTCATTGGTTTCAACATGTTTGTCGTCGATATATAAATGACAGGCAATTTGTCCTTTCCATATACTGACAACGTCAAACACAACACGGTACTGGTGACCATCAAGCTGAAATTCGTGCCCGCTCTTGAAACGCCAGGAAAGCTTCGTAGAAACCTTGCTGTCATCCACGTATATCGTTTCACGGCCACTAAACCCACTGGCGTGTGCTGCTATTTCATGGTTGTTATGGGTGAAATAAAACCAAAAGCCATTACGTAGAATGTCTAACATGCCAACAGTTTGTTCGTCTTTTTTCATTTGCTTATTCCTAGGTGTCGATAACAAGTTAGATGTAAGTTACCGATAATCCTGCACAACCGTGACGACATTTAGCGGACAGTCATATAATTTGTCGCATCTGTCGTATTCGTGTCGTATTAAGTCCGTCATGGTATATTGTGCCATTCAGGCATATGATTCAACTGGGGTTATCCGGCTATGCGCTATTTATTTGTTGTTACTTTCGCACTTTACTTTGCCGTTCTGACACCGGCACAAGCGAACATATTTTTTAAGGTTTCTCATCCCGACCACCAACCTACTTCGTATCTTTTCGGTACCATGCATATGGTTTGCGGTGTTGAAATCGCAACGCCTGAGCCGGTTCTTAAAGCGTTTGAAAGTTCCCAGCAACTTGTTGTTGAAGTCAATTTAGCGGAGCCAGAGCAACAATGCGCGCTGCAACAGAATGTGTTGCAACAGCCGGCAGATTATCTAGAGCAACTATTGAATGACTCTGAGTATTTGCGATTAAAGTCGCTTGTTGAGGACGAGTTAAACCTACCGTTTCAACAGATATCTGCGCTACGGCCAGTGTTTTTAAGTGCCCTATTTCTACAAAACTATCTGGAATGTGCAACCGCGCCATTAAGGCTGGATGAATTTTTTACAATTCAGGCAAACCAAGCCCAAAAAACGATTGTTGGACTGGAGTCTGTGGCCGAGCAGATTTCACTTTTTGACACCATTCCACTCGATTTACAAGTCACCTCATTGTTTGAGTTGGCCACTGAGTCAGCCCAAAGTAAGCAATCGTTACAGCAGCTTGAGCAAGCTTATTTAACGGGTAACGGTGACGAAGTTTATCAACTTATTCAAGATCAAGATGACTTTGGTGACTATCAATATGGGCTGCTTGATCATCGAAATGAGCAATGGCTTGAGAAACTTCCGAAATTGCTGGCAACCCAATCCACTTTTATTGCAGTCGGAGCTGGTCATTTAGGCGGTTCAAACGGGCTTGTCGCGTTGTTAGAAAGCGCGGGATATACAGTTACCCCTATTCAAGTCAGTTTTGTTATTCAAGATTAAGGGAATGCGTGGCGAGCGCCACTTACAGTGGTATCATGGGCTGTAACTCAAAGGGAGACAAAGAATGCGCATTGCTGCGGAAGCACTACAACCACAAATAACCGAATGGGCCAAACAACGGCCAGCCACCTCAACGCCTAGTGCGTTAGTTGGGCAGCAACGTGCGCTGTCAGCACTGCAGCAGGCTTTAAGCATAGCCGGTCGCTATGCACATGGATTTATTGTAACGCCCGCCGGCATGCGCACGCTTGATGTACTGAACGAAGTTCAGAATGAACAACACTGGTTACATGCCAATAAATTTGACTGGGTATATGTCGCAAATCCAGAAAGCGCTTATCAACCGCTTTGCGTAAACTTGCCATGCGGAAAAGCCAACGATTTTCTCATTAAACTCTGGGAATTTTTACAGGCAGATGTTTCGGTACGCGGCCCGTTGAAAGACTTTATTCTGGAAACTTATACCAGTGAACGCGTCGCGAAGTATATTGCGTTGATTGAAGATAGAACCTTTGACGATTTGCCCGGTTCTGAACTGGCGACCGTTATTGTAACTCACGATGAACATGAGCCGTTCATGTTGTGCGATCGTGTCACTGAATCGACGCTGTTTGGTAGCATTCGGTTGCAAAGTGTTGAAGGAACTATTTCGTCCGATCTTCACCTCATTGAAGCTGGAGCGGTACTAAAAGCCAACGGTGGTGTGCTAGCCATTGATGCCGAAGAACTTTTAATACAACCGGGCTTGTGGCGTAAATTAAAATATATTCTACGCACCAGTGAATTTGATTGGGCGCAACCAGGCGACGCCAACATCGCGGCCTATTATCAGCCCGAGGCTATTCCCGTGCACATTAAAGTGCTACTGCTCGGCGAGCGAGAGATTTACGCCCAATTGCGGGAACTCGATCGTGATTTTGATAATTTGTTTCCCTATTTAGCTGACTTTTCGTCACATTACTCGCTGCAAAAAGCGCCATTGGCGCCCTACTTTGACTACTTAAGCTATGTTGTGCGCGAAGCCGCTGTGCAGCCATTAGCTGCCGATGCATATTCCGCATTATTTAAATTTGTAACGCGTATTACCGATTTTCAAACAGAGTTGTCACTCGATACCATCGCAATTATGCAGTTACTACGTGAAGCTTGTGCGCTGGCGACCAAGGCGCAGAGTGCGGAGATAACCGGTGAACATATTCGCCAAGCACTTGCACAGCGAGACCAGCGCGATGGCTACATTGCCGAGCTCAGCCGTCGCTCTATTCTTGAAGGGCAAGTTTATATTGCCACCGAAGGTGAAGTTATCGGCCAGATTAACGGCCTAACCGTTATTACTGCAGGCGGTCATGAATTTGGCGAGCCAACGCGAATAACAGCAACGGTGCATTATGGCGATGGCGATATTATCGACATTGACCGAAAGTCTGAACTGAGTGGCAGTATCCATACCAAAGGTGTAATGATTTTAAGTGCGTATATCGCCAACGTATTTGCTCGCAATGAAGCCATGGCGTTGTCAGCGACCATTGTATTTGAGCAGTCCTACCATGAAGTTGACGGCGACAGCGCGTCGCTGGCTGAACTGTGCTGCTTGCTGTCGGCTTTAGCAGAAGCCCCCATTCAACAAGGTTTGGCGATTACTGGTGCGGTTGATCAGTTCGGCCGTGTACAAGCAATTGGTGCCGTTAATGAAAAGATTGAAGGTTATTTCGAGCTTTGCCGTATCCGGGGCCTGACTGGTCACCAAGGGGTAATTATTCCTGCTGCTAACTTGAGCCAGCTCAACCTTGGTGATGACGTTATCAAAGCTGTGCAAGCCAATCAATTTCATGTGTTCGCAATAGAACACGTTGGCCAGGCCTTGGAATTACTGACACAATCTGAGCAAAAACAACTATATGCGCGCATTGAACAGCGCTTAAATGAATTGCAGCACATAGACCGCGAGCTGCCATGGTGGCGTAAATTTATTGCACGATAATACTTGTCGGACTTGTTAAGCGTACACGTGTTCGCTAATCTACGCGAGAAACCTCACAATGATTAGCGTTTCCTAATGATTGACGCAGCAAAACAAGGTACTTATGAAACAAAATAGCTTTACTCGCGAAGAGCTCTTAGCCTGCTCACGCGGCGAAATGTTTGGCCCTGGCAATAGCCAGCTCCCTGCCCCTAATATGCTCATGATGGACCGTGTCTTAGAGATTACGGAAGACGGCGGAGCATATGGTAAAGGGTATATTCATGCCGAACTGGATATAAACCCCGACTTATGGTTTTTTGACTGCCACTTTATTGGCGACCCGGTCATGCCCGGTTGTCTTGGGCTCGATGCGATGTGGCAACTAACAGGTTTCTTCTTAGCCTGTTTAGGTGGCCCTGGTCGCGGTCGCGCGCTTGGTGTTGGTGAAGTCAAATTTACTGGACAGATTCTCCCTTCCGCCAAAAAAGTAAGTTATTTCATTGATTATAAACGTGTTTTGAAGCGTTCATTATATATGGGAATAGCTGACGGGCGGGTTGAAGTCGACGGTAGAACTATCTATACCGCAAAAGACTTAAAAGTTGGTTTGTTTACTGACACATCAACTTTCTAATAAATGCAGTCTGTATAAATGTTAAAAGCCCGCTAATTTTTGGCGGGCTTTTTCATTGGTAGGATTAATTTTCCACTCAACATGTGGACGGGATTTATATCAGCGGAATAAACCGCCACCTCGCGCTTCCATGGCATCTCGCCAACCGCCTAACCACTGTGATCGTACTTCTTGGTTCTGATAAGGACATAGTTCCTTTGAACGACCAGATACTCCGGCTTTGAAACCCTGTGCGTGCGCACGTTCTAGGCGATCGCGTTTTTGTCGTTTCATAATTCACTTCCTCGTCCGATTTTACGAAATTTTAGTTGTTTTCAGAGCATCGTGGTTGCCAATTTATTGCATTGGCTGACGCTCTTAATTAATAGATAGCAATTTTGGGAGGGAGTTCAAATCAAAAAAAAGGCGTATTTTCGAATGACTCTTTAAGTCAATGAAAACACGCCGTTTATTAAAGCAAGTTTGCTTAGATTAACTTGTTTGATTAACGCATGAATTTACGACGAACTGTAATAAGACCACCAATCAGCAACATAGCAAACAGGCCGAAAGGAGACATAGCCCCACCTTGGCGTTGAACTTGGGTGCCCTCGTCTGTGCAGTTGGTGATTTCACCTGATTCAGGATTTAGAATTAAGCTCAATGACACCTGTTCAGACTGAGTTTCACCTTGGGAGTCTGTGTAATTTCTGTCAGTGGTCGCCGTCACAAGAATTTGATTTTGCTCGTTAATGCCATCCGCAGACACAATAAAGTAATCTGCGCTGCAGCCAACGGCGTCATTTAAATCAATCAAACCTTGGTCCGGATTGTTCATGTCATAAACGAAACCAACGCGACGACGGGTTGTGTTCGCAGTAGAGTCTATCTCTGCGCTTCCAACCACAAAACCTTGGTTATTGATTGCATTTGGATAGGTTGATGAGCCAGTAAAGAACGTTGGTAACACCTCAAACGCATCGCTGTTCACATCAAACTTAAACGGGTAAGCACGGCGTGTCCCTTCAAAGTTACGCAACACGAAACCCACGGCAATATCGTCATCATTTATATCTGTGGCCGTACCCCAAACATAGGTTTCATCAGTTGTTACCGGACGCGTTTCGCCATTAATAAATATGGCTGGCATTTTGATTCGTCCGCCAACTTGCGGCTCTTCACCAAAATAGGTCCAACTTTGACCTACAGCAACGTCATTGTTATTAACTGCATAGGCATACGTTGACCATTCATTTTCGTCGTCAGCCAGTTGTTCGACCAGCGGTGCATATTCGGTTTGACTGATAACTTCGCCCTGGGCATCAAGTTGCCAAAGCGTTGCATGCATATTGTAGATGGAACCATTGGTGCGAAGCTCGGTACCACGGAATGAACTTAAGTTCGTTGCGGTGCCACGTTGAAACGCATGCCAAGCACTCCAAACACACGTATAGCTGGGTATCGAAGAGCTTGGATCGGAGTCAAGTTCAAGGCATGTATCAATACGAGTTTGCGCTCGTGGTGTAATTGAAACACTACTAAACCCAACTGCAACGTTGTTTTCATTAATATCAAATAAGCCCGACTCACCGCCAAGAATGGTTTGTTCAGAGGGTTCCAATAATTTGTAGGTTGTTCCGTCATACCACATGGCACGACTAGTAAAATCGCGCTTCACATAACTTGTGGTGACCGGATCAGGCATGTCTTGCCCTTCTGCCGGTTCCGGTTGATAGGTGTACTCAAAACGCTCATACGGGGCTGAGGCGATACCAACTCGAATGTTATTCTGGTTCAAACCTAAAAACTGATGGTCGGCCGAATTTAATTGGCTCGACGCCCCATTGCCTTCGCTATTCAGGAATGCCGGTAATGCCACGGTTTGGCCGTCGTAATCGGCAGCGAAATTTACAGCGATGCGCAGCGAAGAAGGCGACTCATTAAAACGGTCTTCAAGGCGTTGCACCAACGCAACGTATTGCGCGTAACTTAGCGTATCGGTTTCCGGGTCGAAGTCAGCTGGAATTCCAAGTTCTTGCAGTAACGCCAAGCTAATGAACTCGAAATCCAATTCAGCGTTGCGGGGAATTCGTGCTTGCAGTGCCGCTATACCTTGGTCGTTCAAGGCCACACCATATACGTTTCGAACAGATTCAGGTGATTCGATAACTTGTAGCGAGTAACTTTGTGCAGCGGCACCTGTGCTAACGAGCGCGGCAACTGATGCCGCAAGCAAACGGGTCTTAAATTGTTTCATATATGACTTAACTACTCTCTTGTTGTAGATTTTCTAACTCATCCCAGCGTTCAAGGGCTGCCATAAGTTCATTTTCTAATTCACCTAAGCGTTCAAGTACCGGCGCTGTCACTGTGTGTGGCTGGTTATAAAAATCCGGTGCGCTTGATTGCTGCTCTAATTGTTGTTGTTCTTTTTCTAGCGCCGCAACTTGCTCAGGCAGCATATCTAATTCACGTTGTAATTTGTAGGATAACTTTTTCCGCGGCTCAGCAGAACCCCGTTCTTTCGGAACTGGCTTGTCTGACTGACCTGAACTTGTTTTAGTTCCCTGTTTTTCTCGCAAATAATGGTTTATTTCCGTGAAACCACCAACAATTTCGGTCACTACCCCCTGCCCCTCAAATAACAATACGCTGGTGGCAGTGTTATCAACAAATTCGCGATCGTGACTTACCAGAATAACCGTGCCTTGATACTCAGCAATAATCTGTTCAAGTAACTCAAGTGTATCGATGTCGAGGTCGTTGGTTGGTTCATCAAGTATCAAAAAGTTACTTGGCTGTAGAAATAACTTCGCCAGCAATGCCCGGTTACGTTCACCACCCGACAAAGCTTTAACTGGCGTGCGTGCTTGCTTTGGACTGAATAGAAAGTCTTGTAGGTAACTTAGAATATGCCGTGTGCGGCCATTGTAAGTAACATCTTGCTTACCATCACCGATATTTTCAGCGACCGAAAGTTCCGGGTCTAGCTGGGCACGATGCTGATCAAAATAAGCAACTTCAAGGTTAGTGCCAACCTTTACCATTCCAGCGTCAACGTTCTGTTGGCCAATTAATACGCGAATCAGTGTACTCTTGCCGCAACCATTCGGGCCAACCAGTGCTATTTTGTCGCCGCGCTGCAACGTTAAACTGAAGTCTTTCAGTATTGGCTTATCTGCGAAGCTCAATTGCAGATGTTCGCCTTCAAATACCAGTTTGCCGGAGCGATTGGCTTCTTGCACCGCAAGTTTGGCTGAGCCTTGTTGTTCGCGTCGAGCTTGACGTTCACGGCGTAATGCTTGCAATGCACGAACACGACCTTCGTTACGTGTACGTCGGGCTTTAACCCCCTGACGAATCCACGCTTCTTCTTGGGCGAGCTTCTTATCAAATTCTGCGTTTTGTGACGCTTCAATTTCAATTTGCTCTTGTTTAGCGGTTAAATATTTCTCGTAATCCCCAGGGAAACTCGTTAGTTTGCCGCGATCAAGATCAATAATACGGGTTGCCAAATTACGAATGAAAGCGCGATCGTGGCTAATAAACAACACAGCGCCGCGAAACTCTTTGACCATCGTTTCAAGCCAAGTCACCATTTCTACATCAAGGTGGTTGGTTGGCTCATCAAGTAGCAAGAGATCAGGGCTAACAACCAAGGCACGTGCCAACGCAACGCGGCGCAGCCAACCGCCGGATAATGAGTCCATCGTGGCGTCTTCAGGGAGTTCTAGCTGGGTCAATATACTTTCAATGCGTGACTGCAATTGCCAACCATCGGCGGCCTCTATCGCAGTTTGAAGACGCGCTAAGGTTTGTAACGCTTTATCGTCATCGGGGTGGTCATTCAATCGCGATACCGCACTGTGGTATTGCTGCAATACACGACCAACGTCAGCCAACCCTTCAGCAACGTAGTCATATACCGATTGCGACGAGTTCGCCGGTGGATCTTGAGGTAAACGAGCCACAACGGTATCGCCCACAACTTGAACCACACCATCATCAAGTAACACGTCGCCGGCAATAATCTTCAGTAGCGTCGATTTTCCTGCGCCATTACGGCCCACGATACAAACGCGTTCACCTGATTCAATGACCAGATCTGCATGATCCAATATAGGATCGTTACCAAACGCGAGCTGCGCTTGGTTAAGTCGCACTAAATTCATGTATTTAAAAATTCCTCAATAGGTTGGCTGAAAGGCCAACGCAATTCTGCATCGTCACGGGCCCGAACTAACACCGGAACCAACCATGCATATTCATCTTGTAGTTCAGGTTGCTCTGTAATATCAACAACATGCAACCGTATTGGGTTCTCAGGTTTAGCCTGATGCAACAACTTGAGCGCTTCATCACAGAGTGGGCACTTAGGCTTACTCAGTAAATAGAAATCAGTCACTGTGACGTACCTTAAACAGATGATGAATACCCTTATTACGGGCAAAATCTGGTGATATAGGGCGCTGGGTTAAATCTTCAGCGATCAAATACTCTCCATTTAGCCCTTCTTCATCGAGTTTAAAACGGCGTTTGTTGTTGGAAAACAGTATTACGCCGTCATCGGTTAATAACCGTGCCGCCAATTTCAGCAACATCACGTGATCACGCTGAATATCGAGCACATCATCCATACGTTTTGAATTTGAAAACGTTGGTGGGTCTAGAAAAATAACATCAAAACGCTGCTGCGGACGTTGGTCACGAAGCCATTGCAGGCAGTCTGCTTGCACAAACTCGAATTGGCGCCCATAGAGTTTATTCAAGCTGAAGTTTCGTTGTCCCCACGCAAGGTAGGTATTTGAAAGATCAACAGAAACAACCTCTTTCGCCCCACCTAAGGCGGCGTGGACAGATGCGGTACAGGTGTATGCAAATAAATTAAGAACGCTTTTACCCGCACTTAATTTGCCAAGCTCACGACGCGTCCAACGGTGGTCAAGAAATAAGCCAGTATCCAAATAATCACTTAAGTTCACTTCAAACTGCGCATCATACTCGTGCACAATGCGAACTAAACCGCGCGGTTCCTGCTTTTCATACTGTTGCTTGCCAGATTGACGCTGGCGAACTTTTAACGTCATATTTTCTGCTGCAAAAGGCAATTCTTGGGCAAGCGTATCGATTAAAAACCACAACCTGTCCTTTGCTACTGCTTCAGGAATGTCTTTCGGGGCTGCATATTCTTGTATCACAAGGCAATCGTCATATACATCAACCGCTGCGTTGTATTCTGGCAGGTCGGCGTCATACAGTCTCCACGCGCTAACCCCTTCTTTTGCCGCCCATTTTTCAAATTTTTGATAGTTCTTTTTAAACCTATTCGCTAAATCGCTAGATTGCGTTTGTGTAAACTCTGGTTGCTCAATAGTTAAATCATAAAGCGCTAAAGTAGTCTCTAAGGCACCGTTAAATAGTTTATATTTGCGCTGGCTGCGCAATTTCATACGTTTGAGTAAGGTGTCGTCACCTGCTAATACCCCAACCTGCCAACCGGTGAAATGATTGCGTAACTGCGCCCCAAATCGACGGTACATCAGCAAGGTTTCAATCTCTTCGCCTAACCGCTCACCGTAAGGCGGATTACAGATTAATAAAGGTGCTGATTGCGGCGTAAGGTTTTCGATATTCGGTGGCGTTACCTGCTCAGCATTGGCAACTTGCCATTCACAACGCTCATTTAAACCGAGCCGTATGGCATTTTGTTCAGCGATTGCAAGCATCTTGGGGTCATTATCATATCCGATAAAACGTGCTTCATGCTGCGCGCACGCCGCTTCGTATCGCTGCTGCGCTTCGCTAAGAACCTGCTGCCAAGCTGTCGCATCGTGCCCGCGCCACTGCTCAAAACCCCAGTGGCTTCGAGTTAGCCCTGGTGCACGGTCAAATCGAATCATTGCGGCTTCAAGTAACAGTGTTCCTGAGCCACAAAATGGGTCAAACACTACGTCAGTTTCAGCCGTCATACCGCTACGAATGACAACAGCCGCCGCTAAGGTTTCACGCAGCGGAGCCGCGCCTTGCTGCTGCCGGTATCCCCGCTTGTGCAGGCTTTCACCTGCTAAATCGAGATACCAAGTGAGTTTGTCTTTTTGAATGTGCGCATTAATGCGTATATCCGGTTGTTCTTTTGATACATTTGGCCGTTCAAGACCTTGCGCACGAAATCGGTCCACAATGCCGTCTTTAATCAGTTGCGCGCCGAATTGCGTGTGACGAATCTCATGGTGGCGTCCACTAAAGTCAATAAGGAACGTCTGTTCAGAACTAAAAACCTCTTCCCATGGAGTTTCGGCAACGGCTGCCGGTATGTCCTGAGCGTTTTTAAAATAAGTATCACCAAGAGTCAGCAGCACGCGGTTCGCTAAACGCGTCCACAAACAGACACGATAGGCGTTTTCAAGATTACTTTGAAACCAGCAACCTCCGGCAGTTTGCCGAACATCGCTAACACCTAACTGATGCAGCTCGTCAAATAAGAGTGGCTCAAGGCCCTTGGCGCAGGTTGCAAATAAACGCATTGAAGAAGACGGTGTGGTCATTGAATTATCAAGGTTAGTTATCATGGGGGCTATTATAGCGAAATCAGCACCGTCTGTATTGCGCGAATTGCTTGTTTATTGGGCGGTTGAACCCTAATCGACTATTAAATAGGCGAACGGTGAATTTAGCTATTGCGTTTAGGTTTGGGTATCTATAACATGCGCAGCATCGGACGCGGGGTGGAGCAGTCTGGTAGCTCGTCGGGCTCATAACCCGAAGGTCGTAGGTTCAAATCCTGCCCCCGCAACCAATTTCCAATTTACTTCGAATTCTGGGCTGTAGCCCTTCTCTCCTAAGCTTTTTAAATACTCAATCAAAATATGTTGTAGCTGATCGGGCGCGCGGTAAATAATTTGCGAGCCATCAAGATTAGCAAAATCACCGCCACCACTGGCACGATAATTATTGGTAATCACTACATAGTCTTGCTCATCGTTAATATCATCAGCTGTTGAAACCCGCTGCCCCACCTTTTGGGTTGGATCGATCTCATAATTTAACCCTTTAAACGTGTCGAATTGATAAGACGGAATCTCTTTATTTACCCAACTCCATCGATCGTTTGGCTGCCCAACTCTTAAAGCTCTAGCTGATTCTTCTAACCATTGTTTCAGCGCAGCCCCCTTTATTTTCACTACTTCAAGTGTATTGGGATAACGGTAGAGATCGCCAATGTCACCCAGTGTCACTGCGCCAGGTTCAATCAAGGTGTAACCATCGTTGGCGTCTAAGGCTGCATGAAACGGAGCTGCCGCACTTAAGCGTGGTAAGTTCTGCCAAACAGGGTTTGCTGCTTCTACATAGCGTTCGATGTACCACAATTGTGCATCATGAATTAGCTGCATGGCTAATGTAGGCTGCAAACGAGCATATTGCTGACTCAAAGCCGCCCGCGTGGTGCCGATAGATTGTTTCATAAACGCCAAGGTTGCTGTGTGCGCCGATGCTAACATCTGGTTAACTCGCGCATCGCGCGTTGCGCCGACTTGCAGTACCGTTGATTGGTGCGACTCAACATGCCATGTTTTGTGGCTTTCATCAAAGCTTAACGTGAGATCAATCACACCCAGATACTCGCCATGAACACCAGGCTGAACCGCTGGAACACCAAATATAGTGCCTTTTTGACTATCCACATTAGCAAGTTGATCATAAACCGAGGTGCCCGGGAATAATTCGTGCTGATGCCCAAAAATAATTGCGTCAACGCCCTCTATTTGCGCCAGTTCCCATACCGCTTGTTCGCTGTCGCTGGTTATGTCCGAATGTTTTGGCATTCCGGTATGGGCAACTAACACCACCAAATCGGCGCCTGCAGCGCGTGCCTGCTGAATTTCTCGTTCAGCAGCATCTCGCATCGCCTCAACCTGCACATGTTCAGCTAAATGATGGGTATCCCACTGCATGATTTGCGGTGGCAACACGCCGACCAAACCAATCTTCAGAGCTACCTTTCCGTCACCAATAGGCATATCTCTTTCAATGATGGTATAGGCGCGATGGTTTAATTGCTGCTTGGCGTAATCTGATTGTGCAATCAAGTTGGCACTGAGTACTGGTGCATCAAGCCCGTGATACGCTGCGGCTAAATACTCGAGACCGTAATTAAATTCATGGTTACCTAAATTTGCGGCGTCATAGTCGAGGTAATTTAATAGCTGTGCGAGCGGGAGTTTGGCGTGCTGTTCACTTTGCGTAACCATCCAGTCGGTAAATGGCGAGCCTTGAATAAGATCGCCATTCTCAATTAACACACTGGCATCAGCTTGTTGTCTGGCTGCCTTAATAAGTTCGGCTGTATAGGCCAGCCCTTTTGGCTCATAGCGGTCGGCAAAATAGTTGAATCCAGTAAAATGTCCATGCACGTCACTGGTCGCAAGTATGCGTAGAGTATTTGTAGGGGGTGTCGCAGCCGAGGTCATCGATGTCATACAAAATAGACCGGTCAGAGCAATGGATTTGCGCCACATGAACTAAGCTTGACGCAGGTTATCTGGCTGTTGGTGCGTATCGGCAAAGGCGGACTGTAGCCGGTTAGGCATCACTTTAATCACGTCATATTGATTTAAGGTTTTAATATCAGATAGCGGAAATTTATCAGCTAAAACCATGCACTCAACGAACTCACCGTCGGTTGTACATATCGCACACAATACGTCGGCGAGCCCTGAATTTAATCGCACCAATGTGCCTACGGTCAACGGGTAGCTTGGCGTTACGTCGGCAGTTTGAAAATACCAACTTTGCGGCATCTGCGGCCGGCCAAACTTTTGGTAAATAGTATGGTTTAACGCAGCTTCAAGTATTGTTTGCGGGCTAAGCCGATGGTGCTCATCAAGAGCGTCAAAAAAACTCTGAAAGTTTGCTGCATCTTCTGTTGAAAACGCAGCATTTAACGCATGCAACGGCACCAATCGCGAAGCCTTGTAGGGCGCTGTATGCACCAGCCCCTGCTCCAGCTCAATTTGCAATTGTTGTTGGTCTGGATCATAAACCCAGCGCCATTGTTGTGTAGCGTGCACGTTAAATCCTTTTCGAGAAACTCTGGCAATTAAAGTATCTAAATGCGTACTAATTTACAAGCTATTGACAATATCTCTCACTAATCGCGGACCGTGATAAATAAATCCGGTATAGATTTGTACTAAACTTGCACCTGCCGCTAATTTATCTTTTGCTGCCTGCGCACTATCAATACCGCCTACTGCAATGATCGGTAACTGGCCTTTACTATGTTTCGCAATAACTTTCACAACGTGGGTACTGGCCTCAAACAAGACTTTACCACTTAAGCCCCCGGCTTCATCAGCATGAGGTAAACCAGCAACAGCTTCTCGACTCAGCGTGGTGTTGGTGGCAATTACAGCATCAATATGATGTGTCATGAGCGCATCAGTGATTGCGCAAATACCTTCATCGGTTAAATCAGGCGCAATTTTGACCGCGATTGGAACGTAACGGCCATATTTACTATGAAGTTCAGCTTGCTCGGCCTTTAAAGCTGCTAATAGTGAGTCCAACGCACTACCGTGCTGAAACTCACGCAGCCCTGGGGTGTTCGGCGACGAAATATTCACTGTAATATAAGCAGCAAACTCATATACCTTGCGCATACAGTGCAGATAATCTTGTACCGCCTCAGCTTCAGGTGTGTCTTTATTCTTACCAATGTTAATCCCTAGCACACCACTGAATTTCGCTTGGCGCACCTGTTCAACAAGATGGTCAACACCTAAGTTGTTGAAGCCCATTCGGTTAATGATGGCTTCCTTTTCCGTAATGCGAAACAGACGTGGCTTTGGATTCCCCGGTTGCGGGCGCGGTGTTACGGTACCCACTTCGATAAAGCCAAATCCCATCTGCGCAAAAGCATCGATACACTCGGCGTTTTTGTCCAACCCCGCGGCTAAACCTACTGGGTTTGGAAATTCAATTCCCATCACCGCGACTGGACGATGCGCCACGCGCTGCCGCCACGCCATTGAAAACGGCGTGTGCGCGAATTTTTTGAGCAAATTTAAAGTCAGATCATGAGACTGTTCAGCATCCTTACTGAACAGCCATTTACGCATGTGTGCATACATAATTATGAATTTACCGACGTGCAGTTATGGTTTAGTAACATCAGCTCACGTAAAGCCACTGAGAATTTAGCGAACTCATGGGTTTTGGTGGTGCGGAAGTCAGACAACATCACTAACCAACGATCTACGTAAACTTTGTTGTCACTTATCCATGTATCGAGAACTGCCATGGCGTCTTGTTTGGTATCTCCTGCTTTCAACATGCTCATGGTGAGTGAACGTTGTTGCCAATCAAGCTCTTCACGGAACGCTGCGCGAGCAAGCGCCTGCCAATGGTTATCAACCGGCTGGCTATTAATTTGGTCAAGGAACCAATGCAACGAAACGCGTGAACCAAGGTTGAAGTACGCTTTCGCAACAGTACCGACTTTACGGCCTGTTTCATGTGAAATATCGGCCAAATCTAGCGCTGAGAACAAGGTAGTTAGAATCGCAATGTTATGCGCCAGTTTCGCTGGTACACCTTGCGCTTGTAACTTATCAATTTGCTTCTCAATTTGTGCGCGTTCGTCATCAACCAAGTAACTCAGTACGTTTTTGCGTAAGTCATCGAAACTCGATTTATAGAAGTCAATTTGTTCCTGAATAGTTGTCAGGTTTGGATTGCGATGACGCAAGAACCAACGGGTTGAACGACGCACAACACGGCGAATTTGGAATAACATGCCATTTTGTACATCGGCTGGAATCTTGTTATTGCACGCTTCAATTTGTTCCATTAATGCGCGTAAATCAAAGCACTCGCGTGCAACCACATACGCTGAAGCAACTTCAGCTTCGGTTGCGCCTGTAGCATCTACTTTGCGATACACGAAGTTCGGGCCCATGTCGTTGACAATGTTGTTCGCCAAACGGGTTGCGATGATTTGGCCGCGCAATGGATGGTTTTCCATTGCTTCAGCGTATTTTTCTTGCAACGGTTTCGGGAACGCATTGATCAATGACCGCGCATGGAACGGATCTGACATAATTGCATCGTCCAGCAACTGTTCTTTCAGAACCATTTTTCCATAAGCCGTAATCACCGCGAGCTCTGGGCGTGTTAGGCCTTTTCCTTGCGCCTGGCGCTCAGCAAGTTCATCGTCATCTGGCAAAAACTCTAAAGCACGGTTTAATTGCCCTTCGCGTTCTAAATGGTGAATAAAGCGCTGCAATTCTTTGATTTGGTCAGCACCACGAATCGCGGTTACTGAGATTGATTGTGACTGACGGAAACAATCTTTAATCACGATTTGTGATACTTCGTCGGTCATGTCGTATAACAGTTGATCGCGTTGTTTACGTGTTAAATCACCGCTTGCAACCAAGCCGTTTAGCAAAATCTTGATATTAACTTCGTTATCTGAGCAGTCCACACCACCAACGTTATCAATGGCATCCGTGTTTATGCGGCCGCCTGTGCGGGCATACTCAATACGACCTAGTTGGGTGAAGCCTAAATTACCGCCCTCGCCCACAATTTTCGCGCGCAAATCTTTACCATTGATGCGCAACGCATCGTTGGCGCGGTCACCCACGTCGCTGTCACTCTCTTTGGTCGATTTAACGTAAGTACCGATACCACCGTTCCAGAACAAATCAACGTTAAGCGTCAAAATGGCTTTGATCAATTCATTCGGCGTGAAGGTCTTCTTCTGCGTATTGAATAACTTCTTCATTTCAGGCGATAGTTCAATTGCTTTCGCGCTGCGCGAGAAGATACCGCCACCCTCTGAAATCAGTGATTTATCAAAATCTTCCCAAGATGAACGTGGCAGCTTGAACAGACGTTCACGCTCAGCATAGGTTTTTTCGGCACTTGGATTCGGGTCCACAAAAATGTGTAAATGGTTGAATGCGCCAACTAAACGGGTGTGTTTTGAGAGCAACATTCCGTTACCGAATACGTCACCAGCCATGTCACCCACGCCAACAGCGGTGAAATCGGTGGTTTGACAATCAATCCCCATTTCACGGAAATGACGTTTAACCGATTCCCACGCGCCGCGTGCGGTAATGCCCATTTTCTTATGGTCGTAACCAACCGAACCACCTGACGCGAACGCATCGCCCAGCCAGAAGTTATATTCGGCAGATATGCCATTGGCAATGTCTGAGAAAGTTGCTGTGCCTTTATCCGCTGCAACAACCAGGTAAGTGTCATCTTCATCGTGGCGTACAACGTCTTTCGGTGGCACCACTTCGCCACTCACAATGTTATCGGTAATATCTAACAGCGCACGAATAAAGGTGCGGTAGCAGTTTTTACCTTCTTCAAAGAACGCTTCGCGCTCTTCCGGTAAGTTTTTACAGAAAAATCCGCCTTTGGCACCAACCGGAACGATAACCGTGTTTTTAACCTGCTGCGCTTTAACCAAACCAAGCACTTCAGTGCGGAAATCTTCGCGACGGTCAGACCAACGCAAACCACCCCGGGCAACCTTGCCACCGCGCAGGTGAACACCTTCCACGCGCGGTGAATAAACAAAAATCTCATATTTCGGCAATGGCAGTGGCATTTCCGGAATCATTTCCGGCATAAACTTCACGGAGATGTATGGCTTTTCATTGCCCTGCTCGTCACTTTGGAAGAAGTTGGTGCGCAAAGCAGCCAAAATGAGCTCAACATAGCGACGAATGATGCGGTCATCATCCAAGTTCGCAACGTTTTCCAATTCTGAATTGATACGTGTTTCAAGCGCTTCAATTTTCTTGTCGCGGCTTTTTTCTTTCGGATCGAATTTAGAGTAGAACAGCTTCACAATGAGTTTAGCTATCAGCGGATATTTACTGAATGTGCTCTCAATATATGCCTGACTAAATGTGGTACCAATTTGACGCATGTATTTTGCAAACATACGTAAAATAATTACCTGCCGGCCAGTTAATCCTGCACTTAAGACTAAACGGTTGAAGCCATCGTCTTCATACAAGCCGTCCCAAACTTTGGCAAACCCGTTTTGGAATAAATCACGGCTTGCTTCAAGGTCAAGCTTGGCGTTGCTATGCAGCATTTGGAAATCAAGTATCCAGAACAAGCTGCCATCGGTTGTTTTAATCTGATATGGGCTTTCACCAATAATACGCAGGCCGAAGTTTTCCAGCATTGGCAATACGTCAGACAAGTGAATTGGCTCGTCTTTATGGAATAGTTTTAAGCGAATCTTTTTACTGGTTTCGTTTTCTTCACGTGACCGGTAAAACAGCATGCCCAGTTTGTGGTCGTCATCAAGCGCTTCAATCTGTGCAATATCGGCAATTGCTACCGACGGCAATACTTCTTCTTTGTAAGCCCGTGGAAATGCGTTGGAATAGCGCTTGTTTAACGCATTGGCTTTTGCTTCGCCAAAAGTGCTGCTTAAGATGCGCTCAAAGTTGTCTTCCCAAGTACGGGCTGCTTCAATAAGGTTTTGTTCAAGTTCTTTCACGTCAATGTCCTGTACGTGTTCGCCGAGGCGCACGGTGTAATGAGTTCGGGCAAGCGATGATTCCGAAAAGTATGTGGTGAAATCCACATCACTGGTGCCAGCTAAAGTGCGGGCGAGAATTTGCTGCGTTCTTTGCCGTAACAAGGTGTTGTAGCGCTCTTTCGGCACATACACCATGCAGGATGCGAATCGACCAAAAATATCACGGCGCACAAAAACTCGGGTCATGTCGCGCTCTTGCATTTGCAGAACACCTAAACCGACTTCCAATAAGTCATCTTCCGGTGCTTGCACGATCTCATCACGTGGATAAGTTTCTAAAATGTTCAACAGTGCTTTTGCAGCGTGTGAGTTCGGGGCAAAACCAGACTCTTCCATGACGCGTCTAATTTTATCACCGACTAACGGCACATCGCGGGCGCTATTGTTGTAAAAGCTACTTGAATACAAACCAATAAAGCGGTCTTCGCCAATCACCTTGCCGTTTTTATCGAACCGTTTAATACCAATGTAATCGCAGTATGCAGGACGGTGAACGCGCGATTTGGTATTCGTTTTAGTTAACAGCAGTAAACTGTTATCAAAGGTAAGATCGCGTGCAACTTCTGGCAACGACGACACCAACCGTTCTTTATTGTTCGCACTTTTTCGCATCAAGCCGAGACTTGATTCGGCCACTTGACGAATTACGTAGTCACCTTCTACTGGTGATAAATCGTAGCGGCGATATCCCATTAACGTGAAGTTGTCTTTCGCCAGCCAACCTAAGAAGCGCTGTGCTTCTTGTAATTGTTTCTTATCACCTGGGTAATTAATGTCACTGAGGCTTGCCGCTATTTCACTGAGGCGCTCACGCATAGGTAACCAATCCGATACGGATAAGTTAATTTCGTCCATAACTGACGCAAGCTCTTTCTTCAACGTGGTGATAGCTTCTTTACTGGTTTGACGGTCCACTTCAATCAAGAAAACCGTATCCACTTCGTTATCTTCGTTGCGGGTACCTGCTTTGAGAAGCTCAGTAATTTGATTTTTCTCGTTACGCTTATGGCTAATCGGCAGATGCAAAAGCAAGTGCGATGTTATACCTAAGCGCGACAACGCCATGCGAATCGAGTCCACCATAAACGGACTATCCGATTGAATGACTTCGATAATCGTATGGGCAGACTCCCAGCCGTGGCGTGGCACTTCTGGATTGTAAATTTTGATGAGTGCTTTTTCGCCGGGATTGTAGTCGTTAAACGTATGCCACAAGCCCATTACCGCACCATACATGTCGCTGTCATTTCGCAGCGAGAGATCATCCGGTGAGATATTGCGGAATAACCTCATCGCAAAATCTTTGATTAAATCGGCTCGGTCGGTAGCGCGTTGCTGAATCAGCTCAGCCACCTTCTGCAAAACAACGGGAATCTGGCCTTCGCCAAACGCATTCATGATGGTGTCCTTTTACGTGATAGGTATTACGAAGTTGTGATAGTTGCTATAGGTCACTATCACCCAACGAAATAATTGCCATCATTGTCGGACATTTAGGTTGGTTATTCAATGCTTATTATCACGAAAAAACCAGTGTTCAGACCACGGTTTTCGCGGTCTGAACATGATTATGAGGATGCTTTGCATGATTATTACAAAGCCGGTCAAATTCAGCCTAATCTGTTGCTAGACTTTGGCTGATTTTTTCATCTAAATCGGAGGCCAAATCTGGTAATTTATGCAAGGCTTCAAGTACCGCTTTCATCTGTTGCCGACGTTGCTCATCGTAACGGCGCCATTGGGTTAATGGTGTTACAAGCCGCGCTGCAACTTGTGGGTTCTTAGTGTTTAAATAGCTGATCATATCCGCCATTAACCGATATCCAGCACCGTCAGCGCGGTGAAATTGCACCATGTTACGCCCAAAAGTAGCATATAAAGCGTATTGACGATTTGGATTATCTGGATTGAAGCGACTGTGCTTTTTCAGTGTTGCAACGGTTTCTGCAACATTCGCATGCGGGGCCCCCGCTTGAATCGCGAACCATTTATCCAGAACTAACGGGTCATTTTGCCATTGCTGCTCAAAAGCGTCCAACAACTGTTGCTTGCAGTCTAAGTTAAGGTGCACCGCAATTTGCAGGGCACTTTGCTGTGCGGTCATGTTGTCCGCTTTTGAAAAATAACGGGCAACTTCAGCACTGAACTGCGCTGGCTTATTCAGGGCAAGATAGTAAAGCGCAGTATGCTGCAAGCTTCGATTCGCTATCGCCGAACCACTTAGCTGATATGGCTCTTGCTTGCGCTTTGCCCAAATCGCCGCAAATTCGTTATGTAAACAGTTTGCAATTTGTTGACGCAAGCTATTCACAGCATCATCAATGGCTGCCAAAGGTATATTTCGAGTAAAATATTCAGCTATTTCCTCCAACGTTGGCGGCGTTACTACCAGTGATTTTAATGCGGCGTCGAGCGGTGTGGCAGCCATATTCTGCAAAGCTTTCGCGACTGGCAGCGGAAGTTCAAGCGGGTTTTGATTGCTTACCGCATCGAGAATTAACTTGGTATAAATGTGTTGTGCAGCTTCCCAACGGGTTACATCCTGTTGCGCGTTCGCAAGCAATACAATGCTGTCGGAAAAATCTTGGTCGAATTCCAATTTTACCGGAGCGCTGAAGTTCTCAAGCAATGCCAGCACCGGAGCTTCCTCGACATTTTCAATCGTCAGCTGGTCGGCATGCTTAGTGAGTTCAAATAATAAACTACCCGACTCGTGGCGACGAAGCTGCGGATGTTGCATCGCCATCAGCTGGCCATTTGTCGTATATGCACTGAGTAAAACTGGAATATGCACCGCCGACTTTTCCGCTTGCCCGGGTGTTGGCGGTGTTTCCTGCGCAAATGCCAAGGTTAATGCTTTAGCCTTAGCATCGTAACGCTGGCTAACCTTAACTGTCGGTGTCCCAGCTTGACTGTACCATCGCTGGAAAAGCCCTAAGTCTGTATCGTTTGCGTCTGCCATTGCGGCGACAAAGTCATCACAGGTAACAGCCTGGCCATCATGACGTTGCACATAAAGTTTCATACCGGCTTGAAAGCCCTTCTCACCCAGTAAGGTGTGCAGCATACGAATAACTTCAGCACCCTTGTTATAAACCGTTACCGTATAGAAGTTATTCATTTCTATAACTTTGTCAGGACGGATCGGATGAGCCATAGGGCTGGCATCTTCATTGAACTGGTGGGTTCGAATAATACGAATTGCATCAATGCGATTAACCGCTCGCGAGCCAAGGTCTGAACTGAATTCCTGGTCACGGAATACTGTTAAGCCTTCTTTTAAACTCAGTTGAAACCAATCACGACAGGTAATTCGATTCCCCGTCCAATTATGGAAATACTCGTGCCCTATCACCGATTCTACATTTAAGAAGTCTTGGTCCGTTGCTGTTTTTGAATCGGCCAACACATAGCGCGAATTAAATACGTTTAAGCCTTTATTTTCCATTGCCCCCATGTTGAAGAAATCAACAGCAACAATCATATAGATATCTAAATCGTATTCGAGGCCAAATCGTTCTTCATCCCAACGCATCGAATTTTTTAAAGCTGCCATTGCATAGTCAGCGCGCTTTAAATTACCCTGGTCAACAAATAACTGCAATAAAACTTCGCGACCGCTTTTTGTCGTGTAATGGTCTGTTAAAACCTCAAAATTGCCAGCCACCAAAGCGAACAAATAAGCCGGTTTCGGATGCGGGTCATGCCAACGTACCCAATGCGTTCCATCGCTGTTATCACCTTGAGCAACAGCATTACCGTTACTCAATAGATAAGGATAAGTTTGTTTGTCGGCGGTAATTGTGGTGGTAAAAACCGCAAGAATATCCGGTCTATCCAGATAATAGGTAATGCGTCGGAACCCTTCAGCTTCACATTGCGTGCAGAACGCCCCACCCGACTTATAAAGTCCTTCAAGGGCGGTATTGGCAGCAGGATTAATGGTATTGACGATAGTTAACTCAAACGCTTTATTTGGCACACTGTGAAGCGTTAGTGCTTTATCGGTAATTTGATAATCCTGTTCAGTCAAACTCTGGCCATTAATTTTAACGCTTTGCAACGTCATATGCTCGCCATGCAAGCGCAACGCTGTACAAGCTGCAAGCGGCTCTATCTGCATGCGATTGGTTACATGCGTTCGGGTATCATGCAGATAAACAGTTAAATCGACCGAGGTGATACGAAACTCCGGAGCTTTATAATCGCTCCGAAGCTTTGCCAATTGTGCAGTCATAATTACCTATAAATTGTTTAATTAAGCAGTTTTCGGTACCGGCAAGCGCAGGATGCGGAAGCCTGTATAAGCATAAGCTAATGCTATCAGTGGTGTTAACCAGTTAAAGAAGGCAAATGGTGCATAAATCCATGGACTCACGCCTAGCGCTCCCATCATGAATGCACCGCACGTATTCCAAGGAATTAACGCCGACGTTAACGTTGCACTGTCTTCCAGCGTACGCGATAGCACACGCGGGTCTAATCCGCGCCGTTCGAACTCTTCACGATACATACGGCCTGGTAAAACAATAGCCATGTACTGGTCTGCAGTGAGAATATTAGCTCCGAAACAGGTGAATAATGTAGCGCCTATCAAGCTGCCTATTGATTTCACATACCCTAACAGACCCGCTATGAGACGTTGCAGTAACCCAAGTTTCTCCATGATAGCCCCGAAGGTCATGGCACTAAGAATCAACCACACCGTATTGAGCATGCTCGACATGCCGCCGCCGCTAAGCAGCTGATCGAGGTCCTCAGAGCCTGTTTCAACGGTTACCCCGTCGGAAAGTGCGCCCCAAATAACTTTGGCGGTACCCACAACCGACTCATCGCCACCAGCTATTTTAGCTACCATTTCTGGCTGGAAAATAACGGCCCATGCGCCACCAAGTAAGGCGCCAAAAAACACCGTTGGCAAGGCAGGCTTGCGCGTTGCAGCTAAGTATAGAAGCACCAACAATGGTACTAGCATTACCCAACCAATATTAAAGGTGTTACGCAGCTCCAATTGCATTTTTTCCAATTCTAAGAGACTTACCGAACTGTCAGCGTTGAAGCCTAGAATCAAGAATATAATCAAAGTGATGATAAATGCGGGCCCGGCCGTGTAGGCCATGTAACGAATGTGTGAGAATAATTCTGAACCTGCTACAGCGGGTGCAAGATTGGTGGTATCACTTAAAGGCGACATCTTATCGCCAAAATATGCACCTGAAACCACTGCGCCGGCGGTAATTGCTGGTGATAAATCCATTCCTGCAGCAACACCCATTAGCGCCACACCGATGGTTGCAGCTGTAGTCCACGAGCTGCCGATAGCCAGTGAAATGATGGCACATATAAGCGCTGATGCAGCGTAGAACCAACTCGGGTTCAATAATTCAAGGCCGAAATAAATCATGCTTGGTACGGTACCTGCAAGCAACCAGGTTCCGATAAGAGAACCCACCGCAAGAATGATCAATAACGCGCCAAGGGCAACCGAAATCCCCTCTTTAATGCCGTCTTCGATATCCGCCCATGAAAATTTATTATAAAACCCAATCGCTATGGCAACACCCGCTGCTATCCATAAGGCAATTTGATTGGGCCCGTAAGATGAATCTTCGCCAAACAAAAAAACTGACAAACCAAGCATAACGATAAGCGCGATTAGCGGCAGTGATGCTTGCAGGATTGTTGGAGTACGTTGCTCCAACGTTGTATTGTTTTGCATAATTATTCTCTAATTCAAAAAATTAAAACTGAATAATACCGATCAGTTGTAGGAAAATCAGAACAATTGCTATCGGTGCCAACCAACGCACGATAAATTGCCATAGTCGGAAAACTTTCGGGCTGGTATTCAGCTCATCGCTACTATACGCCGATTTCATAACCCAGCCTGCAAAAACAGCAAGCAACAGCCCACCAAGTGGCAGTAACACGTTAGATGTGGCGTAATCAATCACATCAAACAATGACGTAAGCTGCTTGCCAGGAACCTGCCAATCAATCTGCGTCCAACTGGCACCGCTGAAGCTGTAGATGGTAACTTGACCCAACAGCCAGAGCGTGAAGCCTGCCGCCATAGTGGCTGGCCAACGATTCAGCTTAAACCGTTCTTCCATGAAGGCCACCGCTGATTCAATCATGGCGATTGCTGAGGTGAAAGCTGCAATTACGAGCATAATGAAGAAAATGGTACCTAGTGCATTACCCGCTGGCATTTGGCTAAAGGCGACGGGTAAGGTCTGGAATATCAAGCCGGGACCTGCTTCAGGGGTAAGCTGACTACCAAAAACAATCGGGAAAATAGCTAAACCCGCCAGCAATGCCACCAACGTATCCGCAAGTGCCACCCACAACGAAGTTTGGACAACTGAGGTCGACTTTGATAAATAGGCACCATACATAATCACCACACCCGACGCGAGCCCGAGTGAAAAGAATGCGTGCCCAAGTGCCAACATTACCCCGTTAATGGTTAATTCGGAAAAGTCCGGCGCAAACATGAAGTCTACAGCTGCTGCGAAATCACCAATATATGCAGCATAGCCAGCTAAGCCAATGAGTAAAATAACCATGGCGGGAAGCAACCAGGATACGGCGCGCTCTAAGCCATCTTTAATACCATTGCCAACAACCAATACCACACCCGCGATAATCAGGCCGTGCCATAAGGTCAGGCGTGCTGATGAGCTAACGAGATCGCCGAATACCTGATCGATTTCAGCAACGCTAGCTCCGGCAAAAGTTCCACTTGCAGCTTCGTACACATAGGCCAGTGCCCAACCGGCAATAACCGCATAAAAGCTCAGCACTAAGAAGCCTGTCGCCATGCCAACCCAACCGGTTATCTGCCAAGCTTTACTGCGCCCTGACTCTCGTGCTACTTGGCGTGCGGCATAGCCTGGGCTGTGACGGCCTCGGCGACCAATAATAATTTCAGCGATCATGATTGGAATGCCGATGCCTGCAATACATAGCAGGTAAACCAGCACAAAGGCTCCACCACCGTTTTCACCAGTAATATAGGGAAACTTCCAGATATTCCCTAACCCCACAGCAGCGGCAGTTGAAGCTAATATAAACAGTAAGCGACTCGACCAGCGACTCGCGATAGAGGGTGACTCATGCATGAATGTTGTTGTTCCGTGTTTTTTGTAATTATTATTTTGCTATGAAAAAGCCGCATAATGCGGCTTTTTTAGCTACTTCGTAGATAAGTTTAATTCATCGCAAGCTTATGTGCATCAATCAATGCGAGGCTCAAGGCTACCGTTTCTTGTAAGTATGGGTCATCCAACTCAATATCTGTTGGAATATCATCAACTTTTTCAACAGGCTCCATTCCTAGCCGATTCAGACGAGCGTTTGCACGGTCGAGTTTTTCCTGTTCCTCGCGAGCTTGCTCTGCTTTGCGTTCATCAAGAACTAAACTAACCCACTTACGATCCTTGTCACGCTCATAGGCTTCAATATCTTCAAATACAAACTTAAACTCTGGGTTTTCTTTCACCCGCGCGTCCAGTTTTTCCTGCCATTTTTTAAACTGGGCTGATGGAATCAAATCGAGCGGCTCGTATGAAGCTGCCGGCAATTTGTCCCAAGGCAACGCATTCTCTTGGCTGCTTTCACCAAACTCTTCTGCGTCGATCATTGATGGTAAATGAAGATCTGGTGTTACACCACGCATCTGCGTGCTACCGCCATTAATGCGGTAAAATTTAGCAATAGTGAACTGCACACTGCCGAGCGGGTTTTCGTAATTATCAAATGGGTACATTTGTAACGCGCGGTGGTGCTGCACAGTGCCTTTACCGTAGGTGTTCTCCCCAACGATAACCGCGCGTTGATAATCCTGCATGGCCGCCGCAAAAATTTCTGACGCCGACGCACTATACCGATCAACCATCACCACCAGTGGCCCTTCGTAAAATATTTTTCCGTCACGATCGCCATTAATATCGCGACGTTTGCGGCCATCAAGTATCTGAACAACAGGCCCCTTATCAATGAACAAACCTGACAAAGAAATCGACTCAGACAACGAACCGCCGCCGTTGCCACGTAAATCAATAACGAGTGCTTCAGCTTTTTGTTCTTGGGCTTCGCTAATTAGGGTTTCGACATCACCGGTCAGCCCATTGTAAAAGCCAGGAATCTCGATAACGCCAACTTTACGACCGGCGTATTGCCCTTCATCTGGCGACTCAATTTCTAATTTAGCTGCACGGTCTTCCAATTTAACTTTATCGCGAACAATAGCAATTTCTTTCGGCTGTGCTCCGGCACTTTGGTTCGCTTTCAATACCTGCAGACGAACTGTCGAGCCTTTCGGGCCTTTGATGAGTTCGACGACTTCATCAAGTCGCCAACCAATCACATCAACAAAATTTTCATCATCACCTTGTGCAACACCAACAATTTTGTCATCAACCGCCAACTCACCACCGTTGTCGGCCGGGCCACCAGGGACCAGGCTGCGAATGACGGTGTAGTCATATTCAGCTTGTAAAACTGCGCCAATACCTTCGAGCGATAAATTCATGTTTTGCTCAAATCGTTCGGCATTACTCGGTGATAAATAGCTTGTATGCGCTTCAACGCTGCGCGCAAAAGCATTCATTATGGTTTGAAAAACATCTTCACTGTTGGTTTGCGTTAACCGCTTCAGTGCGTTGTTATAACGCTTACCCAAGGTTTCTACAACCTCAGGCCATTCTTTACCCGTTAAGGTTAAATTTAGCGCGTCATATTTAACGCGTTGACGCCATAATTCGTCCAATTCGGACTCTGTTTTGGCCCAGGTTGCTTCTTCGCGATCGAAGTGATACTTGTCGCCAGCCACTGTAAAGTCAAATGGTTGCTCTTCGTCAAGTAACGAAAGTGCGTAACTATAGCGCTCAAAACGACGATTCAACGACTTTTCATACAGCGAATAAGCAGCATTAAGCTTGCCCGTCAGAATCATGTCATCAAATAGCTGTTTATATTCTTGAGCTTGATCGACATCGTCCTGCAGCAAAAACATTTTGCTGTAGTCCAACATGTCAATATAACGGGATAGAATTTGCGATGACAGCTCATTATCGAGCTCCATTTGCTTGAAATGGTCGCGCGTGAAAAACCGAGCAACGCGGTGGCTTGCAACACCATGTTGTTCTTGTGGTTTAAGTTGCGGCAATTCATCCGGCGAGTGGGCCGGTGGAATGGCTAATGCTGCGGCCGACAGGCCAGCGCTAAGCGAAACCGCAAGTGCAAATTTAGAAATCACGCGCTTGGTCATACTTCACTACTCCTATTTCGTGACAAATACGGCGTTTACATTCACTTTGACCGTCAAGCCGTTTTGAAGTTGCACATAAATGTCATCGCGATCAATTTCAGTCACTTGGCCAGCAATTGGAGACAGGCCCGCTTTAACCTGAACTTGTTGCCCTACCCGCAACTGATCACCTTTAACTGCCTGTAAATCGAGTTTTGGGGCTGGTGCAGGCTTCGCCGCTGCTGGCTTTTTGGTAGGCCGTTTAGCCCGCGCCTTTCGCGCTTCTTGGTTGGCTGGTTTTGCAGCCTTAGCTTGCGCAGCTTGTTCTTTGCGTTTTGCCGCTGCACGTTCAGCTGCAACCGCCTTAGACTCCGCTAATGTTTGTTCAGCGTGTTGTTGGTGTTCTTCTTCTATAATACCTGCGTCAGCACCATCGAGATCAACGCGTTGCGTACCAACTTTCACGCTGCGTAGATACCGCCAGCTATTGGTATAGTGTCGCAAGGCTGTTCTTAGCCGTGTTTTACTTACCGTTTCATCGTCAGCTAAACGCGCAGCAAGATCTTCAAAAATACCAATTTTTAAGGGCTTAGCGTCACCTTCAACCGTAAAGCATTGAGGAAATTTTTCAGCTAAATAGGTAATTACTTCTTTCGTATTCGTTAACTTTTTAACGTCAGTCGTCATCGTCATTAAATTCCTGCTGACGTACGTCAGCTAGTTGCTCCATGATATACGCTTGCATTTCTTCACTATCGAGTTCAAGAAGCTCGGGATTTTCTATCCAATCAAATAGTGTGCGGCGTACAACTTCTTCTAATTGCTCTATGGTATCTTCGGCATCGCTAAACTCGGCAATGTAATGCAACATCTCATTCATTTGATCTGTCGCAGCTTCTTCTTCACCTTCGAAGAAACGCATGTCGAGATGACTTACTAGGTACGCATAAATATCAAATTCACTATACATAAAATCGCTTCTGCCTGCCCTACTGCGCCCAATTAAGTTGTTCTATAAACCGCCCAATGCGCGTTAAGCCTTCAGCATCAGCTTCAGAAAACCGAGCGATGCTTGGGCTATCAAGGTCAAATACGCCAACAACCTCGTTATTAACAATTAATGGCACGACAACTTCAGAGTTAGAAGCTGCGTCGCATGCAATGTGGTCAGCAAAAGCGTGCACATCTTCAATCCGTTGGGTTTCGCGTGTTGCAGCTGCCGCGCCGCAAACACCGCGACCAAAGGCAATGCGTAAGCATGCCACTTTACCCTGAAATGGGCCTAACACCAAGGTTTCCGGTTCGCGGGTCAGGTAAAAGCCGACCCAATTAACATCGTCTAAGGCGTCATACACGAGTGCGGAAATGTTGCTTAAGTTTGCAATTAAGTCAGGTTCACCGGCGGTAATTGCACGGGCTTGTTCAAGTAATAGGTCATAATTTGTGGTTTGCATGGGCGTGACTAGGATGCCTCATTTGAAGAATTCAGCGGGAAACTTGCGATAGTATCTGCTGGCTTAATTTCAGCTTTCATGTCGCGCTTGCTGCGCGTGACTAATTGGCCGTCAGCGCCAATCCGAAACGCTTCCTCAGAGGGGGTGTAACGAGCCTGATAGGCCATCACCAGCTGAATGGAATGTTCACGTTGTTGTTCAGTAAGCTTAACGCCGTCCTGCCATTTACCTAGCTCTACCGCTTGAACCAAGCGCTCAAAAGTTTCAGGTGTTATCGATGAAAGCAAATCATCAAACTGCATTAACTACGTTTCCTTTTGATAAAAACCAATCGTACACGGTTTATGACAAACCATATTAAACCAACAATCATTAAGCCATAAGAAACTTTGGCTGGCCAGGTTTCTGGTAACGGCTGTTGAATGAAGTAGTACGTAAATGCTGCAATTGCAATTAATAACGCAAGCATTGACTGACCAACAAGGCGTTCACGCTTGCTTGCCATAACGCGGTGCCATTCACGTTCGAGTTCATCCCCCGATAAACCAGTCAGCTTAAAATCACAATGCGGGCAGTTTGTAGCTTTGTCAGACACCCGCTTACTGCATGAGGGGCATTCAATAAGCGCCATGTAAACCTCGTTTACGTTTCTGTTAAATAGGCAATATAAGGGATTTGGCTCTAAATTCAAGCGGCCGCAACCCTATAAGTTACAGAAAGACCCGCCGCAGCGGGTCTCTCTAAGTATTAACTACGCTTATTTTTCAGCATCTTTTTTGCTTTTTTCAGCATCAAAGTCTTGCCAATAAGCTTTTACGGTATCTTTCATTTCTCGCCGTAACAAGAAGATACCGAATAGGTTTGGCAGAGTCATTAATACTATGGCCACGTATGACATGGTCCACACCAGCGTCGTATCAGCGAATGAGGCAACGAAGAACCCTGCCACATAGATAATACGGTAAGGCATAACGCCGCGTTGACCAAAGAGATAAACCACTGCGCGATCACCGTAGTACGACCATGCTATTGCCGTTGAAAAAGCAAACAGCATCAAGCTAATCGGTACAATGTACTCACCAGCTGGACCTAAAAAGCCCATACTGAATGCTTTGGACGTTAGCGCCGCGGAGTGAATCAATGAATCACCGATAATGACAATATCTTCTTTGCGCAACTGCCCATTTTCAATACGTAACGTACCTGTGTATGGGTCTTCGCCAGCAACAATGAAGCGCACATTTTCTGCAACAGAACGCGCATGCAGCATGGTGTAACCATTGCTAACTGCTTCACCATCACGCACTTGGATGGCACCAGTAAACTTCTCAATGGTGTTCTCGTCAGTGTCATTTAAATAATGATACAGCGCTTCACGGTCGGTTTCTGTAGCGTCAGAATAATTACCCGCAACAATCTCCAGATCGGTGCGTGAGAAGGTATTCTCATGCTTTTGCGACCACACGCCAGACGATAGGATAACCAAGCCAGTCAACGTGCAGATGATGATGGTATCGATAAACGGTTCGAGAATTGACACCATGCCTTCAGAAACTGGCTCATCAGCGCGCGCAGCAGCGTGAGCTATAGGCGCTGAACCTTGCCCTGCTTCATTTGAGAACAAGCCACGGTTGACACCACGGTTGAACGCATAAGCAAAGGTTGCACCCAAGAAGCCACCGGTTGCTGCAGAGCCGGTAAAGGCATTCGTAAATATTGATGCAAACGAAGGACCAATCTGATCAAGGTTAAAAAAGATGACACTTAATGAACCGAGTATGTAAAGCACACCCATGATTGGCACAATCTTTGACGTTACTGCAGCAATTCGCGAGATGCCGCCAATAATTACGAGCGCTAACAATATCGAAAGCACACCACCAACAATCATTGGCTCAAACCCAAAGCTCATTTCCATACTTTGAGCTATGTTGTTGATTTGGGGCATGTTGCCAGTACCAAATGAGCTGATGATGGTTGCGATGGCAAAAATTACCGCTAACCATTTCATATTCAAGCGGCGGTCCATGTAATACATAGGGCCGCCGGCCATGGTACCGTCTTCGGTTTGTACACGGTATTTGTGTGACAACGTCACTTCCACAAATTTGGTGGTCATACCTAAAAACGCGGTAATCCACATCCAAAATATTGCTGCTGGGCCACCTAAAAATATGGCTAACGCAACACCACCAATATTACCAGTACCTACTGTACCCGATAGTGCTGTTGACAATGCTTGGAAGTGACTGGTGTCACCTTGTGCACCTTTTTTATCGAACTTCCCAGTTACAACTTTCCAGGCATGGCCAAAAAATCGAATCTGTGGAAAGCCAAGGTACAAGGTAAAGAAGATACCAACACCAAGTAAAATATATGGGAAGTATGCTGCAGACCCTAAATAGCTATCGAGTAGCAGTAAAAAGTTATTTATCGCTTCCAAGGTGTCCCCCTTGTCGAGTTATTATTGTTGTTGTTCACGTTCAAGCTAGCTTGCGCGACTTAGTCGCGCAAGTTATTTCCGATAGCGTAGATAGCACTGACCACATCAGCACCGAATTGCTGGCTACGATTCGCTGACCAACCGAAGTCGGCATCCGGCAAGTTTGCATTATCTTTAAACGGCATCTCTAAAGTAAATGCTAAACAGTTGAAACGCTCGCTAACTGCGTTACTTGCAACCGTCAGGTTGGCTTCACCTGGTTTATCAACGTCGTAACCGTATTCAACCTGAAACTCTGGCGTGATAGACAGTAATACCTGCTTAAATTTTTCACCGAGTGCATGCGTGCGATCGTTGTAGCTTGGTACGCCTTCGCAGCCGGCTACAAAATTATATGGCAGCGCTTCATCGCCATGCACATCAAGGTAGAAGTCAACGCCAGTTTCTTGCATTGCATTCAGTACGTAGAATACTTCCGGGCTTTTCTCCAGTGACGGTTCGGCCCATTCACGGTTTAAGTTCACGCCAACGGCGTTGGTACGCAAATGCCCGCGCACGCTGCCATCAGGGTTCATGTTCGGTACCACATAGAACACGTTATTCTCTAATAACTTACGTGCCGCTGCATCTTCATCATCCAACAACCGGCTCAGAAAGCCTTCCATAAACCACTCTGCCATGGTTTCGCCCGGATGTTGCCGCGCGGTAACCCAAATTTTGGCTTTGTGATCTGCAGGCTCACCAATTACTAGCAAGTTCATGTCACGGCCGTCTAAGGTTGGGCCGAGCAACACATGTTGGCATTCGATCGATTGCTGTGCCCACTGAATCAGGTCTTGATGCCGCTCGTATGAATACGGCGTGAAGTAAGCGTAATAAACACTTTCTTGGTCGGGCGTATGACGAATCACTAGCTCTTTACCGTTATATTCGGTCGGCACGCGGAACCAGTTTTCGCGATCATACGACGCTAATGCTGAATAGTCTTTCCACCCGTCAGGATACGCAGACTGACCAGCATTAGTGATATGCATAACGTGTTCAACGCCCGGTTCACCGTACAGTTTAAAATGAAACCACTGATAAAAATCAGACTGGTTGTCTTGGCGAATGGCTAATTGGATTGAACTGGCCTCATTGGCCTCGATAACTTCAATATTGCCGCTATCAAATTGCGCAGTTATAAACATGAATTCCCCTATTCCTGAAAAAACAAAAGCGCCCCTAAAAGGCGCTTTTGATAACACTATTTTATTTTGGTAAGTTCAGCAACTGCTGCCCTGCCATCTGTTCAGCGACACGTACCACCTGACAGCTATAGCCAAATTCGTTGTCATACCAAACGTATAGAACCGCACGATCTTCGTCAACGATAGTTGCTTGTGAGTCAACCACACCCGCATAACGCGAACCAACGAGGTCGGTAGAGACAATTTCGGTTGATGCCGTGTAATCAATTTGCGCTTGTAATTCCGAATGCAGCGCCTGATCACGTAAAAAAGCATTGAGCTCTTCTTTATTGGTTTGCTTATTGAGGTTTAGATTCATAATCGCCATAGACACGTTCGGCGTTGGTACACGAATGGCATTGCCAGTTAGTTTACCCGCAAGCTCAGGCAACGCCTTAGCAACCGCTTTCGCTGCACCGGTCGAGGTTAACACCATATTCAACGGAGCTGAGCGACCGCGACGGTCAGCTTTATGGTAATTATCAATTAAGTTTTGGTCATTGGTGTAGGAATGCACCGTTTCAACGTGACCATTACGGATACCATATTGGTCATTGATGATTTTCAATACCGGGGTAATCGCGTTGGTGGTGCAGCTTGCCGCACTGATAATTAAATCTTCAGCCTTGATGTCTGCCTGATTCACACCAAACACCACGTTTTTAATGTCGCCCTTGGCTGGAGCAGTAAGAAGAACTTTCTTCACACCTTTTGATTTTAGGTGCAAGCTAAGCCCTGCTTCATCGCTCCAAATACCCGTGTTATCAATGATAATCGCGTCATTAATACCGTACTGCGTGTAATCGACCTGGTCTGGCCCATCAGAGTAAATCACTTTGATACTGGTGCCATTGGCTTTAATTGCGCTGTTTTCGTGGTCAACCGTAATTGAACCATTGAATGGACCATGAATTGAATCACGACGCAACAAGCTGGCACGTTTTTCAAGGTCGCCATTACGCCCGCCGCGCACCACAATGGCACGTAAACGCATTTTGTTGTTGCTGCCGTTACGCTCAATTAACAATCGCGCTAACAAGCGGCCAATACGCCCGAAGCCATAGAGAACCACGTCTTGAGCTGCAATTTCATCTGCTTTATCAACAATGTCGATCAGCTCGCGCTTCAAATACGTTTCAATGCTGTCGCCCTTGCCCGCATCTTTGTGCAAGTAGTTAAACGCAAGTTTACCTAAGTCAACACGCGCAGGCGCAAGCTTCATTTTGCTTAAGGCTTCAATAAACGGAAAGCTTTCACGTAAGCGCAACTTCACACCTTCATGACGACGAATCAAACGATGCGCCTTGATGATGTTAATTGTATCGACATTAAGTAGTGAACGACCATACACCAAAATTTCAACACCGTAGTTACGGTACAGACGGCCAATAATTGGCTGCATCATTTCGGCATATTCTTGGCGCTCCTGCCAACTAGCTAAGGTCAGATCCTGTTGCTGATCACTCATGTGGTTACCTTTATGTTACGTGAATTTGACGGTTGCATTAAATCAGGCGGGTATTGTACTGAAATACTCCCACGAGCGCCAGAATCTATGTAACTCCTGTTCAGGCATGGTATAATTTTGGACAAAACAACAGGAGTATAAATATGTTACGGCGCACCAAAATCGTTACCACACTCGGCCCTGCAACTGATGACCCACAAGTACTTGAGGCACTCATTAAAGCAGGCGCAAATGTTGTTCGACTTAATTTTTCGCATGGCGTTGCAGCCGATCATGAACGCCGGGCGCGTGAAGTTCGCGAAATAGCGCAGCGACTGGGCATTCATGTTGCCGTGCTCGGTGATCTACAGGGGCCAAAAATTCGAGTCGCAAAATTTGAAAGTGGCGCCGTAACCCTTGATGTTGGTGATGTGTTTGTGCTTGATGCAGAACTTGAAACCAATGCAGGCAATCAACAACGTGTCGGCATTGACTACAAAGAGTTACCCCAAGACGTCAACGAAGGCGATATCCTGTTACTTGATGATGGTCGCGTGCGGTTGCAAGTTGAAGATGTGAGCGGTGCACAAATCACAACAACCGTAACAGTTGGCGGTAAATTATCGAATAATAAAGGTATCAATCGGCTCGGTGGTGGCCTTTCTGCGGCGGCTTTAACTGAAAAAGATTATCAAGACATTGTTACTGCGGCTGAAATTGGCGTTGATTACCTGGCCGTGAGTTTTCCTCGCAGCAGTGCTGACATTCATGAGGCGCGCCGGCTACTTCGAGCTGCCAACGGGCGTGGCTTGATTTGTGCCAAAATTGAACGTGCAGAAGCTGTTGCCACCGACGCTGCATTGGACGACATCATTCGTGCATCCGATGCGGTTATGGTTGCGCGTGGCGATTTAGGTGTGGAAATTGGTGATGCCCAGTTGGTCGGTAAGCAAAAACGAATCATCGAACGCGCGCGCCAATGCAACAAAGTTGTGATTACCGCCACACAAATGATGGAGTCGATGATTGAGAGCCCGATGCCAACACGTGCAGAAGTCATGGATGTTGCCAATGCGGTGCTTGACGGTACAGATGCAGTGATGCTCTCAGCAGAAACTGCCGCCGGTAAATACCCTGTTGCCACGGTTAAAGCGATGGCCGAAATCTGTTTGGGTGCTGAAACTCATCCAAGCGTGACGATTGATAAACATGATTTAGATGAAACCTTTACTTCAATCCAGGAAGCAACCGCTATTTCAGCAATGTACGCAGCAACCCACTTGGCTGGCGTGAAGGCTATCATTGCGTTAACTGAGTCAGGCTCTACGGCCAAACTTATGTCGCGTATCAATACCAATCTGCCAATATTTTCGTTATCGCGACATGATGAAAGCCGCGCTCGCTGCGCGTTGTATCGTGGTGTCTACCCTATCGCTTTTGATTCAACTAAAAGTGAGCCGCAGCAACTTGTGCATGATGCGGTGAATGAAATTAAATTACGCGGTCATGTAGTGCCGGGCGATTTGGTTATTCTTACCCACGGTGACGTGATGGAAACCGTCGGTTCTACCAATACCTGTAAAATTATTGAAGTAAAATAAAAAAGTTAATTCGCCGGCCCTTGCTGGCGAAAATGTTCAGCGAGTTCCCGCATATCTTCAATATATCCGTCCAGCTTCGCCAATACCCGGCGACGCTGGCGGTCAGTTAACGACTGTTCAAGCTTTAATATAAGCGAAAGCGTCGCATCTTGATTGGTTTGTATGCTTTCGCTCAGTTGTTCTGAACGTAACTGTTGCGGTTCAAACATGAGCATATCGAGTTGGGAAGTAAATCGCTCTGTATCGTGACGAATCATCAATGTTTCCTGAAACGTCGACTGCCACTTTTCGTTATAATCCAACCATAACGCTCTGGTTGGTATGCGTTCTGTAACCCAACTACGAATCAGCCTTTCTTGCAACGGGGTAAGCTGGCCTAACCAACTCCGTGCATTCTTCTCTGCCCGCTTCCGAGTCCGCTGAACAAGCGCTGAGTCATCGTACTCAGCAAGCTCGTCACGTTCTTCTTGCTGGCGTTCGTTTAACTTTTGCATTAACTGCTTTACTTGTGCATCAGTAAGATCAGGTAACAATTCTAATGCGTAAGGTCGCAAACCGTTAAGCATACGTTGCCAAGCCACAAACACCTGCTCATAAACAGCAATTAAGTTGGCCTCATCAAGCTGTTTATTGGCCACTTGATCACGCAACTGTTGCAGCTGTTCGGCGTAAAAAGGTAATTCAGAAGTCGCATGCCAATAATGAAGGGATGTTATCGCGGTATCAACGCGCTGTTCTTGTTGTTCGTTGAGCTCAACGTAGTCATCGAGTTTCCACTCAACCAAGGTATCGGCAAAGCGATAACCGAGCTGGCTTGAGCAGGCACTCAACAACAAGACTAAAGTTACAGCGACTAGCATAACTGCGTAGCGCATAAGTTCGCTCCGTTAAGAGTTTAGAATTAACTTCTTGATGCGATCTTTGTAACTGCGGCTAACTTTTAACTCTTTACCATTGCGTAAGATAATGTGGTATTCGCCGTTTTGGCGACTACAAAGCTTTTCAACATGCTCCATATTAACAATTGCCGAGCGATGAATACGTTGAAAACGCTGAGGGTTTAACTCTTCTTCAAGCTCTTTCATGGTACGCCGCAAAATATGCGTTTCATTACTTGCATGAATACACATGTAATCGCCAGCCGCATCAACCCACTCTATCGAATTTATCGCTACGCGGGTTATTTCACCACTTTCTTTAATCGCGATATGTTCAGGATAACGTGCCACCCCAACATCTTCGCCACTGGCTAAGCGTTTTAAGATATCTTCGCAGTCTTCACCGGTCGCATCGGCGAGTAAGTTTAAAATACGGTCTTGCTGAACTTTTTGTTCACGGGCCGCTAAACTTTTTTCAATACGCTGAATGCTTTGCGCCAAACGCTCGTTGTCTACGGGTTTTAGTAGGTAGTCAATGGCACGTACTTCAAACGCCTTAATAGCATATTGATCGTACGCCGTCACAAACACGATAAGCGGCATTTTATAGCCATGGGCTTGTACTTCGCGAAGTAGCTCGAAGCCGTTCATGCCTGGCATCTGAATATCAAGGAAGACTAAATCCGGTTGCTCTTTACCTATTATCGCCAAAGCTTCACGAGCACTTGGGCACTCTTGCAATAATTCAATATTTTCAAATTCTTGCAGTCGCACCACCAACCCCCGACGGGCTAATGATTCATCATCAACAACAAGAGTACGAATTTTATGCGTCATGCCTGCTCTACCTGCTCTAACGGAATGCGAATTTCAATACGAAAACCACGTGGCTTGTTAGCTGTTAATGTAAATGAGTAGTTCTTTCCATACAAGGCCTGTAATCGTTCTCGTGTATTAGCAAGCCCCACTCCACCAGCTTTAGTCAAGGTTTCGAGCGGCTTGGTGCAGCCTGGGCCGTTGTCTGCCACGGTAATTAACAAGTCTTCGCTGAAGCGCTGTGCGCGAATGGTAATTTCACCGCCCTCTTCTAATTTTGCAATGGCGTACTTGATTGAGTTTTCAATTAAGGGTTGCAGAAATAAGCTGGGAACCAGTGCTTTTTGAACATCCTCATCAATCTCAAAATTCACCTGCAGGCGTTCATCAAACCTCACTTTCTCAATATCTAAGTAAAGTCGCAGCGCATCCAGTTCGCGTTCTAAGGGGATTTTTTTAATCGGTTCATTATCAAGGCTAAAGCGTAAAAACAAGCTCAACTTGGACATCATCCGGTTAGCAAGCTCATTTTCTTTCACCAAGATAAGCGTTGAAATTGCATTTAAAGTATTGAATAAGAAATGCGGGTTGAGTTGGTAACGCAACATTTTTAATTGAGCTTGATGGGCCATCGACGTTGCCATCAAGGCTTTCTCTTTTTCGTCTTGCAGCATTTGGTAATATTTAATTCCAAAATAAAGCCCGCTCCAACTCAGCATGATGTAGAACTTGGCAATGGTATTTTTAAAATAAAACCAATTACTGTCCGGACTAAATCCAAACTTATAAATTTCCCAATAGGTTGCGTTATCAACTACAGCCCATAGCGCCGCCGACACATAACTTGCGGCCAACACCACAATAATCAACAACCACGGGCTTGCGTCCCAGATGCGGCGGTACAAATAACGCAACGGAACAGTTAATAGAAAGCCCGCATACGCGCCGAGTAACAGAATTAACGCGTAAATATCACGCATTTCGTGCATCAACGAGCCGATATAATGCACTAATGCATAACCACTCCAACCAGCTGCCTGTAGCACCCAGAAGAAACGATTGCGATCATCAAGAAGTGTTTTCCAATTGTTCAACATAAAGCCTCAATTGAGGTTAAATCATTGCTGTTAGTATACCGCGTTAACGGCTGCAAATATCGCTCTTCATCGCAATTGAATAGCTATATAGCGCGACCAACGCATGCTAAGATATTTAACAAACGCTAATACTAGGGCGAATAATCCCCCGCATCGTCGCTGCACGAGGAACCTTATGCTTCACTACCGAATTCGCGTCAAAAATGCTAATGCTCACATCTTTGCTGTCGCCATTGAGATTCCAATTACAAAACCGCAAGACTTCGTTAAGTTGAGTTTGCCTGCTTGGATTCCCGGTAGTTATATGATTCGTGACTTTGCTAAAAACATCAGCGATCTTCGCGCTGAGCAGCAAGGTACTGCATTAAAGGTGAACCATTGCGACAAGCAAACCTGGCAAATTGACGCACCTGAAGTTGGCATGTTGCTTATTAGCTACGAAGTTTATGCCTTTGATTTGAGTGTGCGCAGCGCCTACCTCGACCAGTTTTGGGGATTTTTCAACCATTCAAGTTTATGTATGGCCGTGGCTGAGCGAACTCACGAAGCCTGTCGCGTAACCGTCGAAGCACACGAAGGTTGGCACGTAGCGACAGGCATGCAACGCGACCAGGGCCATCGATTCGGTCCAGGCGAATTTCGTGTGGATAGTTATGAGTCACTCATTGATTACCCGGTGTTGATGGGGCCACTGGACATCCATGAGTTTATCGCAGGCGGCGTCAAGCATGCGTTGGTATTCGCTGGCCGCCATTACGGCGATGTCGATCGTATCTGTCGCGACCTTGCCGCTATCTGCGAATACCAAATCGAATTATTTGGCCACGAACCGCCATTTAAAGACTATCTATTTTTAACCATGGTTGTCGGTAAAGGGTTTGGTGGGCTTGAGCATCGCAACTCAACAGCGCTCGTTTGCAGCCGCAAAGATTTAGTCTTACCGGGAAAACAAGGTAACGACAATGACTACCGTACCTTTCTTAGCCTATGCAGCCATGAATACTTCCACAGCTGGAATATCAAAACGCTGAAACCAAAAACCTTTATCCCTTATCAATTGGATCAAGAGCATTACACCGAGCAGCTGTGGTTCTATGAGGGCGTTACCTCTTATTATGACGACTATGTGTTGCATCAATCCGGGTTAATCGATTCAGGTGCTTATTTAACGCTGATTGGTGAAACTATGGCCCGTGTGCAGCGAGGTGCTGGTATTGACCGGCAAACGGTTACAGAATCAAGTTTTCATGCCTGGACAAAGTTTTATAAACAAGATGAAAACTCACCGAACAGCATTGTCAGCTACTATGCTAAAGGCGCGCTTATTGCGTTATGTTTGGATTTAACCTTGCGCTTAGAGTCAGATCATAGGGTTACCCTTGCGCAAGTCATGCATGACTTGTGGCACCGCTACGGTAAAACCTTAGAAGGTACTGACGACGACACGGTACAAACATTCATTCAAGCAACCTATGGTATTGATGTTTCAGGCTTTTTGCAGCAGGCACTGTATACCACACAGCCACTCCCCACCATTGAGTTACTCGCTAAGTTTGGTGTTACGGTGAAAAAAGACCAAAGTGCGGATGACAACAGTTTTGGCGGTAAACCCGCCACAGCACGATTGCCTGTCGCTTTAGGTGCCAAATATAAGGCATCCAACAACGGACTGGAATTATTAGTTGTATTCGCTGGTGAAGCGGCACAAGAGTGTGGGCTAAGTGCTACAGATCGGATTATTGCTATCGACAACTTACAGATAACGGATAGCAATATTAAAGAAATTTTCGAGCGCTATCGGCCCGGTGATGAAGTCACCGTGCACGCCTTTCGACGCGATGAGCTGATAACGCTACAACTTACCTGGCACGCCCCGAAACCTACTAGCTATCTGCTAAGCGTTAGCGATCCGCAGCAGGTACAGGGCTGGTTGCGGTTGCAGAAAAATGTTCGATAACCAAGGCTGGGTCTAACCGCTCATGGCGCCAGTTAATGCGCCAGTCAAGGTGAGGCCCTGTTACACGACCGGTGGCACCAATTTCGGCAATTTTTTGACCTTGCGCGACTTCATCACCAACGGCTGCATGCAATTTGTGTAGATGGATATAAGTGCTGGTAACACCATACCCATGATCGATAATCAAGGTGCCACCGGAATAAAACAAATCATTCTCGGCTAGAATCACCTTACCTGACCAGGGAGCTAACACTGGGCTACCTGTCGGCGCGGCAATATCGAGGCCAAAATGTGGGTTACGCGGTGTGCCATTAAAAATACGTTGGCTACCATACACCCCACTAATTCGGCCTTGTGCGGGCATTTTCACCTGCGCTAAAAAGTCGGTGCGATCACTTAGCGCGTTATTACGAGCAGTCCACACCTGTGCAGCTTCGCGTTTAGCGCGTTGTTGCTGTTCAGGATCAGGGGTAACTGTTTGTTGCGGCACACCATCAACACGATCAATCTTGTACTGGCGCGGTTTTATCTGAAGCGTTTTCTTGAATTTGCGCCCATGATGGTCAAATAGGGTTAGCTCTTGCGCACCATGCTGATCGCGACCAAAGCCAAACACCACCTGCCCCTCAGGAGTCATGCGCAGCGGTTCGCCGTTGAGTTCAACCCGTTCTGCAGAATGCACATCACCAATTAGCAGAGTGCCCGAGGTTAATGCCCCTCGGATATCAATGTCAGGTGTAACAGGTTGCTCATGAGCCTGAGCGGTTGCTGCAATAGCTAGAATTGCCACCAGTATTTTACGCATAACCAATAGCTCCCTTGCCGACGCCTTCAAAACCGGTGACTTTCACCGAAGCATCAGGCTGCTCATGTTTAATCTTCTGTGCCAAATAGGTCGCAATGCACTCGACCGTCGAGTCTGTTGGAATGGTATAGTTTTCCGCCGTAGGAACCAGCAACTCGAACAGACCTTGATCCGCCGTATAACTGTACGCCACGTGTGTCGAAGGACTGAGCTGTTGGCTATGTTCGGATAGTTGTAACACATCGAACGCTACGATATCTTCTTCTGATCCCAAGTAAATATCCTGCCAAGTCGTCGCCCAAAATTGTTCCAGCGTGGTGTCACGCTGATCATTGAGGGCAATATAAATACGTGAACGATGGCCGTGCGCAATGCGTTGGCAATTACCATCATGCTTTTTCAGGCCATGGGTATAGTGATAAAACGCACCGGGAATTTCCTCAGCGCGCAGCTGTAATTCCAACCCTTGCACATTATCTGGCAGCTCACGTTTTATCACCGCTCTTAAATAGTCGGTGATACTTGCCATGGTAACCTGCTGCGCATCGATAAATGCGAATGCATCGGCGGGACAAAATAGGTGAATTGAGCGATTGTTAGGCCGCATGAAGTCCACCCAGTAGCTATTGCCATCTTCATGATGGCTCACTTGAGTGTATTCATGCTCTGCAGGAACCGCTAATTTATGGTCAACCGCGCTATCAATGATGCGCTTGATTTGCTTCTTAACGCGGCCAAAATCAAGCACCATAGACTGCTCGTTCAGTGAGCCATCTAAAATAATATCAACAATCCAACTTTCACCAACCATTCCGCGCTCTGGGCACAGGTATGAGAAGTCGATGACGGTCAAATCGTTTACAAATAACTGCATAGTTCTCTCGATTAAATGATTCTCATAGCAACATTAGGCGAAAGTATACCACTACCTATCACTGGGCGATAACTTTGATAAGCACCAGCCAGTCGTAAATTAGCTTCGCGCTCAATAGCAGCAAAGCCAGCCCCATCGCACGATCTATCCAATGACTAGCGGCCCACATGCGACGATAAAACGGTGGCCAGGTGATTAGTGTGGCTAAAAACGAGAACCACAGCCCCGTTGCAATGGCCATGTAAATGCCATACCCAACTTTTACCGACGTTGGCGTAGCAGGCGCAATCACCGTGCTGAAGAGGGCTAAGAAAAAAAGCGTGGCTTTGACGTTTAAACCATTCGTTAGAAATCCAATCCGGAACGCTTTAAGTGCCGTTATGCCGTGCGTTGGTACATTTGAATTGTTTGGCAACGGGCCGCGCGGTTGGGCGCGAACTGCTTGCCAACCCAACCACCCCAAATAGCCGGCACCAACCAAAAGAAGCAGTCCATAAACCCAGGTATAACGGTGAATAATTAACGCCACTCCCAGCACGGAATAGGCAACGTGCAACAGTATTCCGGTACCAATTCCTAGTGCAACCCAACGCCCAATCCTCCCGCCATAACTGATACTGTAACGTGTGGTTACCGTGAAATCGGGCCCGGGGCTTGCTACAGCAAGAAGGTGCAAGGTGGCGATAGTTAAAAATTCTGCCCAATAGATTGCTAAATGTTCCATTGTGATTTACTTTTAGTTAATTAAACTTGCACCAAGGTTATTCAGATGGCTAGCGAAAAATCACCTTCACTCAATGCATTACGGGTATTCGCCTTTGCGGCCCATGCCGACTCATTTAAACAAGCTGCACAACAGCTTGGCGTATCACAATCGAATATTACGCGACAAATCCAAGCGTTAGAAGAGCAATTAGGTACACGGCTATTTCAACGCGACAATCGTGTTCATGCTTTAACCCCAGCAGGTGAAGCATTAGCACCTGATTTATTGCGCTTGTTTAAGGAGCTTGATCGCACCGTTGAACGCACGCGCCATATTGGCGACAGTGAATTAACAACATTGCGGATTGCGCTTCCAGAGAGTTTATTGCGTTGGTGGTTATCAAGCCGACTGGCGGAATTTTATGCACTGTATCCGCATATTCAAGTCCAGTTTAACACGGTGCCGCTCTTTCCTGACGCCAATGAGCGAGCAAACATCTGCGCGCAACTTCAGCACGAACAACTCGATATGGCAATTCATTATGGCCATTTACGTGACAAGGCTCTGAAACAAGTCGCCCTCTATACGCCGACGTATGTTCCGGTTGCGCCTACTCAAAGTGACAAAGCTTTAGCATCGCGACCTTGGTTAATTGACGTGAATGCCCCCTACTGGCGTCATTTTAAAAAAGCACAGGCGCATTTGGCGAAGCAATTGAAAACCCGTCCGGTCGGAAATAGCAATATTGCGGTGGACTTAATTCAGGGTACTGACCAAATTACGCTTATTGATCAACTATTTCTTGCTCACCCGCAACTGCGTGACTATGTCAAACATACCGAATACCAAGTAACCCTGCCTGAGCCAGTTGCCTTAACACTTAAACAGCGGCAACGGCAGCCTGTTGCGCTTGTTGCGTTTGTTAAATGGCTTGAAGCACGTTTAGCTAGTTCATTGGCGGGTAATGTTCGGCCAAGCTAACACTGTCACCTGTATGCGTAACCACCCGCGCATGACGGCGGTTTAATTTGCGCGGATCAGAGACACCGCATGAATGGGCGATAATATTCACACCATATTCCAAAAATTTATGGTAATTGGCAACCCGAACGCTCTTGTCGGCAGGGTCTAAGCCCTGTTGCAGACGTTTGTCATGCGTTGTTACACCTGTTGGGCAGGTGTTTTTATTACATTGCATCGCTTGAATGCAGCCAAGCGAGAACATAAAGCCGCGCGCTGAAACCACGAAGTCAGCACCAATAGCCAATGCCCAAGCTACGTCAGCCGGGGTTATCATTTTTCCTGAGGCGATAACCCGAATACGATCTTTGATACCACCGGCGGCAAGCTTATCAATCAGTATGGGTAAGCTTTCAGACAGCTTTAATCCAACGTAGTCCATGAGCGGTTGCGGCGATGCACCAGTACCACCATCCGCACTATCAAGCGTAATAAAGTCAGGTGCACTGCTTGGACCGCGTGCGTTAATGGCGGCAACGAGCTCGTCAATCCAGTTGGGTTCACCCATCACAAATTTAATGCCCGTTGGCTTCCCAGTGATTGTGCGTACACGCTCAATGAAATCGAGAAGTTCTTCGTTATTTTTAATCTCCGGATGCCGGTTGGGTGATATCGAGTCTTTGCCTACGGGTATACCGCGAATTTCCGCGATTTCTTGATTTACTTTAATGGCGGGCAGAATACCGCCTTTACCTGGCTTAGCACCCTGACTTAATTTAATTTCGAACATTTTTATCCGATCATCACTCGCCAGTTGCCTAAGCTTACCTTCGTGCAATGCACCGGAGCCAGTTCGTACGCCATACTTGGCGGTACCTATCTGAAACACGATGTCGCAATCACCAGCTAAATGGTACGGACTCAATCCACCTTCCCCGGTGTTTAACCAACACCCCGCTAATTTTGCACCTTTCGATAACGCGGTAACAGCGACGGGTGATAATGCGCCATAACTCATGCCTGAAATATGAAAATAACTGGTCGGTGAATAAGGTTGCTCACAATCAGCGCCGATAGTGACCGGTTCCGGATGCGTTTTCTCTTCTTCTTGATGTGGGTAAGCGCTGTTAGCAAAGATTATCGTACCGTTTTTGGTTAAATCGCGGGTGGAACCAAATGCAATAGTTCGGTCTGCGTTTTTTGCAGCACGATACACCCAACTGCGTTGCGAACGATTAAACGGCATTTCTTCGCGGTCCATAGCGTAGAAATACTGTCTGAAAAACTCACCAAGATGCTCAAACATATACCGAAAACGCCCAATAACTGGGAAATTTCGACGTATGGTGTGGCGTGTTTGGCGTTTATCAACCACATACATAGCGATAACAGCGCCTAGCCCAACAATTAGCAGCAATACAAAAAGCGCAACCAGCCATTGCGCCAGTATTAATAATGTTCCCATCCACCCTGCTGCTTCCATAGTCGCTGCCTTGTTTGTTTGCGTTTATCGTTCAAGCTTATAATACAACATATAAAAAGCCCTCGGATTTAGCGAGGGCTTTAGTAAAAAAAAAGCTTTAATTTCCGACACTATCGGGATGTTTGATCGCGTTAAAAACCTCAGCGAAAGTTGTTGCTCGCGGATATAAACGAATGGACTCACCCGTTACCGCCATAATTTTAAGAGAAACCACGATACCGCTAATACGGCTATCGGTTGTAATCACAATAAAATCAGAACCTGCTGCCTGCATGGTTGCAGCAATATCGCCAATTTTTGCAGCCCTGATTTGTTGAGAGTTTAACACCGGAATTTGACCTATCGGCCGCATTAAGTACCCTACAGTTAGCTCATGCCATGGCAATTGCAGTAAATTGGCAATTACACCACTATGGCGACCATGCAGCTCGCGGGCCATGAGCACACCAATAACCTGTCTCTTTTCGTCTATAACAACACCATAACGCTGTTCAGAGGCATTAAATATCGATTCAGCTTCCAGTACAGGCATCTGTGGTGTTAACAGTACCAATGCGTTGTCATGCAGTTCATCAACGATATGGTGTGCACTTTGATGCCAATCTAAACGCTTTTGACTCAATTGCTCTTTGGGTAACGGCAAAAAGTGCGTGTGTGGGGATGATTCCCAATGTAATGCGTGGAATTCGGACATAACTCACCTCAATATACTGATTGATTAATTTTTTATTTAAAATAATTAAATCAATCCAGAACTGGTGGAGCTCTAGCCGGGTTAGACGAAACAATATAACTGAAGGCTGCAACCGCAGTACCAATTTCAGGTTGGTATGAATAAGTACTTTGGAGCGGGTTCGTGTGTGTTAATAACGCATAATCAGGCTCATCCAGCAGATTTCGCTCGGATGATACATTCAACTCAACGGCGGTTTGTTCCAGATGGTAACCGTCAACAGCATTAATCTCTGCCCGTGGCGCCAACCACAGCAAGGAAAATATGACTGTAACAATCCCAAAACGTAACAAAGCCACGGCTAAACCGAATCTGTTTGCATGATGTAGTAAAGATATGGGTGGTTTAGATGTTTGACAAGCGTCAATAAAAAATAAATTGCAGAGGAAGTGGTGCCCGGGGCCGGACTTGAACCGGCACGCTGTTACCAGCGAGGGATTTTAAATCCCTTGTGTCTACCAATTTCACCACCCGGGCACATACTGTATTACCTGAGGTCTCTCAATGGAGGCGGGTCCCGGAGTCGAACCGAGATCCACGGATTTGCAATCCGCTGCATAGCCATTCTGCCAACCCGCCATTGAGTTTGGAGCGGGAAACGAGATTCGAACTCGCGACCCCAACCTTGGCAAGGTTGTGCTCTACCACTGAGCTATTCCCGCATCCAGTGCTGACGCATTCTACTGTCTATTTCGGCAAGGTCAACGACTTTTTCGCCTGAACACGTCTGTTTGCCTATTTTTAATCCACTTGGCTTAAATCTGACCATGCAGCGCGCAAATATTCACCCATTGACCACAGTGTTAGAACAAAAGCGGCATAGAGCAATACTGTTGCCGTTACGATAACAAAAGTGTTGGCTTCCCAAATCAAGCCACCAATGGCGACCATTTGTGCAATCGTTTTGTATTTACCTAAATTTGATACTTTAACCTGGTCGTGTCGGCCAATCTGCGCCATCCATTCACGCAATGCTGAAATAACCAGTTCACGACTGATAATTGTTAGTGCAGGTATACTTATCCACCAAGTTGCATAGTGCTCAACAACAACTACCAGTGAGGCTGCAACCATTACTTTATCGGCAACTGGGTCTAAAAATGCACCGAACTTGGTGAATTGATTAAACTTCCGAGCTACCCAACCATCAAGTGCATCCGTAAATCCAGCCACGGCAAACACAAAAGCAGCCCAAAAATGGGCATCTTGGCCTGGTAAATAATAGATAATCAGAAACACCGGAATCAATAAAATCCGGAAGCTGGTCAAGATGTTAGGAATATTCCACATCAGCGCTATTGTCCTCTATTCATCACGAAATGCATGGTAGATAATTTCTGCTAGTTCGCGACTAATTCCTGGTACTGCAGTAAGTTGCTCAATACTAGCCTGTTTTACTTCCTGTAATCCACCTAGATTTTGCAATATTTTTTGTCGTCGCTTAGCACCAATTCCCGGAATATCTTCGAGTTTTGATGATCGGCGAACTTTTGCCCGACGTTGGCGGTGGCCGGTAATAGCGAAACGATGCGATTCGTCGCGAATATGCTGAACTAAGTGCAATGCAGGCGCATCGCCCGCTAATGGAACTGTTGCGTGACTGCCCGCCAAAATCAGTGTTTCTAGCCCAGGTTTGCGTGACTCGCCTTTAGCAACACCAATAAGTAATGGTGGCCGCACACCTTGCTCATCGCCCCAATCATTAAAATAAGCTTCTGCTTGCGCCAGCTGACCTTTGCCGCCATCAATAAATAAAATATCGGGTATCGCGGCCTTCCCTTCTTCACTTAAGAGTGCAGCGTCGAACCGTCGCTGTAAAGCCTGAGCCATGGCTGCGTAGTCATCGCCCGGTGTAATACCCTTGATATTAAAACGGCGGTAATCTGCTTTTTTCGGCCCCTGCCGGTCGAATACCACACACGAAGCAACAGTCTCTTGACCCATGGTGTGGCTAATATCGAAACACTCCATGCGTTGCACGGGCTGCTCAAGATCCAATACCTGCTCCAGCTGTTGTAGTCGCAGAACCATCGTGTTTTCTTGATTTAATTTGCTTTCTATCGCATTGAGCGCGTTCTTTTGTGCCAGCACTTGATATTGCTTTCGCTCACCGCGCACGCTATGGGTCATGCGAACATTCTGTGCGAGCGCTTGCTCAAGAATCTGTAAATCGTGTTCAGGATCGAGCACCTGCGCCGCATTAGCTTCCGGTAGAATAATTTCACGCGGTAACCGCCGGCCAACTTGGTCATTCAAGTAAAATTGCAGCATGAACGCGAGCAAAATTTCAGAATCTTCGGTATTCGGCGGCACTTTTGGGAAGTAGCTACGGCTACCTTGCACCGCACCTTCGCGAATAAACAATAAATGCACTGCGGCAATTCCACCACGACGTACAAACCCGATAACATCAAGCTCTTGTTGATTACCGGTAACAGCATTGCGTTCTTGCACTTTGCGCATCGCCGCTATCTGATCGCGAAACCTTGCGGCGCGCTCGAAATCCAGCACGGTGCTAGCCTGCTCCATGCGCGCAACCAACTGATCAATAACTTGTTGATTCTTGCCTTGCAAAAATGCCTTGGCTAAATCTACTTGCTCTTGGTATTCCCCGTCTGTGCAGTAGCCTTCCACGCAAGGGGCTAAACAGCGCTTTAATTGATATTGCAAACACGGGCGGCTGCGGGCTCGGTAGTACGAATCTTCGCATTGGCGCACGGGAAACAACTTTTGCATGAGCCGCAGACTCTCTCGTACCGCCACGCCACTTGGGAACGGCCCAAAATAATCACCTTTCTCGCGGCGCGTACCGCGGTGAAATGCTAAACGCGGGTGTGAATGATGGCTCACAAAAATATAAGGGTATGACTTATCGTCGCGCAGCAGAACGTTATAGCGTGGCCGATATTTTTTAATAAAATTGTTTTCTAGAATAAGTGCTTCAGCTTCGGTATTGGTTACCGTGACATCCATAGAGGCAATTTGCTTAACCAGCGTTTGGGTTTTGGGGCTGTCGACATTTTTACGAAAGTAGCTGCTAACGCGCTTTTTTAAGTCTTTGGCCTTACCCACATAAATAACAACACCCTCACCATCGTACATGCGATACACGCCAGATTGATGGGTCAGGTGCTGGATAAATGCTTTAACATTGAATACGGAGTCAGTCATACCTTTGCGATTGGTCGATTTCAACAAGCCCTGATTGTATCGCAAGATGAGTCAATTCAACATCACCCGCTACACCAAGCTTCTGAAATATTCGATATCGAAAGGTATTTACTGTTTTACTGCTGATATTTAGATGCTTCGCAATATCAACCACGCGAATTCCGCGGCCTAACATTTGCGTGACTTGCAGCTCTCGGTCACTCAGAGACTTCATTAAACGCCTGAAGTTTTGCGACCGTGGGTTTTTAGCCAAATATTCAGCCACAGCACTGGCCACGTACATTTGGCCTCGGCTTGTATTCGCGCAAGCGCGTTCAAATTCCTCATAACTCGCATTCGCTAACAAAAACGCATCCACTGTGTGCGTATTGCATTGAAAATCGAGTACGTCCTGGAAGTTTTCCGCCCATAATATAAGTTGCAAGTCATTGTACCTTCGGTGCAGTCTTCGCCAACTTTCAATTGTCCCATCACCTGCGAGTCGACTGGATAAAATAACAGCTGCAAACGGATGATTTTTCACTTCATCTCGTAATTCATTTATGGTCGAAACACTCGCTACTACGCGGTATTTTTTATTGCCCGAACTTAATGTTGTGTACATCCCAGATCGCAACAAATCGCTCGGTATTGCAATGATAAAGTCGGTCATGACGACACATTCCTTGTGAGGTATTTCCTAGCGAGGAATTCACTAGGTGAGTTCAGGTATGACCTATTTGTGAGCTAAAATCAATAACAAATTCATCGAATTACAGTATGATCATTAAATTTCTTACAAAGTGATCAATGATTAACCAAACACCGTCACGGTTTGTCGGCTTATGGCGACTAACTTGCCTTCATCATCCCAAATATGCGCATGCGTATGGCCATATCCGTGTGCGGCATAATCTATATACGCAACATACTGCCACCAGTCGTGCGTACTCTTTTGATTATCCAGAGGTTCTGGGAACTCAATTGTCCACGTTAATGAACTCGCCGGTGCTGGTTGCTGCAAATGTGGTAATACGGCCGGTGGCCACGCATCAACTAAACCTAACAATAACCCGATAGTAATCGGCTGCTGTTCTTTGCGATAGCGCATCCAACCGCCGAATTCACGTGACGTATTACCTGAAAAAGGTAAGCCACCAACTGAAACGGCGTAATCATAGTGTTCAGTAAACTCGGGTAGAATGCTGACCTTAGGAAATTCAGCGCCAAGTTCACGGCTTGGTACATTTGCCTGAAGTGTGTCGGTCACCTGCACTGCGGAAGGGCGTGAGCGCCCATAGCTCGCCAACGCAGATAGCACGACGGCGTTATCCTGAAGAATTTCAACCGCTATCTGAGTTACGTTTTTGCCTTCACGAAGAATACGCCGAGCCAACGTCGCTTCACCGGGTTGCACAGGAGCAACAAAGGAAACCGTAAATGCGCGAAGGTCTTGCTCAGCACTGGCACCATAGTGCGCATGTTGCCAAGCAATGGCTGCAGTAATACCGCCGAATAATGCGCGGCCCTGCCCCCATCCTTCAGGCAGTTGAATTAACTGCTCCGCGGCTGGCGTAATCTGGCTAAGTATCTCTGAAAACTGCATGTAACCTCCTTGACTGCATGATTCGGTATTCTAGCAGACGCAAAACGAAAAAAGCCCGCTCAAAAGAGCGGGCTTTTCGAATGTGGCGGAGAGAGAGGGATTCGAACCCCCGGTGGGCGCGAACCCACGCCTGATTTCAAGTCAGGTGCATTAAACCGAACTCTGCCATCTCTCCGCGGTCTGTAAGGTGTGTGCCTCAAGACGAAGCGAATGATAAAGAGCTGAAACACGCTTGTAAAGGAAAAATTTAAACCAAATGGTTCGTTTGCTGTCATTTTATACAATCAGGTATGAATTTCGCTTGAAAACATTGTCTTTGGTACCCATTTATACGGTACACTCTAGGTGATTAACTTGTTCGTAGAATAAGCCATTGAGAACAACACGGAGATTTACATGAGTAACCAAGCTCACATTTCTACCGCACAGCGCGGTGAAACAGTTTTACAAACTAACAAAGTTCTGCGTAACACCTACATGTTACTCGGTTTAACACTAGCCTTTAGCGCCTTTACCGCGTTTATTGCTGCGAGCATGGGGTTACCTCACCCAGGCTTCATCATTACGCTGGTCGGTTTCTATGGCTTATTGTTCCTCGTGCATAAAACCGCCAACAGTGCCGCAGGCTTGGTCTCCGTGTTTGCCTTAACCGGATTCATGGGATACACCTTAGGCCCAATTCTTGGTTCAATCAGTGCCATTGGTCCGGCCGGTGATCAAATCATTATGACCGCACTTGGTGGCACCGCATTAACCTTTTTTGCCTTGTCGGCCTATGTGTTAACAACCAAAAAAGACATGTCATTTCTGGGCGGCATGATGACCGCGTTGTTCGTTGTGGTGTTGGTTGCCTTCGTTGCGAATATCTTTATGAACGTGCCGGCATTGAGCTTAACCTTATCAGCCCTGTTTATTTTGTTTTCAGCAGGCGCCATTCTGATGCAAACCAGCGCCATCATTCATGGTGGTGAGCGCAACTACGTGTTGGCGACAGTAACCCTGTACGTTTCGATTTATAATATTTTCGTGAGCCTTCTGCATATTTTAACTGCGTTCGGCGGCGACGAGTAAAGGTAAAGCTGTGGCACGGATAGTTATTGCGTTACATGCCGCACCTGCGGCAAGCGTTCCGGCCCAAAGTCGCAGCCTGTTAGCGTATCACTACGCGCAGGCTGCGCTTGTTTCCGGCCATCACATTGATATGGTGTTTTTTTATAGCGCCGCTGTTATGCATGCACAGCAACCCGCCGAAACCGAAACCGTAGCGCTTTGGCAGGCATTAGCACACGAGCACAACATCCCTCTCGTTATTTGCAATACCGTTGCAGAAACAACGTATAACATGAATGTCGATGAACTTGTGGCACCCTTTCAAAACGGCGGCCTCAGTGAGTTTTCGATGGCTGCAGCTGCAACTGACCATGTGATTCAGTTTTAACCTCGCGGACCCTAACCATCATGACACTCGCTGTAATTCAAACCCAAGCAAGTGATAGCCAAACAGCCTGGCAGGGGCAGGATATGCTTTTGGCGCTTGCCAGCATGGATTTAAACCCGCAACTCATACTTACCGGTCATGGCATTGATTTATGGCTGCATGACGGTGATAGCCAGCAAAATAATCGTTCATTACACAAGCGCTATGCCATGTTGGAGCTATTCGAGTGCCCTGCACCTTGGGTTCATGAAGATGAATTGGCAGCGCGCGGCTTGTCAGAAGATGATTTTATTGGTGCCATCAAGGTACTGGACACAGATGAATGGCACGTTGCACTCGCTAAACTAACCAAAGTACTTACCTACTAAGCGGCTAATATGATTGATTTCACTGCACCAGATACCCAAGCAGCCCCCGTTATACTCGTTCGAACATGGCCGAACCAAGATTGGTTGCAACGGTGGCTAGTGCCAAACACGACATTAATCTTAAGCGAGCAGGCATTGTTGGATGTTGTTGCTAAGCCAGAGCTGGTTGAACAACTGCCAGTTACCCCTTATGCCCTGCATGCAGAACTCAAATTACTCGATATCGAAGAATTACCTGCTACGATCATTCAACTCGGCACTGCGCGCTGGGTTGAAATGACGCTTGAGGCCAGTAGTTACATCGTTTGGGATGAAACCAGCGATGTTTAAGTTTAATGGGCGGGAATATGAAACCGACAAGCACGAATATCTGGCTAATTTCGATGAGTGGTCACCGGAGCTTGCGGAGTATATCGCGAGCTTGGAAAACATTGAGCTGACAGCTGCGCATTGGGAAGTGGTTAATTTTGTCCGCGAGTTCTATCAAACTTACGATACCAGCCCAGCCATGCGGGTATTAGTAAAAGCCATTGGTAAAAGCTTAGGGCCGGATAAAGCCAACAGCATTTACTTGTACAAATTGTTCCCTAAAGGCCCAGCCAAGCAAGCGACACGTATAGCGGGCCTGCCTAAGCCCGCCAAATGCATTTAGGCAGCCCCGAAAGCTCGCAGCGACGTTATTCCGCTGCGATTCGAGTAACCCCACCCATATATGGCTGCAAAGCCACAGGCACGGTCACAGAGCCATCTTCTTGTTGATTATTTTCTAATAACGCAACCAAGGTACGCCCCACTGCTAAACCGGAACCGTTCAACGTATGCATAAGTTCTGGCTTGTTCGCACCTTTACGACGGAAACGTGCCTGCATGCGACGTGCCTGGAAATCCAGCATATTTGAGCAAGAGCTGATTTCACGATATTTTTCTTGGGTTGGCAACCACACTTCCAAATCATAGGTTCTCGCAGCACCAAAGCCCATATCACCAGTACATAACAGCACTTTTCGGTAAGGTAGCTCCAATAACTGCAGTACTTTTTCAGCATGCCCTGTCAGCTTTTCCAACGCATCCATAGAGTCTTCCGGCTTCACCAACCACACCAGTTCCACTTTATCGAACTGATGCTGACGAATTAAACCGCGGGTATCACGACCGTGCGAGCCCGCTTCACTGCGAAAACATGGGGTGTGCGCCGCATATTGCAGGGGCAGCTGGTCTTCGTCAGCAATTTCGTCGCGCCAGAGGTTGGTTAATGGCACTTCTGCTGTTGGAATTAACGACAGCGCCACCTGATTTTCAGTTGCGCCCTGCACGTGAAACAAGTCCTCACCGAACTTAGGTAACTGCCCTGTTCCGAATAAGGTGTCGTGATTCACCAAATAAGGTACATAAGTTTCTTGATACCCGTGCTCCGTGGTATGTAAATCAAGCATAAACTGGGTTAACGCACGGTGTAGCCGCGCTATTTGACCTTGTAAAACAACAAAGCGCGCCCCCGCCAATTTCGAACCCAGCTCGAAGTTCATACCGTCATTGATGGCACTTGCCACATCAACATGGTCGCTCGGCGCAAAATCAAAACGCCGTGGCTCGCCCCAGCGGCTAACTTCTTGATTATGGTCTTCATTTGGGCCCAAAGGCACTGAAGCATCAGGAAGGTTAGGCACACCGGCGATGATCTGTTGCAGCGCATCCTGCACCGTCGCCAACTCTGCTTTGGCTGAGTCGAGCTGGGCGCCTAAATCATCAACGGCAGCCAACAATGGTGCGATATCTTCGCCTTTTGCTTTCGCTTGACCAATTGATTTCGAACGGGAATTGCGTTCAGCCTGCAAGGTTTCAGTATGAACTTGCAAATCTTTACGCTGCTGCTCTAAGGTTTCTAAGCGTGATACATCCAATTCAAAACCACGTGTGGTTTTGAGGCGCTCTGCCGTTTCAGCGAGTTCACTACGAAATAACTTAGCGTCTAACATGAGTTTCCCAATCGATTAAATTTATGACTTCAGCCACAGCGCCAACAGCACCGCAGCAATACATCCGAAAGCGTTTAAGCACGCATAGAGCAGTGCTTTTATATAATCCCCTTGCTGTGCGAGCAATACCACGTCCAGCGAAAAGGTTGAAAAGGTTGTAAAAGCCCCCAAAACACCAACACCTAAAAAGAGCCAAAGTTGTTGGTTTGGCTCTGCTTGTTGGTATTGGGTAGCAAATAACAAAGCCAACAAAAATGAGCCCGTTATGTTAACGATTAGCGTCGCGAAAGGAAATATTTTGCTGAGATTAATTAACCACATTCCCATGCCGTAACGTGCCATGGCGCCAATGGCTCCACCTGTAGCCACCCAGAATAAGTTAGTCATCCTCGCCTCGCTGCCAATCGCTGTTTTGATGCTGTTGCTGCATCCACTTTAATTTCTCGTGCAGTTGTTTTTCTAACCCGCGCTCAGTTGGAACATAGAGCTGCGTATCTGCAATCGCACTTGGTAAATAGCGCTCGCCCGCCACAAAAGCGCCTGGGTAATCGTGGGCATAGCGATAGTCCTTACCATAGCCGTCCGCTTTATGTAGCGCGGTTGGGGCATTGGTTAAGTGTTTCGGTACTGGTAAATCTGGATAATCTTCTGCGAGGCGCTTCGCTTGATTAAACGCTTGATAAACCGCGTTGCTTTTCGGCGCCATTGCACAAAATATAATGGCCTGCGCAATCGCCCGCTCGCCTTCGGCTGGCCCTACCCGCGTAAAGGTGTCCCATGCATTGAGCGCTAATTGCATCGCTCTAGGATCCGCATTGCCGATGTCTTCCGAAGCAATAGCAAGTACGCGACGCGCCACAATCAACGGGTCACCACCGCCATGCAGAATGCGCGCATACCAATATAGTGCTCCATCGGGAGACGACCCTCGCACCGACTTATGCAACGCCGACAGCAGTTCGTAATAGGCATCGCCCTGCTTATCAAACAGCGCCTGCCTTGAACCAACGGCTGCTTGTGCCAGTTCTAATGAAATCACGTTATCTGTGGCGGCATCCGCGCAAATTTCTAAAAAGTTCAGAACACGCCTCGCATCACCTGCTGCCGCATGAATCAGAAAATTGCGGGCGTTTTCACTGAGCTGCAATGGGCGCTTGCCCAACCCACGTTCCTGATCAGTTAACGCTTGCGATAAAACTTGTTCAATTTCGGTATCGGCAAGCAACTGCAAACGATAAACGCGGGTACGAGACAGCAAAGCGTTATTTAGCTCAAACGCTGGATTTTCCGTGGTTGCGCCAACAAAAATGATGGTGCCGTTTTCAATATGCGGAAGAAACGCATCTTGTTGACTTTTGTTAAACCGATGCACCTCATCAACAAACAACACTGTGCGCTGTTGATGGCTTGCCGCACGCTGTTTCGCTGCTTCTATCGCCGCACGAATGTCTTTAACGCCTGCCGTAACAGCACTAATTCGATCAAGTACTGCAGACCCGCTCATGGCCACTAATTCTGCTAGCGTGGTCTTGCCTGTTCCTGGCGGCCCCCAGAGAATCATTGAATGCAAAAGCCCCCGGCTAATCGCTTCATACAGCGGTTTGCCAGGGGCCAAAATATGTTGTTGCCCAATATATTTGCTTAATGCTGTCGGCCGCATGCGTGCAGCCAACGGCCTAAAATCAGGCTCCAGCTCAAATTCGCCGTTAGCGTTGGTCATCCAGATCAATCCCTTCCGGCATGTCGAATTTAAAGAGCTTACCGTCAAGTGCTTTATTAAGATGAACCTGCTCTAACTCGATGGTGCTGATCTGGCCTTGTCCATCATCAAGAATAATACGCTGTAGCTGAGCCGGTGCGCCCTGTTCGGCAAACACCAATTGCAAACTCTGTGCGCTGGCTGCGCCTGCTTTAGGCTGCAGCGAAAAGCTGTTAGCTTCGCTCTTTACGTCGTAATCGCGCCAAGCTTGGCTATCACCATCCAGTAGCAGCAGCAAGGGGCTCTGCGCCACTGCATCAGACTGGTTGTATACCGTAACTTGCTCCACAAATGGATTGTAATACCATAAGCTTTGGCCATCGGCGACCATCAAGGTTTCGTCGGGTGCGTCAGTTTGCCAATACAGTAAATTGGGGCGAGCAATCGCCATGCGCCCATGCAACTGCTGCACTAATTCGCCATTTATATCCGTCACCTGCTGACTAAAATCAGCTTCTAGGGTGGTTAAGCCTTCAAGACGTTGCAATAGCGTCTGGCGATCGGCTTCACCGGCTTCGGCCGGGAACCAAGTTGCCGTAACTAGCGTTGTTACAGTAACGCCAACAGCTGCTAACAATTTCAATGCGTTCATGTTGTGTATTCCATTAACTTCAAATTAATCGCGCGGTGGACGCGGCGCGAGTACTTCGCGTTGACCGTTATTACCGGCACTACTAACGACACCACTGGCTTCCATTTGTTCCACAATGCGTGCTGCACGGTTGTAACCAATTCTAAATTTGCGTTGTACACTGGAGACTGAAACGCGACGCGCTTCGGTAATAAAGGCAACGGCCTCGTCGTACAATGGATCGCTTTCTTCGTCGCCCAAATCAAGTTGCTCGCCCGGCAGTAAACTGTCTTCGTCCACCCCGCCTTTAAGAATTTCTTCTAAGTAATTTGGCTTACCACGTTTCTTCCAGTCTGCAACCACCGCATGCACTTCGTGATCATCGACAAAAGCGCCGTGCACACGCGTGGGCACACCGCTTCCCGGCGGTAAGTACAGCATATCACCCTGCCCTAATAACTGGTCAGCGCCCGGCTGATCTAAGATGGTGCGTGAATCAATTTTTGATTGCACCTGAAACGCGATACGCGTTGGAATGTTGGCTTTGATTAACCCTGTAATCACGTCAACTGAAGGCCGCTGCGTAGCCAAAATTAAATGAATACCAGCTGCCCGTGCCTTCTGAGCGATACGTGCTATCAGTTCTTCTACTTTTTTGCCGACAATCATCATCATGTCAGCAAACTCGTCGATAACAACGACAATGCTCGGTAGTTTCTCTAAGTACGGGGGTAACTCGTCCATGGAATCACCCGGCTTCCAGATTGGGTCGCGCAGCGGCTCACCCGCTTCTTTGGCGTCCATAACTTTCTGGTTGTAGCCTTTTAGATTACGAACCCCAAGCGCAGACATGAGTTTATAGCGACGTTCCATTTCGCCAACACACCAACGCAATGCATTGGCCGCGTCCTTCATATCGGTGACTACTTCGGTTAATAGGTGCGGAATACCCTCATAAACAGACAGCTCAAGCATCTTAGGGTCAATCATGATAAGGCGAACATCTTCAGGTGAGCTCTTATAGAGTAAGCTCAAAATCATCACGTTCACGCCCACTGATTTACCTGAACCTGTGGTACCCGCCACCAGTAAGTGCGGCATTTTAGCTAAGTCGACCACTACCGGCGCACCAGAAATGCCCTTCCCTAGTACCATCGTTAATGGTGATTGGCTTTGCTGGAACACGTCACAGGCAATGACCTCACTGAAAAACACGGTTTCACGGGATTTATTCGGCAGCTCAAGGCCCACGTACGACTTACCTGGAATAACTTCAACCACGCGTACCGAGATTGCACTCAGCGAGCGCGCGATGTCTTTGTCTAAGTTCGAAATCTTAGAAACCTTTACACCCGGCGCTAAATCAAGCTCAAAGCGGGTAATAACGGGGCCCGGCTGAACGTTGGCAACCTTCACTTCAACGCCAAAGTCTTGCAAGACGGCCTCAACGGTTTCACTGATTTGCGCAAGTTCTTCCGGTGTCAGCGGATTACCAGTTTTATTTGGACGATCTAACAGCTCAATTGACGGTAATGGGTCAACTGATAATTTGATCGGTCCATCAGTATCTTCGTCGTCATCATCTTTAACATCAGCACTAGGCTTTTTAGCCGCAGCTGGTTTTGGCGCGAAGCGCTCTTCATTTTTGCCCTTGGTCTTTGGCGCAGGCGCATTGTCGACAAAAAACTCTGGGTCATCATCGTCCAGTGCATTAATAGACAAATCTAAATCCAGCTCAGGCTCTTGCCGAATGGTAGTCGCTGGCAAAGTTTTCTGGCTAGGTGACAGTGCTGCTGGCTTTTGCGCTTTAATATCTGGCGAGTGTGTCCGTTCGCGCGAGCTGTTGTACGACTTAATGCGGCTTGCCAAACGTTTGGTTAGTTGAATCAGGCCTAGCGTGCCGGCAATGGTTACTTCGCCAAGTTTATCGGCTAGCCAAATCCAGGAAATGCCAGTAACTAAGGTTAACCCGGTGCACAAAAACGTCAGTAATAATAAGGTTGTTCCAATGACATTAAAGTAAGGCAGCAACGACGTACTAATTACATCGCCAACCACGCCACCAGCAGAGAATGAATAAATGTCATTGAAATTTAGCGAGGCCAGCGCCGAACTGCCAACCAGAGTTAGTACCAAGCCAATAAGGCGCAGCCCCACCGCTAAATAGTCAAGTTCCAGCAACCGATGCGGCTGGCGAAACATCATGTAACCCAAGGCGGCGAGACCAAAAGGAATTAAGTACGCAACAAAACCAAACGCAAACAGCAACGCGTCAGCAAACCACGCGCCAATTGAGCCCGCAGCGTTATGAATGGTGCCTTCGTAGGCCGTTTGCGACCAACTTGGATCAGCTGGATTAAAGCTAGCCAGCGCTAAAAATAGAAAAATTGCAAACGCGCCACATAGAATCAGGCCAACTTCGAGTACCCGTTGGACTCCGCTCATGCGCTTCTCCAGCTTGGTGATTGAATGACCATATGGTTGCGTATTCCCTAATGTTCTGATGTTGCGATAGTTGTTTTTGTTAGTACTAAGCATTGTAACGTGGTTAGCAGGGTTATTCAGCTATTTATACCACCTTTTCTTAACCTTTAATGAGAACCTTATTATCATCTTTTACCTCTTCCATCACCACATATGTGCGCGACTCGTTCACGCCCGGCATGGTTAGAATTGTTTCGCCCAGCAGTTTTCGATAGGCAGGCATATCCGGCACCCGCGCTTTAATGAGAAAGTCAAAATCACCTGCCACTAAGTGGCACTCAAGAATTGCCGGTGTCCGCCGCACTGCTTCACTAAACTCAGCAAATGCGTCCGATGAGGTTCGGGTCAGTGTGATTTCAACAAACACCATCAAATTCGCACCGAGTTTGGCAGGGTTAATTCGTGCATGGTAACTGTCAATCACCCCCTCACGTTCGAGCTTACGCACACGTTCATTGCAAGCCGTTGGACTTAAGCCTACGCGCTGCGCCAAATTGACGTTACTGATACGCCCATCATCCTGCAAAATCCGTAAGATCTTCCGGTCTAATCTGTCAATAGTTATTTCTACGGGTTCTTCGGCATTAAACATTGTTTTTCTCTATTGCGAGGCCTCATGACCTATTTATAGACTATAAATTGATATAAAAAAAGTACGAAACACACCTAGCTTATCATCTATAATTGCCGCCGTTAACTTATCGTGTCTTGCTGGCACGATATCATTTATGACCTTTGTAAAATTGGAGAAGCACAACCATGCTGATTGGTGTACCTAAAGAAATTAAAAACCACGAGTATCGCATCGGCCTAACCCCTGCCGCGGTTCGCGAATACGTTGCACACAGTCACCAAGTCATGATTGAACAAAATGGCGGCCTGGCTATCGGCTTCACCAATGAAGATTATGAGCAAGCTGGCGCAACCATCATTGCTGACGCTAAAGAGATTTTTGCTAAGGCAGAAATGATCATCAAGGTAAAAGAACCGCAACCGCATGAGTGTGAGCAATTGCGCGAAGGTCAAATTCTTTATACCTACCTGCATTTAGCACCAGATCCAGTGCAAACCGAGTTACTCGCTAAAGCTGGCGTAACTGCAATTGCCTATGAAACGGTAACTGACCGTAACGGCGGCTTGCCACTCTTAGCACCTATGAGTGAAGTTGCTGGGCGTATGTCCATTCAAGCCGGCGCGCATCATTTAGAAAAAGCCAATGGCGGCAGCGGTACTTTGCTTGGTGGTGTACCTGGCGTAGCGCCTGCTAAAGTTTTAGTTATTGGCGGCGGTGTTGTAGGTACGCAAGCGGCTAAAATGGCTGTGGGTATGGGTGCTGACGTAACAATTTTAGACCGTTCACTGCCGCGTTTGCGCCAATTGGATGACATCTTTGCAGGCCGCGTAAAAACCATTTACTCCACCGTTGATGCCATTGATGTGTTCTCGCGTGAAGCTGACCTGGTTATCGGTGCCGTACTTATCCCTGGCGCAGCAGCACCAAAATTACTGACCCGTGAACATTTGCAAAACATGAAGCCGGGTTCTGTTGTGGTTGACGTAGCTATCGACCAAGGCGGTTGTTTTGAAACCTCAAAAGCAACCACCCATCAAGATCCAACCTACGTTGTTGAAGATGTTATTCACTACTGTGTTGCGAACATGCCAGGTGGTGTTGCACGTACCTCCACCATTGCGCTTAATAACGCCACGTTGCCATTTGGTCTTGCGTTAGCAAACAAAGGATTAAAAGCGATGGCAGATGACCCGCACCTGTTAAACGGCTTGAACATGCATAAAGGTAAAATTACCTATAAAGCAATTCATGACGATTTAGGCGCGCAGCTTGGGCTTGACTATATTGACCCAATGCAAGCTATCAAAGCCTAATCAGCTTGCGCAATCGTAAGCCGGATTGATTTATTGACAAGACCCGTGGAGGATTTCCTCTGCGGGTCTCTTGTTTCAAGGGCTTGTAATCCATACAATCACCCCCATAGTCAATCTAAGCTAGCGTAAAAATAAAGAACAACGGAGTATTACACTTATGGCTGAAGCCAAACATTGCCGTCTGCTCATCTTGGGTTCAGGTCCGGCCGGATATACCGCAGCCGTTTATGCTGCGCGCGCTAACCTTAATCCTGTCATGGTGACCGGTATGCAACAGGGCGGTCAATTGACCACCACCACTGATGTTGAAAATTGGCCAGGTGACCCTGAAGGTTTAACCGGTCCTGATTTGATGGTTCGCATGCAGAAGCATGCTGAAAAATTTAACACCGAGATGATTTTCGATCACATTAATCGCGTTGATTTTTCCAGCAAACCGCTCAAGCTTTTTGGTGATTCTGGCGAATACACAGCTGATTCAGTGATTATTGCAACCGGAGCGTCAGCAAAATATTTAGGTTTGGATTCAGAAGAAGCATTTATGGGCCGCGGTGTTTCGGCCTGTGCAACCTGCGATGGCTTTTTCTATCGTAATCAGAAAGTGGCTGTTGTCGGTGGCGGTAATACCGCTGTTGAAGAAGCTCTTTATCTTGCTAATATTGCCAGCGAGGTTCACGTCATTCACCGTCGTGATACATTCCGTGCTGAAAAGATTTTGGTTGATCGTTTGCACGACAAAGCGAAAAACGGCAACGTAACATTGCATTTAAATAAGACACTCGACGAAGTGCTCGGCGATGACGCCGGAGTAACTGGCATTCGTATTAAAGATACCCAAAATGGCGCATTATCAGAACTCGATGTGATGGGTTGTTTTATCGCAATTGGGCATCAGCCAAATACTGGCATTTTCGCCGACCAACTTGAAATGCAAGATGGTTATATTGTAGTTAGCTCGGGTTTGCATGGTAATGCCACGGCAACCAGTGTACCCGGTGTATTTGCTGCAGGCGACGTAATGGACCACATTTACCGTCAGGCGATTACATCAGCAGGCACAGGCTGTATGGCCGCGCTTGATGCTGAACGCTATCTTGATGGTTTAACTAAGGCGTAAACCAACGCGCCCAAGGAGCTCTGGTGCTGTTCGAACTGAATCCGGATTCGGTAAAGTTTCCATCACCAGAGCTTGCTCTTGCTGAACCCAATGGGTTGCTCGCCTTTGGTGGTGATTTATCGGTAGCACGTTTGGTTGAAGCCTACCATCAAGGCATTTTCCCTTGGTATGGCGATCAAGATCCTATTCTGTGGTGGAGCCCTAACCCACGCACCGTTATCACCCCATCAAGTTTACATGTCAGCCGTTCAATGCAACGGTTTTTAAAACGCACCCCCTTCACCGTTACTCTTAATCACGCCTTTGAACGGGTGATTCATGCGTGCGCTAAAGTGCATGGTGAGGCTGGACGCGGCATCTGGATTCATCCTGAAATGATGCAAGCTTATCTTAACCTCCACCACCGCAAGCACGCGCACTCGGTAGAAGTTTGGTCTGGCAACGCGCTGGTCGGCGGACTTTATGGGGTGTCTGCAGGATCAATTTTCTGTGCTGAAAGTATGTTTCACACACAAACAAACGCCAGTAAAACCGCACTCATTTGTTTTGCCAGGCACTTTTTTACCGCCGGCGGAGCACTTATCGATGCGCAAATTAGCAATTCACATACGGTAAGCATGGGCGCACATGATTTACCGCGTACCGAGTATTTACGGCGTTTGCAGCAGCAAGAAGGCGCTTTGCGTAAGAATTTGTGGACACCGACAACGCTAAAAGCCTGACGAAAGGTGATAAGCAGTGGCAATTACCTGCAAAAACGGCTAAAATTCTGGCCACTTTTAGCACGGCGCATGTGTTTGATGTGTCGGGCACACTATAAATTTGCGAATTATTCGCACAATCAGAAAATTTATCGAGGACTTGAATGGCAAAAGAAGACAGCATTGAAATGCAAGGCACGGTTTTAGATACCCTGCCAAACACAATGTTTCGCGTTGAACTAGAAAACGGTCACGTGGTGACCGCTCATATTTCTGGCAAAATGCGCAAGCACTATATTCGCATTTTAACTGGTGACACTGTAACTGTGCAGCTCACCCCATACGACCTAACGAAAGGTCGAATCGTCTTCCGCGCGCGTTAATTCAGAACTAAGTTCGCGGTTCAACCTGTTGTTGAACCGCGCACTTCTCTCTCTTCCACTTCCAGCGCCAACTCATCATTTACAACGCTTACGTTCACGGAACCGCCTTGAGCTAACTTGCCAAATAATATCTCATTGGCGAGTGGTTTTTTCAGGTGTTCTTGAATAACCCGCGCCATTGGTCGTGCACCCATGGCTTTGTCATATCCCTTCGCAGCCAACCAACTAATTGCTGCCGGCTCAAGCTCCAGTGACACATGCTTTTTATCCAATTGCGCTTGCAGTTCACAGATGAATTTATCAACCACCTGTTCTATCACGTTTTGATTCAAGTGATTAAACCAAACAATGCTGTCTAAACGATTCCGAAACTCTGGTGAGAAAGTACGGTTAATTTCGACCATTGCATCGGGCGCGTGGTCTTGTTGCTGAAAGCCAATCGACTGCCGCACAGTTTCCTGTACGCCCGCGTTGGTTGTCATCACTAAAATTACATTACGAAAATCAGCTTTACGTCCATTGTTATCCGTTAATGTGCCGTGATCCATCACCTGCAACAGAATGTTATAGATATCGCTATGGGCTTTTTCTATCTCATCCAATAGCAACACACAATGTGGATGTTTGATAATCGCTTCAGTGAGTAAGCCACCTTGCTCAAATCCAACGTATCCTGGGGGCGCACCAATCAGGCGACTCACAGCGTGCCGTTCCATGTATTCAGACATATCGAAACGCTGAAACTCAATACCAAGAACTTTCGCTAACTGCTGTGTTATCTCGGTTTTGCCAACACCCGTTGGGCCTGCAAATAAAAATGAACCAATGGGCTTATGCTCTTGGCTTAATCCTGAACGCGACAAACGAATTGCAGCGGTCAGTTGATCGATTGCTTGATCTTGACCAAACACCACCAGCTTCAGATTACGGTCTAAGTTCTTGAGTATTTGCTGGTCACTGCGCGACACCGACTGCTCAGGGATGCGCGCAATTTTAGCGATGATTGTTTCAATGTCCTGAACACCAATGGTTTTCTTACGCTTTGATGGCGGCAGCAAACGCTGACTTGCGCCCGCCTCGTCCAGCACATCAATGGCTTTGTCCGGCAAATGGCGTTCGTTAATGTAACGCGCAGACAACTCAGCCGCAGCACGAATAGCCGGTTGCGTGTAGCGAATGCCGTGGTGTGCTTCGTAGCGGTCTTTTAGGCCTTGCAGAATACGTGTGGTGTCATCAACCGATGGCTCAGCCACATCAACCTTTTGAAAGCGTCGAACTAAAGCGCGATCTTTTTCAAAAATATTCTTAAATTCGGTGTACGTGGTAGAGCCAATGCATTTCAAGTCGCCATTGCTTAACAATGGTTTAAGGAGATTTGATGCGTCCAGCACCCCACCACTGGCCGCACCCGCGCCAATAATGGTATGAATTTCATCAATAAACAAAATACCGTCAGGTTGCTCTGACAATTCCTTCAGCAATTGCTTAAATCGTTTCTCAAAATCCCCCCGGTATTTGGTCCCCGCCAATAACCCACCCATGTCTAAAGAGTAAATAATGGCATTCTCCATAACTTCGGGTACTTCTTTATGAACGATACGATAGGCTAAACCTTCAGCGATGGCTGTTTTACCCACGCCTGCTTCACCAACTAATAAAGGATTATTCTTCCGCCGACGGCATAATATTTGAATGCAGCGTTCCAATTCACTGTCGCGGCCAATTAACGGGTCAATTCGACCTTCTCGTGCGCGGGCATTTAAATTGGTGCAAAAGCGCTTCAAGAAGCTTTGCTGTTCCTCAGTTTGCGACTCTATCGTTTCCGCGTCACTGCTGTCGGGTTGTGACGATTCATCATCAATTTTGGTCAGCCCATGTGAAAGATAATGCACTACGTCTAACCGAGTAATGTCGTGTTTGTTTAATAAATATACCGCATGTGATTCTTGTTCACCGAAAATGGCAACCAATACATTGGCACCGGTCACCTCACTGTTACCGGACGATTGCACATGGAAAACTGCACGCTGTAAAACCCGTTGAAAACCTAGGGTTGGCTGTGTATCGGTATCAGCGCTTTCATCATCAAAACTTGGGGTACTGCGATCAACGTAGCTCAACAGTTCCTGTTTTAATTGCGTAAATTCGAGCCCACATGCGCGCAGCGCTTTTGCAGCCTCAGGGTTATCCAGTAAAGCTAATAGGAGATGCTCAACAGTCATTAACTCGTGACGGTGATCACGAGCCAGACGGAACGCATCGTTCAATGTTATTTCTAGCGCTTTATTTAACATGAGCTACCTCTTAAATGGCCCAGTTTACAGCTGCAAAGCATTAGGCTTTTTCCATAGAACATAACAATGGATGGTCATGTTCCCTTGCATACTGGTTCACTTGCACAACTTTAGTTTCTGCAACTTCTGCAGAATAGACGCCACAAATCGCGCGCCCCTTGTAATGAATCATCAGCATCGTATCCGTTGCACGCTCTTGATCCATTCGAAAAAATTTAATCAACACTTCAATGACAAAGTCCATTGGCGTGTAGTCATCGTTGTTTAAAATCACCTTATACATTGGCGGCGGCTGTAGCTTTTGCTTTTCAGCTACACGTTCACTGCCTTGTTGGTGACGATCTGTCATGCCCATGATGACCCTTTACTTATATATAGTAGTAATTTAAATATTTGGCTTAAAAATTTGTGAGTTCTGTGAAAAAGCCCTCAAAAAAACTGCAATTTGGTCACAAAACAAACAAAAAACGCCTTGACTCTCACCAGAACTCACCTAGAGTAAAACATGGTGTTAACAAGGCGACATTTCAAGTGTTTAAGCACGCTCGTTTTCGTTAGCAACCATTCTAACAATAACTAAATTTTAAATGCAGAATAAAGGATGTAGAAGTATGGCAACCGGTAAAGTGAAATGGTTCAATAACTCGAAGGGTTTTGGCTTTATCGAGGCAGAAGATCGCGAAGGTGATATTTTTGCACATTACTCAACCATTGATATGGAAGGCTATCGCACATTGAAAGCTGGACAAGATGTTGAGTTTCAACTCGAAGAAGGCCCAAAAGGTCTTCATGCAACCAACATTATTCCGGTGCAAGGTAGTAAGTAAACCTCCCTCCGCACCAAATAAAAACGCCGATTATACCCCAGGGTACAGTCGGCGTTTTTTGTCTCTTAGCTATCAATACCAAAATAACGGCGCAGCTGTTCACGCAAGTTTGGTGGCGTGCCATGCACGGTTAGCTTGTCAGTATGCGGATCATACTCAACCCGACCGCCCAGTAATTCCTGATCAAAACCAACACTTAGCCCACCACCTTGACCTTGAAACTTGACTAACTTCCGTAGCGTGGTTCTATCGGTGCGAATTTCGTCAGGCAAAGGTTGTGCTTGCGCGGCACTGAAGTCAGCAAAGCTGCGCTCCGCTGGCACCGCCTCATGCAATTGTTCAGACAAGTCTTTAACGCGAACTGGCTCATTGTTTTGCCATGAGCTGTCACAGATGTCATACACTGATTTACGCAATGCTGTCGCTTGCTCTGTCGGCATCTCGGCTTCTTTTACGTATTGATGCAGACTATCCACCAGTTGCTGCGATTGTTTCTTGGCATTCAGGCCTTCAGCACAACCAAGAAAATCAAGGAAGAAGTCAGAAACTTTGCGCCCTACCCGGCCCTTGATAAATGAAATGTACGTGGCCGAATCGGGTTCTTCTTTCCACTCGGTCAAATTAATTGTTGCAGCCAGCTGCACTTTACTAATGTCGAGCTGAGAGGAGCGATCAACCGATAAGTCCGGTGCAATTGAAACACCGTCTTTGCTCGGTAAGAATGCAACCACCAAATAATCTTGTCCAAGCTCGGTATAGCTGGCAATAACCAAAAAACCATCTTCTAAAATGCCGTAGTGTTGCAATTGCTGATGCAATATTTTCGCGGCTTGTTGCGAGAATGCGACAAACTCTTCACTGCCAGAACGCCATGCCTGCAAGCAATTGGGAAACTCACTGATTTGATGGCTTTCTGCATCGTCGTTTAGCGGATCAATAAAACGCGCATACCCTTTACTTGGCTTCGCGTTATAAACGTCGGTTAGTTCGCTAAGCAGCAGCCCAACCTCATCGTTAATCGCCAGTGTTGCAGGCGCAACACGCAGTCCAATCTGCCCATCGTTGGTGTAAAATTGGTGAATAATGCTATGTTTCACATCAGCTTGCATGTTATCTCGGTGTCCTCTGTCAATCCCTGTGGTACTATGACGGCTAGTTTAACATGTTGAGAATTAAAACCATGCCGATTGTTTCTAAATACGATGCGAAAACCCAGCAGCAGCTACTTGACGAAGTTATGGACGTATTGAATCAACACAATGCACCAAAAGATTTAGCCTTAATGACCCTCGGTAACGCGGTGACCAATATCATTAGCGCGAACTATCAACCGGAAGACGCTTACAAGGTTGCTGAACAATTTGGTAAAGTGCTGCTACAATCGATGGAAAAACAAGCATAAAGGTTCATACAACGCATGAAACAACGTAAGCAACGCCGCGATAAAATTGCCCGTTTAATCAGTTGGGGACACTGGTTTACGTTTTTTAATATCTTGCTTGTACTGGCCATAGGCACTCTATACATTGAAGCAACTGAGGCTCCCGGTAGCGCATTAGGGGTTATTTACTTAATGCTGAACTGGATTGGCCACTTCGCGTTTCTACCCTTTATTGTTTTCATTATTCTGATTTTTCCATTCTGCCTGATGGTGCCCTTTTCGCGCATACTTCGCGGTATTGCAACACTGGTCGCTTCGTTTGGGCTAATCGCGCTGGTGGCAGATGCACTGTTTTATCGTCAATACGGCTACCATTTAAACACCTACTCCCTGTCGCAACTCGCCACTGACGCCGAAACAGCCTTCGCCGGTGCAAGTTTCCTGATTCTGATTGGCATGCTCCTAATATTTGTGGTGTTGCTGATCTTTGAATTAGGTTTAGCCAATATCGCTTGGAAGCGTCTTGATCGGTTACAAGAAAAGCATTGGGGCAATGCCTTTAGTGCGGTGTTTGTGTTGTGCTTTCTAGCGAGCCATAGCATTCACGTTTGGGCTGATGCGGTGTTCTATACTCCTATCACCAAACAAGACGATATGTTTCCATTGAGCTACCCAACGACAGCTAAAACCTTAATGAGTAAGCATGGTTTGCTGGTTGAGCAGCGGCTTGAAGCCACTGAAAGTCTAATTCGCACCGGCACCTCGATTGACCTGATGTATCCAACACGTGCGTTACAATGTGCGCGCGTGTCCGAAGCACCAAATACTCTTCTGGTAGCCTTACACAAGTTGGACACGAATACGCTGCAGGCGTTACAAACAGAATTCCCGGTTCTGCAAGAATATGCATCCACGGTAATTGGGCATCCAAATAGTCAAAGTGCCTTGTTTGAATTGATTTATGCGCTGCCCGATTTGTACCAACAGCCTATTGATGAAGCAAATAAGCAACCCGTTTACTTCTCTACATTACGTGATTATCGGGTTGAGTTTACCCTTCAAAATTATTCAGAAACTCAACTATTGCCCGCGCCTATCGCTGAGTTCACTGCATTTAACTTGCCTGAACCTGCTGCCTTTATCGGCTTAGCTGTTGACGACACGTTAAGCGAGGATGTTACGCGCGTTATTCGTCGCCAATTACAGCAAAATAGCCAAGTTATTATCGTTGGATTACAGCCTGACATGGCAGCAGAAAAAGAAAGCTTCTCCAGTAACGCTATGAAGGTAACCTTGCTTCACACAGATAATGTAGCGTTACAGGCGCAACCATTGGTATTGCTCACTGACCTCATGCCTACCGTGTTAAGCGGTTACATGAATTGCGTCGATAACGCTGATGCCTATTCAATCGGTATCAACCTGACCGATGAACAACGTCGTATGCCGGTTATGACCAGCTTTGGCCATGATTTGGTGGTTTATGACGAACAAATGACTTCAATTATTAAGGCCGACGCCAGTATCCGTACCTTTGACAACGCCGAGTTAAAATTACTTCCAGGGGTATCACCGGCCACGCCAGTTTTGGTTGACGGAATTCGCAAGCTCAAGCGCTTTAGTCGTGATAAAGACAACGAGTAAACTGCGCAATAAAGCAACAGTCAGTGCAGCGCGGGCTTGCCTATTTGGCATTAATCAGTAATATAGCGGGCTCGGTCGGCGTGTGGCGCAGCTTGGTAGCGCACTGTCATGGGGTGTCAGGGGTCGGAGGTTCAAATCCTCTCACGCCGACCAATTCATACAAAAAAGGGCTTGATACTTAGTATCGAGCCCTTTTTTATATCCGCAAGGTAATTCCCGCTAACTATTCCGCTAAGCAGTATCGATTACGGCCACCCTGCTTGGCTTTATACATAGCTTCGTCCGCAAGCTTTAATAAGCGTTGTGCATTTTTGCCATGCTGAGGAAATATCGCGATTCCAACCGATGCACCAACTGAGATATTCAACTCACTGATGCGAAATGGCTGTTGCATGGACTTGATAATATCACCAGCAATGCGCTCAATATCCGCTTGCTGCTGCACGTTCTCAATGAGAACCACAAACTCATCCCCCCCAAGTCGTCCTACAATATCTGCTGCGCGCAGCTGTTCACTGATGCGTGGCCCAATAGCCTGCAGCAGTGCGTCGCCAAAATCGTGACCGTGGGTATCGTTTACTGGTTTAAACTTATCAAGATCCAAAAATAGCACTGCAAATGGGTGTTTCGAGATGGTGCTGCGTGCAATGGCGTCATCGATATGTTGTAAAATGGCGAACCGGTTCGGTAAATGCGTTAGCAAATCGGTTAACGCCAATTTTCTTAGTCTTTCATGATCGTGCATTTCTGCCGATATATCGTTGAAAATATGGATAATCTGCAGTGCATTCCCGTCATTCTTTCGTACCGGTGAGATAGTTTGTAGGGCAGGAAAACTTTCGCCTGTAGGCTTCTTATACCAAACTTCCCCCTGCCAGCTGTCAAATTTCCTAACATGCTCGCGCACTACATCCTGAATTTCAGTGGTCATTCGCTCTTTGTCCGCGAACAACAATAAGTTCTTGTCGCGAACTAACCCAAGTTCAATTTCAAATAAATCCGCAAATGCTTGATTAGCCCGAAGAATGATTAAATCTTTGTCGGTAATAACAATTGCTTCTTTAGCTTTCTCAAATACCGTGTTGGCTAAACGCAACTTGTGATTTGTTTCATGCAATTGCTTATGTTGCGACAGTTGCGCCCGAATAATAGGTTGCAAGTGCCGGCGTAGTAATAACGTACCAAACATCACAGTCAATAAGATAACGGCCGCTATCCACATGAACTCGGATAAAAGCGCCTTAAACATACTTGGGTTTGTACTCACCGCAACCAGCCCCCAGTCTGAATTCACAAACGGGATAAAATAGTGCTGGCGCTTGGTGTCGTCATCTAAAGTTTCGCTATAGGTAAACGGTACTGAGCCATAGGCCGCGATGTTAAATAATTCGCCGCTGGTAAAAGCTTTTTGCGTAAGTCGACCGCTACGTTGATCAAACTCGATATAGACATTTTCGCGCGTATTAACTAAACGAAATTCCGTGGTTTGCCCCGAGTTGTTCAGTTCAGCTATTATATTTAGAATTTCAATGTTACTAAATAATAGAACATCAACACCAATAACCCGGCCATTGTTGTCATAAATGGGTGCGGCCGCTGTAATTAATACTGTGGTATCGGCTGCGTTATTGCCGTAGCTAAAATAGTACAGCCCCTGCCGCCTCAGTTGGTCGGTATCTATTGCATCTATTGACTCAATAATATCAGCAGCAGGTCCTTCATAAGCTGCAATAACAGTTCCGTTCGACTGAATACGGTACCCAGCAATCAATTCTGGAATAAAAACCGCCGCATCTTTAATACGGTTTGTGGTTTCATGACGTAGCAGTTCCGATGACACATCACCTTGTGTGTATGACTCAAACAAGTTTCGAATTTGTGTGCGGCTGGCAAACTGATTGGCAATAGCTTGATAATGTTGCAGTTGTTGTTGCACAGACAATGCTTGTGCCGATGCGTAAGCCAAGCCCATATTATTGGCCGATTGCTTGATGTAAAACGAAAGTGGGATAAGTGTTGCAACACTGGCAATCACGCCGGTAATCAAAGTTGCCAGCACGACTCGTCGCACCAGCGTTCTATACTTACCTGAAATATTCGTAGAAGAGTCCGTCACCGAGTTTCCTTTTGGTGGTTTAGAGGATTAGTACTCTTTACTCTTTAATATTCACGTTATTGTGCGTTTAGTCCAGTTAAGTATAGCTAAATACTCGCGGTTTCGGGGAGAATTAAAGTAAGGTAGTTTGAATACCCACCTTTGGGTATACCATTTAACTTTGGCTCCAGAAGCCTCGGCATAACTCGGTTACGTCGCTTACACAGGCCTGACGCTGCGCGTCGCGCACGAAGCTACGCTGATTTAAACTCGACCACTGTGGGTTGCGCCTTGCTAACTTTAATCGTGTTGATAAAGCACGTAAAAATTGTTCACGCAATTTTGAGGACTGGGTGACCATTAACAATGCTTGCGAACCATGGCCGCGGGTTGCCAGCTGTTGCAATAAATTCATCTGCCGTAAAGTCAGCAGTTTAAGAATCTCATCGTCAACAATCAGCTCACGTTCACCTTTTAAGTGCCCGACCAGTTTTTTGCCATAGTGCGTCCAACCTTGCCAAGCGCCACCAATAGCGGCACCTATCGCTGTTCCGGCACCTAAGCTTGCACCGCCAACCATTAAGTCAAAGCCAGCGCCTATTGCGGCGCCACTGCCTAACCCAACACCGGCTTTAATGCCGAACTCTTTCAATGTATCTATTTCAAATAAATCGTCTTTCCACTGACCGTCGTTCAGCCGCAGTTGTTGCAGGCGAACGTGTTCAAGTCGAAACGCATAGAGCGCCAGCATTTCGGTTACACAATTGCGCTCCCGTCGTTTCACAAGGTTTTGCATGGATTCAATAATCGGCTTCAGTTGCGCATCTTCAGTGTTCGGTTTTATGTGTTCATGGAAGGCAGCAACATCAACCAAAAGCTCAGCGATTTGTGTCAATCCGGTATCTAAACGTTGCTCACGCTGTTGTTGGCGATATTGCGCTAATTGCTCAAGTTGTTGGTGAAAGCCCGGTACAATGGCGCTTAAACGGTTGAATAAAATCGATTCACCACCATCTGGCGGGCTTACCGCATCAAATTCGATGTGTGCATGCAAGTTTACTTTGGTCAGTGCCAGCTTCCATTGGTTAACATGATTCGGTTTTTGCCCAGTAAAATTTAGAATGGGTAAAATAGGTTTACCGCAACGCGCGAGCACACTTAACTCATCTTGATACTTCGGTAAAACCGGATCGCGCACATCAATAACATAAAGTGCTGCATGACATTTTAATAACTGACGTAGCACTTTAGATTCTTGCTCAAACTCATGCCCAGCGGCCATTGTATTCAGAAAATGACGAACCTGAGCCGGGCCATCGTGGCGGAAGTTTGACTCACTTTGTACCAAGTGTTCGTACAAATCAGAGCCAGCTTCCAATCCTGGCGTGTCAAATAAACGAATCAGGGTTTGCCCATCAGCCTCAACATCAATACTGGTAACTTCACGGGTCGTGCTGGGGCGAGAGTCAACCTCACCGAACTGACTGTCATGCAACAAGGTACGCATTAACGATGTTTTACCCGTATTGGTGTGCCCAACAACGGCAAGCATGAGTGCGTTTATTGATTCCATACAACGCCCTCCTCAGTTAGGCCGTCTTGCCAATGCTTAAGACGCTGTTCATCCGCGCGTTCGGTGGTCACCAACTGCGCTTGCACATCGGTACAATATTGGCGTAGCAAGGTAATAAATCGCAGGGCGGCGCGGTCGGGCGTCAATTGGCCATTCACGCGAACTGTTAACTTTGCAACCGGATGTTCCGAAAGCCGATCAAGCAACCGTTGTTTTTCTTCGGTGCGCGCTATTACCCCACCAAACCAGGATTCAGCCTGATGTTCACGCAACCAGTGTTGATCCGCTTCGTGGTCAAGGCTGATAACAAGCTCACCATGCCCAGGTTCTGGTGTACGCTGCTGCACATTGTACATACCGGAAACATCACTATCGGCATCCACCAGTTCGGTTGCCGCCGAAATGGTGAGTTTTCTTATAATGGGCGCATAACCGGGCAGCGTCAGATCAATTTTCATACGTCGCACACGAGCTAATAGCACGACAATTGCCCCCAGTAAGAAAAGGCCTCGCCACACCACGCCATAAATAATCACACAGCTCAGTAGCCAACGTCCCGCCGAAAGCTGCGCCGAGGCCTCCGGACTATCCCATAAAGCCTCTACCGAGGGAGCATCTATGCCAAATAGAGACGGTAGAAAGCCGATAACACTCACCCAAGTTTGCAAAGTGTCCGCTGGCCAAATTGTAGTGGCCCACGTAAACACATACGCACTGGTGCTAAGGTGGAAAAACAACACGAACCAAACCATTAACATAAACAAAGTCCAGTACCCGTGCGTTAGCGCTGCACCTGCCGGTTTGGTTAATCGATATTGGTTTGCAATAGTCAGCAAGGTGTTGTTGAACTGCTGGTTGTAATCGCGCTGACCAATGTGTTCTAAACCCCACAATGAAATGCGCCCTACCCAGCCAAAGCTATCTTTGATAAACAAAGAAACACACCATAGGAAGAACAAAATCACGTGCAAACCCAATAACATCATTAGGGCGTAACTTAATGAAATGGGTTCGGCGACGGTTAGGGTGCCACGCACCAGTGCAACAGCACCAAGCACTGCCAGTAACGACAATACAATAGCGATAAGGCGGCGGAAATGATCCCAAAGTCGGAGTTGATGGACTAATCCAAGTCGTGCGGCCAATAGTTCAGCGCGTTTAAATACGCGCTGTTCCATGGTTGGAAGCTGCCGCGCTTGCTGTTCTATCGCGTCGGCGCGTTGAAAGCCATTTTGCAATTCATGACGACGGACAAGCTCCGCCATCCAAACTGAACGAAATCGAGAGAATAATTTAAGCATTGAACCGCTGTCTACTTAGCTAATGTATGGTTTTATTAATTATTATATTGTGTTTATTTAACCTGAGAAGCAGCAGTAATACAACGGCTGATTAAGTCTCTTTGTGAACCAAACGATCAAAGTTGCGTGCGCTGACGGCAACTTGCTTCAGACAAGTCATGGTTAACGCTGACATAGTGATCATCAGGACACACGAGTTTCTTGGTCCCCTTCTTCGATGGCGAAGTTTGCGTCAGCTTAACTGCCCAATCTGAGAGATTCACCTCTGGCGTGAGGTCAATATGCTGGTCGCGATTGTAATATTGAAACGCGACACCGGCAAAAATAAGAAGCAACAATAATCTGCGCATGGCTATTTCCACCTATTTACTGAGCTCGAATTCCCTATTTACAGTAACGGGCTTGAGCATCGGGGCTATACAACGGACTAAACGTAGCAATGAGTTTAATTAATTCTCGCAGTTTGCACCGTAAAGTTACCGTAAATTCCGTGTAAATAATCATCATCAAGCCCTTGGCCTGTCGGGTTTCTGGCTATTCAGCCAGGAACCCTCCGGATTGACGCGCCCAAAGTGACGCATACAAGCCACCGGCTGCCAGCAATTCTTCATGGGTACCCTGCTCTACAATGCGCCCCTCGTCCATTACGACCAGTCGGTCCATTGCTGCAATGGTTGATAGCCGATGGGCAATGGCGATAACGGTTTTACCTTCCATAAGCCGATAAAGATTTTCCTGAATCGCTGCTTCCACTTCCGAGTCGAGTGCAGAAGTTGCTTCATCCAAGATTAGAATGGGAGCGTCTTTGAGCATCACTCGGGCAATTGCAATACGTTGGCGCTGCCCGCCAGAAAGTTTAACGCCTCGTTCACCAACATGCGCATCAAAACCATGACGGCCTTGCGAGTCTTCTAAATCGGCAATAAATATATCGGCCTCGGCTTTATGTGCCGCGTGAGCAATCATTTCTTCTGTCGCGTCTGGGCGGCCATACGCTATATTACCGCGCACAGAACGGTGCAGTAGTGATGTGTCTTGTGTCACCATACCAATGTGCTGGCGCAGGCTTTCCTGCGTAACGCTGGCAATGTCTTGGCCATCAATGGTAATTCTGCCGTCATTAACTTCATAGAAACGTAACAGCAGATTAACCAAAGTTGATTTACCGGCGCCTGAGCGCCCTACCAGGCCTATTTTTTCACCGGCACGAATATGCAAATCAAGTTCACGCAATACGGGTTTGTCAGCGCTGTAATAAAAGTTAACGTGTTCAAAGGCAATATGGCCTTCACGCACAACCAGCGGCTTTGCATTCGGCTTGTCTTGAATGTCTTGCGGCACCGACACGGTTTTAATGCCGTCTTGCACCGTACCAATATTTTCAAACAAAGAAGAAATTTCCCACATGATCCATTGGCTCATGCCCCACAATCGCAGCACTAGGCTAAGCGCCACAGCAATTGCACCCACTGTAATCAAGCTTTCTACCCACAAATAAATGGCCAGAAAACCCACGCCAAACAACAGTGCGGAATTCAACAAATACAAGCAGGTATAAAGTTTCGTCACCAAGCGCATTTGGCGGTGCACGGTGCCAAGAAATTCACCCATGCCTTCTTTCGCGAAAGTTAACTCGCGCTGCGCGTGGGAGAATAATTTAACGGTTTGGATATTGGTGTAGCTATCAACAATTCGCCCAGTCATGATAGAGCGCGCATCGGCTTGATCGGCTGCCACCTTACCCAAACGCGGCACAAAATAACGCAGCAACACAACGTAAATTGCCAACCAAACCAACAACGGCAACGCTAAGCGCCAATCAGCTGCACCGACAATAACCACGGTGCCGATGAAGTACACAGTCACGTAGTTCAAAACGTCAAATAGCTTGATGACACATTCACGCACAGCAAGCGCGGTTTGCATAACCTTGGTTGCAATACGCCCGGCAAATTCGTCTTGATAGAACGTGACGGACTGATTCAGTAAATATTTGTGCACCAACCAACGAATGCGCATCGGGTAATTACCCAGCAGCGATTGGTACGTGATCAATGAGTGCAAAATAACCAGCACAGGCAAGCCCACTAGCACCACCACAGCCATGCCGGTTAAGCTCCAGAACTGTTCCTGTACAAAGGTTTCACGGTTTTGTTCAGCGAGCCAGTCAACGATGCTGCCAATAAAACTAAACAGCCACACTTCAGTTACTGCAATTAACATCATCAAAGCGCCGGCAGACAGAATATAGGGCCAAGCACCACGGCTGTAATGCAAGCAAAAGGCCACCAGTGTTTTAGGTGGCTGCTGCGGCGTGCCTTCTGGGAAAGACTCTAAACGTTGTTCAAACCAACGAAACATGAAACATCCTTAATTGCAGGTTAAACGTAAGAAGCTAGACTTTGGTCGTATGTCGGTCTTAACTGACATTGAAGTACCATTATGCAGTTATTGTTGTACCAATAATAAACTAAAAAGGGTAAAGCCATGAATGCAATTATGCTGATGTTACTCGGTTTAGGTGCGATGTTTTTAGGTTATGTATTCTATTCAAAATATGTTGCTGAAAAAATATACAAACTTGACCCGAACTTTCGAACGCCTGCACACGAGTTTGAAGACGGTGTAGATTTTGTTCCGACGAATAAATACGTACTCTGGGGTCATCACTTCACCTCTGTAGCCGGTGCTGCACCGATTATCGGCCCGGCAATTGCGGTCATTTGGGGTTGGGTTCCGGCCTTCTTATGGGTTATTTTCGGTACAATCTTCTTTGCCGGGGTGCACGATGCAGGCGCTATTTGGGCATCAAACCGCAATAAAGCGCGCTCTATCGGTGCATTAACCGGTGACGTGGTCGGCAAGCGCTCACAAAGCTTATTCATGATTGTTATTTTCCTTGTGTTGCTGATGGTAAACGCAGTATTTGCTACCGCAATTTCTGGCTTACTTATTAACTTCCCAAGTTCTGTGGTACCGGTGTGGGGCGCTATTTTTGTCGCCTTAATTATCGGCCAGTTTATTTTCCGCAAATGGATGAATCTAGGCACAGTTTCAATTATCGGCGTTATTGCGTTGTATGCCCTGATTTATGCAGGCCCTGCAATGCCAATTTCACTGCCAGAAACGGTTTTTGGTATTTCTGATAATGCGCAGTGGATTTTGGTTTTGTTCTTTTATGCTGCAATTGCATCGTTACTTCCGGTATGGATGCTACTACAGCCGCGTGACTACATTAATGGTCTGCAGTTATTTATCGGTTTGATTTTGGTTTACGGTGCCGTGTTGTTGAGCGGCCCTGAGCTGGTTGCTCCAGCTTTTAATACCAACACACCAGAAGGCACCCCGAGCTTAGTCCCCTTATTATTCGTGACGATAGCGTGTGGCGCAATTTCAGGTTTCCATGGATTGGTAGCTTCAGGCACCACCTCTAAACAACTTGATAAAGAAACTGACGCACGATTTGTTGGCTACTTTGGCGCTATCGGCGAAGGCTCTCTGTCACTAGCCACCATCATTGCCGCAACCGCTGGTTTTGCAACTCTTGCTGATTGGCAGGCGGTGTATCACAGCTTTGGACAAGGCGGTGTTGCCGCATTTGTGCAAGGTGGTGCAAACATTCTGCAAAACGGTATTGGTCTGGATGTCGATATAGCACAAACATTACTGACGGTAATGGCCGTGTTGTTTGCCGGAACGACCATGGACACCGGGCTGCGTTTACAGCGCTATATTTTCCAAGAATGGGGTAATATCTATAACATTCGCTGGATGGAAAAAGCGGCACCCGCCACTCTTCTTGCCGTTACGTCGTGCCTGCTATTGGCCTTCGGTGCTGGTGGCGCAGATGGTTCTGGAGGCCTGCTGATTTGGCCATTATTCGGCACCACCAATCAACTATTAGCTGGATTGACCTTACTGGTGATAACCACCATGCTGGTGAAGTTGGGTCGCCCAATGTACGTGACGTTATTACCATTGCTATTTTTATTGGTAATGACCATTTACGCGTTGCTAATTCAACTAATGGGCTTTTACCATAAATCTGATTGGTTCTTGTTTAGCCTTGATTTAATTGTGCTGATTGCCGCAATTTGGATTGCACTAGAGGCTGCAAGCACACTCACGCGCTTGCGCCGTGAAAACAAAGCTAACGCTGTTGAAGAGCAATAAGGTAAATTTTGATATGAAGATACGTGCAATTACTGAATGGTTAAAAAAGGCCAATGACTACGCGACCAACGTGTATAACGCGCCCTATCGTTCAGCCATTGCACGCGCCAAGCGGGATGAGGACGACCTATTCATGTTATTGGTTTTTTCCGAACTCATGGGCGTACCGAATCCCGCTTCTTATTACACGCTTGAGCTGCAACCTTTGCTGCTTGAACGCTTTCACGACTGGCATTTACGCATGGGTATGGAACATTCCCCGCTTGATGGCTTTCGCTGCTGCTAAAAGAAGTACGTTTCATGTTTAATTTACAGAGCAAGAATATTGTTTTCGTTGGCGGTAAAGGTGGTGTTGGTAAAACCACAATTTCGTCGGCTATTGCTTTGCAGCAAGCAGACCACGGTAGGCACGTACTGCTTGTGTCGACCGACCCAGCCCATAGCTTAGCTGATGCCTTCGACCAAAAAATTGGCGACACCGTAACCCGTGTCGCTGCGGGCGTCGACGCATTGGAAATTGATCCCGATCGTGAGGTTGAAGCCCACATCTCCCGTGTTATGCGTACCATGAAACGTTTTAGCAAGCCGGATATGTTTCCTGAAATTGAACGCCAAATGCGCCTTACCCAGCAGTCTCCAGGCGCACAAGAAGCTGCGTTATTAGAACGCATTGCACGCCTTATTGATGAAGCGCCTGCAACCTATGACATCGTCATTTTTGATACAGCACCAACTGGGCATACCCTGCGTTTATTAGCACTGCCCGAAGCTATGGCGGCATGGACGCAAGGGCTACTAAGGCAAAGCCAAAAGGCGAAGCAACTTGAAGGAGTACTCGACCATCTATCACCCAAAGCGGGAAAAGATATTACGAACCCAATGGCAGACCCTGCCAAACACGAAACTGCCAACATGGACGACCGCACGGCAGAAATTACTGAAACCTTATTGCAGCGTCAGCGCCTGTTTCATCGTACGCGGCATGTGCTTACCGACACCGAAAAAACTGCACTGGTGTTTGTACTGACCCCAGAAAAATTACCCATTCTTGAGACTGGCCGAGCTGTGACTGCATTAAAAGCAGAGAAATTGCCAATTGCTGGCTTGGTGATTAATCGGAATTTACCGGCTGAAGTCGACAGCGCTTTTTTTGCGCAACGGCGCCAACAAGAAGGTATTTACCGCACCGAAATCGAGCAACAATTTTCCGACTTGCCGCGAGTTTATCTGCCATTGTTCCCTACCGATTTGCATGGCCTTGAAGCCTTGCAAAAAATAGCCGCTGAATTACCTGATGAATAAAAAAAACGCGCTAACCAGAAGTTAGCGCGCTTGTTCATAAAACCGGTTTCTACAAACGATTACTCGCCGAAAGCTCCTGCAGCGCCTGGGTATACTACTGGGCTTTCAAAGCCATCTTGGCTGACGCTCGCCACCCCGAAGAAATAGTTGTCAATCACTACATTCTCTAAGGTGAACTCGGTTACGTCGCCGGCAAAACGGCTAAATTCCCAGTTCGGTGCATCGGTGTGGCGCCAATAGACACGATAGCCTTTAATTAAATCTTTTTCTTCCGCACTCGGTGCCGCCCAACTTAACGTTGTATTCGGGCTTACCGCACCAGCAATTTTAACTTGTGCAGGCGGGCTTGGTGCCCACGCCATACCCGCTAACGAAACAGCGTTTAGCGCGGTTAATTTTGCGGCGTAGTCAAAGTCTACCCCGTCGATGGTGTCGCCATACGCAATACCGTCTTCAACGCGAATATCCTGGTGCTGACGATTGTAGTTTTCATTGGTTTCCATGATCCGCACACCCGGATAGCCCAAGTCGTTGAACGGACGGTGGTGACCGCCACGGGCAAAACGATCAAGGCGGTAAATAACCATGGTATCCAAATTGGGAATATAACGATCTGCCATCCAGTCAATATAACGCGCGACATTGCGGCTAGGCGAATCCACTTCGCCACCCATAAACCGGCGGCGGCGAACATCTTCAGGAGTTTCGTCTTGACGGGTACCCTCGGCAAAAATGCGCGCAGTGGTGTTGTTAATAACACCATTTATTCCTTCAATATTACCAATCATGTCATTGTTTAAGACCGCTTTTATACGCCAGCCGTCTTTTTGTGCCTGTTCGGCCATGATCTTGCCGCCGAATAAACCTTGTTCTTCTCCAGCCAGCGCTGCGTATACGATGCTTCCTGCGAAATCATATTTACTTAATACGCGAGCTGCTTCCAACGTGCCAGCAACGCCTGATGCATTGTCGTTGGCGCCCGGAGCATCAGAGGTATAGTTCATAATGTCGGTAACGCGCGAGTCGATATCACCCGACATGATGACGTAGCGTCCGGGGTCCACTGTGCCCTTCTGCACCGCAATTACGCTAACCACTTCAACAGGGTCAGGAATACGTGGTTCGCCAGAAATTACACGCGACTGATAATACACCTCTAAACAGCCACCACACTCGGCCGAAATTCGCTCAAACTCAGCTTTAATCCAGCGGCGCGCAGCACCAATTCCACGGGTATCTGATTCAGTTTCGGATAATGTATGACGGGTACCGAAACTTACCAGTTTTTCAATATCTTGTTGGATGCGCTGGGCTGAAACAGCCGCTTGAATATCATGTAAAGCTTGTTGATCAACATAATCAACATCGGCCTGAACAGAGCCGATAAATAAGGCTGCTGCTGCCGAAGGCAATAACGCCCATGGAGTGAACTTCATGAATACTTCCTCTAGTTGGTCAAGCCTGAATAACGTACTATACCTTTATACGTCACTCATTCATGAGGAAGCAACCATGAAAGCTGTAGGTTACGAGCACTGTGGGACAATTGACGCAAAAAATGCGTTAGTTGACGCTGTAGTCCCAGACCCGGAAATCGGGCCCAACGATATTTTAGTCGCCGTATATGGTATTGGGGTGAACCCCGTTGATACCAAAATACGTTCGCGCCGCGAGCCAAGCTCGGGACAGCTTGCTATTTTAGGCTGGGATGCAAGCGGAACAGTATTAAGTGTTGGCGAAAATGTTTTCGACTTCAAAGAAGGCGATGATGTTTGGTATGCAGGCGCGTTGACGCGACAAGGCAGCAATGCACAGTATCAAGTTGTTGATGCGCGTATTGTCAGTAAGAAGCCGCAAACCCTTAACTTCGCAGAAGCTGCGGCCATGCCACTAACCTTCTTAACCGCATGGGAACTGCTTTTTGACCGCTTCCGTTTAGACCGCGATAGCTCAGCTACACTGCTGATAACCGGCGCGGCCGGTGGCGTTGGTTCTGCAATGCTGCAATTAACTAAGCTATGCAATAATATCACCGCAATTGCGACAGCTTCACGTGCAGAATCACAACAATGGGCGACCGACATGGGCGCTGACATTGTCATTGATCATACGCAGCCCCTCGCCGATCAACTGCGCAAGCACGGTATTGAACAGGTTACGCATGTAGCAAGTCTGACCCATACCGATCAGCATTTTGCCGCACTGGTTGAGTTACTTGCACCACAAGGTCACTTTGCGCTGATTGATGACCCTGAACAGCCGCTTGATATTAAGCTAATGAAACAAAAGAGTTTGGCGTTACATTGGGAATTCATGTTTACGCGGTCATTGTTTGAAACGCCAGACATGCACCGTCAAGGACAAATTCTGCATGAAGTGGCCGAGCTAACTGATGCCGGTAAGTTAGTTACAACCATGACCTCACATTTTGGCGAGCTCAACGCAGAAAACCTGCTACGCGCTCATCGTCAGCTCGAGTCCCATAGCACTATTGGTAAAATCGTATTAGACGGCTATAACTTGCCCTACGACTAACCAAGTTGGGTTACTTGCAGTCGTCAGCGGTGAAGCGAAGTTCAAATAACTTCGCTTCATTGCGATCTAAATAACGAATCTCTAAAAAATCTGCGTTTTCGCGGTAGTAGCGTAATGAATCGCTGCTACAAAACGCACTTCGCATGGCAGGCTCAAGCTGTTCGCGAACGCTCTCTACGTCATGTTGATAACGATCAACACCGACCAAGCTGTAAACAAAGCGCATTCCGTAATTACTCACCTCAGCCCGCTCGAATCGCGTTTGTCGGTCGAGCAATTTCGGTAAATCACGATTCAACTGACCCGAGCGTTCCAGCAGCTCCTGATACAAATGGTTACGATTCTTCGTTGAACCAACTGCGCCCCACTGCACCGCAATAATTATGGCGATGCTAACGACTATCACCGCTGAAAAACCTATGAGTAACTGGCGTTTAGTCGAGATTGTCATAAACTTATATCCATTATTTGCACCATTTTTATTGATTGCACGTATCGAAAATATCGTTGTTACTCACTTACAAACATACATGAATGTATGTATAATTATCGCCATCAAAAATCATTAACAAAGCACGAGGTATTTCCATGCAACAACGTTTTCGTAAGCCTTTGTTCGTATCTGTTTTAGCAAGTTCTATATTACTTGCTAGTTGTGGCGATGCTGAGCAAGCTGGTTCAGGCGCCGGCCAGCAACAACAAATGACTGTGGGTATAGTGACCATTGCCAGTCGTAGTGTTGATTTAACCACTACTCTTCCTGGGCGCGCAAGTGCGTTCCGTGTGGCGGAAGTACGCCCGCAAGTAAACGGCATCATGAAAGAACGCCTGTTTGAAGAAGGCTCAATGGTCACAGCAGGTCAACAACTGTACCAAATTGACGCCGCCATGTATCAAGCTGAGCTTGCTAGCGCCGAAGCTGAAATTGCCCGTGCCAAAGCCGCCGTTAAAGCCAGCAAGTCGCGTTTTGAGCGTAGCAAAGGCCTTTTGAATGATAAAGCCATTAGCCAACAAGATTTTGATGAGGCCGAAGCGGCCTACTTGCAAGCTGAGGCTCAGTTAAAAGTTGCGGAAGCAAACCTGTCACGCGCCCAACTTAACCTTGAGTATACCCGTGTTAAAGCGCCAATATCAGGGCGTATCGGGCGTTCACAACTTACCGAAGGGGCGTTGCTCAGCGTTGGTCAGGCGCAAGCTTTGACCACCATCACGCAGCTTGACCCTATTTATGTCGACATTGCTCAAAGCACCAGTGATTACCTTAAATTGCAGGCTGCAATAACTGATGGGCGCATTGTTACTGATGATGACAACCGCGCTGAAGTCACAGTTCGCGTTGGTGAAGACGGTAATTATAGTACTACCGGTGAATTACTGTTCAACGAAGTAACCGTTGATCCGCAAACCAGCGCGATTACGCTCCGTGCACGTTTAGAAAACGCCAACCACTCTATCCTACCGGGCATGTATGTGCGTGCAGAAGTTGGCACCGGTGCTCTACAGAATGCTATTTTGGCCCCGCAAACGGGTGTAACCCGTGACCCTCGCGGCCGTGCCATTGCCTTTATCGTTAACGAAAAGGGTGAAGTGGAGCAACGATACTTAACCGTTGAGCGCACAGTCGGCAGTGATTGGGTTGTTACTGACGGTTTAAACGTTGGCGACCAAGTCATTGTCGAGGGCCTGCAGAAAATTCAGCCCGGTATGCCTGTCAAAACTGAAGAAGTGAAGTAAATCATGGCAAAGTTTTTTATTGATCGCCCAATATTTGCTTGGGTAATCGCGATTGTGATCATGCTTGCAGGCGGGCTTGCGGTAACGCAGCTACCTATCGAGCAGTATCCGGAGATCGCGCCACCTTCTGTGCAAATTAACGCCAGTTATCCTGGTGCGACTGCGGCCACCTTGGAAGAAAGTGTTACGCAGGTTATTGAACAGAATATGAATGGTATTGATAACCTGAAATATTTTTCTTCAACCAGTGATTCGGCAGGTAATGCCAGCATCACCTTGACCTTTGAAGCCGGCACCGACGCAGATATCGCGCAAGTTCAGGTGCAGAATAAGCTGCAACTTGCCCTGCCCTTACTACCGCAAGCCGTGCAAGATCAAGGTTTAGTCGTCGCCAAGTCAAACAACTCGTTTTTGCTGGTTGCCGCATTAATATCTGACAACCCGGACATCGACCAGATTGACTTGGGTGATTACATTGCCAGCAATATGCAAGACCCGATTAGCCGTACCAAAGGTGTTGGTAATGTGCGCTTGTTTGGTGCGCCTTATGCAATGCGCATTTGGTTAGACCCGGACAAACTCGTGCGTTACAACATGAGTACCACCGATGTTGTTCTGGCATTACGTGAACAAAACAACCAAGTAGCAGCTGGCCAGATTGGTGGCACCCCGGCGGTTGAGAATCAACGTTTAACGGCGTCAATTATTGCACAAACACGCCTTGAAACCGTGCAGCAGTTCAACGATATTTTATTACGAGTCAACCCTGACGGCTCAAAGGTTACCGTTGCCGATGTAGCTGAAGTTGAACTCGGTGGCCAAAGCTACGGCATTGTCGCGCGCTACAACCGACAACCAGCCAGTGGTCTTGCAGTAAACTTAGCTACCGGCGCGAACGCGCTAGATACCGCTGAAGCGGTGAAAGCAAAGTTGGCTGAACTGCAGCAGTTCTTCCCAGAAGGCGTTGAGTTGGTGATTCCCTATGACACCACGCCCTTCGTAGAGATATCGATTCAGGAAGTGGTCAAGATTCTGTTTGAAGCGGTGATCTTGGTGTTCATCCTGATGTTTATTTTCTTGCAGAATTTACGGGCAACGATTATTCCTTCGTTGGCTATTCCAGTCGTATTGCTCGGTACCTTCGGCATCATGTCGGTGCTCGGGTTTTCCATCAACACTTTGACCATGTTTGGTCTGGTGCTCGCTATCGGCTTGTTGGTGGACGATGCCATTGTTGTGGTTGAAAACGTTGAGCGCTTAATGAGTGAGGAAAAACTCTCGCCGCGCCAAGCCACCATTAAATCAATGCAACAAATAACCGGTGCTTTGGTTGCTATCGGCCTGGTTATGGCAGCTGTATTCGTACCCATGGCGTTCTTCGGTGGCTCAACCGGTGCGGTGTACCGTCAGTTCTCAATCACCATTATCTCAGCCATGTCGCTGTCAGTATTGGTCGCGATAATCTTCACGCCATCACTGTGCGCAACCATTCTTAAGCCTTTAGATCATACCCATGAGCCTAAAGGAATATTAGGTTGGTTTAACCGCATGCTCGACCGCGCAACCAATAAATATACCAACTCGGTGCAGTCAATCATTAAGCGTAGTGTGCGCTTTGTGGTGATTTACCTGGCACTTGTGGTTGTTGTCGGATTCCTGTTTGCGCGTATGCCAAGTTCTTTCATCCCGAATGAAGACCGTGGTGTATTTTTGACGCAAATGCAATTGCCGTCAGGTGCAACGCAAGAACAATCACGCGAAACCATGACCAAAATAGAAGACTACTTCCTTGATCAAGCTGAAGGTATTCGCTCAGTCTTTTCGGTTGTTGGTTTCAGCTTTAGCGGCCAAGGTCAAAACTCAGGATTAGCGTTCGTACGTTTAACCGATTGGGATGAGCGGACCTCCCCTGAGCTACAAATTGACGCAATTATTGGCAGCGCGTTCGGTTACTTTAGTCAGATTCGTGAGGCCATGGTATTTGCCTTTAATTTGCCATCCATTCCGGAGCTCGGCACCGCCAGTGGCTTTAACCTGTATCTTCAGGACCGCGGCGGGCTTGGCCATGAAGGATTATTAGAAGCACGGAACCAATTGCTGGGCATGGCTGCTCAGGAGCCAATGCTAACCGGTGTGCGTCCGAATGGCTTAGAAGACACCGCGCAACTGCGTATTAATGTGGACTATGAAAAAGCCAAAGCGCTTGGCTTGAGCATTAGCGATATCAATGCAACCTTGTCGAACGCCTTTGGTACCACCTACGTGAACGATTTTGTTGACCGTGGCCGGGTTAAAAAGGTTTATATGCAAGGTGTTCCAGAAGCCCGCATGACCCCTGATGATATCGGGAAATGGTATGTCCGCAATGCCAGCGGTGACATGGTGTCGTTTTCATCATTCGCTGATACCGAGTGGGACTTTGGCCCACAGCGCCTTGAGCGCTATAACGGTGTTCCAGCAATGAATATTCAAGGCGAAGCAGCACCAGGCTATTCTTCGGGCGATGCAATGTTGAAAATGGAAGAGCTTATTGGTCAATTACCTACCGGTATCGGGTATGAATGGACTGGTATTTCTGTAGAAGAGCGTACCTCCGGCGATCAAGCGCCATTGTTATATGCGCTGTCATTGCTCATTGTGTTCTTATGCTTGGCAGCACTTTATGAAAGCTGGTCGATTCCATTCGCGGTTATGCTTGTGGTACCACTAGGTATTCTCGGTGCCGTTATCGCAGCCACCCTGCGCGGTTTGGAAAACGACGTGTATTTCCAAGTGGGTCTATTAACCACTGTCGGGGTTTCGGCACGTAACGCGATTCTAATTGTTGAATTTGCGAAAGATTTACAAGCCCAGGGCAAAGAGTTGCTGCAAGCAACCTTGGAGGCAGTACGCCTGCGCTTACGCCCTATTTTGATGACCTCATTAGCCTTCACCTTTGGCGTGTTGCCACTGGCGCTATCTACCGGCGCTGGTGCTGTGAGCCGTCAAGCCATCGGTACTGGTGTCATTGGGGGTATGCTGGGCGGTACAATACTGGCTATCTTCTTCGTACCTCTACTGTTTTATATTGTGCGGCGTAATTTCCCTCCGAAGCCGCCGTACGAAGACTAGCGGCTTTCAATAGGAACGTGCTAAGGTTGAGTGGTGTTTCATCACTCAACCTTTTTTATATGCTGCATCGTTATTTTGTGATTGTGTTGGCGCTAGCAGCTGTGCTGCTTGGTGTGCAACTGCCTAACTTCATTACCCAATATCAACAGCGTTTAGATGCGCAGTTGACTGAAGCTATGGTCTACTACAAAGAATACCAACGCATTGCGGATACCTACCTAGACGGCGATATGAATGCATTGATTAAAATGCATGAGCAGAGTGATAACCCCGTTTTTAAAGAAGAAGCCACCCCAATTCGCGAGCTCATTCGACGCGTTGATCTCTACCGTCACGAGCAGCAACAGCTTTCACAGGGGTATTTAAAGCAGATTTGGTTTATTGCTACGGCTGCGAACCCAAAAATGCGTGACAACACGTGGCGTATGTATAGTTTTAACGTACCGCTAACACGCCAGGCGGTATTGACGGGCATTATTGCTGCACTGCTAGCGGTGTTGTTATTTGATGGCTGCTGGGGCGGTTGTAAGATGGCCTATCGGCGCTGGGCACGGCGACGTGACAAACGCCACCCGCATCGGCACGTCCGTTAACGGCGTGGACGTGTATCGTCGTCTTTAACTTCGTATTCACCTTCGATAACACCGTCGTCTTGACGATTTCTTTGATGCTCACGTTGTTGTTGATACTGCTGCTGAGCTTGTTTTTGGGCTTCGCGGGTCGCTTTGGTGAACTGCCACATTTGCTTCATTTGGCGACGCTTGCGCCACATCAGCGGCAATAATAATATCCAGCCGAACAACAACAGCATTAACCCCATCGCTAAACCGATAAGCAATAACATACCGAACAGCAGCCAGCTGAGAATAACCATGAGCGGATTTGCGCCAGGTTGCGGCTTAACTTTTTGCTGCCATTGTTTAATGTAGATCAACATAGATAACCACTTTGTTCGTTAAAAGACCACGCCTATGAACACTATATTGGGATCATTTAGGCTCAGACAAGCGTTCACTGCGACGATCTTGTAACAATTTAAGAATGATGCTGGTTAGATTGACAATATTGAATACAGTTCCCGAAACACTCCCTACAACTATCGCATAGGCTAAGCCGAGTAGCTCTGCAAGCAAGAACCAGCGGCGAATGCGGGTGGGGTCATTTAATACAATGGAGCCAACCGTAAAGATAATCGAAGATATATAAGCTAACAGTAATGGTATAAGCGGTTCATGATTGCTTAACTCCCAGCCAAAAAAAATGAAATTTATCGCAACGAAACCCCACAACACAATAGGGCCACGCCAACGCAGTGCAATCACGTTACGCACTACCGCCATTGCCGTTACTACGCCGCCTGCTACCGCACCCAGCATAAAGAAATGCACAGACAAAGCGCCTAACGCGCAGGCACTGACGATGCGATATCGATTCGCGGTGGTCTGCCGGTAGGCGATAAAATTAGCGATTAACGCAAGTAATCCAAAAAATTCAGCAACAGATATCACAATTCACCCGAAAAAAAACGGTAATGAAAGCACGCTGCCTTCATTACCGTTTGTATGAAACCTACAATTACTTACGGTCCGCTGCACTTGCGTCACGAATACCGCGAAACTCGTTGCCCGAATACCAATTAGGCCAGTCGTCGCTATTCGCTAATTCTTGCCCTACCCAGTAATAAAGCCACAAATCTTGCTGAACACCGCGCAAGTCCCACTCGGGGTCGAACTCATCCGCTGGTTTGTGATAGGCCACTTGCACGTATTCAGCGCGCTTCTGCTTACCATATTCTTCACCAAACTCAATGTGGTCGTTGCCGCCTTTGGCATACAGCATAGGTACACCGCGCTTAGCTAGATTAAAGTGATCTGAGCGATAGAATGAACCAGCCTCTGGAGTTGGCTCAGGCGCAATATAACGATCCTGATGCTCAACATACTTGGCCAGGTACTCTTCCATTTCAGAATTGCCATGCCCGACTACAACCATGTCTTTCATTGGGCCGTATACGTTCAGCACATCAGTATTAATACCACCAACCGCTTTGCTTAGTGGCAACATTGGGTTGTCCGCGTACCAATCCGAACCTAATAAGCCACGTTCTTCGGCAGTTACCAACACAAACACCACTGAACGTTCAGGTTGCGGCTGGCTTGCAAAAAATTCAGCTAACGCCATAACCCCAGCAGTTCCGCTGGCGTTATCTTGTGCACCATTAAAAATGCCGTCATCAGGGTTCACCGGGTCAACGCCCATATGGTCCCAATGTGCCATATAAATAACGTGTTCTTCCGGTTTTGATTTACCTTCAATGTAACCAATTAAATTCGGTGAATCGAGGTAATCAAATTTAGTCGTAACACTTAACGACATACCCGTTTCTAACGGCACTGGCGTAAAGTCAGCTTGTTGAGCTGCGGTACGCATTTCAGCGTAGCTGCTGCCGATGCGCGCAAACAATGCGTCAGCGCTTTCCTCGGTGATCCAACCCTCAATCGCAACGCGGTCCATGTTTTTGTTGTCACGCGCTAAATCGAATCGCATTGGTGAACCACCGGCAATAACGCCCCAGCCGTAACCTGCCGGACCTGTTTCATGAATCACAATTGCGCCAGCGGCACCTTGACGGGCGGCCTCTTCAAACTTGTACGTCCAACGTCCGTAATAGGTCATGGCATTGCCGTTAAATACTTCAGGATCTTGCGTGTCATAGCCAGGATCGTTTACCAGCATCACTACAGTTTTGCCTTCAACATCAAGGCCTTCATAGTCATTCCAGCCAAACTCTGGTGCCACAATACCGTAACCAACAAAAACCATTTCGCTATCGGTGAGTTCAATCTCTTCTTGAACACGAGGGCTCCATGCCATCATTTCTGTGCGATAATCAAAGGCTTCTAAATCATCGGTATTAAAGTTCATTGCCGACACTTGCGTTGGCAACATGCGTACCAAAGGTACCGGTTGCTGGTACGAATCATTTTCAGCATCGTAGGGTTTTAGGCCCCACTCGCGGAATTTCCCTTCCACAAATGCAACGGTTTTCTTCTCGCCTTCTGAAGCGGGCGCCCGCCCCTCAAATTCGTCAGAACTTAGGGTTTGTAGATAGTCCGTATAGTTTTCATTAAAGCTATACGGATCGACATTTGCATGCGGCTGCTCGGTTGTCTGATTTGTTTGTTCTGCTGGGCTGCACGCAGCGAGCACAAGCCCTGCTGCAGCGAACACCGAAAGGTGTTTCATCATGTTATTCCCCTTATTCACAGCGTTTAAATTTACGCCCTAGATTTATGTTATAGCGTTCAAAATAGCCTTTGTTTAATTCAACCGCACTGTAATACGGCACGCCCGGGCGGTAGGCTGGGCACAAGTTTGGGTCAATACTCGGGCAAGGCTCCATAGTAATAATAGAGACAATTTCCATATCTTTGTTTAAATATGCGATATCTAACGGAATCCGAGTATTGTACATCCAGAAGCCAGCGCTGCCTGGGCGCTCATCTTGGTAACGAAACCACATACCGGCGTGGGCCGCTAACTCATCTCGCGCCATTAACCCACGTGCGCGACTTTCAAATGTGTCAGCAATTTCAACCTGAATACGATGATCATGCCCTTCAATACACAGCTCGGTCGCTGCCGCTGCGTGAGCAAACCAAGGTAACAGCAGTATTCCTATCCAAAATGGTTTCATAGGTCACCTATGTAATGACTATCTTATTGAGCAGACTTAGTATCGCCTGAATGGCGTCAGAAAAAAAGGCAAAAAAAAGCCTCCAACTAAGGAGGCTTAACGGGAGCGACGATCACTTACTCAATAGTTACAGTGGTTACCGTACCATCGGCGTTTACCGTCACATTTTGCGCACTGACAAAATTAATGGTGTCATCAACTTCAGGATCATCTGAAGTGTCGCAGGTCCAAGCTACCGTATAATCGCCAGTAGCAACGAAACCGATTTCAAAGTTATAAGCGGTTGCGCCATCAAAGGTCACCCCAGTTGCAGTATAAGGTTCTGCTGCTTCGCTACCGCCAAAGTCAGCCATGGTGTCCAGCGCAACATCGGCTCCTGAATAAAGGTACACAGCCGCAACTGACTCGCTGGTATCCGTTGGCGCAACTGTGCACTGATTATCAATCAACAGCGCTTCAGCCAAAGTACCTTCAATGTGGCCAACTTCCATGTTATCAACTAAACGCACGCCACGAGGCTTAAGGAAATAACCTTCTTGCCCTACTGGATTAACTAAAGCCTGACGTAAATCAAATTCAATGGTGTAAGCAACATTGCTACCCGCATCAAGCGTAAAGCTATCGAACTTCAGTTCGTTTGAAGGAACTGACAATGGAATGCGCGTATCACCTACCAGCACATATGAACCTTCAGCCATTTCTAGGCGTAATTGACCATAGTTACCGGCAGGAACTTCAACACCGGCAAGCAAGTCTTCTGACTCAGAACCTGTGAATTCAAACAAGTTAATGCCACGCGTATTTGGAATCACATCGCCGTTGGCATCCAGACACGCATCGTTCGCCTCAATGGTGTTGGTATCTTCACCAATGGTAAAGGTTTGCGGCCCTTGCGCGTTACCAACTAGCTCTACGCTATGAAAACATGCCCAAACCTCATCAGCGGCATCCACAGGCGCATCACTAATCGCCAAGCTGAACATTGCTGTATTCGAGTCATCCGAATCTGAGCCACATGCTGCAACCAATGTTGATGCTGCAATCACCGCAGCCAATGTCGTAAGTTTTCGATTTGTTAACATAAATCACCTCTTGGATTATGAAAGTTGCATAAGGTATAGCATAGCGCGACATACTACATGCGACTTTTACTTGCCCTTTACCTGCTTTGTCGGCAAGACGTCTATTCATGTCGAATTGCAGGCTCTAGGCACCAGAATCATTGATTGTGTCCGGAATCCAGCTTAAAGTAGCCCTATTGATAAAACCAACATGAAGACAACATGACCCAACAAAACGCAGAGCTTAAGTCGCTGCGCCCCGCTCCGCACGCCATATCGAAATTACGCTGCGTAACTGCTATTGGTGGCGGTCACGGCCTTGGCCGCGTCCTCTCCACACTGGCTTTTTTAGAACGCCGATTAATTGGCATTGTGGCCACAACCGACGACGGTGGTGCCAGTGGTATGTTGCGCCGTAGCCACGAATGTATCGCCTGGGGCGACATTCGCAATTGTCTGTCGCAACTGGCGCAGCACCCTCTGGCTGCTGACGTTCTCAATTATCGCTTTTCCTCAGAACATGAATTGCACGGCCACAACTTGGGAAATCTATTGCTATACACGCTTGATCAAGTGAGTGCACGGCCGCTAGACGGAATTCAATTGCTTAGTCGGTTGTTGAACATCAATACCCGTTTATTACCCATGTCAGAAATGCCGGTCGACCTCGTCGCAGCCACGCATGACGGGCTAGAGTGTTTTGGTGAACTGCACGTTGATGGGCTGCTGCATATGCCACAAAAGTTGTCTTTATCTCATGCGGTTACAGCAACACCGGAAGCGTTAGCGCACATTCGCCGCAGTGAACTTATCATTTTAGGCCCCGGTAGTTTTCTTACTTCGGTGATGCCGCCGCTGTTGGTAGATGAATTCGCGCAAACTATCGCAGATAGCAAAGCACCGGTCATATTTATTGATAATCTGGCAGCAGAAAATAGTCCGGCGGGCGAATTACCAGTCAGCCAGCGCTTACAGTGGATGACGGAACAGCTCGGTATGCCGTTAGTTGATGCAGTGATAACCAATCACCCCGACCAACAACTCAGCGTACCGGTTTTTAATCACGTAAACGCTGCAACTGAAGCACCGCAACGCCATGAACCCAATTCATTACTTGCAGCGCTGAATGCTGCAGTTACGCACTTTAGTTAAGGAACCTCTATGCGTTTTAAACAGTTACTTGCTGCCTCTTGTGTTTTAGCAGCCCTGCAACTTCCTGCCCAAGCGCAGTCACTGGGGCTTGATGTTGCTTACGACACGACAGTACCAACGTTAGAACAAGCCCTTGGATACCCTGCGGGCTCGCGTATCAGCAGCCCAGACGCTATTGAAGGGTATTTTAAACAATTGGCTGAAAGCTACCCTGACCGCGTAAAGCTTGAATACTATGGGAAGTCATGGGAAGGCCGTAACCTTTATTATGTAGTGATTTCAAATCCAACCCACATTGCCAATTTTGCAGAATATCAGCAAGGCATGAAACAACTGAGCGCTGCTGACTCAACCAAGGCGTCAACTGCACAAAACCTCATTAAAACACTGCCAGCAAGCGTTTGGCTGTCTTATGGCGTGCACGGCAATGAGATATCTTCGCCTGAAGCCGCTATGTTAACCGCGTACCACTTGGTTGCTGCCACCGATGATGCCACCAAGAGTTATCTCAATAACGCCATGGTGTTTATTGACCCGGTACAAAACCCTGATGGTCGCTCACGTTTTGTGTCGCGTTATTACATGACGACCGGGCTTGAGCACAGTGCTGATCGCAATTCAGCCGAGCACAACGAGCCATGGCCTAGCGGACGCTCAAACCACTATTTATTTGATCTTAACCGCGACTGGCTCGCGTTAACGCAACCAGAAATTAGCGGTCAAGTTGATGCGTTGCTGGAAAATATGCCGCTGGTTTTTGTCGATTTACACGAAATGGGTGGCGATACCAGTTACTATTTTACCCCCGAAGCCGACCCGTACAATCCGTTGATCACGCCAAAACAACGGGAAACTTTATGGGCCATTGGCGAAAACAATGGCCGTTGGTTTGATCAACGCGGCTATGACTATTTTACCCGTGAAATTTTTGATGCGTTTTATCCTGGATATGGCGCCAGTTGGCCGCTCTATCACGGCAGCATTTCCATGACTTACGAAATGGCTTCGGCCCGTGGTCATGTATTCCGTACCAAGGATGGCGAAATATTAACTTACGGTGATGGTGTTCAACGTCACTTCGTTGCATCTATGGCAACCATTGAAAGTGTTGCCCAGCAACGCCAACAACTGCTGCAAAACTTCTGGAACTACCGCGAACAAGGTATCGAGTTAGGCAAAGAGAGTAAAAAACGTGTTTATCTGTTCTCAGGTCAAAACGATGCTGCGGGTACCCAACGTCTTTCAGGCTTGCTAACGCGTCACGGCGTTGAAGTTCAACAAGCCACCGAAGCCTTTAATGTGTGTGGGGTAGACTACCCTGCTGGCAGTTTCTGGGTCGATTCAGCGCAGCCTGCGCACTATATGGTTCGTACCTTGCTCGACCAAGAAATCGCAATGGACGATGACTTTCTTGCTGAGCAAGAACGCCGCCGCGCCAATAACTTGCCCGATGAAATTTATGATGTAACAGCTTGGTCGTTACCGCTGATGTTTAACCTTGACTACCAAACCTGTAACCGAGTTCCTCGCGCCGACAGTATGGTGGCCTCGGGTGACTTGATTAAACCGGGTAAAGTTATCAATAAAGACGCGCAAGTGGCTTACATTGTGCCATGGGGCGATATGAACGCTGGCCGTTTCCTGACTGCTGCGCTGCGTGCTGGTAATACCGTAAAACGTGCTGACATGGCGTTCACACATAAAAGTGGACAACGCTACCCTGCCGGGAGCTTAGTTCTAACTCTAGCCGAAAACCCAGAGCTGGCGTCCAACATTGAACAAATGGCGGCCACCACCGGTGCAACCGTAATTGGTGTGGACAGCAGTTGGGTAACAGACGGTCCGAGTTTCGGTTCAAACAACACCAAGCGTGTTCATGCGCCGAATATTGCGATGCTTTGGGACGAGCCGGTATCAAGCCTCAACGCTGGACACACCCGTTTTGTACTTGAGCAACAATTCGGTTATCCAGTCACCGCAATGCGGGCGAAGCAGCTCTCTGCAGCCGACCTCTCACATTACCAAGTACTGATTGTACCGAGTGTTTACGGTAAATTGGATGCGGCATTTGGTGAGCAAGGTAACGAGAACATCACCAAATGGGTTGAACGCGGCGGTGTGTTAATCACGCTTGGTAATGCAACCCAGTGGGCCGTTGAAGGTGACTTGTTAAGCAGCGCACTTGAGCGTGTCATTAGTGAAGACCCTCAAGGGCACGGTACCGAAAAGCGTGTTGATGGTTTGGTTATTGAGTCCAAAGAACAACTCATGCACTACATTACGCCAGATGCTGCTGATCCGTACTGGACATCAGGTGTTCTGACCAATCTCGATGTGGACCAAGAACATTGGCTGAGCGCTGGTGTGAAACCAAACTTAGTAAGCATTACGGTTGGCAATCAAATCTATCGCCCGCTCAGCATTGAGCATGGACGTAACATTGTGAGCTATTCAGAAGACGTTTTAGCCAGTGGCTACTTGTGGGCCGAGAACAAGAAGCAGTTGCAATATAAGCCTTACTTAATGTGGCAACCGCGTCAGAAAGGTATGGTGATTAGCTTTACCCAAGAGCCAACTTATCGTGCGTACTTGGATGGTTTAAATGTATTGCTATTAAACGCTATATTCGGAGGTGCCGCTCACGCGACACCACTGCGTTAATGGCGTTTTAAGCTACTCTTCCTTGTCGGCGCCAATGCGGGATGCAACGGCGCCGCGCTGATCTTTATATTTTGCGTCTTTACGCTTGCTGTAAGGGCGCAAACAATCTTTATCAAGTAATTCAAAGCTCAATGCACCAATTTTCATCAGAGGCCGTAACGCCAACGGCAATTTCCCGCTATTGAAGAACTCTAAGACCACCTGCCCTGACCAACCTGGGTCAATCCGATGCGCAGTTACGTGCACCATCAAACCCAAACGAGCCAACGATGACCGACCATCGAGCCAACCCACCATATTCGCTGGTAGAGTTACCGACTCATGCGTTACCGCCAAAGCAAATTCACCCGGATGAATAAAGAACGCCTGGTCAGGTGTTAACACAATCGCGTCACTCATGACCGACTTAATTGCGCGATCAATTTCTTCACGCGGCCCGCTGATATCAATAAAGGCCGCGGCATGATCCTGCAACACCCTAAACTCATTACCTAAGTGAATATCAACTGTTACGCCGCTAATGTCTTCTGAAAGCGGTCGAGGCTCTAATCCGATGCGACCATCGTCGAGGTATTCTTCTATTTGACCATCCGTTAAACGCATGAGGGCAAATTCTCCTTGTTATTATTCTAAGCTTTGCGCTTTTTAGAGGCTTGGCGATAAAGTTCGACCGCCAATTTATAGGCACTGTCTTTCATCAGCTTGCTTAATGGCGCATCGGGCTGGGTAGCAACGAGTGGATTACCTTCATCAAGACCAGCACGTATACGTGCATCTAAAGGCCACTGCCCCAACAATGGTACTTGCTCTCGCTCAGCAACGCGAACGCCACCGTCAACACCGAAGATAGCATCTTGATGTCCGCATTGACTACACTGATAGTAACTCATATTTTCCAGCAAACCGGTGATTGGCACACCAACTTTGCGGAACATGGTGATGCCTTTTTCGGCATCAGCAAGCGCCACAGTTTGTGGTGTGGTGACAATAACTGCCCCGGTAATCGGTAGTTTCTGTGCAAAAGTAAGCTGAATATCACCGGTACCCGGTGGCATATCAACAATCAGATAGTCGAGTCGCGGCCACTTGGTGTCACGAAACAATTGCTGCAATGCCGCGCTAGCCATTGGACCACGCCAGATTGCAGCGTCTTTGGTATCAGTCAGGTAGCCTAACGAGCTGGCCCAAATACCGTGCCGCTGATGCGGGATCATTTTTTGTTGCGCGTTAATTTCCAATTTTTGTTCTTGCCCACCCAGCATGGTAGGCAGCGACGGACCGTACACATCCGCGTCTAGAATACCAACATTGGCACCAAGCTGCTGTAATGCGAGCGCCAATTGCACGCTGACTGAAGATTTACCCACACCGCCTTTACCGGAAGAGATAACAATCACATTACCAAAGGTCATTGGCAGGTCAGGTTGAGAATTGGGTAGTTTTTCGATTGCTAATTTTAGCTGCCACTTTAACTGGCCTAAATCGGCATCAGCACGCAAGGGCTCGAGCACGCGCTCATCCGCTGCGAAGGGTAAGGTTAACGTCGCATTACCTGCTTCGATGTGAACCCAGCTAGATGGAATCGGTGCACCCCACTCAGGCAACGCTACACGTTCAAGCGCCGCAGCGAGTGCTTGTTCCGTAATTAAGGGCGCGTTCGACTCGGGTGCAGCGGTGTCGGGGCTTTTGGATTTTTTAAAACGACCAAACATTAATTTCTCCCGCAACTGGCATGAACCCCGCATGATACGGCTAGTTCGGCTGGATTGCCAGCGCTGATTCAGGTACACTTCAAGGCTTTCAGCAACTCGGAATTAATGGATAAATTCATGCCGACAGCAACCCGCAAAATACTGGTGACTAACGCACTACCATACGCCAATGGCCCTATTCATATCGGCCATATGTTGGGCTACATACAAGCCGACATTTGGGTGCGTTTCCAAAAACTTCGTGGCCATGAATGCCACTATGTGTGTGCTGATGATGCGCACGGCACCCCTATTATGCTTAAAGCGCAGCAACTTGGTATTGCGCCGGAGCAAATGATTGCCGATATGAATGCTGCACACCAAGCAGACTTTGCTGATTTCCATGTTGCGTTTGATCACTATCATTCAACCCATAGTGATGAGAACCGCGAACTAGCTGAACTCATTTATACGCGTTTGCGTGATAACGGTTACATTAAAACCAAAATCATCGAACAGCTATTTGACCCAGAAAAAGAGATGTTTCTGCCTGACCGGTTCGTAAAAGGTAGCTGTCCAAAATGTGGTGCTGAAGACCAATACGGCGATAACTGTGACGTGTGCGGTGCAACCTATGCACCAACGGAATTAAAAAATCCTAAATCTGCTGTTTCCGGTGCGACCCCCGAGCTGCGCCAATCAGAACATTACTTTTTTGATTTGCCGGCATTCGAACAAATGCTCAAAGAATGGACCCGCTCTGGTTCATTGCAAGACGAAATGGCCAACAAGCTTAATGAGTGGTTTGAGTCAGGATTACAAATGTGGGACATCAGCCGTGATGCACCTTATTTCGGCTTTGAAATCCCTGATGCCCCAGGCAAGTATTTTTACGTATGGTTAGACGCACCGATTGGCTATATGGGCAGCTTCAAACACTATTGCAATACCACCGGTAAGGCCGATTTTGACAGCTATTGGCAGGTTGGTAGCGATGCCGAGCTTTATCATTTTATTGGTAAAGATATCATCTATTTCCATAGCCTGTTTTGGCCAGCCATGCTCAAGGGCGCTGACTTCCGTCAGCCAACCAATGTGTGGGCGCATGGGTTTATTACCGTGAACGGCACCAAAATGTCGAAATCGAAAGGCACGTTCGTTATGGCACGCACCTATCTGGATCATCTTGACCCCGATTATCTGCGTTACTATTTTGCCGCCAAGCTGACCAATCGCATCGACGACCTTGATCTCAACCTCACCGACTTTGCCCAGCGTGTGAATGCTGACCTCGTGGGTAAAGTGGTCAATATTGCTAGCCGTTGCGCTGGATTTATTAGTAAGAAATTCGATGGCAAACTGGCAGATACAATTACCGACACGACCCTGATTGATGAATTCAAAGCGGCTGGCGAAGGCTTTGCCCAAGCTTACGAGAAACGTGAATTTTCTAAAGCGATGCGCGACATCATGGCGCTTGCCGATAAAGCAAACTTCTATATTGCCGAAAAAGAGCCATGGCAGTTAATTAAAGATCCTGCTAAAGCTGCAGAGGTGCATGAAATTTGCTCAATTGGCATCAATTTATTCCGCCTGTTGATGATTTACCTTACCCCAGTGGTGCCAGCGCTCGCAGAGCGCGTGCAAGCCTTCTTGAATGACTCATTCACTTGGGAAAGCCATCAGGAAACTTTAGTGGGCCACAGTATTAGCTCGTTTAAAGCGCTCTTACAACGCATTGAAATGGATAAAGTAAACGCTATGATTGATGACTCAAAAGCACAAGACGAAACAGCTCCGGCAGTTACCAGCAACGGTGAACTTGAGCGTGACCCTATCAGCGCCGAAATCAGCTTTGACGATTTTGCTAAAATTGACTTGCGCATTGCACGTATTGCCAATGCCGAACACGTTGAAGGCGCTGATAAACTGCTAAAACTCACACTCGATATAGGCAGCGAAACACGCCAAGTGTTTGCCGGCATTAAGTCTGCCTACGATCCAGAAAAACTGATTGGACAACACACGGTCATGGTTGCCAACCTCGCCCCACGTAAAATGCGTTTTGGCATGTCAGAAGGCATGGTACTTGCAGCTGGCCCTGGTGGCGAAGAGCTCTATATTCTCAATCCGCACGATGGTGCTAAACCAGGGATGCGGGTTAAATAATGGTCGCTACCGTTCACCTGCATGCAGGAAAAGAAAAATCACTGCGCCGCTTGCACCCTTGGGTATTTAGCGGCGCAATCGCTCGTGTGAAAGGCCAACCGAATGCCGGTGAAACAGTATCCATCCATAGCGCCGAAGGTGACTGGTTGGGCTATGCCGCTTGGTCGCCACAATCACAGATTCGTGCACGAGTATGGAGTTTCAATCAAGGCGAAACCATCAACGCTGAGTTTTTCAATAAGCGCATCGCGGGTGCAAAAGCGTTGCGTGATGGCCTGCAAATAAATAGCAACGCCTACCGTGTAGTCGCCGCAGAGGCAGACGAACTGCCCGGTGTCACAATTGATAAATACGATAACTGGTTGGTGTGTCAGTTATTGAGCACTGGCGCTGAGTATTGGCGCGATGCCATCGTTGCTGCGTTGCGTGCTAACTTTCCGCAATGCAATATTTATGAGCGCTCAGATGTCGATGTGCGCCGCAAAGAAGGCTTAGAGCCGCTGGTTCAAGTTCTGTATAGCGCCGATGGTGAACTTCCCCCTACTACGTTGTGGATTGAAGAAAACGGGCTGCAACTCGGTGTCGACATTCAATCCGGTCACAAAACGGGCTACTACCTTGATCAACGCGACAGTCGTGCTGCCATTCAAAAGTATGTGCAGGGTAAACGCGTGCTCAATGCCTTTAGTTATACCGGCGGTTTTGGTTTGTATGCTGCTGCAGCGGGGGCAGAAGAAGTGGTTAACCTTGACGTTTCAGCACCTGCACTTGCGCAAGCAACAATTAATCATGAACGCAATGATTTGCCAGTGGCCAACTTGGTTAACCGCCAAGAAGATGTGTTTGAAGCGCTACGTAGCTTTCATCAGTCTGGACAGAAATTTGATGTTATCGTGCTTGACCCGCCTAAGTTTGTGGACAGCAAAGCCAACTTAACCCGCGCATGTCGTGGCTACAAAGACATTAATCGGCTTGCTTGTATGATCCTGAAGCCTGGTGGCACCCTCTTCACGTTTTCATGCTCAGGCCTGTTATCCGGTGATTTATTTCAAAAAGTAGTAGCTGACGCAGCGCTGGATGCCAAGCGTCCATTGCATATTATTGAGCATTTATTTCAGGGGGCTGACCACCCTGTGCGTACTAACTTTCCTGAATCGCTATATTTAAAGGGTTTGGTACTTCGCGGCTGAGTCCGTTAGTATTGTTTGTACATAATGACTCACGAAATATCTCGCACTAAGGTGGTTTAGCATGAGCACAGCAACAATTTTCGATAAAATCATCGCGAAAGAAATTCCAGCTGAGATTGTCTATGAAGACGAACTCAGCTTGGCATTCAAAGACATTAACCCGCAAGCACCCGTGCATTTGCTGATTATTCCCAAGCAACGCATTGCAACCATCAATGATCTTGAAGAACATGATCGTGAGTTGGTTGGCCACCTGTATATCGTTGCCGCGCGTTTAGCGCAGCAATTTGGTTTTGCCGAAGACGGTTATCGGGTGGTTATGAACTGCAATGAAGACGGTGGGCAATCGGTGTACCATATTCACCTTCATTTGCTAGCGGGTTTAACCATGGGCTGGCCCCCGTTCGCCAATAACCGCCCTAAGCAATTAGGTTAGCCGTTATGGCGCGTCCACCATTCAAAAAGCCTAGTGCGGCGGAGTTAAAGCAACGTCTTTCTGACATGCAGTACTATGTTACGCAACAAGATGGCACCGAACCGCCTTTCCAAAACGCTTACTGGAACGAACAGCGGCGCGGAATTTATGTCGATATCGTTAGCGGTGAGCCGCTCTACTCATCCAACGACAAGTTCGATTCAAGTTGCGGCTGGCCGAGTTTCACCAGAACCATTAGCGACGACGTAGTCGCCACAAAGAATGACTTGAAGTTCGGCATGGTTCGCACGGAAATTCGCAGCGCTCAGGCTGATTCTCATTTAGGGCATGTGTTTGATGATGGCCCCCTACCATTAGGCACGCGGCATTGTGTGAATTCAGCTGCAGTGGAATTCATTCCACTTGAAGAGATGGAAGCGCGTGGTTATGGCGACTGGATCGCTCACATTAAGTGAACGACCCAGCCTTAGCCCTTATTTATTTCCAGCAGCAATACCTTCCCGACGTGGGTCGGCGCCACCATACAAACGCCCATCAGATAGCAAGCTAATACCATGTAAGCCGCTATTTAAGTCTTGTACGCGCACCTGATGCCCACGCTGACGCAACGCTTCTGCTAGACCTTCTACCTCGGTATTGCGTTCTAAGCTGGTCACCCCGTTTAAATTCGTTGCGTGCGGTAAATCAATAGCAGCTTGCATATCGAGATTCCAGTCCAATAGCGCCACCAGTGTTTGCGCAACATAATCAATGATGCGCGCACCGCCGGGTGAACCTAAGGCGTGTACTGGCTGCCCTTCATCATTGAACACAATCATCGGTGACATTGAGCTGCGTGGCCGCTTGCCCGGTTCAACACGATTGGCAACAGGTTGTCCGTCAACTTCAGGAACAATTGAAAAATCAGTGAGTTGGTTATTCAGCAAAAAACCCGCCGCCATCACACCTGAACCAAAGCCCATTTCAATGCTAGCGGTCATGGAAAAAACGTTACCCTCAGCGTCCACAATACTCACGTGTGTGGTATTCGGTAGTTCGGGTGATTGGTCATCGGCGTAACTGTATTGAGTGAACACGCCCGCTTCAGCCGCGCCCATGTCACGCGCGCTAATCAGTTGCGCACGTTCGCTCAAGTAGCTCTTGTCGAGCATTGCGGCAACCGGTACATCAACGAAATCGTTATCAGCAATGTACCGATTACGATCAGCGAATGCCAAACGTGAAGCTTGGGTAAAATGATGCACAGCATTCTCAGAGTTAACCGCCCATTGCCCTACAGGAAAACTCTCCAAAATGCCAAGAATCTGCAGTACGGTAACACCGCCCGAGCTTGGTGGCCCCATACCACAAACCTCATACACACGATATTCGGCACAGACTGGCTCGCGCATCTTCGCGCGATACTGCATGAGGTCATCGTGGGTTAATTTACCGGGGTTTAGTGGCGCGTTCTGTACCGCATCAATAATTGCATCCGCAACGGGGCCCTGATAAAAACCATCCGCGCCATTGGTCGCGATCAAGCGAAGCGTTTGCGCGTAGTCTGGATTCTTTTTAACAGTGCCCGCCTTTAAGGGTTCACCATTTGGATAAAAATAACTATTGCCTGGCGCCATAGCCAACAAGCCAGGGCTAAGTTCTAATTCAAGCAAACGTTGCAGCCGTTGCGATACCACAAATCCATTCTCGGCAGCATCGATGGAGCTTGCAAACAAGTTCTGCCAAGGCAATTTACCCCATTGCGTATGCGCCAACTCAAGTCCACGAACAATCCCTGGCGTACCGACAGAGCGTCCACCTGTTACGGCATCCATGAAGCTTTCTGGTGGTTGGCCTTGAGCATCTAAGAACAACGCAGGAGTTGCGCTTAAAGGTGCCGTTTCACGCGCGTCAATGGTATAGAGTTTCTGGTCAGCAGCGTGCCAATACAAAATAAACCCTCCACCACCTAAGCCGGACGACTGCGGTTCAGTTAGCCCCAGCATGGCTTGCACAGCAACACCTGCATCTATGGCGCTACCACCAGCCGCAAGTATCTGTTCACCTGCTTTAGCTGCGGCAGGCGTCGCGGCGGCGGCCATATGCTGAGTTGCATACACGCCAGATTTTTCAGTAAAACCCGTGGCAGCTTCTGGGTCAGCTGCAGTTTTTACTGTTTCTGATTTAGGTACTGGTTTTGATTCTGGTTTTGGCTCGGGTTGCGCTGCTTGTTCAGTGCACCCAAACAGTGCAGTTGAAAGCACGAACAGAACGAAAAACAACATGTAGCGCATTGTTATTATCCTTATACACGGCAAAATATAACGCGAACGTTTACAGCGAAAGTCATAACCATCTATCATACGTAGACTCACGCTATTGAACAACGATAAATCCCAGAGGAACCGCATGTCAGAACGCCTCCAAGTTATTATTTGCGCGCTGGTTATTGCCATGACTGCATTGTGGCTGCCCTACTACCAACTTGAAGCTGGTTCCCTATTGAACCAGTATGACTATGCGCGCTCCGAAGTCTGGCAGCAGCCATGGCGAATTCTCACCGCACATGTGTTTCATCTCGACGCAACGCATGCCATTTACAATGCAGTAGGACTGCTTATAGTCACCGCTTTATTTGCCCAACATTTTACCGTGCGTACATGGTTCAACGCGCTCGCCATCATTGCCCTTGTATGTGTTATCACTATTTGGCTTATTGGCCTTCCTGAACGTTTTGTGGGCCTCTCAGGGCTTATTCACGGGTTGTTGTTAACGAGCTTGCTGCTGGAGTGGTCAAAACAAGGTTACGCCAAAACTGACTGGCTATCGCCTTTGGCAATCGGCTTATTGTGTTTCAAGGTTCTGTTGGAAATGCTTAATCTCATGCACAGCAGCGTATTGCTGAGCGCAGGCGACGAGTTTGGGTATATTCATTTAGGGGGCTTACTCGGAGGTATTGTTGCATGGCGCTTGCATAGAAAACGCCTGGCTTCGATTGCAGCACAACCGAAGCCAGACGCGTCAACAACGCACAATGACTAACGCCTAGTCGGTTACAGCACAATGCGTTCTTTGTTTAAATCAAGCATACGCGGGCCAATTCCTTTCACTTGCATCAATTGATTGATATCAGTGAATTGGCCCAACTGATTACGCAGCTCAATAATATCCTTGGCACGCTTGATGCCCACGCCTGTTAACCCATAAGCAAGCTGTTCAGCATCAGCCGTATTAATGTTTATTGGGTTAACTTGGCTTACCGACTGCACTGGCGCGGCAATTAAGGGGGCTGCTTGTAATGGCGAAATCAGTACCAGCGGCGATAGCATTGAAGCAAAAATTAATGTTTTCCGTAACATAACACTCTCCTAATTAACTAAAATGTTGCGGCGCTTAAAGCGCCACATACCATGCAAGATCAATAAGTTCGTGCATGGTTAGGAGTGTATCTGCTGGTACAAAATGTGGCTAAAAAATATAACGGATTAAGCCGTCAGCGATTGATTAATCGCATGTAGTGCGGCTACTGGGTCTTTCGCTTGCGTTATTGGCCGACCAATAACCAATACTTCAATACCTAGCGCAGCTGCCTCAGGCGGCGTCATAATGCGACGTTGATCGCCCTGCTCAGCCCCCACCGGACGAATACCCGGTGTAACACGAATAAAATCATGACCGCACGCATCAGCAATAGCTTGCGCTTCCCACGCTGAACAAACAACGCCGTCAAGCCCAGCCGACTTCGCCAATTGAGCTAAATGCAATACATGCTGTTCGGCAGAACTACGGATACCTATTTCACGCAGGTCGTCTTCGGTCATGCTGGTTAATACCGTCACGGCAATCACCAACGGTGGATTCTGCATATCGGCAACTGCTTCACGCGCGGCTTCAAGCATGCGTTTGCCGCCACTGGCATGCACGTTAACCATCCACACACCGAGTTCAGCAGCGGCACGCACTGCCTTTTTCACCGTGGTTGGAATATCGTGAAATTTTAAATCTAAAAATACTTTAAAGTCGCGTTTAACCAGCTCGCGAACAAAATCAGGGCCGGCACTGGTAAACAATTCTTTGCCTACCTTTAAGCCACATTCTTGCGGTGACAGTTTGTCGATCAAAGGCCACGCTGATTGTGCATCGGCATAATCAAGTGCCACAAAAACGGTTGTTTGCGCTGTCATTTATTCTCCATCTAAACCAATAATAGGCTTAATCTCGCCCCATGTACGGCACGACGGGCAGTGCCAATACAAGGTACTTCCTGAAAACCCACAATGCCTACAGCGATACTTCGGCCGCTGTTTCATTTGCTGTTGCACCATGCGTTGTAGCATTTTTAAACTATCACGGGCTTTACCTATGTCCGCCGCGCGAATATGAAAGTCCATCAGTTTATGGAAACCCTTCATAGTTGGGTTTTCCATCAAGGTGTTCTGCACAAACTGCTCGGCGGCTTCAATGCCGTTTTCACGTGCGATCATTTCCGACAACATCACTGCCGCTGAGGTTGAATGCGCACTTTTTATGCACTTATGAAGAAACTGAATCAAACCACCGACATCGTCCAATTCATCGTAACAAGCTTTGATAAGCGGTAAGGCTTCACTAATAAATTCAGGGTCTTCATCCAAAATGCCAACCAGTAATTTCTGTGCCTTACGATACGCACCTTGGTTGTACCACATGCGCCCTAAGGCCAATGCTGCGCGAACACAATCCGGATCATGTTGGCGGGCTTTAAGATAATATTTTTCGGCGTGCTCCGTGTCATTTTGGCGTTCGGCAAGCTCACAATACAATTGCGCAACCAACACTTCGGCACTGCGATCGTAGCGCATCAATTTCAGTGCAACCTTTATCGCTTTATCCCACTCATGGGTCGACTCATACAATTCCAGCAAGTGACGTTGGCATGCCTCACGAAATTGTTTATCGCTCTGCAAAGCCAGCAGCATTTCTTCAGCACGGTCATAAATGCCCGCAGCTAAATAATCCAAACCAAGTTCGAACATCGCCTGGCGTCGCTCTTGCTCACTAATCGCCGGACGCGAGGTTAAGTTTTGATGAATTTTTATGGCGCGATCAAGCTCACCGCGGCGCCGGAATAACTTGCCGAGGGCCCAATGTGTTTCTAGTGTATCGGAGTCGACATCAAGTAACTCGATGAATAAATCGACTGCTTTATCGGGTTGATCAGAGAGGAGTAAGTGAAGACCAGTAACATACTGACGCGAGAACTGTTCTTGCTCTTGACGGTTTTCGTTGCGAACGCTGTTACGCCCCATGAACCAACCATAGGCAGCTGCAACCGGAAGCAGAAGAAACAGTAGCTCTAACATTACGGTGCGCTCTTAGAACTCACCAATTGTTTTTTCACCTTGCGCAGATCACGTCGTAACATGAGTTGCGCACCGAGCATGCTTAATAAACCAATAATAAAACCTAACGCTAAAAATATCGCAGCCAAGGTGGCAACGCTTACTTGTTGCTGAACCACGATAAAATCAACGGCGATTACGTGCTTATTGAGCGCGCCAAATGCTACTGCAATCAGAAATAGTATAATCAAAGGAAGGCTAACAAAAACGAATCGAATCATATTCTTTCCTGTCTCGCGCATATAAAAAAACGGCATGCTTACTATAGCATGCCGTTCTCGTTAACTCGACGTTAAAATTATCCGATATTATCGACCCGCTCTCGCAGTTCTTTGCCCGGTTTAAAGTGTGGTACGTATTTACCATCAAGCTGCACTTTTTCACCAGTTTTCGGATTACGCCCTTCACGCGGAGCCCGATAATGCAGCGAGAAACTTCCGAATCCGCGTATCTCGATACGCCCACCAGAGGCCATATACTGAGCCATCTGTTCGATAAGTTCCTTCACCGCATCTTCAACCTGACGCGGAGAAAGCTCGGGGTACAACTTCGTTAACTGGGAAATCAGTTCCGATTTTGTCATCACATGCTCCTCTACTAATGCGTCAATGCATTCAGGTCCGTGTAAAGCGTGTATTAATCGTCGCTTTTAGCCGCTTTGAAGGCTTCAGCCATTGCGTTAGTGAAATCAGCATCGTCTGATTGCTTGCTGTTCACTGTATCAAGAGCTTCTTTCTCTTCAACTTCGTCTTTAGCACGAATTGACAGGCTTAAGGTACGGTTCTTACGGTCAACGCCCATGAAACGAGCTTCAACTTCGTCACCAACTTTCAATTCAGTGGTTGCATCTTCGATGCGCTCACGTGAAATATCAGCAACTCGAACATAACCTTCAACGCTATCACCTAGCTCAACTTTGGCACCTTTGGCATCAACTTCGATGACCTTGCCTTTAACAATAGCACCTTTTTTGTTGGCCGCTAGGTAATTGTTGAACGGATCTTCTTCTAATTGCTTAATACCTAAAGAGATACGCTCACGCTCAGCGTCAACTTGTAGAACTACAGCTGTAACTTCTTCGCTCTTCTTGAAGTCGCGAACCGCTTCTTCACCAGTAGCGTTCCAGCTGATGTCTGACAAGTGAACCAAACCATCAATACCGCCATCAAGACCGATGAAGATACCGAAGTCAGTGATTGACTTGATCTTGCCTGAAACTTTATCGCCCTTGTTGAAGTTCTTCGCGAACTCTTCCCACGGGTTAGCTTTACACTGTTTCAAACCAAGTGAAATACGACGACGTTCTTCGTCGATTTCAAGAACCATAACTTCAACAACGTCATCCAAGTTAACAACTTTAGAAGGATGTACGTTTTTGTTGGTCCAATCCATTTCAGATACGTGAACCAAACCTTCAACGCCTTCTTCGATTTCAACGAAGCAACCGTAGTCAGTTAAGTTGGTCACGCGACCAGTCAAACGATGCCCTTCAGGGTAACGTGCTGCGATATCAGCCCATGGATCAGCGCCCAATTGCTTCAGGCCGAGTGATACACGAGTGCGTTCACGATCGAATTTCAATACTTTCACATTGATTTCGTCGCCAACATTTACCACTTCGCTTGGGTGCTTAACGCGCTTCCAAGCCATATCAGTGATGTGCAACAAGCCGTCAACGCCGCCTAAATCTACGAATGCGCCGTAATCAGTAAGGTTCTTAACGATACCCTTAACTTCTTGGCCTTCTTGTAGGTTTTCAAGCAGTTCGTCACGCTCTGCACTGTTCTCAGTTTCAATAACTGCACGACGTGAAACAACAACGTTGTTGCGCTTCTGGTCAAGCTTGATAACTTTGAACTCTAATTCTTTGTTTTCCAGGTGTGTCGTTTCACGAACTGGACGAACGTCTACCAATGAACCTGGTAAGAACGCACGAACGCCACCTAAATCAACAGTGAAGCCACCTTTAACTTTACCGCTAATTAAACCGGTAACAGTTTCTTGGTCTTCATAAGCTTTTTCCAGCTGTAACCAAGCTTCGTAACGCTTCGCTTTCTCGCGTGACAAGATTGTTTCGCCGAAACCATCTTCAACCGCGTCAAGAGCTACATCAATCTGGTCGCCAACTTGAACTTCTACAACGCCTTCAGCGTTACGGAATTGTTCAACAGGGATAGCGCTTTCAGATTTCAGGCCTGCGTCTACAAGTACTACGTCGCGGTTAATCGCAACGATGGTGCCTTTAACAATTGAACCCGGGCGAGTTTCGACCGTCTTTAGGCTTTCTTCAAACAGCTGTGCAAAATTTTCTGTCATATGTGTTAACTACTTTCAGTTAAGTACGTCCACCAAGCACTCCCGAATGGCGGGGTTGTTCAAATTAATCTGTTCGCATTCCTTGCTACAGACCCCTAAGCTGGCAGCTACTATTAGCTACCGGTCTCAGATTTTGAGAGTTTGCCGTGAGCAAACTCAAGAATTTGATCCACCACATCATCGATGCTCAAATTCGTTGAATCTATAAATAGCGAACCCTCAGCAGCACGCATTGGCGCAACCGAGCGGTTGGTGTCACGATCATCGCGTTCGCGAATTTCGGTGATTAATTGGTCGATTTTAGCATCTATTCCCTTTTCCTGCAATTGCTCAAAGCGACGTCTTGCACGCTCTTCGGCGCTGGCAGTTAAGAAAATCTTTGCCGCAGCATCTTTAAACACCACAGTGCCCATATCGCGGCCATCAGCAACCAAGCCAGGTAACTCTTTAAACGCACGCTGACGGCGCAGTAGCGCTTCACGAACGCGAGGTAAAGCTGCAACTTTGGACGCCATATTCGCAACATCCTGTGTACGAATAGTCATGGTGACATCTTCGCCTTCCAGAATAATATGCGTTAGCTCCGGATCTTCTTCGACATCAAATTTCACATCCAATGAACCGGCTAATGCCACAAGGCTTTCTTCATCATCCGGTGCAAAGCCATGATGCAAAGCAGCCAACGCTAAAACGCGATAAATCGCGCCGCTGTCGAGCAGGTGCCAACCGAGTTTGTCCGCAAGAATGCGACTGACAGTTCCTTTGCCAGAGCCACTCGGGCCATCAATCGTGATAACGGGTGTGTTTTTGGTCATGCGATCCTCTACCAAATAAAAGCGCGGCAATTATACGGAACTGGCAGAAAATTGCATCCTAAATTGGTGATACTTCGGTGAAATGTTCATGAACTTTGCGTGATCTGGCAAAATTCCGTGAAGAAATTTGGGTAGGTTTTCCGGCAACAATTGGGGTCTAAAATGGTCACTCCAACCTCGCTAAAACCTAACAATGCAAAACTCATAGCCATTCTATGATCGTTGTAGGTATCGATAATTCCATGTTGCAAATGTGCTGGTGGCGTAATTGAAATTGCCTCTTCGGTTTCGACAACATGCGCGCCTACCTTACGCAGTTCTGCTGCCATCGCTTGCAAGCGGTCGGTTTCTTTTATGCGCCAATTGGCAATATTACGAATGTGAGTAGTCCCCTGCGCAAACAATGCAAGCGTGGCAAAGGTCATCGCGGCATCTGGAATTGCATTGAGGTCGGCATCAAGCGCACGTAAAACACCCTTTTTAACCGTAATTGAATGTTCTTCAATGGTCACTTGCGCGCCCATTTGTGCCAGATAATCAGCAAATTTCACATCGCCTTGAATGCTATGACGCCCCACGCCATGAACCGTCAGTGGTCCGCCGCCAAGAGCACCCGCCGCGAGCCAGTAGGATGCTGCGCTGGCATCGCCTTCCACCCAGTAAACACCAGGGCTTTGGTAAACCTGCTGGCCTGGAATCATAAATTCTTGGCGGCAGATTTGGTGCACAACAATGCCAAAGCGTTCGAGCATTGACAGCGTTAGCTCAATATATGGCCATGAAACCACGGTTCCCGTTAGCTTGAGTACGCTGTCTGTTTCGAGTAACGGCAACGCCATTAATAGGGCTGAAATATACTGGCTGGACTCGGTGCCATCAATTTCAATCATGCCACTGGTTAAGCCACCGGAAATCTCAAGCGGCGGGTAACCTTCCTGCTGCAGACAATCAATGTGAGCACCGCCAGCGCGCAAGGATTCAATCAACGCTGCAATGGGGCGTTCTTGCATGCGCGCATCACCGGTTAGTATGCAACGATTGCCTTGTAAGGTTGCACTCAGTACGGCCAGCAGCGGCCGCATAGCGGTACCCGCATTACCCAAATCTAACGCTGCAGGATGCTGTGGCCATTTCCCCTCGCAGCCAGAAACGGTGATATGGGTTGGATCATGCTCGGCAATGGTAACAGTCACCCCCAAGTCTCCCAATGCTTCCAACATGCGCTGGGTATCATCGCTTCGTAATACGTTGGTAAGCACCGTACTTTGCCCTGCGCCGCATAACGCAGCCATGAGCAATGCGCGGTTCGCAATACTTTTGGAACCCGGCAAGGTCACGTTACCATGACATTGCCGCAGCTTTTTGAGGGTAATTGAACCGGTATCAGCCATGCAATAGGGTCGTCATGGCATCAATAAATGCCTGATTTTCTGCAGGCAGACCAATGCTTACGCGCAAATGGCGCGGCAACTGATAACCGGCAACTGGGCGCACAATAACGCCAGCATGCAACAGCTTTTGATAAATGTCTGCCGCTGCATCACCCACTTCAATGGTCAAGAAGTTGCCATGAGAAGGAATATAATTTAAACCCTTCTGCTCGCAAAACGCCACCAACTGCTTCATGCCTTCTTGGTTAACGCGAATTGATTCATCAAGATAATCTTGGTCATCGAGCACCACTTCAGCAGCGCGCAGACTTAAGCTATTCATATTGAACGGCTGACGAATACGGTTCATTAAATCAGCCACTTCAGGATGCGAGATTGCGTACCCTGCCCGCAGCCCCGCTAACCCATATGCTTTGGAAAAAGTGCGGCTGACGATTAAATTCGGATACTTTGCTACCCATTCAACGGATGGGGCGCGTTCGGCTGCTTCAACGTATTCATAATACGCTTCGTCCAGCACTACCAATACATTGGAAGGTACTTTTGCGATAAACTCGGCCAGTTCTTCTTTCGTTAGAAAAGTACCGGTTGGGTTGTTTGGGTTGGCAATAAAAATCATCCGCGTGTTCGGCGTAATCGCCTTCAACATCGCAGGCAAGTCATGGCCATAGTCTTTCGCCGGCACTGCAACGCCTTTGGCGCCAATGGCTTGGGTAACTAGGGGATAAACGACAAAGGCGTGTTGCGCGAAGATCACTTCGTGACTGGCATCAACAAACGTACGCGCCAATAACTCCAGCACGTCATTCGAACCATTACCTAAAGTGATTTGATTGGTATTCACGCCAAACTTTTCGGCCAGTTTAGTTTTTAAATAAAAACCATTGGCATCGGGGTAACGGGCTAACCCCTGCAAAGCATCTTGTAATGCCTGCTTCACCTTCTCGCTCAAACCCAGCGGATTCTCATTAGAGGCCAACTTAATAATATTTTTAATCCCAAGTTCGCGCTCAACCTCTTCGATAGGCTTTCCCGCTTGATAGGGGCTTAACGTACGAACCCCAAGGTTCGCCAATTCTTTTGCATTAAAATCAGTCATAAAGCTCTCGTTGTTCGTTTACTTCGTTGTTCGTCCACTTCGTTCTTCGTCCGCTGCGCTATTCGAACAGTGCGAAGCACGGACGAACAGTGAACAAAGTGAACGGACGAAAACCGAATAACGCTTTTATGTTTTTAGGCCTTACGCTCAAATTCGCGCATGAATTCAACCAGCGCATCAACGCCAGCCATCGGCATCGCATTATAAATACTTGCGCGCATACCGCCGACAAACCGATGGCCTTTTAATCCTAACAACCCAGCGTGTTGGGCTTGCTGCAAGAATTCACCGTCAAGGCGTTCGTCCGCTAGCAAGAATGGTACGTTCATTATGGAACGATAGTTAGGGTTAACTGGATTACTATAGAAGTCAGAACTGTCAATAAAGTCATACAGTTTCGCTGCTTTTGCATGATTCATCTGCCCCATGGCAGCAATGCCACCTTGGCGCTTGAGCCATTGAAATACAAGTGCCGACAAGTACCACGCGAAGGTGTTCGGCGTGTTGTACATCGAACGTTCCTTGGCTTGCACTGTATAATCCATGATGGTTGAGGTATTGCCCTGCGGATGGCCGAGCAAGTCATCACGCACAATCGCAATAGCAAAGCCCGACGGCCCGATATTTTTTTGTGCGCCCGCATAAATCACACCAAAGCGGCTGACATCAAGCGGTTCAGAGAGAATATTAGAAGACATATCGGCAACCAGCGGTGCTGCCACATCAGGTATTTCATGCACCGCAATGCCATCAACTGTCTCGTTCGGACAATAATGAAAATAGGCGGCGTTTTCTGAAAGTTGCCATGCATCGGCCGACGCAATCGCTTTGCCCTGATCCGTTTGAACTGCAGCACCCACTACGTTGACATGCTGCACATACTTTTTGGCTTCACGAATGGCAAACTCAGACCAAATGCCACAATTCAAATAATCTACCGTGGAGTTCGGCCCGGCAATATTCTGTGGCACAGCACTGAATTGTCCGCGACCGCCACCATGCATAAATAACACGCGGTAATTATCGGGAATATCCATTAAGTCACGCAAATCCTGCTCGGCTTGCTCGGCAAGCCGAATAAATGCTGGATCACGATGACTAATTTCGAGTACTGAAATGCCCAAGTCGTTCCAGTTAAGGAATTCCTCTTGGGCTTGTTTCATAACTTCTGCCGGCAGCATTGCCGGCCCCGCAGAAAAGTTAAACGGGGCACCCATGCAATTATTCCTCAGTTACTGCGTCATCGTCCGCATCATCGTCTAATGGCTCGCTGCTCTCTTCACCTTCTACAGGCTCGTTCAGCAACGCATCGGTTTCATCATCTTCATCAACTTCATCAATACGCTGCATGCCGACAACTTGTTCATCTGCACCGGTACGAATTAAGCGAACACCCTGGGTGTTACGCCCTACTACCGACACTTCAAGAACGCGCGTCCGTACCAGCGTGCCTTTGTTGCTGATAAGCATAATCTGGTTGGCTTCAACCACTTCCATGGCACCAACAACCTGACCATTTCGTTCACTTACTTTGATTGAAACGACACCTTTAGTGGCGCGGCTCTTCGCCGGATAATCGGTAATCGGCGTACGTTTACCAAACCCGTTTTCAGTTACTGTAAGAATGCTTGGTACTTCGTCTTCAATGGTTCGCGGCACGATGAGTGATACCACGCTTTGCCCTTCAGCAAGGCGAATACCGCGTACACCGGTTGCGGTACGACCCATTGAGCGCACTTGATCTTCACTAAAGCGCACCACTTTGCCGCCGTCTGAGAACAACATGATCTCATCACCGGCAGTCGTCACGTCAACACCAATCAGTTCATCCCCATCATTCAAGTTCAGGGCAATAATACCGCCACTGCGCGGGCGCGAATAGGCTTCCATTGGTGTCTTCTTAACCGTACCCTTGCGGGTGGCCATAACAATGTATTTGTCGTCTGGATAATCACGCGTTGGCAGAATTGCGGTAATACGCTCATCAGCTTCTAGCGGCAACAAGTTTACAATTGGACGGCCGCGCGCAGTGCGCGTTGCCAGCGGTAATTGATAAACCTTCATCCAGTAAATGCGACCCCGCGTTGAGAAACACAGAATCGTGTCATGTGTATTGGCAACCCATAAGCGTTCAATGAAGTCTTCGTCTTTCATCTTCGTGGCGGACTTGCCTTTACCACCGCGACGTTGCGCTTCATACTCAGTTAATGGTTGATACTTCACATAACCGTGATGTGACAAGGTCACCACCACGTCTTCTTCATTAATCAGGTCTTCCATGCTGATATCATGGGCAGCAGCCGTGATTTCTGTGCGGCGCGCATCACCATATTCAGCTTTAATCTTCTCTAACTCTTCACGGATAACTTCCATCAAACGTTCTGAGTTATTCAAGATGTACAGCAACTCTTCAATCTGTTGCAGCAACGACTTGTATTCTTCAAGAATTTTCTCGTGCTCAAGGCCTGTTAACTTGTGTAAGCGCAAGTCCAAAATCGCTTGGGCTTGTTCTTCAGTTAAGTAATATTGGCCATCGCGAATACCGAATTCCACACTGAGGTGGTCAGGGCGCGCCGCGTCAACACCTGCGCGTTCAAGCATTGCTGCTACATCGCCAAGATTCCACGCACGGCTGCTTAATCCAGCTTTTGCATCAGCAGCAGTTTGTGAACGACGAATCAATTCAATAATTTCATCAATGTTAGCCAGCGCAATCGCTAACCCTTCAAGGATGTGGGCACGCTCACGTGCTTTACGCAACTCATAAACCGAGCGACGGGTAACCACTTCACGACGGTGCAGAATGAAGCATTCAAGCATGTCGCGCAGGTTAAACAGGCGTGGCTGGTTTTTATCCAAAGCAACCATGTTAATACCGAATACCACTTGCATTTGGGTATTGGCATACAGGTGATTCAGGACAACTTCAGCAACTTCACCACGTTTTAGTTCGATAACAATACGCATGCCGTCTTTATCAGACTCATCACGCAAACCGCTGATACCTTCTAAGCGTTTTTCTTTAACCAGCTCAGCAATTTTCTCTATCAATCGGGCTTTGTTCACCTGATACGGAATTTCCGTAACGATGATTGCTTCACGATTATTGCTATCGGTTTCAACTTCGGCGGTTGCACGCAAATGAATGCGGCCACGCCCAGTTTTGTAGGCTTCAATAATACCTGCACGACCTGAAATACTTGCCGCAGTTGGGAAGTCAGGGCCAGGTATATAATCCATCAATTCTTCAATTTGAATATCCGGATTGTCGATCATTGCCAAACAGCCATTTACAACTTCAGTTAAGTTGTGCGGCGGAATGTTGGTCGCCATACCTACCGCAATACCGGACGAGCCGTTTACTAATAGATTGGGAACACGGGTTGGCAATACATCTGGAATTTGTTCTGTGCCGTCATAGTTTGGCACAAAGTCGACTGTTTCTTTGTCGAGATCGGAGAGTAATTCGCTGGCAATTTTAGCCATACGAATTTCGGTATAACGCATTGCTGCTGCCGAGTCACCGTCTACAGAACCAAAGTTACCTTGGCCATCGACCAACATGTAACGTAGCGAAAACGGTTGTGCCATCCGTACAATCGTGTCGTAAACAGCACTATCACCGTGGGGGTGATACTTACCAATTACGTCACCGACAATACGCGCTGACTTTTTATACGGCTTGTTAAAGTCATTGCGCAATTCGTTCATCGCGAATAAAACGCGACGGTGAACTGGCTTGAGACCATCACGAACGTCCGGCAATGCACGGCCTACAATTACACTCATGGCATAATCGAGGTAAGAACTTTTTAACTCATCTTCAATATTGACCGGAACGACTTCTCTGGCGAGATCACTCATAGTAGTTATATCCCTAAACGATCTGTCTTCTTTCTTATAATTCGTAAGATTACGCATTGTACCCGTAGAGGGCTGCTATCGCATCTTTTTTTATCCCTGTAGGTTGAGTACACTGTACCGACTTTTAAGCCTTAGCAGAAGCCCTATGAAAGCAAATTCGAACGTTGATCCTGCAGAAATTGAAAAATTTAGTGCCATCGCTTCACGTTGGTGGGACCCCGAAGGCGAGTTTAAGCCGCTTCACTTAATCAATCCGCTGCGCCTTGATTACATCATGCAACATTGCGATGGTGTTTTTTCAAAGCAGGTGCTTGATATTGGCTGCGGTGGCGGCCTGCTTGCTGAGGGGTTAGCGCGCGCCGGCGGTAAAGTTACCGGTATCGACTTAGCCGAGCAATCCTTGCAGGTTGCCCGTTTACACGCGTTGGAAAGCAAATTAGCAATTGATTACCAATGTATCGCCGCCGAACAGTTTGCCAGCGAGCATCCACAACGGTTCGACGTGGTCACGTGCCTGGAGATGCTTGAGCATGTTCCCGACCCGAGCGCTATCGTGCAAGCGGCAGCCGATGCAGTAAAACCCGGTGGTTACGTGTTTTTTTCGACCTTAAATCGCAACGTGAAATCCTGGTTACTTGGTATCGTCGCTGCCGAATACGTACTCGGCTGGGTTCCGAAAGGCACCCATCAGCACCAAAAATTTATTCAACCTTCCGAACTGCTGCGCATGTCCGATGCAGCTGGTTTAGACCCGCTTTCCATGACAGGTATGCACTATTTGCCTTGGCGTGGCTTTTATCTTGATCAAAGCAATGTGGATGTGAACTATATCGTATGCCTGCGCAAACCCAACTAAATATGAAACGCGCAACTGCGCCCACAGCTGTCTTATTTGACCTTGATGGCACCCTGCTCGACACGGCACCCGACTTAGGCGCTGCTTTAAATACTGTGCTTCAAGCAGAACAGCGGCCGCTGGTATCAGCTGCAGAATATACACCGTTAGCATCGCACGGTTCCGCCGGTTTGTTGCGTTATGCTTACGGTGATGAGTTTGAGCGCCGCCGCGATGAATTACGGGATGCGTTTCTAACCGCATATGCCCGCAACATTGCTGCAAACACTCAACTATTCGATGGCGTCACACAGTTATTGCTGCAACTTCACGCCCAAGATATCGCCGTGGCTATTGTCACCAACAAGCCCCACGCCTTAACGACCCAATTGATTCCCCACTATCCAGAACTGGCTGCAATCAAGGTTATCATTAGCGGCGATACGCTGACTGTTGCGAAGCCGGACCCCGCACCATTACTGCATGCGGCTCAGTTACTTGGCGTGCCAAAACATCAATGTTGGTACGTGGGTGATGCACAACGCGACATTGAAGCGGGTCGTCGCGCGGATATGTTCACCGTATTGGCACGATATGGTTATATTAGTGCGCAGGATGAGCCGCAAAACTGGGGCGCAGATGCCCATATTGATCACCCTGCAGAACTAACCAGCTTGTGGTTGAAATAACGCTCAACCACAACATCTTGTGCATCAGTGGTTAAAACCGTAAAAATCTTGTAAAAGCCTTGTTATACGTGGCTTATAAATTTGTTATCTGAACATAGCTGTTAACAGACAAAAAAATAATAAGAAATAAATTTTTATATCTTGATTTTCCTAAGTCGCTTTATTGACAAGCGTTTTAGCGAAAGCCTCTACTAATCCCGATCCAAATCAGTCATTTCACCACAGTAAATTCACTTGATCAGTGTGCGATAAGTGCTAGGATACAGGTCATTCGATCAACCCAAGATATTGTGTAAAAAACGCACGAGCGACCCCCTAAGACACCATATCTTGTGGCTAGACTAACAAATCATAACAACAACGAATATGGATGCGCCTCATGAATCAACAGCTCTTCGTAACTAAACGTAGCGGCGAACGTGAACCCCTGAATTTGGACAAAATCCACCGCGTTATCAGTTGGGCTGCCGAAGGGCTCAACAACGTGTCAGTTTCACAAGTTGAAATCAAATCTCACATTCAGTTTTACGACGGCATTAAAACTGAAGACATTCATGAAACCATTATCAAGGCAGCTGCAGATTTAATTTCTGAAGAAGCGCCTGATTATCAATATATGGCAGCTCGCCTCGCAATATTCCATTTGCGCAAATTAGCTTATGGCAAATTTGAGCCGCCGCATTTGTATGATCAAGTTACAAAAATGGTTGCTGGCGGTCGCTATGACAAGCATTTGCTTGATGACTACAGCAAAGAAGAATTCGAACAGATGAATGATTTCATCGATCACGCCCGTGATTTAAATTTCTCTTACGCCGCAGTCAAGCAGCTTGAGGGCAAGTATTTGGTGCAAAACCGTGTCAGCGGCGAAATCTACGAAAGCGCTCAGTTCTTATATTTGTTGGTTGCTGCCTGCTTGTTTGCAAACTACCCGAAAGAAACGCGCCTGAGCTACGTAAAACGTTTTTATGACGCCACCTCGCTGTTCAAGATTTCATTGCCAACGCCAATTATGTCGGGCGTACGTACACCAACGCGTCAATTCAGTTCGTGTGTATTGATTGAAGCTGGCGACAGCCTCGATTCAATTAACGCAACTGCTAGCGCTATCGTGAAATACGTGTCACAACGCGCTGGTATTGGCATCAATGCCGGTCGTATTCGTGCATTGGGTAGCCCAATTCGCAGTGGCGAAGCCTTCCACACCGGCTGTATCCCATTTTATAAATACTTCCAAACAGCTGTTAAAAGCTGTTCGCAAGGTGGGGTTCGTGGCGGCGCAGCCACCCTATTCTACCCACTTTGGCATCTTGAAGTAGAAAGCCTGTTGGTGCTGAAAAATAACCGTGGCGTTGAAGAAAACCGCGTGCGCCACTTAGATTACGGCGTGCAATTTAACCGGGTTATGTACCAGCGCTTGATCAAAGACGATTACATCACACTGTTCAGCCCTTCTGACGTACCAGGTCTGTACGATGCCTTCTTTGCTGATCAAGACGAGTTTGAACGCTTATACAAACAGTACGAAGCCGACGAGTCGATTCGCAAAAAGCGTATTAAAGCGATTGAATTATTTAGCTTATTTATGCAAGAACGCGCCAGCACTGGCCGTATCTATTTGCAAAACGTAGACCATTGCAACACCCATAGCCCATTTGATCCGAAAGTGGCGCCGATTCGCCAGAGCAACTTATGTCTGGAAATCGCCCTGCCAACCAAACCGTTGGCGCACGTGAACGATGAAGAAGGTGAAATTGCCCTTTGCACGCTGTCCGCCTTTAACCTAGGCGCGATCAACTCACTGGATGACTTAGAAGAGATGGCTGAATTAGCCGTGCGCGCGCTCGACAGCCTACTCGACTATCAAGAATATCCAGTGCCGGCAGCGCGTAACGCCACCATGGGGCGTCGTACCTTAGGTATCGGTGTCATTAACTACGCGTACTACCTGGCGAAACACGGTGTTCGTTACTCAGACGGTTCAGCCAACGCCCTCACGCATCGTACATTTGAAGCCATTCAGTTCTATCTCATGAAGGCTTCAATGAACTTAGCGAAAGAACTTGGCGCGTGTCCTAAATTTAACGAAACCACGTATTCGAAAGGCATTATGCCAACCGATACCTATAAAAAAGACCTCGACGCGGTTTGCAGCGAAGCATTGCATTTAGATTGGGATGGCTTGCGCGCTGGCATTAAGAAATACGGTATGCGTAATTCAACGTTGTCGGCATTGATGCCGTCAGAAACCTCATCACAAATTTCGAATGCAACCAACGGCATTGAACCGCCACGTGGTCACATCAGTATTAAAGCATCGAAAGATGGCATCACCAAACAGGTGGTTCCAGAGTACGAAACACTGAAAGAGGCTTACGAATTGCTGTGGCAAATTCCGAGCAATAAAGGGTACATCGAGCTTGTTGGTATTATGCAAAAATTCGTCGACCAGACCATTTCAGCAAATACCAACTACGACCCAAGCAAATTTGAAGGCGGCAAGGTTCCTATGCGCCAGTTGCTGCAAGATTTGTTGTATGCCTACAAACTGGGTGTGAAGACTTTGTACTACCACAATACTCGAGACGGTGCTTCTGACAATCAAGTTGATTTGCGTGACAAAGTAGATGCCAAAACGCGCGAACAAGAAAATCAACAAGCTACCGTGGCAATAATAGAAGAAGACGATGATTGCGCCGGCGGAGCCTGCAAAATTTAACGCTCGAGAAGAACAGTAAAAGGTGCGCTAAGATATGAGTTATTCGACGTTTAATAAGAATCAAATTAACCCGCTACTGGAACCGATGTTTTTTGGTAACTCGGTGAACGTAGCGCGTTATGACCAACAAAAGCATAGTATTTTTGAAAAGCTTATCGAAAAGCAAATCAGTTTCTTTTGGCGTCCAGAAGAAATTGATGTTAGCCGTGATAGGGTTGACTTCAACGCGTTAACTGACAGTGAAAAGCACATTTTCATTTCAAACTTAAAATACCAAACGTTGCTTGATTCTGTGCAAGGTCGTAGCCCTAACATTGCGCTGCTTCCGATTGTTTCTATTCCAGAACTTGAAACTTGGATAGAAACCTGGTCGTTCTTCGAAACCATTCACTCGCGTTCATATACACATATATTGCGTAACTTGTTTACTGACCCTAGTGAAGTGTTTGAAGACATCGTCATCAACGAAGAAATTCAAAAACGCGCCAACGATATTTCTCAGTACTACGATGACCTGATCTTCTATACACAAATGTGGCAAACGCACGGCGAAGGTCAATGGGAAGTTGACGGCGAAGTTCATAATGTCACCATTCGTGAACTCAAGAAGAAGTTGTTCTTGTGCATCAACTCCGTGAATGCATTGGAAGCGGTACGCTTTTATGTAAGTTTTGCCTGCACCTTTGCGTTTGCTGAACGCGATTTAATGGAAGGCAACTCAAAAATCATTCGCCTTATTGCCCGTGATGAAAACCTTCACTTGGTTTCAACTCAGCAAATCATAAACTTGTGGCAATACGGTAAAGACGACCCTGAAATGAAAGAAATATCTGAAGAGCTACGCGAAGAAGCCCTGCAGATTTTCATGAAAGCCGTCGAACAAGAAAAGCAATGGGCACATTACTTATTCCGTAATGGCTCAATGATTGGTTTGAATGAAGAAATGTTGTGCCAGTACGTTGAGTACATTGCCAACATGCGCATGGAGGCCATTGGTTTCGATGCACCATACAAGCAACGCAGCAACCCGCTACCATGGATGAACAAGTACTTGGTATCAGACAACGTTCAAGTTGCGCCACAAGAATCTGAAATTACTTCATATCTAGTCGGTCAAATTGACAGTGAAGTCAGTGCTGCAGACTTGGGAGACTTCGAACTCTAAACGTCCTATGAGCCAGCTCTATAAGGTTAAAGTCAACGGTCAGCATGAGCTGACCGTTGACGCTTCAAAAGGTACAACCCTGCTCGAAGCTATGGAACAAGCTGGGTTAGACCCCCACTATCATTGCCGCAATGGTTTTTGTGGTGCCTGCCGCGTGCAACTTGTCTCCGGCGATGTGAATTACGTCAATGACCCACTCGCTTTTATTCGTCCTGGCGACTGTTTAGCTTGCTGTTGCGTACCCGCCACTGATATTGAAATCAATCAATAGTCGACTATCGAACTTTTCGATAACCCAAATCAACTAAAGTCATTGGAATCCCACCCTAATTTATAGGACAATCAGCAGCAATTATTGCTTTCGAAACGAGGAGTAGCGAATGTTTACTGTAATCTTTGGCCGTCCCGGCTGTCCGTTTTGTGTACGCGCAAAGCAAATCGCTGAAAAGCTGGAAGAAAATCGTGATGATTTCGAGTTTAATTACATCGACATGCAGGCCGAAGGGATCAGCAAAGCCGACTTAGAAAAAACCGTTGGTAAACCGGTACTCACCGTGCCACAGATATTTATCGATGAAAAACACATCGGTGGCTGCGATGAATTTGAAGCTTATGCCCGCGAACATTTAGGCTTGTACGCTCGTTAATGCCTGGCGCACCCGTTTTTCTGAAATAGGAAAACGGGTGCCTAACGTCTGCGCGAAAAAGCTCACACGCAGCTCTTCTATCATCCAACGAATATCTCGCACACCTTCTGGCAACTTCTGACCTTTTGGAAATTTACTTAGCAATGCCTGATAATCTTGCTGTAAATCCGTAATGGTTAGGGTGTGTAGCCGATCTTTATTTGGGTCAACCGGTAACTTCTCTAAGCGCCGTTCTATAGCCTTCAAATAGCGCGGAATATCTGCCAATCGCTCTACCCCAACATCACTCACGAATCCTTTATAAACAAGATGATCAAGTTGATCTTTAATGTCACCGTGGGCTTGAATTTGATCCAGACTCACTTTGCCCTTTAACCGCTTACGAATGGCCTGACTTTGCATCAAGCAAGGCTCCACTGCCTGCGCAATGGCACTCACACGTTCATTCAGTTCAGCCCTAGCCAGCTCATACAACGCTTTAAACGCATCGGTATTTCGCGCTGGGTGGGCATCAATCATTGCGTCCAGCGCAGCGACAATACAGTCCTGAATCAAATCATCGACTTTTCCCCAAGGATTGTAGTACATCGCCAGCTTCGCCTTATTCGACAGCGATTGCTGTAAATAGCGCACCGGAGAAGGTAATTGGGCTAACAGCAGCTGACGCAAGCCTTGTTTATGGGCTTGTTCAGCCTGTGCCAGCGTGTCAAACAACTCCTGACGCACTCCATCACCGTCTGGAACTAACGCCGGGTATGCCTTAATCGCATAGCCACGCTGTTGTTGCTCCAGAATTTCTGGTAATGCCCCGAACACCCATTCGGTGGCGGCACGCTGCTGCTTGTCGTTTGGCTGCGCAACCGCTTGCTTTAATGCGTCTTTTACCTGGCCCTGCATGTTCTGCTGCAACTGCATAAGGTCTCGGCTTTGACGTAACGTTTTACCTTGTTCATCAACCACCGCAAAGTTCACCTTCAAATGACGCGGTATCTGCGCAGCATCCCATGCATCAGTGGGTATGGTCACCCCTGTCATGCGCCGCAATTTGGCAGCGAGTGCATCCAAAAGCGCTTGGTTGGCGATAAGTTCCGCGCTGCAATCCGCAATAAAGGCTTGCGCATAATTTGGTGCCGGCACAAAGTTGCGTCGCAATGTTTTTGGCAGCGACTTTATCCAGGCCACAACAAGATCAGTACGTAATGCTGGAATAAGCCAGTCAAAACCCTCAGGCTTCACTTGATTCAGCAACGCCACCGGCACTTCAACGGTTACCCCATCGTCTTCAGCGTTGGGGTCAAATACATAACGTACATGCAGCTTTAAGTTACCCTGCTGCCATGTATCCGGATAGTCCAGCGATGTTACATGGCTGGCATCCTGCGCCATCAGGTCATCACGCTCAAACTGCAGTAACTTCGGCTGCTGTTTTACAGCCTTATGCCACCAGCCTGCCAGCAGTTGTTCATTATAAATACCGGCCGGAATATCGTGGTCGTAGGCTGTAAATAACGCTTCATCGTCAACCAAAATATCTCTTCTACGCGACTTATCTTCAAGCTCACGTACTTGCGAAATCAACGCTAAATTATGCGCAACAAATGGCAGTGGCCGCTTTAACTCACCTTGAACCAGCCCTTCACGAATGAAAATCTCACGTGCGGCAACGGCGTCTATCGGTCCGTACTGCACCTTGCGGCGTGGTACGATAATTAAACCAAACAAAGTCACTTGCTCATCGGCAACGACAGAGCCCTGCTTCTTGGAAAAATGCGGTTCAAAATAATTACGCTTTACCAGATGCTCGGCAGCTGGCTCAATCCACTCAGGCTCAATACGCGCATTCATCCGCGCAAACAGACGGGAGGTTTCAACCAACTCAGCAGCCATGACCCATTTAGGTGACTTTTTGAATAGCCCAGAGCCAGGGAAAATATAGAATTTACGGTTACGGGCACCAAGGTATTCATGGCCCTCTTGCTTCTGCCCTAATTGCGAAAGCATACCGGTTAACAAAGCACGATGAATGGCTTCATAACTGGCCGGTTCTTGATTGATACGAAACCCTAGCCCACGCACGGTTTGCCGCACCTGGGTATAGACATCCTGCCATTCACGCACGCGCAGAACATGCAGAAACTCTTGCTTTAAGCGCTTTCTGAATTGCGTTTTCGATAATTCATGTTGCAAGTTTGATAAATACTGCCAGAGCTTCAAAAAGCCCATAAAGTCAGAATCTTTATCGTGAAAGCGCTGGTGAAATTCATCGGCTTTTTGCGCTCCCTGCTGTGGGCGCTCGCGCGGGTCTTGAATACTCAACGCAGAAACCATCACCATCACTTCTTGCATGCAACCGAACTCGTTCGCCGCAAGCACCATACGCGCCAAACGGGGATCCAATGGTAATTGCGCAAGTTGTCGCCCAACAGCCGTTAAGCGCGGCCCTTGATAACCGCGCTTATTCTTCTTAGGGCGCGCTGCCGAAGCTAACGCATGCAACTCTTGTAAGAGGTTCAAGCCGTCATTGATATACCGTTCATCTGGGCGCTCAATAAACGGAAACTTGCGAATATCGCCTAGCTTGGCTGACGTCATTTGCAAAATAACGGCCGCTAGATTTGTTCTCAGAATTTCAGGGTCGGTATAAGCCGGGCGGGCCAACAGATCTTCTTCGCTGTATAGGCGAATACATACGCCAGGTGCCACCCGGCCACAACGGCCCGCGCGCTGATTTGCACTCGCTTGTGATATTTTCTCTATGGGGAGTCGTTGTACTTTGGTGCGGTAACTGTAACGGCTTATCCGTGCAGTACCTGGGTCAATCACATAGCGAATTCCCGGTACCGTCAGCGATGTTTCGGCAACGTTGGTTGCAATCACGACTCGGCGGCCGCTATGCGATTGAAATATTCGATTTTGCTCCGCCGCGGATAACCGTGCGAATAACGGCAATATCTCGGTATTCGCCAGTTTTAACTCACTAATCGCTTCAGCAAAATCACGGATTTCGCGCTCGCCACTGGCGAATAGCAATACGTCCCCTGCCGCTTCGCGCTGCAGCTCCAGTAGCGCATCACACACGCCTTGCACTACGTCTGCGTCATCATCACTGGCGTCGGCGTCTTGCAGCGGCCGATAGCGCACTTCTACTGGGTAGGTGCGCCCGCTGACAGTAATAATTGGTGCTTGATTAAAATGTTTGGAAAACCGCTCTGTTTCTATGGTCGCTGACGTAACAATCAGTTTTAATTCAGGGCGTTTGGGTAATATGGTGGCTAATACACCAAGCAGAAAATCAATGTTCAAACTGCGTTCGTGCGCTTCATCAATAATGATTGCATCGTACTTAGACAGCAGCCGATCATTTTGGAGCTCGGCCAACAACATACCGTCAGTAACAAGTTTAATGCGTGTGCCTGGCGCCGTTTGGTCGTGAAAACGCACCTTATAGCCCACCACCGCACCCAGCTCAGTTTCGAGTTCTTGCGCAATACGTGCTGCTACGCTTCGAGCCGCTAACCGCCGCGGCTGCGTATGACCAATCATGCGCCCTTCATCAGCGTTACCATACCCCAACTCAAGCAGCATCTTCGGTAACTGAGTGGTTTTCCCTGATCCCGTTTCACCCGCTATGATCACCACTTGATGCTTCTCAATGGCGGCTTGAATCGTTTGTTTTTCTTGTACAACGGGTAAGTCAGCTGGAAATTGAATGGCGCGCACGTGTGTCCTAAATCATAAAAAAGGCTGACGCTAGTTTACCAGCGTCAGCCTTTGATGTTAACGGAGAATATTAACGGCATATATTATCGATGCGTGAAGCCATCACGTAAATGAAGGTCTATTGCACGCAGTATATCGGTACGGGTGATGACCCCAACCAACTGTCTGTCCGTGTTGATTACCGGGTACATCTTCGGCTTGTTGGCGGTCATCTGCTGCGCTAAATCGGTTACCGACGTGTTTGCATCGACCGTTACAACTTCACCTTGATACATGCAATCACTAACCGTAGCACTTTGTTCATTGTGGTAGGTGTCACGCAGCATCGTAGCTAAGCAGTCTTGCTCCGACAAAAAGCCAACCAGTTTATTTTGCTTATCAACTACAGGCCCGCCACGCTGACTGCTTTGCAGCAATATCGACACGGCGGCCTCAATTGACATATCAGGCGCAAAACGAACCGGATGCCGATTCATGTAATCCACAACTTTTAATGAATGCATGGTATACCTCTCACTATTCACCAACCATGCATTCAGTATAGTCAATCGTTGTAAATGGCAACCTCAACCGGTTGATTTGCAACGCGCTTAGCGCGGTACATACCTTCAGTATTAAATGGCATATGCACATTACCGTCTTTATCGACAATAATAACACCGCCGGTGCCACCTGCTGGCAACAACACGTCATGAATCACTGTATCACCAGCTGTCACCACATCGAGTTGTTGGTATTTCATGCGTGAACAAATATCTGCGGCAACTTGATAGCGAATAAAGTATTCACCGTGCCCTGTTGCAGAAACCGCACAGCTGGCATTGTCAGCCCATGTGCCCGCACCAATAATCGGCGAATCACCAACGCGACCATAACGCTTACCGGTCATACCACCCGTTGACGTCGCAGCTGCCAAGTTGCCATGTTTATCTCGGGCAACAGCACCCACAGTGCCGTATTTAAAGTTATCATCCATCGTTGCCCAAGCTTGCTTATCTTGGGGGTTGCCAACTTGTTTCTTCATGCGTTGTAACGACTCGTAACGCCATTCGGTATTAAAGTAACTGTTGTCAACCAGCTCTAAGCCCTGCTCTTGCGCAAAGGTTTCAGCGCCTTCGCCGCTAAGCATCACGTGTACTGACTCTTCCATTATTTTACGTGCCAAAGCAATCGGGCTTTTCACCGTTTTCACGCTGGCCACAGCACCAGCTTCGCGAGTGGCGCCGTTCATGATTGATGCATCTAACTCATGAATCCCATCCCAGTTATACACAGCACCGCGACCGGAGTTAAAAAGTGGTGAGTCTTCCATAATTTGTACGGCAACCACCACCGCATCCATGCTGGTACCACCCTTGGCAAGAACCGCGTGCCCTGCGTTAATTGCTTCGGTAAGCTTTGCCGTATAGGCGCGTTCGCGCTCTGGCGTCATACTCTCACGCGTGATGGTTCCTGCACCACCGTGAATAGCAATTGAAAACTTAGCGGTATCGTTCGCGTCTTGAGCGTGTGCATTCGGTGCAAGTAACGCCGCGCCAGATACCAAAACCGCAGATACTAAAAGCGAGCGTGCTGTTGTAGGGAGTTTCAGGTGTTTCATAGTTGCCTCAACGTTGAAAAGCTATAGCCTTCAACTCTAACTTGCTGCTGGCAACTGAGCAAGGGACACCGATCCCGAAATAGCGGCCATTTAACGCGGGCTGCTGGTTTACGTGCCACGTTGTCGAATAGTTATTGTGTAAGTTGTTAATCTTTGTCATTAAAAGGTGCATAAGGTAATCTTGCTAGTATGACTACATGCTGCAAAGTAACGGGAAAACGATGACTCAGCCGACTTTCTATTGGCACGATTACGAAACTTGGGGTGCGAATCCACAAACCGATCGGCCGGCACAGTTTGCCGGCTTGCGAACCACCTTAGATTTCGAACCCGTTGGCCGCCCCTTAACCATTTATTGCCAACCAACGCCCGACTTTCTGCCGCACCCTCAGGCTGTTTTAATTACTGGTATAACGCCACAGCACGCTCTAGCTCAAGGCATGTGCGAATCAGCTTTTGCTGAGAAAATTGCTGCACAAATGAGTGAACCTAACACCACCATTATCGGCTACAACAATATCGCCTTCGATGATGAAGTTACGCGCAACTTGTTTTACCGAAACTTCATTGACCCTTATGCGCACACGTGGCAGGACAATAATTCGCGGTGGGACTTAATTGATCTAATGCGGGCCTGTTATGCGCTGCGCCCTGAGGGTATCGAATGGCCTTACCATGATGATGGCCGTGTAAGCATGAGGCTAGAAGAGCTTACCCGTGCCAATGACATTGAACATGGCCAAGCTCATGACGCCATGGCAGATGTGTATGCCACCATCGCCATTGCTAAAAAAGTGAAAACAGCGCAACCACGCTTGTTTGATTATGCCTATGGCTTACGCCGCAAGCAGGCCGTAAAAGAATTGGTGCAGTTGACAACCTTTACTCCGTTAGCGCATATCAGTGGCTTTTATGGCGCAAACAACGGCTATTTAAGCGTCATTATGCCGTTGGCTTTTCACCCAGAACAACCTAACACGGTTATTTATTGGGATTTGCGCTGCAATCCAGAGCACATTGCAACCCTGTCCGACAGCGAATTGGTTGAGCGTCGATTCAGCCGCCGTGCCGAACTTTCCGAGCAAGGGCTTGAACACTTCGGGGGCGGCAGCTTTGCGTTAAACAAATGCCCTTTTGTCGCGCCGCTGAAAGTCATTGATGAGCAGGCTCAAGCTCGTTGGAATATTAACTTCGACGTGATTGAGCAGCACCGTCAGCAGCTTCTGGCCAACCCCGAGTTGCGCGAGCGCTTAATTGCAGCAACCATTCACAGCCGTGAATTTGAGCCAACCAATGACCCCGACCTGATGCTGTATGGCGGCGACTTTTTTAGTGATCAAGATCGTTCAAACATGGCCATAATTCGTGCTACCGAACCGAATCAACTGGCTGGCCTTGAACTTAATTTTGTTGATCAACGTTTACCTGAAATGCTGTTCCGTTTTCGCGCACGAAACTACCCAGCAACGCTCACTGACAATGAGTTGCAGCGCTGGCGCACGTTCTGCCAGAATCGATTGATGGAGCCACCGGGGCGTGCGTTAAACGCCGAACAATTTATGCACACACTTGAACAACTGTCACAACAGCACGCAAGTTCCAGCAAAAACATGAGGTTGTTGCAGGACTTGTACCACTACGTACAAAGTTTGTAGTTTCTAACAAGACACTAAAGGGATACGCCATGAGCCCAGCGTCACTGCATTTTGATTACATTGTTGTTGGCGGCGGTACCGCCGGGTGTGTGTTAGCAAATCGACTTACCGAAGATGGACGTTTTAAAGTCGCGCTATTTGAGGCGGGTGGAGACGGCAAGTCATCGTTCAGCGACATGCCCGGTGGCGTGATCCGCTTTATGCACAGTCGCGCGTTTAATTGGCTTTATCGCAGTCAGGACACCCCACCCTTACGAAACGGTAAAGGCCTCTACACACCACGCGGCAAAGGCCTTGGCGGCAGCAGTATGATTAACGCCATGATTTATACGCGCGGTGTGCCCAGTGACTATGAACACTGGGCAGCAAATAGCTCGTCGGATTGGGGCTGGTCGAATGTATTGCAGCGCTTTCGTAAGCTGGAATGCAATCAACGCGGCGCCAACGCGTTTCATGGCGATAAAGGCCCCCTGCATGTCAGCGATGTGCCAACCTATTTCACCGCAGCCCAAAAGTTTATTGATGCCGGTGTGGCAGCGGGCGTTCCACATAACCCCGACTTCAATGGCGCCACGCTTTATGGTGTTGGCGCATTTCAGTTCACGATATACAACAACGCCCGTTGGAGTGCACGCAAGGCATTTCTTGACCCAGCGCGGGCGCGGCCAAACCTGACGGTGTTTACCAATAGCTTGGTTGAACGGGTCACCTTTGAAGGCAACACGGCAACCGGTATCCAATTCCGTCAAAACGGCAAGGCTTACGTGGCGCGAGCTGAACGTGAAGTAATTATTAGCGGTGGCGCAATCAACTCACCGCAACTGTTGATGCTATCAGGTATCGGCCCAGCCGAGCATTTGCAGCAGCATAATATTCAAGTGATAGCGGACAGCAGCGATGTCGGCAAAAATCTGCAAGACCACGTCGATGTGATGGTGCATTATCGCAATCGGTGCAAAGACGGCATTAGCCTAACACCGCTTGGACTTCTCAAAATGGCCGCTGCATGGTGGCAGTATCGTACTAAGCGAACCGGCCCGCTGGCTGTATCGCCCGCTGAAGTAGGTGGGTTTCTAAAAAGCAGCCCTGAACTGGACGACCCAGACCTACAACTTCATTTTGTTTCCACCCGGTTCAATGACAGCGGGTGGGACTTGCGCCCGGCATTTCGTCACGGTTTTGCCTGTCATGTCTGCGTATTACGGCCAAAGGCCCGAGGTGAGCTGCTTTTGGCTAGCGACAATCCCGCGGAGCCACCGACATTTCGTTATAACTTTTTAAATAATGAACAGGACCGTGCCGCCCTGCTTTCAGGGGTTCATCAAGTTCGAGAAATTATGCAGCAAGCCCCACTTAAACAACACAATGGCGGTGAGGTATGGCCTGGCCCAACGCAATCAGATAAAGAGCTTTTGGAGCGAATCGAGAGCAATATTGGTTTGATTTATCATCCCACCAGCACGTGCCGTATGGGTAATGATGCGCAAGCTGTGGTTGATGCCAAGCTTCGCGTCAATGGGGTCAATAGATTGCGGGTTATTGATGCGTCAATCATGCCGACGGTTTTGAGTGGAAATACGAACGCGCCAACAATGGTTATTGCCGATATTGGCGCCGACTATATTTTAGCCGACGCCGATACATCGAACGAACAACACTAGTGGATAGGCTTACCGAAGCGCGCGAAGAAGCGCGCTAAGGCTGGAATGAGAATCAACGCACCCAGCATGTTCCATAAGAACATGAAGGTAAGCAGAATACCCATATCCGCTTGGAATTTAATTGGTGAGAAAATCCAAGTCGCAACACCAATAGCTAGCGTTAACCCAGTGAAGCCAACCGCTTTACCGGTGCTATCAAGCGCATATTTGTAACTGTCATTCAAATGCATGCCCTGCGCCAAGCCTTCGCGGATTTTGGTGTAAATATAGATACCATAGTCGACACCAATCCCCACACCGAGCGCAATAACCGGCAACGTCGCTACTTTCACACCAATACCGAGTACCGCCATTAAGCCTTGGCTCATGATGGTTGTCAGCATCAACGGTAAAATAATGCAGGTTACGGTACGAATGCTGCGGAAGGTAATCAAACACAACACAATAACTACACCATAAACCCACAACAGCATTTTGGTTTGAGCGGCTTCAATCACCGAGTTTGTGGCGGCTTCAATGCCTGAGTTACCCGCAGCCATCAACAGCTCTAAACCTTCTTGCTGATATTGCTGGTTAAATGCATTCACCGACGCAACCACTGTTTGCAATGTTTCTGCTTTATGGTCATTTAAGTAAATGATAATCGGCACCATTGAACAGTCGGGGTTAATTAACCCTGGCGGCGTACGCCCCGTGTTGGCGTTCAGTACATACTGGTTACGATTAAGGCTAAACCATTTGAGGTTACCCTCATTCAAACCAAACGAGCCCATTTTAGCCACGTAAACCACTGATTTTACGTCTTGCACACCCGGTGTATTTTCCATGTGCCAGGTAAAACGGTCCATAACTTCAAGGTTGTCGTACGCAATACATTGGCTCGGCGCCGTTTCAGCCATCACGACGAAAATGTCGGTACTGGAACTGTAGTTATCAACGATAAACTTATTATCCAAATTATAACGGCTGTCTGGGCGTAACTCCGGTGCCCCGGCGTCTAAGTCACCAATTTTTAATTGCTGGCTATACACAAGCCCCCAAGTAACCCCAACCAATGCCAATACCAGCGCGCTGTAAGCCCATTTGGGCTGCGAAAAGCGGCTAAAGGTGGTGAGCACAGGATGATCTTGTTCGCGGGCTTTACGGGTGTATTCAGTGCCTTTTGGCGAAATGCCAACATACGACATGATAATGGGCAACAAACCTAAGTTGGTCAGTACCACCACCGCAACACCAATACTTGCGGCAATTGCGAGCTCTTGTATCACCTCAATATCAATAACCATCAAGGTGGTGAAACCAATGGCATCAGAGATTAACGCAGTTAAACCTGCGATATAGAGCGAACGGAATGCCAACCGAGTGGCTGCAAATTTGTCATGGCCATCAACACGGTTGTTACTGATCGCATTAATGATCTGTACCCCGTGACTCACCCCGATAGCGAACACGAGAAATGGCACCAGCATTGAGTACGGGTTAATGCCCGAACCTATCAGCTTAATAATACCTAACTGCCATACCACCGCGATTATTGAACACGACAACACCGCAAACGCACTGCGCCAGCAACGGCTGTACCAATAAAGCATCAGCAAGGTGATAACTATCGCGATAAAGAAGAACAAACCAACTTGATACGCACCTTCAATTAAATCACCAATAACTTTGGCAAAACCGGTGATATGAATTTTGACGTTTTCAGTTTGGTATTTATCTCGAATGTTCTCTTCTAATTTTTGCGAGAACTCCTGATAATTCAGCGCTTCGCCGGTATCTGGGTTTATTTCATTCAGGGGTACAAAAATTAGCGCCGACTTAAAGTTGTTGGCAACTAAATTTCCCACTTCACCTGAGCGCAGCACGTTGGTGCGTAGCTTATCCAGCGACTCTTCTGAGGCATCCCAGTTGTCTGGAATAACCGGCCCGCCAACGAAACCCTCTTCGGTTACTTCACTCCAGCGCACATTCGGCGTCCACACACTTTTTAAGCCACTGCGGTTAACGCCGGGAATAAAAAATACTTCGTCAGTAATTTCTTGCAGTGTTTTTTGAAATTCAGCGGTAAATATATCGCCTTCAGTGGTTTCAACTGCAATTCGAACCACGTTCCCTAAGCTGGCTAAGTCTTCTTGGTGGGTAAAATAGTTCTGAATAAATTCATGCTGGGTTGGAATCATTTTGGTAAAGCTCGCCTCTGGGCGAACCATACTTGCATGCCAAGCTAAAAAAGCGGTTGCAACAGCAAACATCACAAACCACAACGGGCGGAAGTTGAAGAGCGCGCGCTCTAACCATACGCTTTTAGTTTCAATAGACTGTTCAGACATCGGCTATTGTTCCTTTGTTGTTGTCGTTTGTTGAATTGAGCTAAATTGCGGAATCTCTATCACACCACGCTGCCCCACCACCGTCAAACTGCCATCTTTATTGGTGATCAGGTCAGTGAGTGCGGCGCCAGACGCGTGTGTCATATTTTCGATATCGCCTTGCTGATTTACCCAGCCAATCACACCGGCGTTACCAACTAAATAAACGCCACCAGCTGCAGCATCAACAACTGCATTAATATTCACAGTGTCTTCCAGTTTAATTTGACTAAAGCTTTCGCCTTGGTCAGCGCTCATGAAAATATTGCCGCGCAAACCAACAATCCAGAGGTTTCCTTGAGCATCCACATGAAGGCCGAAAAACGATCCATAATACGGCGAATCCAAAGTTTCCCAGGTAGAGCCTTGGTCAGCACTGCGAAACACCTGACCGCTTTCGCCAGCTAAATACACATAGTCATTATCCGCAGCCAACGCATTAAAATGAAAGCCATCCGGGTTCTCAACGTAATTATCCTGAATGTGCCAGCTGGCACCACCGTCCGTTGAACGAATAAGCGAACCATAGGCGCCTACCGCTAAAATCACTTGCGAGGATAATACACGCACATCTAAAAATGGTTTAGTTGGGCCTTCTTCTTCCGCAACCAACGCCATATCGAGGGCAAATGCTGCGTTATCCAAAGCGACGTATAACGCCTCTTCCGCATCAGGATCAGAGCCATCAAATTCATCTTGCTGCGCAGTTAGTTCCGCCACCAAGTTTTCAAAATGCGTTTTTTGTAATTGAATGTACTCAAAGCCATCGAGTTGTCGTTGCCAGGTTTTGCCGCCGTCAGTGGTGGCTGCAATCACACCATGGTGGCCCACGGCCCAACCTTGATTTGCGTCAGCGAAATCGACTGAGGTGAACAGTACACTGGTAGGAACTTCGGCTTGTTGCCAAGGTTGATCATTGCTATCGCGGAAAATAATTACGCCGTAATCGCCAACTGCGATGGTTCTATCGCCAGCGTACGTAATTTCTGTAAGCACTGTCTTAGGCGCTTTAGTGGCCTGCATTGCTGGTGCATAAATGACTTCATAGTCAGTGACAGTATCGGCTTGTGCGGCCGGCAATAGTGCATGCATTGCCGCCCCAACAAATGCCCCAGCATACGCTGTAGCTTTTATCATGGAACCCTCTTGATAATTCTGAGTCTTATAATTGTTTGGTAAATAGTTGCAAATTTCCAATTCGCGATACATGCTATGGAAAAATAACTAGAGGTCAAACCAGCTGCTACCTTACAACGAACCTCGTTCTAACGCTAGTATCAGTTGGGCATTTAAATTTGTTAAGATTTGATGTAGCTTTATTGCGTATAAAGAATGCGTATCTAGAACAACAAGGAAAAGCACAATGAATAAAATGATGCTGAAAGCCGGTATTTTCGCGCTATCTGTGGTGTCAGTGAGTGTCATGGCTAAAGTTAGCCCTGAAGAAGCTGCCCGCCTCGGTAATGACTTGACTCCGGTCGGTGCAGTAAAAGCAGCTAACCAAGACGGTAGTATTCCAGCTTGGGACGGCGGCTATAGCTTGCAAGCAGAAGGTGAAGCGCCAGAACGCCTTGCTGACCCATTTGCTGACGAACAACCGCTGTACACCATTACTGCGGAAAACGTCTCACAATATCAAGATCTGCTCTCAGCAGGTCAAATGGCCATGTTTGAAAAGTACCCTGAGTACAAAATGCATGTCTATCCAACCCACCGCACCGCGGCTTACCCACAAGAAGTTTATGACGTGATTGCGAAAAACGCAGCCAACGCTGAACTTGTTGCTGGCGGTAATGGTTTATCGAATTTTGATAAACACATTCCATTCCCTTTGCCAAAAAATGGTTTAGAAGTGATTTGGAACCACGTTACCCGTTATCGCGGTGGCGCGGTACAGCGCTTGGTTAACCAATTCCCAGTGCTTGAAAACGGTGATTTCGTTCCAGTACTTCTGCGCGAGTCGTTGGCATTTCCTGAATACCTGAAAACTGGCCGTGAAGCAGCTGACGACAACGTGTTGTTCTACTTCTTGCAAGAAGTATTGGCACCGTCGCGTCTTACCGGTACCGTACTGTTGGTTCATGAAACAATCGACCAAGTAAAAGAATCACGTCGCGCTTGGCTGTACAACGCGGGTCAACGCCGTGTTCGTAAAGCTCCATCAGTAGCCTATGACGGTCCAGGTACAGCTTCAGATGGCTTACGTACTTCTGATGGCCTTGATATGTTTAACGGCGCCCCAGATAAATACAACTGGGAACTGGTTGGTAAAAAAGAAATGCTGATTCCATACAACAACTACAAGTTGATGGATACCGACCTAAGCTATGACGACATCATTGGCCCGGGCCACATGAACCAAGACTACGTGCGTTACGAGAAGCACCGCGTTTGGGAAGTGAAAGGTACCTTGAAAGACGGTGAGCGTCATATCTATGCAACGCGCCACATGTTCATTGATGAAGACACGTGGACAGCATCTGTGATTGACCATTACGACGGTCGTGGTGAGTTGTGGCGTGTAGCTGAAGCTTACAACACCCAGTTCTACTATCACGACACCCCGTGGATGGCTGCTGAAGCATTGTATGACCTGAACTCTGGTCGTTACATTCTGCTTGGCCTGGCGAACGAAGAAAGTGAATACATGAACTTCGATATCGAGCCAGAGCGTGGCGACTTCTCTACCGGCGCACTTCGCCGTATGGGTATTCGTTAAGCTTTAATGAAAATCGAACACATAAAAAACCCAGCTTCGGCTGGGTTTTTCTTTTTTAGGCAAAATTTATTTACGTTCTAAACGTGCCAGCAAACTGGAAGTGTCCCAACGCGACCCACCCATTTTCTGTACCTCTGCATAAAACTGATCCACGAGTGCAGTCATTGGCATACTCAAGCCTTGACGTTCAGCTTCGCTCAAAGCGATCTTCAAGTCTTTACGCATCCAATCAACGGCAAAACCATGCTCATAGTGTTGCGCCCACATGGTGCTATAACGATTTTTCATTTGCCATGAGCCTGCCGCACCCTGACTGATCGCATTAATCAAGGTATCCGGATCGAGCCCGACTTTACGCGCCAGTTGCAGCCCTTCTGACAGGCCCTGTACCACCCCGGCAATGCAGATTTGATTAACCATTTTAGCCAACTGACCATGCCCTGCTGGGCCCATATATTCGCGGGTTTTAGCATAGCAAGCTAAGGCAGCATCAGCGCGCTCTAGGGCGTCACGATCACCGCCGATCATAGCTGTTAACACACCGTTTTCTGCGCCTTGTTGACCACCTGATACAGGCGCATCCAGAAAACCGATGCCGCGTTCTTTGGCTGCTTCTGCGATTTCCTTCGCAAGTTCCGCCGATGCCGTGGTGTGATCAACCAAAATACTGCCGGCCTTCATGGTCGCCAAAACGCCATCGTCGCCATAAACAACACTACGTACATCATCATCATTGCCAACGCATAGCATGACCAGGGTTGCGCCCTCGGCTGCTTGCGCTGGTGTACCGGCAGACGTACCAGCATATTCACTGGCCCAGTTTTGGGCTTTGCTTTGGGTACGGTTATACACCGTGGTGGTAAAACCGCCGCGCTGCAAATGACCTGCCATGGGATAACCCATAACGCCTAAGCCGATAAATGCGCATGTCATACTCATGTTACTACTCCCCAGTTCGTTCAAAATCGAATCACAAACGTTGCCCCGCAGGCACCGTCACATAAATTGCCTCAGTAAGCACCGAAACACTTACTGGATCCTGAAAGTGAATATCGCCGTCTAGCTCTACCGGATGTTCACTGTCTCCAATAGAAAACTTGTTTGCCGTACTAAATTCGAGTGCTGGTGTTTGCTCAACTTTATTTTGCACAACCCGCAATAATGCTTTGAGTTGCTGCCAGCGCCCCATTTGAGGAATACCAATGCGTGCCAATATACCTGTGCTTCTATTCGCATTTGGATGCACCGGTATACCACCGCCGATATACCGCCCGAGCGCCACGATTTGACCGTCATCCCAATGCTGCTCATGGTGCACCCGCGAACGATGGTTGAACGAGCCGAATAGATAGCGCAACAAGGCAATTGAATAGCTCAAGCGCCCTGCGCTTTGTTTCAGCCATGCTGGCTGTAAATGCATTAAATCAACACTCAAGCCGGTGCCAACGTGGTTGACAAAATAGCATGTGTTGGCAACGCCCAAACACTCTATAGATGTTGTGATAGGCGTTCGCATTCGCCAGCGCCAATTGCGCAACCCGTGGTCACGGGCAAAGTCATTACCGGTACCAACGGGGATAACCGTTAATTTCACCGGTGTTTTAACCACCACGTTTGCGACAATATTGACACTTCCATCACCACCAATCACCACACACTCATTGGCTGTTTGGCACGCTTCTCGCAGCAGCTCGATATCGTGATGACGACTTGCCGAGCTTGGTAAAACCACCACCGAACCTGCGTTTTGCTGGCGCACAAAATAGGCTTCGAAATAGGCTTCATAGTGCCGTGCAAATCGTCGCGCACGGCTACTTAGCGCATTAAAGTAGATAACAACAGTATCAGGCATGGTTAATTTGCCAGTGCAGGTAGCGGCCAATATCAACAAATGGCGACTGTTGGTTGTAGCGTAGCTCCAGCGCTAATAACTCATCAAAGCGCTGCTGGTCATCGCGGTTGCGCAAATAGTCGTGAAAACAGCGCACGCCAGTCTTTTGCGTAACCTGCAAACCAAGGTGTTCCAACCACTGCGCCACGTCGGCTGGCGAAAGAGGTTGTTGCGGGCTCATTCGAACCGTCTTTTTAACCTTTAAGTCAGCTTGCACGTAGTCAAAATTACCGAAAATGATATTTGCTAGTATTTTGGCATCGCGATTGTAAAACATCAGCGACAACTGCCCTGCTGGCGCCAGAAATGTTTTTAATGTAGCCAGCGCTTGTTGCGGGTCAGCAAGCCATTCCAGTACCGCATGACACAACACCACATCGAAACGTTGCTTCAGTAAGTCCGGCAGTTGCTGCAAGGGGGCAACATGATATTCATAATGCGCTGAGAGCCCCTCACGTTCATGCAAACTTTTTGCTTCAGCGACAATTTCTGGAGAAATATCGGTATGAGTTACATGATAGCCCGCGCGTGCAAACATCTGTGACAATTGCCCCATGCCCCCGCCTACATCCAGCACGCGCAAGGATTTATTGCCCGCAGCATCCAACCATGGCTGCAAATCACGCTGCAACACAGCTAAGCGCAGTTTGCCTTTATTGGTGGCATAAATATTACGAGAAAACTTTCCAGTTATTCCCTCAAAACTATGGTCGTTCGACATGATGTATTAGGCCGGATTATCGATATCAATAAAATGATGCTGCAGATCAAACCGGTTCGCTAAATGCTCACCCAAGGCTTTTATGCCGTAGCGTTCAGTCGCATGATGGCCAGCCGCAAAATAGGCCACACCTTGCTCCTGCGCACTGTGCGTTGTTTGCTCTGAAATTTCACCGCTAATAAAGGCGTCAAAACCAGCCGCTGCGGCTTGGTCTATATAACCTTGCCCACCGCCCGTGCACCACGCAACGTTATGAATTGGTGTGTCATTATCAATTCGCACCGTTAGCGTGCGTTGTAAGCAGCTTTCAAGATGTTCGCCCAGCTCAACTGAGTTCATCGGCGCGGGCAGTCTGCAGCCCATCACAACGCCCTCAGGTTCAGCCGACAATAGTGCTTGCGGCTGCGGCCAGCCAAATAGCTTCGCCAACTGTGCGTTATTCCCAAATTCCGGGTGTACATCTAACGGCAAGTGGTAGCCAAACAGATTAATGTCGGCTTTGAGCAAAGCTTGAATCCGGCGTTTTTTCATGCCGGTAATAACGGCAGGTTCGTTTTTCCAAAAGTAACCATGGTGAACCAAAATCGCATCTGCTTTAAGCGCAATGGCTTGGTCAACCAATGCCTGACTGGCTGTTACGCCAGTGACAATGGTTTTGACCTGCTCGCGGCCTTCAATTTGCAGACCATTCGGGCAAAAATCACGAATACGGTCTATTTGTAATAAATCACTGAGATAATTTTGTAGCTCTGAACGTTGCACAATGTCCTCGTTTCAGCCTTTGAATTTCGATGAATATCGGATGTTTTTAGCATATTTTGCTGACGAATGTTTCACACATTAGACAATATGCTCAAAAAACGGTATAAAAATGGAACACACTAACGTAATAGCGATAGGATAATATCCATGAGCAAACTTGATAAAGACCAAGTGCTTGCTGATTTTACTGCAGCATACCAGCAAGCTCACGGCAAAAAACCGAAAGTTGAAGCGAAAGGCGGCTGGTATAGCGTTGATGGCGGCAAAAATGTACGCCTAGCTCAACTTGCTGAAGAAGCCGAGACATTAGCCGGTGGCAAAGCAGCTAAACCAGCTGCCAAGGCAACCAAAGCAGCAGCTAAGCCCGCAGCAAAAACTGCAGCCAAAAAAGAAGCCAAGAAAGCTGCAGAACCGGCCAAGAAAGCACCTGCTAAAAAAGCACCAGCTAAAAAAGCGGCCGCTAAAAAGCCTGCTGCAAAAGCTGCAAAAGCAAAAGTTAGCAAGAGTGCAAATGGTGGGCTTACAGCAAAAGAATTGTGGCGCCAGCGCTTAGAGCAAGATAGCACCTTATCGCGTTTACCACGCGGCTATGATTAAGCTTTAAAACCAGTCATAACACCTACAAAAAAGGGAAATAAGCACGCTTATTTCCCTTTTTTTATTACTTTTTGTTCGTTATTTCTTACCCGTTATTTCTTACCAATATAAAGGGTTATCTCCCCCACTGGCAGGCCGTATTTGTACATCTGAGTACGATTAATCATGTTGTCAGAATCAACCAGATACAGCCAATCATCTAAATTAACCGCAAAGGGTTCACCATCACGTTCAATGATCAGTGTGTAGCTCCAGTTCAATACGTTTCCTGCCGTAGTGCCTTCAGCGACACCTTCAACATCGCTAGCTCGCCCTTCATAGCTGTTTTCACCGGTTTTTGTGATATACCAGATACGCTCTTGCTGGCTGCCATCGGCATAATAAAACTGCTCGTCTAAAACACCCTCATTGCCGTTCCAAGTGCCTTTTAAATCCGCATGAAACCGTTGAATAACCTTACCGCTATAGTCTTGCACCATGCCGTAAGCAACTAGGTCGCCATTGAAAAACTCTTCAAGTTTTAACTGGGGCTGTTCACCTTGGTAATCTTCAATTTGCGCTGAACACCCAACTAATAAAGCTACTATGGCAGCAATAAAAGCTGTTTTTATTACCATTACGCGGTTCATTATTGTGCTCCTATGAGCGCATTCCGCTCATCTTTAAATCGTGAGTTTTCAGAGAGCCAAATGGCTAAGAAATCGTCGGTAAACTGGGCTGACTCAATGATTCCCAACCGACCTTCAGGGCCATAAAACTCGGCATGACCTGCATCATTCTCAACTACAGTTATGCAGTCGCCTTCACGCACATCAGGCCACATACCGCGCAGTGCATCTAGCCATTGTTCATGTGCTTCGGTATTTTCAATTTTCAAGCGTTGCCATTCTTCAGCCGTGGTATCAACAAGATCATCGGCATCAATGTTGCGCAAGTAGCTCAACTGCAACGCCCGCTGTGCTGAGTCTTGGTAAGCACCGGTGTCAGTGCGAAGTTCGGCATCATACACATCCCAAAACCAGACCTTTAAGCGTGTTTCACCCACCGTTTTGAGTTCATCGAACGCGGCAACGCTGCATTGGCTTGCATAAACTGGCTGTACGCTCAGTACGGCACAAGTTAGCGCCAACCAAAAGGCTTTAATTTTCATCGTGCCCTCCTTCAGTTTTCGGCTGTGCGACAACGAAGCGTTGCATTAGCAAAGCGAAAATAACCATATAAACGGCCCACAACATGGCGTAAACGACCCAAAGCAGCCATTCAGCGCGCAATAATTCTGCCGCGCCCAAACGTATTCCAATTGCGTAAGTTAGCGGGCCAGAAGCTATACCAAGCAAGGCTGCCCATACTGGGCGACCCGCTAAATCACTTAAGGTGTTCATCAACATGCCGGCGAAACCGAGCCAAAGCAAAATTAACCACCATGGCAAAAAGCCGCCGTCAAAGGTCAATATGCCAACGCCAACCACCGTAGCCTCAAGTGCTAACCCTAACGCCACAAACAACGCGTACAAACGCCAGCTAAAGGCGCTACTGCGAATTGCCAGGGCAACCTGAAGGCAAACCAATAATAGCGTCGCTAGCAGCCATTCAGAGCGTCCTGCGACAGCGCTTATCCAAACGAGATCGAATAAAAACAGGCCGACCAGTTTGGGTAGCCAACGTTTAACGCTGCCTTTATTTAACGGCATTGCGGCTTCGTCGCAACTAACTGAACAGCCGACACCGCGCGTTCAAGAAATCCACCTTCGCAATAGCACAGGTAATAATTCCACATGCGCCCGAAGCGTTCGTCGTAGCCGTGTTGCATCAATTGCGGATGCGCCTTGTTAAACTTTACCCGCCAATCGGCCAACGTCTTGGCGTAATCAAACCCAATATCATCAACGTGACGAATCACCATACTGGTGTGTTTCGTAAACATTTCGCTCATCATGGTTATTGACGGTAAAAAGCCACCTGGAAAGATGTACTTTTGAATAAAGTCTACCGAGTTGGCGTAACTTTTCATGCGCTGATCAGCAATGGTAATGGCTTGCAGAGCCATTTTACCGTTGGGCTTTAACAACCGGTTGCAGGTATTAAAAAATGTGGCCATGTATTTACGGCCAACCGCTTCAATCATTTCAACCGAAACCAGTTTGTCGTAGGTACCTGTTAAATCGCGATAATCATTTTTCAATAAGGTAATTTTGTCGCCCAAGTTTTCTTTGGCAATCAGTGCTTCCGTATAACGAAACTGCTCTTCCGAAATGGTTGTGGTGGTCACATGGCAGCCATAATGTTTGGCCGCAAACACCGCTAAGCCGCCCCAACCTGTGCCAATTTCCAATAAATGGTCTTCCGGTTTCAGTTCCAAACTGTCACAAAGGCGTTTAAGTTTATGTTGTTGTGCCTCGGCTAAATCGGCATCAACGCGCGGGTACACCGCACTCGAATACTGTAACGACGGGTCTAGAAACGCCCGATACAAGTCGTTACCCAAGTCATAATGGGCAGATATATTTTCTTTCGCTTGGCGTTTGCTGTTATTGCGACGCCAATGCTGAAATTTTTGAATTGGTAATAGCAACCAGCTCAATTTGGCCTCGGCCGCATCAAGAGCAGGCAAATTGCGTGCAAATATTTGAATCACGTGAGTCAGGTTCGGTGTGGTCCAGCTTTCATCCATAAACAGTTCAGCCGCGCCAATACTGCCACCGAATAAAAAACGACGGTAGAAATCGCGTTTCTGAATATCAATTTCAGCCTTCAAACTGCTGGTTTCAGAACCGAATTTACCAACAACTTCGCCGCGCTCTTTGACCACTAAATAGCCTTCGGTAAGTTTACCCAAAAGGCCCAACACGGTCTTTCGTAGTACTTTGTCTACACTTGTTAAATCGTTCTGCATAACCGCTAATGCATCTTCTTTGTACATGAAACTAACCCTTATTTTCACTTATCGGTATTGGGGTGCGCATACACGGGGGTGCGCTTTAACCACAATCGCAAAGCCTGCCAATAAATTGCACTGACTGTACTGAGCGTATTTATCGGATACCTCAATAATACGTTGCGAATCGATTTCGAGTTCAATTCAACCCGCGTTAATTTCACAGTCGCGCTGAAATGGCGCTTTTCTTTATGCACATCTAAGTGAATCATTGACCGGTGGTGAGGGGTTTGTTGCGGTGGGATAAGCTGCCAATGATAGCGCATATCTACAGGGTTAAACGGCGATACATGAAATGCCTTGTCATGCACCAAAGCTTCATTCAAATCGAGCGCATAATAGTGGCGCTCATTCCATGGCGTGTTACTGACTTCGGCCAGCATGTAGCTGAAGGTATCACTGCCTTCCGGTTGCACGAAATAGCAATTCAGCGGGCTAAAATATAACCCGAAAGTGCGCAGCGCACCTAAAAAGAAGACGCGACCTTGAACAGGCTTGCCTATCCGTTTAGCTATCTCAAGGCGAACCGTTTCGGCGAGGTCCCCGTCACTGCCGCGTATGTAGTCACTGCGACGAAACCACAGTGGCGCAAACTTATTCACTGACAACCAGCGACTTTGGCTCGCTACTTGGTCCAGTTCGTCCAACGCAAGCCACCACTGGGTGATGCTGTAGTCAAAGGCATGTTTGGTGGGCCGATAGCGCGCATGATGCACTCGGCCACTCAAAATGGCACTAGCCAACATGCCAAGTTACTCCGAAGCGCTTCGCTACATCGACAGCACTACGCACACCATCTTCATGGAAACCGTTATACCAATAAGCGCCGGTAAAGTGCGTGTGGTTGTTACCGCAGATGCGTTCACGCTGAGCCCGTGCCTGCATTGACGCGACACTGTATACGGGATGCGCGTAATGATAAGTACCAAGCACCTTTTCGGGGTGAATAGCGGCGGTATTATTAAGCGTTACACAGAACACTTCGGGTGCCTCGATACGTTGGAGGATATTCATATTATAGCTTACAGAACTTGGACGCGTGCGCGCATCGGTATCAGTGTGCAATAAATAGTTCCAACTCGCCCAAGCCAGTTTGGCGCGCGGCAACAAACGCACGTCAGTATGCAGTACCACTTCATTCATTTGATAAGGTATAGCGCCTAACACCGACCGCTCTTCAGCTGTCGGGTTAGCTAATAGAGCAAGTGCTTCGTCACTGTGACATGCAAACACAACTTCATCGAAGTCCTGCAGTGTACCGTCGGCAAACTCAAGCGTTACAGCGCCCTCTCGGTCTGTTACCTGGCGGTGTACCGCTATAATATTGGCACTGCAGTGAATATTTTCAGCGAAGCTCTGCGTTAGCGGCTCAATGTATGCGCTTGAACCACCAATAATGGTGTGCCATTGCGGCCGGTCTGCCACGTTTAATAAACCATGATTGGAGAAGAAGCGCAGGAAAAACCCAAGTGGGAATGCTTCCGCTTCTTGTAGGCTAGCGCTCCAAATAGCTGCCACCATTGGCAAGATATAAAGCTCGCTTACTTCTTGCGGGATGTTTTGCTCGCGCAGGAATTCGCCTAAGGTTAACTCATCCAGGTTTGCGCCTGTTTCATACGCCTGCTTGGCTGCCTTATTGAAGCGCAGAATACCGTTTATAAGCCGATAGAATTTCGGCGAAAACAGATTTTTTCGTTGCGCAAACAAAGTGTTGAGATTATGCCCGTTGTATTCCAAACCGCTTTTAGGGTCGTGCACACTGAAACTCATTTCAGTATCTTGCCAGGCCACCCCTAACTCGCGCATCAGCGCGCGAAAATTGGGATAAGTACGGTCGTTAAATACAATAAATCCGGTATCAATGGCGTAATCTTTGCCATGTACGTTAACCGTTACGGTGCGTGTGTGCCCGCCAACATAGTCATTCTTCTCGAAAACAGTAACCTGATGCTCTTTGTTCAACAGGTACGCGGATGTTAACCCCGCAATACCTGAGCCGATTATGGCAATCTTCATGTAAAAACTACTCCGTTAGGAATTACGTCATGCGCTTCGAAAGCGCCACTTGCCATGCCTGAGGCAGGCGCGACATTAACTTTAAAAACAAACCGAATGTTGTCGGAAAAGTAATATCCGTCGCTTTTTTACGAATTCCCTTACGGATTCGATCAGAGGCAAATTCAACGCTGACCCGCATTGGCATTTCAAAGTCATTAGCATCGGTCATTGGGGTTTCGACAAAACCAGGTGACACGGTTTGCACGCATATACCACGGGGTTGCAGATCAACCTGTAAGGTACGCGCGATATACTGCATAGCAGCCTTCGAACCACCGTAGGCTTCGGCCCGGGTAAACGGTAACAATCGAGCGGTACTGCCAACCAGAACCAGCTGGCTGCCACGCTTTAAATTCGGCAATAATGCTTCTACGCAGCGCATCATGCCAAAGACATTGACGTTAAAAACCCGTTCAAACATTGCAGCTTCAAAACGATCAATATCAACATACTCACAAACGCCCGCAGACATAATTACGACATCGATGTCGGTATAACTTGATAGCGCTTGCATGGTTTGATCAGCATCGGTGACATCCAGACGCTGTGCAGCGATATTTTCTGGAAAACGCTGCTCAAGTTCAGCAAGTACATCGGTGTTACGCCCACATGCGATAACGGTATGCCCTTCAGCGGCATAGTCCAATGCAACCTGTTTGCCAATGCCTGATGTTGCGCCAGTAATTAAAATATTCATGATGATTTTACTCGCGTTTTCACTTTGTTAATCACGAAGCCAATAAAGGGCAAGTGTTCATAGAGCATGGCGCCGGCATCGTAATAATCGGTTTGGGATAAAATCTTATCGTTTTGCAGCTTTAAATGGCTGGTGCCCGGCACAACAATTTCGCGCCCCTCGGCGAGCTTTGGATGTTTCAAACGCATTTGCCAAGTCACAAAAACATCATCGCCCTGACGAGCGCGATCAGCAAAGGCGAAATGGCAGTACTCAACACCCTTAATCGTGTTGCGGAAGTATGTTTTGAGGTTATCCAAACCTTCCACGTGGTGAATTGGGTCAACAAAACTCACGTCGTCACAATACAATGAATCTAACGCGTCAATACTCTCGGCGTTTAAGTCGTCATAGAGGTGTTCAAGCTGCTCAACAATATCTGCCACACTTGTCATGCTGTTCTCCTGTGCTGCTATTGGTTGTTCACTTAACCGCTATAGCGCTTTGAATGCTGCTAAAAACCGCTCCCTCGCCTGCTTGTGATCAACTATTGGAGTCGGGTAATCATCGCGTCCTTGCTGTTTCAACCACGCCGCTGGTGCATGAATCTGCTTGGCCGGACAATCTTTTAATTGCTTGACCCATTTACGAATGTAGCTACCGTCAGGATCAACTTTCTCACTTTGCAGGGTTGGGTTAAACACACGAAAATATGGCGCTGCGTCAGTGCCTGTAGATGCACTCCACTGCCACCCGCCGTTGTTCGCAGCAAAGTTGCCATCAATCAAGTTCTGCATAAAAAATTTCTCGCCCCAACGCCAATCAATCAGTAAGTCTTTCACCAAAAAGTGCGCAACAATCATGCGTACCCGATTATGCATCCAGCCCTCACTAGCTAACTGACGCATACCTGCATCCACAATTGGATAGCCCGTTTCACCTTTGCACCATGCCTCAAAAAGAGTTTGGTCTCGGTGCCAGCGCATCGCGTCGGTATGTTGTAAGAATGCTTTGCCATGACTTAAGCGTGGCACATGCTGCATCAAGTGCAAATAGAACTCACGCCAAATCAGCTCGTTTAACCAGGTATCTGCACCTTTATTGAGGCCCGCAGGAAATTGCGGACTCATCTCAGCCAATAAGCTCACGGCTTGCCACGGTGACAGAAGGCCTAATTCCCAGTACGGAGATAACCTCGATGTGCTATCTAAACTCGGAATATCCCGCTCCGCAGCATAGCCCTCGACCGGTGCCGCCAAATAGTCACGCAGCGCTTGCTGAACCGCTTTTTCACCCACCACCCAGGCGCTGGAATCGCGGCGCGGGTAATCGACAGCGGGCATCGTAGCTGGCGCAACCGCTGTGCGCTCCGGTAAGGTGTCAGTTTGTGGTATGCCATTTTGACTGACGTACTCGCGCCACGCGCGTGAAAACGGGGTAAACTTTTGATAGATGTTGCCGGCTTGCGTGGTTAATACGGGCGGAACGACAAGGCTGCCATGATGCCGCTCCACCGAAATGCCATGTTCTTCGAGCACGGCCGTTACGGCACGATCTCGGCTCTGTTCATGCAGCGGATACTCGGCGTTGTAATGCAGTGCGGTTAACTCATGTTTTTGTGCGAAACGCTTCACACTTTTTGCTGCGTTTGACCACGAATCAATCACTTCAATGGTTAACGAAATCCCTTTGGCAGCGGCATCATCCACAAAACTTTCAAGGTGCCGACACAGTAAATCCCATTTTATCGGTGCCCAGTCATGCGCTTCCATTTGTTGTGGACAAAGTAGCAGCAAGGCTGGAATATCACGCTGCTGCCCATTTACTTGGCTAGCCGCAGACAGGGCTGGATTGGCGGTTAGCCTTACGTCGTTACGAAACCATACCCCTGCATAATCACTCATAATGCGTACCTCAGCTTTAAGTCAGCCGGATATGGATTCAAATAACGCTGGCCTGACAGATAGCTGTTTGGATACTCGCGCAAATAATGCCGCAACAAAGTTAAAGGCGCTAATAACGGTTGCACGCCGTCGCGATAATCGAGAATCAATTCACTCAGCTCTGCTTTTTGTTGCTTGGTGAGTTGATCGCCAAAGTAGCCCTGAATGTGTTGCAAAACATTGGTGTGATTGGCACGCGTTGCCGGTTGACCTAATGCAGCCATGATGGCTTCAATGTATTGCTTGGCAAAAGCTTCATTAATCTCGCTTTGCTCAGCTACCACCCTGCCCAAACGCCGATATTCTTGCTGGTTATGCGCGAGTAGCAATAACTTCAGTTCAGTGTGAAAGCTTAGCAAGTCAGACTTACGCAGTGGCTGTGGCAATTGCTGCCACGCATTGAATACAAATACACGCATAATAAAGTTTTCGCGCAACGGCGCATCATTCAATCTGCCGTCTTCTTCCAATGGTAAGGCTGGGTGCAACTCGCGCAAACGCTGCACAAATATACCTTGCGCTTCTTTGCGAGCGTATCCGGTTTCTGGGTCGTACAGCTTCACCCTTTCCATACCACAGCTGGGTGATTTTGCGCATAACACATACCCGCTAATTTGTTTTAGGTGCCCATCAGCTTTGTCGGCAAACTGCGCCAAACGCTCGGTAACATCGTCGCCAGTTTTTGGAATGACTGCGCGCACACCATTAGAATGCTGCTCTAACCGAATGGTTGGCCGTGGTACTGGCAAACCAATACCAACTTCAGGACACAACTTAACGAACTCAACATGCCGTTGCAGTTCATTAGCGCAAAAGTCTGAACGCTTATGCCCACCATCAAAGCGTACTTGATCACCCAACAAACAAGCACTGATACCAACTTTTATTGCCACCGGCACACTCCTTTTCGGTTGCTGTTATTACCTTTAAAACGCCTATAAACCATTATTATTGATTCTACCCTTACGAAAAATACGAGAAATTGCTACAAAAGTTCACCCTAAATGAATCCATTTAACCGCATGCCGCGTAAGTTCAACAGTGCAAATAACGAGGTAAAATTCAGTATGTCTGATGCGCAGCAAACTATTCCACTGTTTCCTTTGTCCGGCCATGTATTACCCGGCGGAACCATGCGCTTGCGCATTTTTGAGCCGCGCTACGTGCGTATGGTAAAAGAATCATGCAATGGCACCAACTGCCGGCCTATCGGTATGTGCATGTTAAATGATCAAGGTAACACCGGTAATAATACACACATACATCCAATCGGTACTGCAGTAACCATTGTTGATTTTGAGCAACTACCTGATGGCTTACTGGGCATTACAGTATCTGGTCAAGGACTATTCCGTATTACTGATACGACGGTGGAAGCGGACGGCTTGCGCGTTGGTCATTTTGAAGACCATCCGGTATGGCCGTCACAACCGCTTAGCTACGATGACGCATTCTTAGCGGACCAGTTGGTAGAGATTTACAAAACCTACCCAGAGTTGGCTGTAGATTATACCGATGCGCAGTTGCAGCAAGCCGATTGGGTTTGTTTACGTTGGTTGGAGCTGATACCGGTCGGCGCACAAACCAAGCAAGAATTATTGCAAAACCCGAACGTCGATGGCGCGTTAACGTTTTTACGCGATTTAGTGAAAGCGAGCCAAGAATAAACAACATTTGGTGATCCGCTTAAGTTTATTGCACGTAAAAGAGAGTAATTGTTGAATATCCCAGTGGGTATAACTTACTATGCAGACAGCAACTGACCTAATAACAAAACGGAAAACTATGCCTTCTGCGCAGCCGGACAACCCGGAACATGCTGCCGATTTACTCGCGAAGATAGCTTCAGAGCAATCACGCGCCGCGTTTAGCGAATTATTTCGTTATTTCGCACCGCGTTTGCAAGCTTACGCAACGCGTCAATTCGGTAACGAGCAAACTGCAATGGACTTGGTTCAAGAAACCATGACGAACGTGTGGCACAAAGCGCACTTGTTTAAGCCTGACCGCGGTTCTGCAGCTACTTGGATATTCACCATCGCCCGTAATATTCGCTTTGATTTATTGCGTAAAAACAAACACCGTCAAAACGACTTAAGTGCCGATGATTTATGGCCTGTGTTAGCTGAGCAAAATGACTCACTTGACGACGACTACGCATTGGACAACGACTTACTGATGCAGCAACTTGCTGTGTACTGTGAGCAGTTACCCAAAGCGCAACGGACTGTGATAGAGCTGATTTACGTTGAAGGCAAATCGCAGCAAGAAGTTGCCGATGCCCTTGAAATTCCGTTGGGTACGGTAAAGTCTCGCACCCGTTTAGCATTGCAGAAGTTGAAAGAGTTGATAAAGCACGATGATTAAATTCCATCCTTCAGAACAGCACTTAGTGCTCTATGCCGCTGGCGAATTAAGCCCTGCCATGTTGATGATGGTTGGAACGCATGTTGATATGTGCGCTCACTGCCAGTCACATGTTCAGGACATCGAAGAACAGATGGCTAGCAAACTGTTTGGCGACAACGAGCAGTTGGCTCGCCGCGCTAGCTTCGACGAGCAGCAAATGTTGCAGGCGATATTTAATTCGCAAGTACCTGCTGACTCTGTACCAATAGCGGCGAACGACAGTTTATATCTTGAAGGGCAGCGCTTTGCGTTACCGCCAACCTTAGCACGTAACCATCACCACATTGGTGAGTGGAGCAGACTGCCGGGTAAACTATGGCGTGCCCCAGTTCGTGTGGGCGGCGAGGAAATGCTTAACTTTATTTATATGGCTGAGCATGCATCACTCCCTGAGCATACGCACAAAGGTAATGAAGCGACGCTGGTGGTTAATGGTGTGTTTAATGATGAACACAATGAATACCGCGATGGTGATTTCATGTTATTGGACGGCAACCATAAGCACTCGCCTGCCACACAAAATGAAGACTGCTTAACCATTGCCGCGCTTGAAGGGCCCTTGCATTTCACAACAGGCTTAAGTCGGCTACTCAACCCATTCAGTAGCTTATTCTTTAAGTAAGTACTGTTGCTAGAAACAAAAAAGCCGCTCATCTGAGCGGCTTTTTTTATATTGCATTCGCTTATTCAGCTCTCTTCGCATGGCTAACACGCTGCTTAAGCTTCTGACCAGGACGGAAGGTAACCACCCGGCGCGCAGAAATTGGAATGTCTTCACCCGTTTTTGGGTTACGTCCCGGTCGTTGGTTTTTGGTGCGTAACTCAAAGTTACCAAAACCCGAAAGTTTCACCTCTTCCCCACTTTCCAGAGAACGTCTAATTTCCTCAAAGAAGTTTTCGACCAGATCTTTTGCATCACGTTTATTCAAACCAAATTTCTCGAACAAATGTTCTGCCATTTCTGCTTTGGTCAGCGCCATAGCTTACTCCCTTAGGGTTGCCCCGAATTCAGATGTGAGCATTTCAACCACAGCGGCTACCGCTGCATTGATTTCGTTGTCTTCAAGAGTGCGCTCTGGATGCTGCAGTGTCAACGATAAGGCTAAACTGCGATGCCCATCCGCTACGCCAGCCCCTTGATATACATCGAATAAGTTTAGGCCAACTAAATGATTTACGCCAATATTTTCAATTGCAGCGATAATTTCGCCTGCTGCAATGGTATCTTTAGCCACAATCGCCAAATCACGGCGAATTGACGGGTACTTGGAAATCGGCTGTGCTTGCGGCACGTAGCGCTGTTGTATCGCTGCGAGCTCCATTTCAAACACAAAGGTACGGCCATTCAAACCAAGCTTTTTCTCAAACTGTGGGTGCACCGCGCCAATGTAACCCACCCGTTTATCGCCACGGAAAATAGCCGCCGATTGACCTGGGTGAAGTGACGGGTGCAAATCCGCAACAAAGCGAAACTCATGCGCAGCACCCGTGAGTGCTAATAAGGCTTCAACGTCGCCTTTAATGTCGTAAAAATCTACCGCACGCTCGCCATCACTCCAGTGCTCAGCATGCGCTTTACCGGCACGAATACCGGCAACCATTGGCTGTTGTACCACACCATTTTCGGCTTTTTCATCGGGCAAGAAACGTAACCCAGTTTCACAAAATGCCAAGCTTTGCTGCTGACGTTTCTGGTTGTGCGCGACAGCACCGATAAGGCCCGGCCACAAACTAACGCGCATAGACGACATGTCCAATGAAATTGGAAACGGCAAAGTTAACGCAGCCGTTTCATCAAACAACATAGCTTGATGCTTCGGGTCCACAAAGCTATACGTAATTGCTTCTTGGTAACCGCGATCAATCAACGTGCTCTTGAAGGTGCTCGCGCTAAGTTGTGCTTCTTGACGCGGAATCATCCGCAGCTGTGCCGCAGGCGCCGCCGCTTCAATACGGTGATAACCGTAAATACGCGCAACTTCTTCAATCAAATCTTCTTCAATGCTGATATCAAAACGGAACGTTGGTACCGTCACATCCCAACCAGCGTCGGTAATCGCGACGGTAAACCCTAGGCGTTGTAAAATTTCAGTGACTTCAGTGGCAGCAATATTGATACCCAACACACGTGCTAAACGCTCTGCACGCAGGGTCACCTGTGCAGCTTGCGGCAAATGCTTATCTGATTTTGCTTCAACAATTGGCCCAGCTTCGCCACCACAAATTTCGAGTAATAGTGCGGTGGCTCGTTCCATCGCCGTGCGCTGTAATTCTGGATCTACACCGCGCTCATAGCGGTGCGATGCGTCGGTATGCAACCCAAACCGACGCGCACGGCCAGCAATGGTGTCTGGATCAAAAAATGCGCTTTCTAAAAAGACGTTGCTGGTGCTTTCAGTCACACCAGTGCCTTCGCCACCAAAAATACCAGCCATTGCTAGAGCTTTTGCTTCGTCAGCAATGACTAGAACGTCGTTTTGCAAGGTTACTTCCGTGCCGTCTAACAACGTCAGTTTTTCATTGGCTTCAGCCATGCGTACATGCACCGCGCCTTGCAGTTTATCGTTATCGAACGCATGCATGGGGTGGCCCAGCTCAATCAACACGTAATTGGTGATATCAACAACTGGGTCAATGCTACGAATGCCACTGCGGCGTAAACGCTCTTGCAACCACAACGGGGTGTCTGCGTTTAGGTTAATATTACGAACAATACGGCCTAAATAACGTGGGCATGCAGCGGGTGCATCAAGTACCACCGCGCGTTGCTCATCGTGGCTAGCAGCAACTGCGTTGATTTCCGGTTCGCTCACTTCTAAACGGTTTAACACGCCAACTTCACGGGCAATACCACGCACACCTAAACAATCCGCGCGGTTTGGTGTTAAATCAACATCTAAAATAACGTCGTTCAGGTCTAGGTAGTCACGGTAGTCTGTGCCCACCGGCGCATCCGCTGGCAGCTCAATGATACCGTCGTGATCATCACTTAAACCCAACTCTGAGTTTGAGCACAACATGCCGTGTGAAGGTTGACCGCGCAACTTCGCTTTTTTAATCTTAAAATCACCAGGTAATACCGCACCCACAGTTGCTACAGCAACTTTGAGACCTTGGCGGCAGTTTGGTGCGCCACAGACAATTGTTACCGGCTCATCAGTACCTAAGTTCACTTCGGTAACTTGCAGTTTATCGGCATCAGGGTGCTGCCAACATTTGACAACTTCGCCAACCACCACGCCAGAAAATACTTCAGCCACCGGCTCAATGCCGTCAACTTCAAGACCTGCCATACTCAACTGCTCTGACAACGCCACGCTATCAAGTGCAGGATTGACCCAGGTACGTAACCACTGTTCACTAAATTTCATCTGCTTACCCGGCTTTTAGTTGAATTGTTTCAAGAAACGCACGTCATTTTCAAAAAATGCGCGCAGGTCATTGACGCCATAGCGGAGCATGGTTAAACGCTCAACGCCCATACCGAAAGCAAAGCCGGTATATTTTTCGCTATCAATACCAACGGCTTGTAATACACTCGGGTGCACCATGCCGCAGCCTAAAACTTCTAGCCATTTGCCGTCTTTACGGCGCACATCCACTTCCGCTGAAGGTTCTGTGAATGGGAAATAGGATGGACGGAATCGAACTTCGAGCTCTTCTTCAAAAAAGTTAACCAAAAAGTCTTCTAAAATACCCTTCAATTGGGTGAAGCTCACGTCGGTATCAACCATCAAACCCTCCACCTGATGGAACATTGGCGTGTGGGTTTGATCGTAGTCATTACGGTACACGCGGCCCGGCGAGATAATACGCAGCGGCGGCTGTTCCTTTTGCATGGTACGAATTTGAACGCCTGAGGTTTGCGTTCGTAGCATGGTTGTTGGGGTAAAATAAAATGTGTCGTGATCTGCCCGGGCCGGATGATTGGCTGGAATATTCAATGCATCAAAGTTATGGAAGTCGTCTTCCACTTCAGGGCCTTCAACCGTACGGAAACCTAAGTCACCAAAGAAAGCCTCGATGCGCTGAATGGTTTTGGTAACCGGGTGAAAGCCACCTACTTGCGCCCGACGGCCCGGCAGGCTCACATCGATGCGTTCTGCGGCGAGCTTTTGTGCCAACTCTGCCTGCTTTAATTCATTATTACGCGCGTTGATAAGTTCTTGTACACGCTGCTTCGCATCATTAATTGCTTGGCCAGCGGCAGGACGCTCTTCGGGGCTTAATTTACCTAGGCTTTTCAACTGTTCTGTAAGTTGACCTTTTTTACCCATGTAATCAACCCGAACTGCATCAAGTTCTTGCGGGGTGGTTGCCGTAGCAACGGCTGCTTCAGCGGCAGCTACAATGTCAGATAACGCCATGATCGTCCTCAGTTATGACCAACGCGGTTTCGCTTTGCTTTCGTCAAGATATCAAAGTGCTCAATGATACCGAAAAAGCATAAAAAAAGGGAGCGATTACGCTCCCTTTTTCAACTTTTCAACTTACTTACAGAGAGCCTTTCGCTTTCTCTACCAACGCAGCAAAACCGTTTTGGTCATGAACTGCGATGTCAGCAAGGATTTTACGATCGATTTCTACAGATGCTTTTTTCAAGCCATTGATAAAGCGGCTGTATGACAAACCGTTTTGACGCGCTGCAGCGTTGATACGAACAATCCATAATTGACGGAATTGACGTTTCTTCGCACGGCGGTCGCGGTATGCGTACTGACCTGCTTTGATAACTGCTTGCTTCGCTACGCGATAAACACGTGAACGAGCACCATAATAACCTTTCGCCTGCTTCAGGACTTTCTTGTGACGCGCGCGCGCTGTCACACCACGTTTAACTCGTGCCATTTGCTATCTCTCCTTCCCTTACGCGAATGGTAACATACGCTGAACTAAGCCTACGTCAGACACGTGCACCATGCTTTTCGCACGTAGGTGACGTTTCCGCTTCGAGCTCTTTTTGGTCAGGATGTGACGCAAATGAGACTGTTTACATTTAAACCCGCCTGAAGCGGTTTTTTTGAAGCGCTTCGCTGCGCCTCGTTTCGATTTCATTTTCGGCATGAAAATAACTCCGCATTGTTAACAACAAGTGTAACAGGGTGAGTTTGGTTGTTGCTGGCATATTGCCATCAATAACCGCCCTACTTGCAAACCACAGTTACTTCTTAGCAGGGGCCAGAACCATAATCATCTGGCGACCCTCAGCACGTCTTGGGAACGATTCGCAAGTTGAGATTTCGGCTAGGTCATTCTTAATGCGCTCTAGCAGTTCGATACCCAACTCTTGGTGTGCCATTTCCCGGCCACGGAAACGGATAGTGACTTTAGTTTTGTCACCTCCCTCCAGAAAGCGAGTCAGGTTGCGCAGTTTTACCTGATAATCGCCCTCGTCAGTTCCAGGACGGAATTTAACTTCCTTAACCTGGATCTGTTTCTGGTTTTTCTTTTGCTCTTTCGCGTTCTTAGCTTTCTCGTAGAGGAACTTACCATAATCCATCAGACGACAAACTGGTGGCTCCGCATTCGGGCTAATTTCCACCAGATCAACACCAGCAGCTTCCGCTGCCTCAAGAGCTTCTTGAATACTCACGACACCAATCTGTTCAGCTTCAACGCCAATTAATCTTACCTCTTTGACGCGAATATCTTCATTGATACGATTTTTGTCCGCAGCTTTCTGAGTTCTTTTTCCGCCTTTAATGGTCATTCCTCCAGTCAATTAACTAATCTTGCGGCTGTTTACTTCATCGCTAAGTTCTGCAATAAATTGCTGTAACCCTTTAACACCGTGGTCTTCACCGCGACGAGTACGCACCGCAACCGCTTTGTTCTCGACTTCTTTATCGCCGACAACCAACAAATATGGAACACGTTTTAAAGTGTGCTCGCGGATTTTAAAGCCTATCTTCTCATTTCTCAAGTCAGCAATGGCTCTAAATCCAAGTTTATTCAATTCTTTTACCGTTTCGATAGCATAATCACGCTGATTATCGGTAATATTCATCACCACAACCTGCGTTGGCGCAAGCCAAGTTGGGAAATAACCCGCATATTCTTCAATAATAATGCCCATGAAGCGTTCAAGCGAGCCCAAAATGGCGCGGTGTATCATCACCGGTGTGTGGCGCTCGTTGTCTTCGCCCACATAAGTTGCACCTAATCGGCCTGGCAGCGCAAAATCGAGCTGCACAGTACCACACTGCCATGCACGACCGAGACAATCGTGCAAAGTAAATTCAATCTTCGGACCATAAAAAGCGCCCTCACCCGGCAAATATTCAAATTCAATGCCGTTGTTTTTCAATGCATCAGCTAATGCTTGTTCAGCATGGTCCCATGTCGCGTCGTCACCCAAACGTTTCTCTGGGCGGGTTGACAGCTTCACCACGATGTCTTGGAAACCAAAGGTTTTATAGGTTTCATAGACCATCTTAATACAGCCACTGACTTCTTCTTGCACTTGTGCGTCGGTACAGAACACGTGCGCATCGTCTTGCGTGAAGCCACGCACACGCATCAAACCATGCAAAGCACCCGAAGGTTCATTACGATGGCACGAACCGAACTCGGCCATACGCAACGGCAAGTCACGGTATGATTTTAAGCCTTGGTTAAATATTTGCACGTGCCCTGGGCAGTTCATCGGCTTAATCGCATACTCGCGATTTTCTGAAGCCGTTGTAAACATCAGGTCTGAGAATTTTTCCCAGTGGCCAGAACGCTCCCACAACACGCGGTCCATCATTAATGGACCTTTTACTTCTTGGTAGTTGTACTCACGCAGTTTTTCGCGAATAAAACGCTCAAGTTCCAGGAATACAGCCCAACCATTGTTGTGCCAGAACACCATGCCCGGCGCTTCTTCTTGCCAATGGAACAAGTCTTGCGTTTTACCAATTTTACGGTGGTCACGCTTTTCAGCTTCTTCTAAACGCTGCAAATACGCTTTTAATTGCTTTTTATCGGCCCATGCAGTGCCGTAAACGCGCTGCAACATTTTGTTGTCAGATTTACCGCGCCAATAGGCCCCAGCAACCTTCATAATTTTGAAATGTTGGCAAAAGCGCATGTTTGGTACGTGCGGCCCACGGCACATATCCACGTATTCTTCATGATGGTACAAACCTGGGCGATCATCTTTGCTGATATCGTCATCCAGAATTTCAACTTTGTACGGTTCATGGCGGCTCACGAAGGTTTCGCGCGCTTCGGCCCAGCTCACCTTATTCTTAACCACTTCATATTCAGTTTTTGCCAGCTCGAGCATACGCTTCTCGAGAGCTTGCAAATCATCTGCAGTTAACGTGTGTTCCATATCAACATCGTAATAAAAGCCGTTGTCGATAACCGGACCAATCGCCATTTTCACATCTGGGAACATTTGCTTAAGCGCATGGCCAAGCAAGTGCGCACAGGAGTGACGAATAATGTGAACACCATCGTCATCTTTCGGCGTAATGATCTGAACGGTTGCGTCGTCGGTAATTAAGTCACATGCATCTGCCAGTTCGCCATTAATGCGACCAGCAACTGTTGCTTTGGCCAAACCGGGGCCAATATCCAGAGCAACATCGAGAATAGATACAGGTTTATCAAATGTACGTTTACTACCGTCGGGAAGCGTTACTACAGGCATGAATTTGTCCTTTTCACAGTGGTGGCACCTACCAAGTGTCACTTGTTATTTTAGAAAGGCCACACTATAGCGTATGATGCCCGCCATGGAAAGCCTAGTCACCTCTTTGATTGGTCCAATTGCGGCCCTTACAGCGGCATTATTTTGGGCGCTTGCGACGCTACTTTATAGTCAGGCGGGTAGTTTTTTGTCCGCCAGTCAATTGAATTTGGTCAAAGGCGTTATCGCATGCCCACTATTGCTGCTTGCGGGCTGGTTCACTGGTCAACTGGTTGCGCTGGAAGGCAATGCCGCTACTTACTTATTATTAGCCAGTGGCGTAATCGGTATTACCTTGGGTGATACGCTGTATTTCTCCGCATTACGTCGGCTGGGTCCCTGGCACACCATGCTGCTGGAATATCTGGCCCCGCCCTTTGCAGCCTTGTTAGCGTGGATATTGTTGTCACAGGGTATGCGTGGCTATGAGATTTTGGCTGCGCTGGTGATTATTTTCGGGATTTTCGTGGTTATCAGTGAAAAGCCACGCCATGCTGAGCGCGTTGCACTGAGCGCCAGCGGTATAGCCGCCGGTGTGGGCGCCGCACTCTGTCAGGCGCTTGGCCTCGTTATGTCCTTTCATGCGTTGCAAGAGTTTGACATGAACCCGCTCAACGCCGCGTTGTTGCGCCTATTGGCTGGCACCGTTGCGCTAACTATTGCACTGCTTGTGTTACGCCCCTCATTAATTGGCACCACCCGCGCAGCACTTCGTCATACGTCCATCCCTTGGCTACTCACCGCCATTGTTATGGGCACTTTCTTGGCTATTTGGTTACAACAAACTGCCATTGCCTATATCAACCCAGGCCTTGCACAAACCCTTTTAGCTACCGCTCCGCTATGGCTCATTCCGATTCAATGGTTGCGCGGCCAAGCACTTTCGGCGCGCAGCATTACCGGCGCACTCATTGCAGTTGCAGGAATTTCACTGTTGTTTGGAATTCAATAAGTTAGGCAAGTCAGCGTTAAATCACCGTCAAATCACAAGCAATTTCTGCAATCTGGGCCATACTCATAGTAACAGTTAACACGCATTGGGAGGCTTATTATGAATGCGGACAAACTCTACGACGCTAGCCTAAGCTGTCCCTATTGTGGGCATCATATCCATGTGAGCATCGACGCTTCGGCAGGCGATCAAGATTACCAAGATGAGTGCCGCGCTTGCGGTGCTGATATTCACTTACTCGTTAAACTCGACGAAGTGAACGACAAAATATTAGTTCGTGTGGCCAGCGACGACGAAAATTTTTATTAATATTAGCGGTTAGCCAGCACACGTTCGACTGTTTCGACAATCGTCATCGTTTGTTGATCGAACTCAAGGTTGACCATTTTAGCCTGTTCTAAGTTGGTTAAACGCAACGTTTCTGGAATTAAATGTAAGCTAAAACGGTTACTTTCTACCTGCCCAACGGTCAAACTGGCGCCATTTACGCTAATGAACCCTTTCGGTAACACATAAGCTTGGAACTGCGCAGGAAACTCAATCCATAACGCTAAGTTATCTGCACTTTGTTCACGCTTCACAATTGAGCCTAGTCCGTGAATATGGCCTGACACATAATGCCCACCCATTTCATCGCCGACTTTCAATGAGCGCTCAAAGTTAACCGTATCACCCACGGCTAACCGGCTGAGGTTGGTTAATCGTAATGTTTCATCAATAATATCAAAGCTTACCGTGTCTTCAGTAAAAGCAACTACGGTTAAACAACACCCGTTAATTGCTATGCTGGCACCCAGCGTTACCTGCGCAAGATACTCGGGCGCAACCTTCACGGTTAACTGACGGAAGTTAACACGGTCGTTAAGCTGGGCAACGGTGGCTTGAGTTTGTACAATTCCTGTGAACATCGATTCTTCTTTAAAGGCTATTGGAATGCGACGAATTGTAACGTTAAACGCCTTTCTTGGCTATATAGTCCTGTTTATGGTGAGTGCCTGTAACCCAGCGCCAACAGGCTTGCATCAGCTGCATGACTATCAGCAGCGCGTTGCCAATACACTGGCTGTTGCGCCGATAATTTATGAGCCTTTGACTGCACTGCGCGCACCAACCGCGCGCGACGTGCAGTTAACTATACCAAGGCTGCAGCTATCACTGCTTGATTCCATGCGCTTGGACACCTGCAAGGCGGGCCAACTGATCGCCGAACGCAATAGTGCCCTTGGCCGACTTGAAGCGGGTATTATGCGCTACTATAACGACCGTAAACTGTTAGCTGCACTCTATGAATGCAGCGCTGAGCTGGATCAAGATAATCCGGATTTAGCGGCGCGTGTACTGGAACAGGCTCAAGCCAAAGCCGAACTTATGCCCATGTTGCTACTGCAGGCTCTAAGCAACGATAAGAGTGTTCGTAACGTTGTCTCGATGGCCGACAGGCCGCTAGCAATTGCCGACAGCAGTATTTTTGCCACGCGAATCGATTCACTCAATACGGTACTGCGGGTCATCGACACTGATGCGGAGCTCCCCACCGAAGCTGAGCTTTCGACGGCGCTTGAGCAACTGGAAAAAGACCGCTACATAGCGCAACTTTGGCGCGCATTGCAGGAAAACCGTAAGTACCTGAAGCAACTCCAACCGTTAGTCGCCAACATGAGTGACCCTGCGGGTTGTTTAAGCGCTGGGGTTCCCAACAGGGCGCGTGTTTTGAGGCAAGTGTTTATCAGCACTTTTTCGGGGCCCGTACAACAGCATATAGGCGAACTAACACGACAAAGTCGGCAACTCACACCTTACGTAGAAGCCTTAGCTGTTGCTACCAACGCCGCTGACATATGGCAAGACCATCTGCGACAAATTGGCGCACTCGATGATCAACTGATTGACGCTACCCGTAATCACGTTGAGTATTGGCAACAATTCTTTGCAGACTGTAATTTTGAGCCCGGAGCTTAGCCTAAGCGAGTGCACCTGAGCAGTTGGCGAACAGTTAAAATTATGATAGCTTATTGATAACGATTCTCATTTGTATGTGAGTTTTCAAATCAATCGTATTGGCTGTAGGAGGCCCTATGAAACTTATTCCATTACTAACTGCTTTGACCTTTTCTTTAACTTTAACGGCAGCGCCTGCACTTGCGAGCGACGATGATAAGCGCCCTGACCATTTCAAAGGCAAGCCTTCTGAAAACCTTGAGCAAGCATTGGATAACCTGCGTGAATACAATGCAAAATTAACGGAAGTAATAAATGGCGAATTAACACCGCAAAAAATGGCTGAAATTCATCAGCTCACCTACACCCTTGAAGTGGCATTGCAGCGCCTAGATGAAGAAGTCGACGATCTGCAAGACGTTTTAGAAAACGTGCACAAAGGCTCCGAGCACATGGACTTTGACAAAGTAACGAAGAACGCGAAACAATACCTAGACACATCCAATAAAATCGTGAACTAGTTGTTCTTCGTACTGAGGAAATCATGAGCTTTAAAAGCACAGACAATTACATCGTGGCCGATGACCTCGGCCTTGCGGTTAATGCCGCTGTTACGCTCGAAAAGCCTTTGCTTATTAAAGGTGAACCGGGCACCGGTAAAACACGGCTCGCTGAAGAGTTGGCAGAAAGCTTAGGGGTACCCCTGCTGCGCTGGCAAATAAAGTCCACCACCAAAGCCCAACAAGGGCTGTACGAGTACGACGCGGTGTCGCGTTTGCGCGATAGCCAGCTTGGTAGCGACAAGGTGCACGACATTGCCAACTACATTAAGCCCGGTAAACTTTGGCAGGCCTTCACCGCACCAGAGCGTCCGGTACTGTTGATTGACGAAATCGACAAAGCGGATATTGAGTTCCCAAATGATCTCTTGCACGAACTCGATCAAATGGAATTTCATGTGTACGAAACCGGCGAGCAAGTGCGCGCCGACCATCGCCCCATTGTCATCATCACGTCAAATAACGAAAAAGAGCTTCCCGACGCCTTTTTGCGCCGCTGCTTTTTTCATTACATTAAATTCCCCGACGCCGAAACCTTGGCACAGATTGTTCAAGTGCATTATCCCGATATTCGCAAGAACTTGCTCAGTACTGCACTCGAAGTTTTCTTTGACTTGCGCGGCGTGCCAAATTTAAAGAAGAAACCTTCTACGTCAGAGCTTATTGATTGGCTAAAACTGCTATTAGCAGAAGACATTAACCCCGCTGAACTGAACAAGCGTGATGGCTTAATGCCCATGTTTGGTGCCTTGTTGAAGAACGAGCAAGACGTGCAGTTAGTTGAAAAACTTGCGTTTATGTCACGCCGCAACGCTTAGGTTTTATTATGCTCATTGAGTTTTTTCTGTGTTTACGTAAGCACGGACTTAAAACCAGCCTCACCGAGTTGCTCGACCTACTGGGTGCGCTTGAACGTGGCCTCGTATTCGCGAGCGTTGATGACTTTTATACTCTAGCCCGCATGGTGTTAGTGAAAGATGAAAGTCAATATGACCGGTTCGACCGAGCCTTTGCTGAATACTTTGAAGGTGTTGAGCAGGTCGACCTGGCGCAAGCGATTCCAGCCGAATGGCTCGAGCGCAGCTTGCAGCGTCAGCTTAGCGATGAAGACAAAGCCAAACTCAAAGCCCTTGGCGGCCTTGATGACCTGCTCAAAACCTTTCGCGAGCGCTTAGCTGAACAGCAGAAACGTCACGCTGGCGGCAATAAATGGATAGGTACCGGCGGTACTTCGCCGTTCGGCGCCTACGGCTATCACCCTGAAGGAATTCGCATTGGCCAAGACGGCAGCAACCAGCGCCGTGCTGTAAAAGTGTGGGACAAGCGCGAGTTTCGTGATCTCGATGGTGATGCAGAATTAGCCAACCGGAACATACAGCTAGCTTTGCGCAAATTACGTAAGTTTGCCCGCACTGGAGCCGCCGAAGAACTTGACCTTAATGCCACCATTCGTGCTACCTCACAAAAGGCTGGCTTGCTTGATTTACAATGGCAGCCTGAACGCCACAATGCAGTAAAAGTGCTGCTGCTGTTTGACGTGGGCGGCTCTATGGATGATTACATTTACGAGTGCGAACAGCTGTTTGGCGCAGCACGAAATGAATTTAAACACCTCGAGTTTTTCTATTTCCATAACTGTGTGTATGAACACGTCTGGAAAGACAATAGCCGCCGTTACGAAGATAAATTACCGGTGCTTGAGCTGATCAATCGTTATGGCCGCGACTACAAGTTAATATTCGTTGGCGATGCAACTATGGGGCCGTACGAAATTGCTTACGCAGGTGGCAGTGTGGAACACTGGAATGAAGAACCTGGCGCCGTGTGGATGCAACGCTTACTGCACCACTTTTCCGATTCTGTATGGTTAAACCCTCAGCCCACCAGTCATTGGCGCTACTATCAATCTATTGATCTCATGCAGCAGCTAATGAGCCAGCGCATGTATCCGCTAACTCTAGACGGAATTAGTGCCGCGATTACGACGCTGTTGAAAAAATCTGTCGCAGTTGGGGCGCCTGCGCCATCAAACTCTTAAGTGTGTAGTCATTAAGATAGTTGTAGAACACCTCTTTACCGCGGGCCACAATACCTTTTAATTCACAGGCGGGCAGCGCGACGCAATAAGGATTTTCGCACTCTATCCACTTCTCGTCGCCTTCAAGCTGGCGAATCACAAACGCCAACGAGATATCTTCGGGGCGTTTTGCTAATAAGAAACCGCCGTTTTTCCCGCGGCGTGTTTCAATCAGCTCCAACCGGCCTAAGTGGTGCACCACTTTATTCACGTGGTTGGCTGATAAACTGAAGGTATCGCATATTTCCCGAATGGTGGCTAATTTTCGCTTTTCATCGCTCTGCTCGGCATCAAAACTTGCCAGATACATGAGTATCCGTAATCCATAATCCGTGTATTTTTTTAATTGCATAACAGGTTCCAAGATAAGCCGCACAGGCAGTAAGCAGAATCATAAGGTGCATTTCGAACGCATTATAGTACACAAGAATAATCCAATCACTCAATCCTTGATCTTCATCAAACATACATTCATAATGCACGTATAAACATGCATTAAGGATGTAGGTTATGAATCAGCAAAGTTCCGGTCATAAATTACTTAAAGGCGCTAATTCGGCAATGGTGATTTTCCTTGTCTTATTTGCGCTGGTAGCTTATTTAGCTTGGGGTTTAGAAGCACAATTTCCCCTGATGGTGGTTGCTGTACTTCATTTTTTACAAATTTTATTAGCTGGCTTATTCAAACTTTCCTACGTGGTGCGGTTAATAGCGCAGAACCAACTTGGTCAGCCTCTGCGCTAGAATAGCGTTAATAACCTTCCATAGCTGCAAGGCCAATTCCGCCGAGTATTGCCATCAACATGAACAAGACTATCGCGATAACCACCCAGAGCAACATTGCTCGGGCCCAGTTTCGTTTACTTAAAGGTGTTGAATGACTCGATGCCCACACAATTAATAAAATAAGTCCGACTAACGGTATGCCTACTAAAAAAATAGATAGAAACCAGTTTCCGGTACTTGTGTGCTCTCGGTTTACATAAGGAGCTGAGACGTTATTTGATGCTGGGGTATTTGATTGTTCCATGGATTTATTCCTGTTTTTATTATGATTTTTAAAGACTTTTCACAATTTTTATTGTGAATTTAAGCATAAGTTACCGGTTCAAATTTGCAAATAAATTAACTTTGGGTAATTGGCTTGACCAAACTCAAAGAATTTATGACTTATCAGCATATACTGATACCTACATACACTTCAGTTGTGGAGGTGATCATGGACGTAGTGCTAACCCGTCACCATGATGTACTCGCTGCGCTGCACGCGCCTGAGCAATTTAGTAACAATGTTTCCTCGCATTTAAATGTTCCCAATGGCATGGACGGCACCGAGCACCGCACCTACCGCGCACTCATTGAACCGTTTTTTAGCGCCGCTGTGCTCACACAGTTTCAGCCCAAATTACAGGTGGTCATCGACGGACTGTTCGATAGTGTAGCGACTCATAATTTGGTTGAGATAGCGGGTACTATTGGCCACCAGTTTGCGCTTCGGGCTCAATGTGCATTTATGGGCTGGCCGGTAACAGTTCAGCAACGCCTAACCGAGTGGATAGCTGCGCAGAAAGCCGCATCTGTAGCTCAGGACCGCCCTGCACTGCGCGCTTTGGCGGCAGAATTTAGTGAGCTTGTCATTGAGCAGTTGGAAAACGCACGACGTGGGAATAGCGCACCTCAATCAATAACCACAAAACTCACACAGTTGCGACTAAATGGCGAACCCTTGTCAGATGACTATCTGGTTAGCATGATTCGTAACTGGACCGTCGGCGAGCTGGGTACTATTGCGGCAGCGGCCAGTTCTATTATTGAGTTTTTAGCGGCCACCCCGGTGGTACAAAAACAGTTACGCATGGCGCCTGAGCACATTGACCATGCCATTGATGAAGTATTGCGTATTGCCGCGCCACTGCCAGGCAACCGCCGCCGCACCAAGTGCCCCGTGACGCTTGGTGAGCAACATATTGATAGCGACACTATGGTGCGAATTGATTGGCGTGCAGCCAACCGTGACCCACAGGTATTTGAACAGCCCGAACAGTTTCAATGGCATCGTGACCCATCACTGAATCTACTTTATGGCGCGGGCATTCATGTATGCCCCGGTAAGCCATTGGCACAACTGGAATTACGTTTATTTACTGAGGCACTATTGGCGCGTTTTGCGCATATTGAATAGATACTAACGATAGGCGTTGACGGAAAAACTCAATAGTGTTTCACTTCTTTAAATTGTTAGGAGTTAAACCATGAGTGAACGCGACAAGTACCTTGCCCAAACCCACATCGTGGAAAACCAACCGCCGGCGCTTGAAAATTACAACCTGTATGCCGAAGATCACGCACTGCAAGCCGCTGTAAAACGCGAAGGCGCAGCTTGGGCGGAACAAGATATTGCGCGCTTCGGCGCTGAATGTGGTCTACCCGAACGCATTGCGCTTGGTTTTGCAGCCAACACCAATAAACCAACGTTACAAACCCATGATCGCTTTGGTGAGCGCATTGATCAGGTCGATTTTCATCCCAGCTATCACCAACTGATGGACATTGCCATCACCGAAGGCCTGCACGCCAGCCCTTGGTCGAAACCTGGCCCTGGCGCCCATGTGGCGCGCGCAGCTAAATATTACCTGCACACCCAAGTGGAAGCAGCACACGGTTGCCCTATTACCATGACTTTTGCGGCAATTCCGGCGTTGCACCACCAACCTGATTTATTAAAGCAATTTGGCGCAAAAATCATGGCGCCACAATACGATGGCCGCAATGTGCCGGATACGATGAAACATGGCTTAACCATCGGCATGGCCATGACCGAAAAGCAAGGCGGCTCAGACGTACGTACTAACACCACCAAAGCCTACGCCATTGATGCGAGCGGCCCGGGTCAAGCGTATGAACTGGTAGGCCACAAATGGTTTGTTTCAGCGCCCATGTGTGATGCCTTTTTAGTTCTCGCGCAGGCCCCCGGCGGTTTGTCGTGTTTTTTATTGCCCCGTTGGCGCCCTGACGGCAGCAAAAATGCCCTGCAAATACAGCAGTTGAAAAATAAGATGGGTAACGTGGCCAATGCCTCCAGCGAATGTGAACTGCGCGGCGCCTTAGCCTGGATGGTTGGCGAAGAAGGCCGTGGCGTGCGCACCATCATTGAAATGGTTGCCATGACGCGCTACGACTGCATGATCGGTTCATCAGCAGGCATGCGCCAAGCCACGGTGCAAGCGCTGCACCATGCGCACCACCGCTCAGCATTTGGCGCCCGTTTAAGCGAGCAGCCATTAATGCAAAACGTATTAGCTGATTTAGCCTTAGAAAGCGAAGCCGCAATGACCCTTACCATGCGCATGGCACGGGCTATAGACCAGCAAGACAATGAACACGAACGGCTGTTGGCCCGCATTGCGACGCCGATTGGGAAATACTGGATATGCAAACGTGCACCAAACCACGCCTACGAGGCGATGGAAGCCATTGGTGGTATGGGCGTGATGGAAAATACCATTATGCCGCGCCTATTCCGCGAATCGCCGGTAAATTCGATTTGGGAAGGCAGTGGCAACGTGCAGTGTTTAGACATTCTGCGCGCCATTCAAAAAGAACCTGAAGTACTCGACGCTTACTTTGTTGAGCTTGCCAAAGCAAACAATACGAATGTTTTGTTTGATCACTTTGTTGAAGCGCTGCAGCATGATTTTCGCAGCATTGCACCAGAACAATGGCAATATCACGCGCGCCAATTTGCTGATCGCATGGCCGTAGCCTTGCAAGGAGCACTATTGCTGCAACACGCGCCAGATTATGTCGCAGAAGCGTTTTGTGCCAGCCGCCTCGCACCGCAGGCACACTTTAATTACGGCAGCTTGCCCAGTGGCCTTGATGTGCGTGCCATTATTAGCCGCGCCACCCCGACTTTATAAAGGACAACCCATGATTATCCCAGCATACGTAGCCCGCAACGCACGTAAGTTTCCAGACTACGAAGCCGTTATTGATACCGGGGTGCGCAGCACTTGGCTTGAGCTTGATCAACACGTTAACGGCTTCGCTGAAGTTCTCGCCAATGACTACAACATTAAGCACGGTGATCGGGTTTGTTTGGTGCTACCTAATAACTACGCCTTTGTGGTTGCTCATTTTGCCATTCAGCGCCTCGGAGCCATTGTTGCGCCCGTAAACGTAAAATTAACCGCGAACGAACTGGGCTATATTTTTGACAATGCCGAGGCCAGCTTAATCGTTACCTGCGACCTTACCAGCGCAGGCGCGTTGGCGGCGGCCAAACAAGCCAACATGAATCATTTGGTGATTAACGACATGCCGGCCTTTGTCACAACCAACAGCAGCGGCCGTGCCTTTAACAAGCTGGACGAATACGCCATTACCGAATCCGCTACCCTACTCTATACTTCCGGCACCACCGGGCGCCCGAAAGGCGTATTGTTTGACCATCGCGCACTCTTGTTTGTGGGCATGATGTTCGCCACCGAAATGAATTACGCACCGGAAAGTCGATTGCTGTCGCTGATGCCATTTACCCATTCGGCACCTTTGAATCTCTCGTTGGTAGGCGGCACGCTGATGGGCTGTACCCACATCATAGCGCCAACCTTTACCCCTGATTTATTGCTTAATTTGGTGGAACAAGAAAGCTGCACCCACTTTTTTGGCGCGCCAGTGGCCTATTTACTTACCGCCCAGCACCCACAAGTGAGCAACACCAACTTAAGCAGCATGACGCATTGGATATACGGCGGAGGTCCATTAGCCGGTGACCATGCCCACCGTGTGCAAAAAGCATTTGGCAGTGATCAGTTTTATTGTGTGTACGGCTTAACCGAAGCAGGCCCAACCGGCAGCCTGTTACTGCCCCATGAGCACGGCGACAAAGCTGGCTCAGTTGGCCGCCGCGCCGCAGCCTTTACCGAAATACGCGTGGTTAACGCCAACGGTGACATTGCTGACGTTGATGAAGCCGGAGAAATACATATCGGCGGCGAAGGCATCATGCGCGAATACTGGCGCAACCCAGAAGCCACCGCAGAAATATTCACCGCAGACGGGTGGATACGTACCGGCGATATCGGTGTGCGCGACGCGGATGGTTTTTATTGGGTAAAAGACCGCATCAAAGACTTAATCATCACCGGCGGCGTGAACGTGTATCCGCGCGAAGTGGAAGACGCACTGGCAAGCCACCCTGCGGTGCTTGAAGCGGCAGTTATTGGCGTGCCGCATGACCAATGGGGCGAAAGCGTGAAGGCGTACGTGGTACTCAACGAACCGCTAGACGAAGACGCCCTGCGCACCCATGTGGCCGAGCGCTTGGCCGATTATAAACGTCCGCGGGTGTATCAGTTTGTTAATGAACTGCCACACAACGCCAACGGCAAGGTACTCAAACACCAGCTGCGGTAATTGCTGGGGTTGCACACAAACTAGACACTCGGCACGCGGGCGGCAAAAAACGCTTGCGCCTGCGCGTCGAAATTACTAATATAGCGCCCGTTCCACGCCTGTGGAGCCACTTCCAAAAATGTGCGTCCGTAGCTCAGTTGGTTAGAGCACTACCTTGACATGGTAGGGGTCGGTAGTTCGAGTCTACTCGGACGCACCATCTTTCTAAAGTTCCAAACCCTTTGAATTTATTGACTTGCAGCCGTGATGGTTGACTTGATGCTTTGTGCGTGTTTGTGACCATAATGGGGCTTGTGACCAAATGGTGACCAACCGGTGACCATGTTTAATTTTTCATTCTTAATTCGCCCAATGTCCAGTTGCATTACAAAGTCGCTACTCAACAAATGAGCGTTTGAATATTTATTCAAAACGGCTAAGTGCTACTAGCTCTCCATTCCATTTGCTACTTTGATAAATGAGGTTAACTGACTAATCCTAGCTTTTAGATCTAAAACATCAAAATTAGCGCTGTTATTGCTCACAAAGTGCCGAGCAACTTTTACCTTGTCAGCCATCTTGATCTCCGCGCTCCTTTTCTATTCATACTTTAGCAAATTCTGCCATCGCCCTTTATCATGTATTTTTGCCGCTGAAGGATGGACTTCTTGAATACTCATTTCGAGAGCTTCTGCGTCCAAATAGTTCTCAATCTCCCGCCCTGCAGTTACCCAAGTATAGCCAGGGCCGTTATCGAACTCTTGTTTTAATCTTTGCTTGGTTGATGAAAGGCGAGATTGTGATGATGCTTTATCACTATCAAATACTATTACTGAGTAACGATTCAAAGCTCTAATCGAAATAAAGTCTTCTACTCGATCGGATACGTCATTATCCACCCCTGACAGATGGCTAAACGACTTTCCGCCGTAAAACATTATCGAATAATGAATCCCTTCAACCAAATCTGGAGCTTTGCTAGAAAGCCAAAAATTCAGGTATATGCGATCGGATGGTCCTTCAACCCAGATAATGCAATTTGCTTGAAGGATATCTGATGCTTTGTACCCCAAGTCATTACAAATATTAGATTTTGCTTGTGTACTCGCAATTGATTGAACCGATGACACTGAATCGCCACTGATTTGCTAGACACCTCGTAGCCATAGATAATGGCATACAAGAGGTGCTTATGACCAACAAACGATACCCCGACGAATTTAAAATCGAAGCAGTCCGCCAGATCACCGACCGAGGTCACTCGGTAGCTGATGTTTCCAAGCGGCTCGATGTTTCAACTCACAGCCTTTATGCCTGGGTTAAGAAATTTGGCCCGGATGCTGAGGCAAACAAGAGCCGTAATGAGGAACAGGCCGAGTTGAAGCGACTACGCAAAGAGCTCCAACGCGTCACAGAAGAGCGTGACATTTTAAAAAAAGCCGCTGTAGATTCAAGTGGTCAATGCAACAGTTTTACTATACTACTAATTTGCATGAGTACTTCTGATGAAACGAGCAAAACGTATATTCACACAAGATGAGAGGGATCTTGTCTTTACTTTATGGAAGCAAGGTACTGGTTTCAGTGATATTGGTCGAGTATTAGATGCTGCACCTGGTACTGTTTTCACCGCCCTACGCGAAAGTGGCGGTATAAAACCAAAACCTCGAATACGAAATAAACAGCACCTGACCTTAGCCGAAAGAGAAGAAATTCGAGTGGCCCTATCTGCTAAAATGTCTCTACGTGAAATTGCTGTAATGCTAAAACGTTCGCCTTCAACAATTTCACGTGAAGTCTCCCGTAATCGAGGACGACGTTATTACAAAGCAGTTGATGCCGATAACCGCGCCAAACGTATGGCAAAAAGACCAAAACTAGGGCAACTCGAAATCAATAAAGTGCTCCGAAAGCTTGTTATGTCGAAGCTCGAGCTTAAATGGTCTCCAGAACAAATCGCTGGCTGGTTACGAGTTGAGTACCCTTGCACCCCATTTATGCATGTATCATATGAAACGATTTATAAGTCGATATATGTACGTTCAAAGGCCGTTATTCACTTTTCATTTGCGCAACATCTGCGTCGCTCGCATCCTATGCGACATAGCCGCTATCACCGCCGTAGTGGAGACCGAACCTTTACAACTATTGTCAATGGACTCTCAATCCGTGAGCGCGATGAAGACATAGAGAATCGCGCCTCCCTTGGTCATTGGGAGGGGGATCTCGTTTCGGGCTCTAAAAACACACATATCGCCACGCTTGTCGATAGAAAAGCTCGCTTTACTATCCTATTGAAATTAGCTGGCAAAGACGCGGAGTCGGTTTACCGGGCGCTGTTAAAAATATTTAAACAGATGCCGGCAGAATACCGGAAATCGCTCACCTGGGATCGCGGTATGGAACTAGCTAAGCATGCCGATCTAACAAAAGAAATTGGTATACCCGTTTACTTTTGCGACCCCCAATCACCATGGCAACGAGGCACAAACGAAAATACTAATAGTTTGGTTCGGCAATACTTCCCAAGAAAAACTGATTTATCTG
>NZ_RSFE01000028.1 GCF_004025325.1 Pseudidiomarina gelatinasegens | reverse complement strand
GTCGTAACAAGGTAGCCGTAGGGGAACCTGCGGCTGGATCACCTCCTTAATATGAAGCCTTGAAGAAGTTAAGTGCTCACACAGATTGCCTGGTTTGGTAGATGTAACAGATAGAAACTGGGTCTGTCGTTTCGCGCGTTAGAGTGTGCCTGCCCTGCATAAGCGGGTGAGGGCGTACCGACCGAAGCGATAATGCAGACTTAGCGGATACTGGGTCTGTAGCTCAGCTGGTTAGAGCGCACCCCTGATAAGGGTGAGGTCGGTAGTTCAAGTCTACTCAGACCCACCAAATTCCCGCGATAGCTGCGTTGGAAAGCAACTCGCATAGCAGGCTATGCTTCGCTGCTTCCCGCCTTGCTCTCACGCGAATTTCCCTTATCGGTTTGTTGTTGGTTTGGTTTGTTGTTTAACGAATAACGAACAGCGTAGCGCACGAATAGCGCAGCGTACGAACAACGAACAACGAAACGGGGCCATAGCTCAGCTGGGAGAGCGCCTGCCTTGCACGCAGGAGGTCAGCG
>NZ_RSFE01000027.1 GCF_004025325.1 Pseudidiomarina gelatinasegens | reverse complement strand
TGCTGTTTCCAGTCTAAATTCCGGGCTAAAGTTTGGACGGTTCTTCTTTGTCATTTTGTCACCTAATTTTGCTATGCTGTCATCATAACAGCTCTAATCAGGTGGCCAAATTAACTATGCCACTACAGCTTTAGCTAATTCTTGGGGGCGAGAGATTCTCAAAAAAATAGCAGATAATGCTGCTTATATTCTATCCATGACTGGTACCCCTTGGCGAAGCGATCAGTATCCAATTACGTTAGCCCGATACATCATGCCCGAAGGTATCGTGGGCAGTGATTACACTTATGGAATGATGACTGCAATCAGGGAGTCAGTCTGCAGGGTTCCAGAAATCAATCTAATTGACAATGATCAATTGCTTGTAGATGGAATCGAGTATTCATCTATCAAATCGGCGATTCAGAACTCGGGCCTGAGATACGATTCGTTGCTAGAGAATTCAGTGGCTCTCAATCACATCCTACAGTTAGGTGTCGATAAGCTGGCTAATATTCGTAAATTCCACCCTACAGCAGGTGGCTTGATCGTTGCAAAATCAGTCGAGCACGCTTTTTTCATCTATCAGATACTACGGAATGAATTAAAACAATCCGCAGTAGTCGTGAATTATCGAAACACTAATTCTCACATAGCTATCGAAGAGTACAAGCACTCTGATGTACAGTGGATCGTCAGTGTCTCAATGGTTTCCGAAGGAACTGATATCCCACGCTTGCGTGTGTGCGTGCACCTTAGTAACGTAAGAACCGAACTATTCTTTAGACAGGTCCTCGGACGTGTTTTACGTTTAATTCCTAATGTTAAGAACAACGTCGGATGGCTATATGCCTTCTCTGAACCGGACATCGTTGAATTTTCCAATCGGGTTCAAGACGATATACCTCAATGCGAACATCTTGTAGTGAGGAAAAGTGACGTCTCCCCCAAAAATAGAACCATGACATCGATGAGATTTCCATTAAAATTGGGTTATTGGAGATCTCACTATGAAAAAACGTCACAGCGAAGAACAGATTATCAAGGCTATCAAGGAGCATG
>NZ_RSFE01000026.1 GCF_004025325.1 Pseudidiomarina gelatinasegens | reverse complement strand
TGTAGTGGCATAGTTAATTTGGCCACCTGATTAGAGCTGTTATGATGACAGCATAGCAAAATTAGGTGACAAAATGACAAAGAAGAACCGTCCAAACTTTAGCCCGGAATTTAGACTGGAAACAGCACAGTTAGTCGTCGATCAGGGGTATTCTCACAAGGAAGCCGCCGATGCCATGGGCGTTGGGTATTCAACGCTTGGTAAATGGGTAAAGCAGCTACGAGAAGAACGCGCCGGTAAGGCTCCAAAAGCCAGCCCCATGACGCCTGAACAGGTTGAAATCCGTGAGCTCAAGAAGCGCGTCGAACGCCTTGAATTAGAAAAGGATATATTAAAAAAGGCTTCAGCTCTGTTGATGTCGGACTCCATGAAACACTCGCGTTAATCGAGAGACTGAGTCAGAGCAATACACGCCGGTATTCGGTGAAAGATTTGTGCGAGGTACTGGACGTCCACCGCAGCACATTTAAATACTGGCAGCGGCGAGATAAACGTATCTCGCCAGAAGCGATTAGGCTTCGCAGCCTAGTGCGCAAAGCGCACCGGTTAAGCAATGGCTCGGCCGGTGCCAGAACGGTCGCTGACATGATTACAAATGACGATACGCACAGCATTACGCTGACACGCTATCGCGCAGGGCGCCTGATGAAAAAGCTGAAACTGGTTAGCTGTCAGCTACCGAAACATGCTTATAAGAAGGCGGCACAGGAGCATGTTGCCATTCCAAATTTATTGGATCGGCAGTTTGCGGTGACCGCGCCCAATCAAGTGTGGTGCGGCGATGTTAGCTTCATCTGGACAGGCAGCCGCTGGGCCTACCTGGCCGTTGTCATGGACTTGTTCGCACGACAGCCCGTTGGCTGGGCGATGAGTCATTCTCCAGACAGCAATTTAACGTGTCAGGCGCTGACTATGGCGTTTGAGCGCAGGGGGCAGCCAAAGGACTTGATGTATCACAGCGACCAGGGCTGTCATTATACCAGTCGCAAATTCAGACGATTAATATGGCGTTACCGAATGACGCAAAGCATGAGCCGACGTGGAAATTGTTGGGACAATAGCCCAATGGAGCGCTTTTTTAGAAGCTTAAAAACGGAATGGGTGCCGACTACTGGCTATCGAAACTTTACTGAAGCCAAGCAACGGATCAGTGATTATATTCTCGGTTATTACAGTCGATGGAGACCGCATTCGTACAACGGTGGATTGACACCATCTGAGTCGGAAAAACGGTACTGGAATAACTACAAAACCGTGGCCAATATTACTTGACCACTACAA
>NZ_RSFE01000025.1 GCF_004025325.1 Pseudidiomarina gelatinasegens | reverse complement strand
CTAATGCCGATCAGTTAAGAAATGTTTTAGCGATCGGTTGACCGATCCTCCCAATGGATCAGAATCCGTAGTTAGTTAATTCTAGCTACGGATTTTTTTATGCAACTCACAACAGCACTGGCTATCGCCAATGGATATGCTCCGAACTCCCAAGGTATTGGGAAGTTGTCCGATATTCTTGATCCAGATTTAATTGATGAGGCTTTTGATAGAGCTGGTGTCGGTACCATCAGGAAAAGACGTTTACCATTGGATATGGTGTTGTGGAGCATTATAGGAATGGCTCTGTATCGAAATACGAGCGTGTGGGACATTGTTGGGCAAATGAATATTATGTTGCCTGGCAGGCGCGCACTTGTAGCGCCAAGCGCCATTCCACAAGCAAGGCAGCGTCTTGGTGAGCATGCTGTGCAGTCCGTATTTGAACATACGCAAGCGATTTGGAATGAACAAGCAGAGCATCCGACCTGGCATGGCTTGCGCCTGCTTGGCGTGGATGGCGTCGTTTGGCGCACACCCGATTCCAATGAAAATGAGCAAGCGTTCACAAAGAGTTCAAATCAATTTGGAGAGCAGTACCCTCAAGTGCGCATGGTTTGCCAAATGGAATTAACCAGTCACCTTCTGACTGGAAGCCAGTTCGGTTGTGCTTCAACAAGTGAAATGGTGTTGGCAGAAGGGCTTATCAAATCGACAGCAGATCATTCATTGACGCTATTCGACCGAGGTTTTTATTCACTTGGGCTGCTACATAAGTGGCAAAATACCGGTATTGAACGCCACTGGCTAATCCCAATGAAAAAGGGAACCCAGTATAAAGTCATCCGGAAAATAGGTCGCCAGCAAAAGCTAGTTGAGCTGACTACCACCCCGCAATCGCGCAAAAAATATCCGAATTTACCTGAGACCATGCAAGTTCGAATGCTAACACGAACTATTGATGGTAAAGAGCGCACCATATTAACGTCCATGATCGATCCATTACGCTATCCGAGCGAAGATATTGTTGAGCTTTATGAGCAACGCTGGGAAATCGAGTTGGGCTATCGAGAAATGAAGCAAGTACTACTTCAAAATCACTATACGTTACGTAGCAAACGACCCGAAATGATACGCCAAGAGCTATGGGGAATACTCTTAGCTTACAATATCATTCGCTATCAGATGGTTAAAATGGCAAGCAAAATTAAAGGGATATACCCGAACCAGCTTAGTTTTACATCTTGTGCAACCGCAATCATTAACTGGCTATACACTGCGTCACTCAATTCTGCTGGAAATATCCCTAAAACTCTGGAACATCTTCAAGAGATTGCAGAGCATTACGTCTTACCTATAAGGCGAACCGAGCGGATTTACCCACGAGAAGTTCGGTCAAAGCCGCAAAAATATGCGCGAAAAAAATGCCAGTCAGCTCTTAACTGACTGGCATTAG
>NZ_RSFE01000024.1 GCF_004025325.1 Pseudidiomarina gelatinasegens | reverse complement strand
TATAGTCATTCGTACCCTGAGAACTACACTTTGATATGCATCAGGGTATGCGCTTATTGGATACGAATATTGAGCGAGAATCACTCGACGATCACCGCTTTTCTTTCGATCCAGTAAGTGCTCCATTGCTCGCTAACGAATACTCAGGGCATGCATTAAGACTGCTAGCTATATTTCTTTCGAAGAGCGTGGAAAGCATACCAATCTTCAGTAAATAGGAGTTGGTTATGACTGCGATTAATCAGTTTGCTGCCCATGTCGGATTGGACTGGGCTGATAAAAAACACGATGTATGTATTCAATACGAAAGTGGTGAACGTCGCTTTCAGGTAATAAAACATACGCCTGAAGCACTTGATTCCTGGCTTAAGGAATTGCACAAGCAAGTAAAGGGAAAGATTGCGGTTGCCCTTGAGCTGAAGAAAGGACCGATAGTATACGCACTTCAGAAGTATTCCTTTGTTACGGTTTTTCCGGTGCATGCCTTATCGTTGGCTCGATATCGACAAGCTTTTTGGCCCAGTGGCGTCAAAGATGATCCACTTGATGCTGAATTAGCACTCGATTTGATGCTGCGTTACCCCAAGAAGATCAAAGCTATTGAGCCAAGCAATAGTGACATTCGTTTGCTACAACAGCTCGTTGAACAACGCCGGCTGCTAGTGGAAGATAAGCGTCGCTTTGTTAATCGCATTATCAATACGCTCAAGCAATACTATCCGCAACCTCTGGATTGGTTTTCACACCGGGACAGTGAGTTATTCTGTGACCTGATAATACGATGGCCTACGCTCCAACAATTAAAACGTGCGAGACCGCATACGGTCAGGCTATTCCTCAATGCAAAAGGAGGGACTGCAGTTGCTCATACCGAACAGCGTATTGAGTCTATTTTTAACGCTGTCCCACTTACCACCGACGCGAGTGTAATCGAAGCTAACGCTTTAATGGCATTGGCCCTAGCCAAACAAATAAAGCTAGTGGCCGAAAATATCAAAGCCTATGATGAACGAATTGAAACGCTGTTTGATACATTACCAGATGCTAGCTTATTCAAATCGTTACCGAGTATGGGCCCTTGTATGGGGCCGAGAATGCTCGCTGCTTTAGGTGATGACCGGAATCGTTTTAACAGTGCCGAAGAAATACAAAATTATGCGGGGGTAGCTCCGGTGACCGAGCGTAGCGGACAGAAGTCATGGGTGCACTGGCGATGGCAATGCGCCAAGTTCGTGAGGCAAACATTCGTTGAATGGGCTGCCAAAACGGTATATTCATCATATTGGGCTGGTCTTTACTATCAGCAACAACGAGAAAAAGGCAAATCCCACCAGTCTGCAGTTCGGGCATTAGCATTTAAATGGATACGCATCATCTACTGTTGCTGGAAAACGAAAACACGTTACGATGAAGCAAGATATTTAAAAGCATTACGAGAGAGACAATCGCCTTTATTGATGGCATAAAAAACTTGCTGAAAGTCTCAGGGCGTGAAGCGGAC
>NZ_RSFE01000023.1 GCF_004025325.1 Pseudidiomarina gelatinasegens | reverse complement strand
TGTTACCGGCAGTGTAAAAATGACCCCCTAACGGCAATTGAAAATTGACCCCCTGAAGTAAACTAGCGGTTTTTCTCAAGAGGCCGCTTTCGATGTTAACTCAGGAGATGGTTGTGACCATTAAAGTACTTAAGCACCAAGGTAAATCGATCAAAGGGATAGCGCGCGAAACAGGCCTGGCCCGCAACACTGTTAAAAAGTATTTGCAGCAAACCGAGAGTACGCCGGTTTATCAACGCAGCGTTGTGCGTCCGAGCAAGCTTGACCCCTTCAAAGATTATATTCAGGCGCGCCTCAAAGCGGCTCATCCAGATTGGATACCAGCAGCCGTGCTCTATGAAGAGATCTTGGCCCGTGGCTACCAAGGCAAAATAAGGATCCTCAGCGAGTATGTTGCGGCGTTCAAACCTAAGCCAGCAGCCGATCCGCTCGTAAGATTTGAAACCGAGCCAGGTAAGCAATTGCAGGTGGACTTCACCATTATTCGCCGTGGAGCCTATGCGCTCAAAGCCTTCGTGGCGACGCTGGGTTATTCACGTGCAAGTTATGTGCGGTTTTACGATAACGAGCGCACAGAAGCTTGGATTGACGGCCTTGAGCACAGCTTTGACTTCTTTGGTGGTGTGCCACACGAAGTACTGTTCGACAATGCTAAGACCATCATGATTGAGCGAGACGCTTATTCAGATGGCGAGCATCGTTGGAACCCTAAGCTTCTCTCAACCGCTCAGGACTTCGGCTTTAATCCTCGTGTTTGTCGCCCCTATCGGGCTAAAACTAAAGGCAAGGTTGAACGCTTTAACCGTTACCTTAAATCAAGCTTCGTTGTGCCGCTGCAGGCAACGCTAAGAACCTCAGGCTTACGCTTAGATGTGCAGACTGCGAATGGTTATGTCGGTCGCTGGCTGACGCAGGTGGCGAATGCCCGAGTGCACGGTACGACCGGAGACGTACCAAACCAGCGCTTAATAACGGAGCAAGAGGCGTTATTGCCGTTGCCGATGAAGATCGGCAGCGTGTACCAGCCGCAAGCATCGCGTCGTGTGCCAACACCATACGAGAGCTTGCAACATCCACTCAGTGTCTATGACCAGATGTTGCGAGGTGCGCATGAACTTACAGTCTGAACGCATTGCCGATGCTTGTCGGCAACTTGGCTTATACGCATTGCCTGAAGCCTGGCCATCCATTGCTGAGCATCACCTCGCGCAAGAAGGCTCGTATGCGGACTTCATTGAGAAGCTCTTAGCTGAAGAGCTGAAAGCAAAAACCCAGCGCACCAAGGCGACTCTACTCAAGTTCGCCGGTTTACCAAACATTAAAACGCTTGAGGAGTATGACTTTAACTTCGCCAGCGGCGTGCCCAAAGCACAGCTGACGGAGCTGTCTGGCCTGAGTTTTATCGAACGACACGAGAATGTCGTGATGCTTGGCCCCAGTGGTGTGGGTAAAACGCATCTAGCTATTGCGCTTGGTTACAAAGCCATCATGGCCAGCACTAAAGTGCGCTTTATTACGGCAGCAGATCTGATGCTGCAATTGGCGACAGCACACAACCAAGGCAAGCTGAAAACTTACCTACAGCGCGTTGTAATGAGTCCAAAGCTACTCATCATCGATGAAATCGGCTACCTGCCGTTTGGCCGCGAAGAAGCAAACCTGTTCTTTAACGTGGTCGCAAAACGCTATGAGCGTGGCAGCACATTACTGACCAGCAACTTACCATTTAGCCAGTGGGCAGGTGCCTTCGCGAACGACACCACATTAACGGCTGCGATGTTAGACCGCCTGCTGCACCATTGCCATGTGATCCAAATAAGTGGTGAGAGCTACCGGTTGAAGGACAAAAAGAAGATAGGCATTGCACCGATAATCGGTGAAATTTAACCCCAAGGGGGGTCAAAACTAGATTGCCGAATTAACCCCAAAGGGGGTCAAATTTAAACTGCCGTTGACA
>NZ_RSFE01000022.1 GCF_004025325.1 Pseudidiomarina gelatinasegens | reverse complement strand
TGTTACCAACGGCGTAAAATTGATCCACTGACAACGGTTTAAAAGTGATCCACCTGAGGCATCATAGCTGCACTTTTCAATAAGACAAGGCGGCCTAACATGCTAACTCAGGAGCAACTAGTGGACATTCACGTTTTACACCGGCAGGGATTGAGTAATCGCGAGATTGCACGCCGTCTTGGCATTTCCCGTAACACAGTAAAAAACTATCTAGCTCGGCCAACAGTAACGCCAAGCTATTCGGCGCGTGAAGCGCGCCCAACAAAGTTAGGCCCTTATGAGGCATATCTTCGGGAACGGATTAAAGCCGCTGAGCCGGATTGGATACCGGCAACGGTTCTATTTCGAGAGATAGAAGCGCAAGGTTATAACGGTGGTATGACCCAGTTGCGACAGTATCTGTCGCCGTTTAAAAAACCAGAAGCGAACGACCCAGTTGTTCGTTTCGAGACCCAGCCCGGTGAGCAGTTGCAAGTTGATTTCACTAACATCAACCGCAACCGGCGTCGGATGAAGGGCTTTGTTGCGACATTATCGTTTAGCCGTGCAACCTTCGTACACTTTTCAGAGCGCGAGCGCCAAGAAGATTGGTTGTACGGTTTAGAAGAAGCATTTGCCTTCTTCGGTGGTGTTACTCAACACGTTCTGTTTGATAACGCCAAGACCATTATGATTGAACGCGATGCGTATGGCCCAGGGCGGCATCGCTGGAACCAAGCACTGCTTGAGTTCGCTAAGTACTACGGTTTCCAACCGCGAGCTTGCCGCCCTTATCGGGCTCGAACGAAGGGCAAGGTTGAACGTTTCAACTCGTATTTAAAAAGCAGCTTCATCACGCCATTAGCTGCCAGTTTGAAGCAGCATGGCTTACGCTTTGATGTGTCGGTGGCCAACGCTCACATTGGCCCATGGCTTGAACACGTTGCGCATCAACGTATTCACGGTACAACCGGACAGAAGCCGCAGATATTGCTTGAGCAAGAGCGGTTTCATTTACAACCGCTACCAACTAAAGAACACGGTCGTATCGCGACATCATCAGCGAGCCGACCAACACCGATAGAGAGCTTACAGCACCCGCTGAGCGTCTATGACAGCTTGTTGGAGGGACGTTTATGAACCTTCAACAAGAACGCATACTAGACGCTTGTGAGACGCTCAAGCTCGGAACCATTAGTTCTGAGTGGTCTGCCGTCGCAGATAAAACAAGTGCTAAAGAAGGTACTTTTGCCGACTTTCTAGAGCAACTACTGCAGCTTGAGCTGCAAGCAAGGACACGACGAACCCAAGAGACGCTTCTTAAGTTCGCTGGCTTTCCAGCATTAAAATCGTTCGATGATTACGATTTTAAGTTTGCTAGTGGCGCTCCTCGACAGCAACTAAAAGAGCTAACAGGCTTAGCGTTCGTTGAACGTGCCGAGAACATTGTATTACTCGGCCCTAGCGGCGTTGGCAAAAGCCACTTGGCTATCAGCCTCGGTTACCTTGCGGTAATGCGTGGCATTAAAACTCGGTTTATTACAGCAGCTGATTTAATGCTTCAGCTCGCAACGGCAAAAAGCCAAGGCCGACTTGAGCAGTATTTAAAGCGCAGTGTACTAGCGCCAAAGCTGCTCATTATTGACGAGATAGGTTATCTACCTTTTGGCCGCGATGAGGCGAACCTGTTCTTTAATGTTATCGCCAAGCGATATGAGCAAGGTAGTGTCATCGTCACTAGCAACTTGCCATTTTCACAATGGTCGAATGCATTTGCCGATGACACAACGCTTACAGCGGCATTATTAGATCGGCTTCTGCACCATTCGCACATTGTGCAAATTAGTGGTGAGAGCTTCCGATTAAAGGGCAAAAAAGCTGCCGGAATAATACCTGCAGTCGAAACAAGCACAGAAGTACTTGTTGATGCCTAAATGCAGCAATGGATCAGTTAAATACCGTTGTTTTGCACGAAAATGGCCGTTAGGGTGGATCAATTTTATTCCGATGCTTTTCGGATAAACCGCAAACCGGCCAAGATAATTGACGCTGAGTAAGCACTTTTGTGGATCACTTTGTAGTCGGCGTCTGAAGTATAAAATTAGCTAAGGGTGGATCACTTTTACTCCGTTGTTTTTAGGACAAAAGTGGATCAGTTTTCACCCGTTGTTGACA
>NZ_RSFE01000021.1 GCF_004025325.1 Pseudidiomarina gelatinasegens | reverse complement strand
AATGGAGCACTTACTGGATCGAAAGAAAAGCGGTGATCGTCGAGTGATTCTCGCTCAATATTCGTATCCAATAAGCGCATACCCTGATGCATATCAAAGTGTAGTTCTCAGGGTACGAATGACTATATATCGCTCATTTCTGACCTTCGGCTTTGTGCCAGAAGCGGACATTCGCGCCGCGCTAAACGACCATAGTTAGGGCGTAAAGCGCCGTAAAGGAGATCTAGGTCACGAACTGGCCGATGTTTGAGCGCCTTGTTACGCACTATGCTCAGAGCGGTTAACTCGCCTATCCCACAGCTCCTGTTGAAGCCTGCGCGAAATAACTAACAGCTGATCAATCGACGAAGCGATTGCCTGGAGATCGTACTCTTCACCTCGGAACCTAAACATACTCCGAGTAGGATCAAACCAACGCATCATGTCTGATTCTGCCAGACCTACAACAGCGTTCGGGGGCCCGATGGTATCACTTAGGATGTTTCTATTGACGCTATTATTGCGCCAGTGGTCAAGCCGTTCATCGTAGTGTTCTAGATGGTCGCGTAGGCTTCTATTTTTGAGAGGATTGCTGTCATCCAATCCATACTCGCTCTTTAGAGCTCTACCCCTTACAACTTTATCAATGTTCAGCAGGCGGCTTTCATAATGCTCATCGGTCTCATTCTTTTTCTGTTTAGGTAGCGGAGGCCAAAACATGCGGGAAACGTTACTAGCGTGGGTTAGCAAACTGTGGGTCTGCCTAAACACTTCAGAATGGTAAAACTGCTGTTCATCTCTTTGTAGTGCATCGTTGTGTATCTGGTGTAAAGCATGGTTTAAGTAGCTAACAGCAGCTAGCCCGAACTCACATTGCTTTTTCACCTCACTAACGTAAACCCCCTTTAAAAAGTCATCCATTCTCACACACTCGTTTCTTTGCGTAACGCCGCCAGCACTCGCGGTTTTTCAATGGAGGCGAAGCCACAACGAAAAAGGCATCGCCGTGCCTGGCCTTGTTAAGTTCAAATTGTAACACGGTATCCAGCGGCCTTGAGCTCTTTGATTATGGAGTAACCGCTTTCCTCAATACTGTTTGAAAAAGACTTATAAACTAACCCACTAACGTCGCTAGGTAGCGTTACGGACCCCGTATGCAAACAACAAACCCGAGATCGCCCCAGCTTACCTACGAAATACCCAAATTCAAAAATGACATTAGGCCTCGCGCGAAACTCAAGTCTTCGTTCACTCTCAGGTAAGTCAGACTCAGAGGAAAGGTAAGAAATATCATCAGGAGTCAGTAATATGAAAGCATATCCAACATCGCTATGTTTCTCAAACTTCTCGATAACAGTCTTGCCCTCGTCGGCTTGGCGATGTAACACAATGGGTTCGAGGCCCAGTTCTGCGAGAAAGATTTCCAGTTCATGCTTTGCCTTTTCGTCATGGCCATGAACTATGAATACTTTGTTTGAAATCGGAACGCCTGAAGAATTTACCTGTATTTCACCGACCTCTGGTAGAACCTCATCCGAAATGCTCAAACGAGCCGCTTTCAATGCGCTTAGTATTAATGTTTTAGCATTGGTAAATTTTTCCTCACCATTACCCAGAACCCTAATACCCAAACCCCGCTCTAGCGTATATGCAGGGACGGACTCTTCGCCAAACTTTGCTTTGATAAAGGTTTTGGCGCGGGACTGCCACACGATCCACTCTTCAGAATATGAGCTTGGGTACCCAAACTGGGAAACTCCCGCACAAAAATTCCGGAAGTTGAATTGCTCCCCCTCTGCAATAAGCTCATCAAGAATTTCAATGGTTCTACTCATAGGCTTTCCATAAATTTAACGCTTTGCTAATTGGCTGCCGCAGCGTAGCGTAGGCAGTCCAGTGGAGGCCACGCCGTTTGTGGCCGGAACGAAATTAAGCAATTTGTTATACGCGTTTTGCATTGAACTGAAAAGCCGTTGCGCAAACAAGCAAACCTGCACCATGAAAAATGCCGATTATGTTGCTTTGAGTAACTAATGATAAAGACGAGCCTGAAAAATACTGAGCAGCAGGTATGGCTAAGATGCCACTCAAACAAACAATTGCCAGGCCCAAGCAAAAACGAATTTTTCCAGGGTGATTACAACGCCATACTAATATGCCAGCAATACAAGCAAGAATGATCGTTGAAACATTAACTTGAATCGCTGTACTCAGAATATCCATATTGCTCTCTACTTACTTCGGCTCAAAGCGTATAACGCTTTGCTAATTGGCTGCCGCAGCGCAGCGTAGGCAGTCCAGTGGAGGCCATGCTGTTTATGGCCGGAACGAAATTAAGCAACTTGTTAGCAGTTACCACTGAACATCTCCTGGTGCAAAAGCACCTACAATACAGCCATTGTCAACGGCAGTTTAAATTTGACCCCCTTTGGGGTTAATTCGGCAATCTAGTTTTGACCCCCCTTGGGGTTAAATTTCACCGATTATCGGTGCAATGCCTATCTTCTTTTTGTCCTTCAACCGGT
>NZ_RSFE01000020.1 GCF_004025325.1 Pseudidiomarina gelatinasegens | reverse complement strand
CCACTAGTTGCTCCTGAGTTAGCATGTTAGGCCGCCTTGTCTTATTGAAAAGTGCAGCTATGATGCCTCAGGTGGATCACTTTTAAACCGTTGTCAGTGGATCAATTTTACGCCGTTGGTAACAATATCAACTAAAGTTATATTTAGCTCAAATTAGTAAGCAGGAGGCTTCTTGATTGAGAAGCAATGGAATACCGACAAAAGACTTCTATGCTACAAGTATTTGCCGTTTAATAATGGGTCTTTAAACGTAATTAGAAATGGAACACTAAAATATACGCATCCGAGCGACTTTAACGATCCCTTCGAGACAGCGCTTGTGTTTAACATTAAACGCCTCAAGGATTATTCAAGATCAAGCTCCCCCTTGAACATGAGAGTGGCCGAATTTAAAGGTTTGAGTCCTGCTGAGCGAGTCCAGAATAGAAGTAGGTGGGAGCATTTATTGAGAAAGCATTTGGAGTCAGGACAGTTTACGGAGGAGATTCTTCAAAATATTGGAATACTAAGTATGTCCTTAAACCCAACTAGTCCTTTAATGTGGGCGCATTATGCGGATTGTCATCGTGGCTTTTTAGTAGAGTTTGAGTTCGATACTGAAATAGCAAGTGAAAAGGACTTACTTGATATGGCTCCATTAGAGGTAATCTATTCTGAAGATCGTCCAGAGATAGATTTGACTAATCCTGACAACTGGAGAGATTGCGTACTTACTAAATCACATGAATGGTCCTATGAAGAGGAAGTGAGAATTATTAAGAATACTGGAAAAGGTATTCATCCCTATAATCGGGCTTTGTTTTTGAAGTCTGTAATCGCCGGAGCGCGAATATCAGCTGACAACTATACTGAGCTACAGAAAGCTGTTAAAGAAGCGTCAGCGGATATTGAGCGAGATGTAGCATTATACAGAGCTAGGTTGTCCGAAAGACATTATAAAGTATTCGTTCCCAATCATCCTATTACTGATTTGAGCTCAGATTAAAATGTCGATTATTTCGTGTTTTATCGACATGAAAGGTTGTCAAATGAAGTAAAGAATATTTGGGTCATGTCCAACATCTTTCAATCTTGTTCAATTATCCAATTAAAACTGCTCCGATTTTTCGGGCGGATTACACTTCAAGTTGCGTTTTTGTTAATGTTACATCTATCTTAGAATGGTTGTAATGTGAGATAAACTGTTAAAGGTAGTTTTACCTTCTCAAATTAGCTGGGGAATGCCTGCTTAAGTGTAAGGAACGCTATATCAATCTTATAAAGGGGCCGGTTAGAACATGAAGAATATTTTTGTATTGATTTTATTAACTTTATCAGGATGTTCAGCTTCCAATCACTACGTAAGGTATCAAGATGGGTTAGAGTCGAAGTCAGAAAATTGTGCAATTGATTTTTACAGTGAAAATCTAGAATTACATCGAAAGACTCAAGTTATTGGCGAGATACAAATAAGAGATACTGGTTTTAGTCTTTCATGCGACGCTGAAACAGTAATCAAGCAAATAAAAGAGAAAGCATGCACGGAAGGTGCGGACGCTATTCATTTATACAATGTTTCACACCCCAGTTGGCGTGGTAGCACCTGTTTTCAGGCAAATGCGCGCTTTCTAAAGTATGTTGGTGAATAATATTTGGGCTTAGCTTCCAATTGAAATTAACTATGCCACTAAAATAGTGCAAACTATGGCTGGCGAGCAGATAGCAGACACTAAACGTCTTGCGTTTGAAAGTGTGTAAAGTAACTTCACAGAACCGTGAGTTAAAGCTAGTTCAATAGCTGATGTTCGTGTGCATATTAAGTTATAAGGAATATTGTTATGTTCAAACAGGCTACGGTATTTTTTTTCATGGTCCTGAATGTCAGTTTGAATACATCGGTATATGCCAGCGCATCGGAATGTGAGCGCCTTACAAACGCTGGGTTTAGGGAAATTTGTGTCAGCGCTACGAAAGGTGATGCCGATGCACAATCCAATTTGGGCGTGATGTATGCCAAAGGCTTAGGCGTGCCGCAGAGTGATACTCAAGCGGCGAAGTGGTATCGGCTTGCGGCGGAGCAAGGTGATGCTACTGCACAATACCATCTAGGCTTAAGCTATGACAATGGTCTAGGCGTGTTGCAGAGTGACGGTGAAGCGGCGAAGTGGTATCGGCTTGCTGCAGAGCAAGGAGTTTCTGCTGCACAAACCAATTTAGGTGTGATGTATGCCAAGGGTTTAGGCGTGCCACAGAGTGACACTCAAGCGGCTAAATGGTATCGGCTTGCTGCAGAACAGGGTTATGCACTTGCACAATACAATTTAGGTATGAAGTATGCCAAAGGCCTAGGCGTACCGAAGAGTATCGTTGAAGCGGCAAAGTGGTTTCGGCTTGCAGCAGAGCTAGGTTCTGCTGATGCTCAGCACAATTTAGGTGTAATGTATCTCGAAGGTCAAGGTGTGCCGCGAAGCGACGCTCAAGCAGCTATGTGGTTCCAGCTTGCAGCAGAGCAAGGAGCTGCTGCTTCACAGTACAATTTAGGTTTGATGCATGATCTTGGTCAAGGTGTGCCACAAAGCGACGCTGAGGCGGCGACGTGGTATCAACTTGCAGCAGAGGAAGGTTATGCTAAGGCGCAAAATCGTTTAGGCGTGATGTATGCTCAAGGTCGAGGCGTCTTGAGCGACATGGTGTATGCGCATATGTGGCTTAACATGTAGTGGCATAGTTAATTTGGCCACCTGATTAGAGCTGTTATGATGACAGCATAGCAAAATTAGGTGACAAAATGACAAAGAAGAACCGTCCAAACTTTAGCCCGGAATTTAGACTGGAAACAGCA
>NZ_RSFE01000001.1 GCF_004025325.1 Pseudidiomarina gelatinasegens | reverse complement strand
CAAACGATAGGTCCGCTTTTTGTTCTTAACTAATCCCTCACGCTTGAGAAGGCCGTGAAGCATCAAGTAGCCGTATCGTGGATATTCAACCGCCAGCTCTTTTAAACGAGCCGTAACCGGCTCATCCCGACGTTTTTTAGGCTGATATCGATACGCGGTACGACTCAGCCCAACCAACTTGCACGCAAGGCGCTCACTAAGCTTGAAGGTGGTTACCATATACTCAACCACACGCTTTTTGCTGGCGGGCTTTACCACTTTTTTGAGACAACGTCCTTCAACGCTTCCGTCTCCAACATCTTCTCTGCTAGAAGCTTTTTGAGTTTGCTGTTCTCAGCCTCGAGCTCTCGTAGACGCTTGGCCTCGTTTACTTCCATACCCGCATACTTGCTGCGCCAGTTGTAGAATGTACCGCTCGAAATACCCATCCGTCGGCATATATCATCTACCTTGGCACCAGCTTCATGCTCCTTGATAGCCTTGATAATCTGTTCTTCGCTGTGACGTTTTTTCATAGTGAGATCTCCAATAACTCAATTTTAATGGAAATCTCATCGATGTCATGGTTCTATTTTTGGGGGAGACGTCAAATAAATATGGCAGACCCGACAGGTGAATTTGCAATTGTATTGTTATTTGTTCCAGAAGTTGTTGCACTCGGGAAAGCTGCTTTTTTTGTTGCTACTGCGGCAGCAGCTGGCTACGCGGGCTCAGAGACGTTAAACGCTTACAATGAATCCGCAGACAATAGCAATCGAGGAAAAAACGGGAGACCGACTAGTGACTCGGTAGACCTGGCAGAAGATCTTGCGGGACAAGAAATACTGGGTGATTTTGCGGGTGGCGGTGGTAGTAACATTAGTGACAAAATGGGCGATAGAAGTCGTTATGGCGAAAATGGTTCACACGATAAGTTAACTGGGAGTAGAGCCCATCCTGATGGAACTAAAACCGAAGTTCATGGTGATCGTAATAGGCAAACAGGTCAACTTTCAGATACAAAATTTAAAGACGGGCCAGATAATCGTAAAAGCCGTAATGAACTATTTAAGAAATAGAGGTAAGTATGTTTATTAAACTAAAACATGGACATCATTCCGAGCATATAAAACCAGATAGAGCATACCCAGTATTCGCTATATATATTGGTAGTACTAGTGACTTTTTGGTTATGGGAGAGTCACATTCTTTCCCTGTATCGATGAATATTCGAGAAATTGATATTTTGGATAACCGGTTGTCAAAGTATTGGGAATACGGTTGTTACGATTCAGACAAGTGGTCAACTATTTTGTCATTTAGAGAGTGGTCATCTGATTCTTATTTCTACCAAAACTTGGTCGAAGGTAATGAGAATGCGAGAGAAGCGCTACTAAAATACCAAGCAAAAATAGAAAATGAATATGCCGATAGCAGTTTGAATGAATCAGCAATCAAACTGAATAACGAATGGTATCAATGTCCGTTCTGCGACGATCCTTGGACGGATACAGAAGAATCAGAAGTATTAGTTTGCCCTAGTTGCAAATCAAAACTTCTTCGTTCTTAAATTTCAATTGGAATGCCCCCGGTGCACCCTGACACCTCAAAATAAGGATATCTTGGACGCCTTAGCAATAAATTAGGGCGCGAGCGCCTTCCAGCTTATGCGTTCCTTGCGCTTCGGAATATAAATTGCGTAGCCAAATTGAGCTTTAAGCTCCGAGCCACTATTCTTCAGGCTTAGGAGCGAGTCACTTTTAATGTCACTCGCCGTTTCATTGCGAATATCGTTGCGCGCAATATCCACAGCGTGGTCCCAGCTACCAATTGCGCGCTCGGGTGAATAAACGTAACGGTAAACTTGCATGTTCGTATCGTCAGCTAATGCTGGTGCAGCCGTTACAAGAGCTGCGGTTACCAATAAGGTTTTCATTGTGAATGTTTTCATGATCAATCCCCCCACAGAGATGTCATGTATTAAGATAGTTCAAAAGTGTGAAAAGTTTATTGCACAAGTGTAACGAGTCGTTACTCGTTATTCGTTGTTCGTTATTCGTCCAGTCACTTCGTTCCTTGTTGGTCCGCACTACGTGCTGTTCGTATTTATTTCTCGAACAACAAGCGCAGCGCGTGCACGAACAGCGAAGCGCACGAATAACGAACAACGAACAACGAATAACGCTTTCGCTCTTCATTCACAGCATTTATCGCAAAGATTGATGCATATATCCCCATATGAATTCAAATCAGCCGCTAAAACCCGTATAATCCGCCACACTTTTCAAACCGCAACAGCAAAAGGGGTACCCAGTGCTGCAAGAATATCGTAAGCATGTCGAAGAGCGGGCCGCAGAAGGCATTCCGCCAAAGCCACTGACAGCAGAGCAAGTTGCTGATTTAGTCGAATTACTGAAAAACCCACCAGCCGGTGAAGAAGACTTCTTATTAGAACTTCTTTCTGAGCGCGTACCTCCAGGTGTTGATGAAGCTGCTTACGTAAAAGCAGGTTTCTTGTCAGCAATCGTAAAAGGTGAAGCAACAAGCCCTGTCGTCAGCAAAGACGCTGCAGTTTCTCTGCTTGGCAATATGCACGGCGGTTATAACATCGTAACTTTGGTTGAGTTGCTAGACGATGCCGACTTAGGCGAATTAGCTGCTGAAGAACTGAAACACACCTTGTTGATGTTTGATGCCTTCCACGACGTAGAAGAGAAAATGAAAAACGGCAATGAACTGGCCAAAGAAGTTGTTGAATCATGGGCAAATGCCGAGTGGTTCACGGGCCGTGACAAAATGCCTGAGCAAATTAAAGCAACCGTATTCAAAGTAACTGGCGAAACCAATACCGACGACTTGTCACCAGCACCTGATGCGTGGTCACGCCCGGATATTCCGTTGCACGCCAAAGCGATGTACAAAATGCCACGTGAAGGCGTAACCGACGCGGCCAAGCAAATTGAAGAGCTGAAGCAAAAAGGCCATCCAGTTGCGTTTGTTGGTGACGTTGTAGGTACCGGTTCTTCGCGTAAATCTGCCACCAACTCAGTGTTGTGGTTTATTGGCGAAGACATGCCAGGCACCCCAAACAAGCGTGCTGGCGGCATCTGTATTGGTAGCAAAGTTGCGCCAATTTTCTTCAACACCATGAAAGACGCAGGCGCGTTAGTGTTTGAAGCAGACGTTGAAAAAATGAACATGGGCGATGTGATCACCATTCACCCATACGCTGGCAAAATTGAAAACGAAGCAGGCGAAGTAATCGCAGAGTATGACTACGCATCACGGGTTATCCTTGATGAAGTGCGTGCTGGCGGTCGTATTAACCTGATCATCGGTCGTGGTTTGACAGAAAAAGCGCGTGAGTCACTCGGTTTGGGTCACTCAGAGCTGTTTTTGAAGCCTGAACAACCAGTCGACAGCGGTAAAGGCTTTACCCTAGCGCAAAAAATGGTCGGTAAAGCATGTGGTATGGAAGGCGTTCGCCCAGGTACCTATTGCGAACCGAAAATGACCACTGTGGGTTCACAAGACACCACCGGACCAATGACGCGTGACGAGTTGAAAGACTTAGCCTGCTTAGGCTTCACTGCGGATTTAACCATGCAGTCATTCTGTCATACGGCTGCGTATCCAAAGCCTGTTGATGTTGAAACACAGCACACCTTGCCAGACTTCATCATGAACCGTGGCGGTGTGAGCTTGCGTCCGGGCGACGGTATCATCCACAGCTGGTTGAACCGTATGTTGTTACCAGACACCGTAGGTACTGGTGGCGACTCGCACACCCGTTTCCCACTGGGTATTTCATTCCCGGCAGGTTCTGGTTTGGTTGCGTTTGCTGCAGCTACCGGTGTTATGCCGTTGGATATGCCTGAGTCAGTATTGGTGCGGTTTAAAGGCGAAATGCAGCCAGGAATTACCTTACGTGACTTGGTTCACGCTATTCCGGCATTTGCGATTAAAGAAGGTTTATTGACCGTTGAAAAACGTGGCAAGAAAAACATCTTCTCAGGCCGCATTTTAGAAATCGAAGGCCTCGATCACTTAACCGTTGAGCAAGCGTTTGAATTATCAGATGCGTCAGCAGAGCGTTCAGCTGCAGGTTGTACGATTAACTTGTCAGAAGAATCAGTTGCTGAGTACTTGCGTTCGAACATTACCATGTTGCGTTGGATGATCAACGAAGGCTACGGCGATGTGCGCACGCTTGAACGTCGTGCAAGCAAAATGGAAGAGTGGTTGGCGAACCCAACGTTGATGCGTGCTGATGCAGACGCAGAATACTCAACCGTGCTTGAAATTGACTTGGCCGATATCAAAGAGCCAATCGTGTGTTGCCCGAATGACCCAGATGACGCGAAATTCTTGAGCGAAGTTGCTGGCGATAAAGTTGACGAAGTGTTCATCGGCTCGTGCATGACCAACATTGGTCACTTCCGTGCTGCAGGTAAACTGCTTGAGAAAAATACGCAAGAATTGAACACGCGTTTGTGGATTGCGCCACCGACTAAAATGGACGAAGCGCAGTTACGTGAAGAAGGCTACTACAACATCTACGCCAACAACGGTGTGCGTACTGAAATGCCAGGCTGTTCATTGTGCATGGGTAACCAAGCACGTGTTGAAGCGGGCGCAACAGTGTTGTCAACGTCTACCCGTAACTTCCCGAACCGCTTAGGTGATGGCGCCAATGTTTACCTGACCTCAGCTGAACTTGCAGCTGTTGGTGCAATTCTAGGTAAGCTGCCAACGCCTGAAGAGTACATGGAGTACGCGCAGGACATCAACGCAATGGCTGGCGAAGTTTATAAGTACTTGAACTTCGACCAAATGGACGCCTTCCGTGAAGCAGAAGCTGCAGCGAAAGCGAACATTATCCCAACCATTAACGTTGGCTAATTGCGTTCACGCAATAGGTTAAAAAAGGAGCTCAGTTGAGCTCCTTTTTTTTGCTTAAAACTTTTATTTAATAATCAGCCGTTTAAACAAAAGTTATAAATTCTGCTTGCCTATTTCTCATCTTTGCATAATCTTAACGTTAACTGAACATAAAGTACCCAAGGTACGAATAACAAATCAGTTGCACCATCAATAACAAAAATAACAGCTCATTGGAGAGCTCTATGAACAACATCAAACTAGCTATCGTAGCTATTCTCGCTTTATTCCTCAGCGCTTGCGCAATGGGTCCACAACTCGCTCAGCCTTACCAACTTACCGCACCACCAGCTATTGAAGGAAATAGTGGCCAATATATGAGCCCCTATACTTCTGACGGTGTGCTAGCCGAATGGGTTAACAACGCGCGCAATGCCGACATGGGCAGTGCGATAGGCGGGATGGCTGGCGCTTATGCTGGACAAAAACTCGCGGAAAACATTCCATTCATCGGCGGTTGGTTAGGCCAGGAAATTGGTGAAACTGTTGGCCGTGAAGTGGCATTAGAAATGGCTGGCGGTGAAGAAATTATCCGTGGTACTTCTGATATCTCCTTTAACAGTCTCGAAGAGCTGTCAGTGTGGATGTACGTAACCCACTCAGCGCACCCGCATTATCAAGACGCGCTCGAATCGGCAATGTCGATTTACCCTGAGTTAAAAACTGTTTACTCACAAGCTTTGTACACAGCCTCTGGTCAACTTGGCTACTAAGCACTGAAACGTTAACAGTTACTAATCAGAAAAAAGGGCAACCCTTATGAATAAAGTCGTTTTATTAGCGACCCTGGCAAGCGTTATTACGCTTGCTGGGTGTTCGAGCACCTCAAACATAGACAACAGTGCAGGCCGAGCCACGGTGTATGAAGACGCTCGCTCACCGGGCAAAGTGCAAGGTGTTGGCGTTGAATCACAAGATATCATGGCCGTTACCGATCAAATGATGCGCGACATGCTGAGCAATCCACAGCTGGTTAGCCGTGATGTTGCACCGCGCATCATTATAGACAGCCAGTACTTCACCAACGAAAGTTCATCACGTATCAATAAAAACATGCTGACCGATCGGTTGCGGATTAACTTAAATCGTGCGTCCAATGGCCGCTTGGTTTTTGTTGGCCGTGAATACGCTGACATGGTTGAAAAAGAACGTGAATTAAAACGCATGGGCGTGGTTGACGGCGGCACCATTCGTGCCACCCAAGCAACAGCCGGTGCTGACTTCCGTTTGGTTGGGCGCATCATGTCGCTTGACGCGATGGACACGCGTAGCCAAGAACGTTCGCGTTATCACCAAATCACTTTCGAGCTTGTAGACCTCGAACTTGGCACCTACGTGTGGAGTGGCATGTATGAATTCCAGAAAACTGCACAAGACGACGTTATCTATCGTTAGTGCAGCCTTGGTGTTGGGCCTTGCTGGCTGTGCCAGTACGGGCCCAACGCAATACCAAGCGTTAGCACTGAATCAACAAGAAAAAGACGCACTGAACGACAAGCCTGCTTATTTACGTCCGCTTTATCGCAAACTTTTCGAAGAAGGTAAGCGTAACGAAGTGCTGAACCGCATGGAAATTGGTACAGCGGCGTTTTATCAGGGCGATATTGATATTGCGCGTGAGAACTTTGATGCGGCTTTAGAAGTTATCGAAACCGTTTATGCGGACAATGAATCAGCAACGAAAGCCCGTAGTTTATGGCACGAAGAGGGTCGCAAAGACTTTAAAGGCGAGCCCTACGAACGTGCCATGGCCTACTACTATCGTGGACTCATCTATTTGATTGATGGTGTTTACGATAACGCACGCGCAAGTTTCGTCAGTGGCTTAATGCAGGATGCATTTGCCGAAGAAGAACAAAATCGCAGTGACTTCGCGGTGATGCTGTTGCTTGCTGGCTGGTCAGCGCAAAAAATGGGTAGCCCAGTACTTGCTGAAGAAGCTTACGACGAATTGCGTGAACTGCGCCCTGACTTTCCGATTCCAGCCGCCGATGACAACGTGTTAATTCTGGCTGAAACCGGGTACTCACCGCGTAAGCTCGCGGATGGTATGGGCCACTATGAATTGGTGTTCAGGCCAGGTAAAAACTTCAAAGAAAAGCAGGTTGTGATTAATACGGGGCAACAAGAAGTCGAGATGGAACCGATAGAAAGTGTTTATTGGCAGGCCACTTCTCGTGGCGGTCGCCCAGTTGATGCCATTATTGAAGGTAAAGCTGCATTTGCGAATAACACTGCCAGTTTTGGCCGGGATATAGCCCAACTTGGTGTCACCGCGCGTGTGTTTTCACCGGCAATAGGTGGCAGCAGCGGGCAAGTTGGTAACACCTTGGCGCTAATCGGTGTGGCAAGCATGGCGTTGTCGGCCAACGTTAAGCCGCGCGCAGACACCCGTTACTGGTCACGTTTACCTGATGCTGTGCATAGTTCCACCACCAAGGCCAACCCAGCTGACGTGGCAATGTGGCAAGCACAGTACACAGATATTGATGGGAATCCTGTCGCCCTAGACTCTGGCGTGTTTCATCACTACCAAGATCCACAGGGTAATCATTTGATCTGGCACAGCTCACGTGCCCGTTAACACAGCATTAAGGATACGCATTATGAAACGACATTTTATATTAGTCGCCAGTTTAGTACTTACGCTTGCCGCATGCGGCAGCACACAAAATGGTTACAGTGGCTCACACCCGGTGCAGCGTACAAGCACCAATGAGCTCAATTCAATTGTTTTTATTGACCATAGTTTGAATCGAACTGACATTACCAAAACCCCATTTGGCGAAAAAGTTAAAGACACCGTCAAGGTCACTTTAGACCGCAGCGGCATCACCAACACCGCGACTGGGCAGTTGGAAGTGTGGACGATGATTCGTAACCGCACAGATTATGATTTGCAAATTGAAGGCAAAGCATTGTTTTTTGATGCCAACCAAGCACCGTTAATGGATGAGTCCATGTGGCGCCGCGTGTACGTACCGGCAAACGGCACGGCCATCTACAAGGAAACATCACTCAACAATCGGGCCGAATACTTTTTAGTCGAGCTACGTGAGGGCCGCTAATATGAAAGCCGTGTTTCTGTGTGGTATGTGTGCTGCTACCTTGTTGGGTAGCAGCGCTGTGCAAGCGCAAGATACCCAAGCACAACCGATGCTGAATGACCCGTACTTTGATCGGGCCCGGCAAGCTGAGCAGCAACAAGTCAATTTGTTGCAGGTGGACAAAGCGACGTTTCGCGCAGCTTACGACAAGGCAGGGAAACCAAAGTTAGTGATGTTAGTTGGTGAACCGTTCAGTGATATGGTGTCTGACTGGCACATGCAACGTCGGGTAAGCGTTAATGCCCAAGCAACGGGCACTGAGGGCACTTTTGTACCCGAATCGCAAAGCGTGCAGGTGGGCGTTGAGCAACGCGGTTATGACAACCCACGCCGCTCCACTATGCTTAGCGCAGCCCAGTGGGATGAATATCAACGCGGTTATCAGAGCATGCTGATGAGTTTTGGCGTGCGGTTGGTCAATCGCAGTGTAGCCATGCGTTTATTGGACTCGGAAATTCGTGCGAAAACCAGCCGTAACCCGCAAGACGACAATCAACGCTTAGAAATGGACATGTTGCGCAAGCACACCAATCTGCTCATTGAAGTGATGCCATACCGCGAAACCAAAATGAACTACGAGCCTATTGGCTATCACATCACGATGACCTCGTTAGAAGACGCCACATTGCTTGCTGATGACCGCGTGCCAATTCCACAAGGGTTGTATGAATACGGGGCAACGGCCGGTGGTTATGAGTTGCAACGACCGCGTAATGTTGCTGGGGTAACCGCGCAACCAGGTGGTTATGAAGTGATTGAAGAGCAAGCCGAGCTATGGGCCGAGCAAGGGCAATTAGCCGCGCAGGCAACGTTGCAAATGCTTTACGACCGTTATCTGTAAGGCTAGTCTACTAGGCACAGGTAGCTAATATTGGAGTGACTGTGCCTTGAACATTAAAGGTTCGGTTCTGACCGCCGTTACAGCAATACTGCTGGTCGGTTGCAGTGGCAGTGAGCGCAACACACCGCAACTCGATATCAAAGACGGCGTGTATTGGTCAGAACGTTATCAAAGCTATTTGGTGGTTGATGACGCGGTGATTACCCGCTATCAATGGACACCGTCACAATGTTGGGCCGCAGATGCCGGCCTCATGCCGCGCGTATTTTCCAGCAAGTTCAATCCCGGCCAGCATGCCTGGGTTGGTGCGGGCTATCGAACCTTGGTATTGCAACGCTTATCCGATGGCTTACCCGTGGTGTTTACCCGCGAACCCTTTTTACCCAAACACTGCACGCAAAAGCCCGAGTCAGGTGCACAGCAAGTTGTTGATACACTGGCCGAGCTCTTACAGCAATTCCATCATGGCTTAAGCCAAACGGCGCTGCTGCGCTGGCAATATGAAGCGCAGCGCATAGACGCCATCGAATCCGATGTGCCATTTGATGATCAGGTCGCGTTGTTTGCCTTGGTCAGCGAAGTATTAGAAGACAGCAACGACGAACATGCTTTTATTTTGGCGCAAGGCATTCAACGGTATTATCGCGTCAGCGACTTTGAAGTGGGTGAGGCGCAGCGCGAGCAAGCGCGGCGGCAGTTGTTGCAAGATCTGCAAACCAGCCGACTCAACCACGGTTGTGAACAAGCCTTATGGTGGGGGTTACTCAATACCGGAGAATATTACCTTGGTGTACAACGGCTGCATCGCTTTAGCCCTGAAGCCAGTTACAGTGAACCCGGGCAGCGTTGCTTGCAGCGCGCCTTGTACAGCATAGAAGAAGACTTAAAAGGTGTTGCACAAGTTACCGGCGCCAAACCGAAGCTACTTATTGATTTACGCTACAACGAAGGCGGCAGTTTGTTGCTGGCCAGTCAACTCGCTAACAGTTTGGTGAACCGTGACGAAGCACTCACAACCATTCAAGGGTTCAGTGTATTTGAAACCCGTCGGCCTGATTTATCGGCGTTGCATCAGCGCGGCACGGTGTTGGTTACTGAAGTTACGGCAAGTGCTGCGGAGCATTTAGCTCAAGCTTTGCGGTTGCGCGGATTTTTATTGCGTGGGCAAAAAACTCGTGGCGCATTTTCACCGACAACCGTTAAAAGCCTACCCAACGGATGGATAGTGGGCTTGTCGATGTACGCCCCGGATGCTGTGGTGGATGGTCGTGGCGCAGTCCTTCCGGAAGGGGAAGGACTCACACCCGACGAAAACTTACCGATAGAAGTGCTGTTTCCAACGGAACCAGCACAGGACTAGCGTTAGGCATCGTTCGCAGCAGAACGCTCAGCAGAACGTTCGGCCACTTGGCTGTCTATCCAGTTGCGCGTTTCCTGCTGCAGAACATCCAGCGGAATACTGCCATTGCGCAGAATCACCTCATGAAACTCGCGCAAGTCAAAGTCGGCGCCTAACGCTTGCTCAGCTTCGGTGCGCAACTGACGTATCAGCATTTCACCCAATTTGTACGACAGTGCTTGGCCAGGCCAAGTAATATAACGGTCAATTTCCGTTTTCACATTGTGCAAACTCAACGCCGTATTCGAGGCCATAAAGTCCATCGCTTGCTCACGGCTCCAGCCCATTGCGTGCATACCTGTGTCGACCACTAAGCGCGCTGCGCGCCACATTTCATAGCTTAAGCGACCAAAGTCACTGTATGGGTCCTGATAGAAGCCCATTTCTTTACCAAGCCACTCCGCATACAAGCCCCAACCTTCACCGAAGGCAGAAATATAGGTGTAACGACGGTAATCCGGTAAATCTGACATTTCGCGTGCTAACGCACCTTGCAAATGATGGCCCGGCGCAGCTTCATGCAGGGTCAGCGCTTCCATCTGGTAGAGCGGGCGGCGATCAAGCGCGTAGGTGTTCACCCAGTAGAAACCAGCACGGTCGTCGCGGTTGCTACCGGCATAACGTCCGGTGGTGTATTTCGGCGCAATTTCAGCAGGAACCGGGGCTACTCCGTACGGCTGACGCGGGAGTTTTTTGAAAAACTTCGGGAGTTCGCCATCGGCTTTCTTGGCAATGTACGCAGCTTCTTTTAGCAATTCTTCTGCGGTTTCTGGGTAAAACTGCGGGTCTGTGCGCAAGAAGTCGGTGAATTCCTCAAAGCTACCTTCAAAACCAGTCTGTTCAATGACTATCGCCATTTCGTTGCGAATACGTTTAACTTCGTCCAAACCGCGCTGGTGAATCTCTTCAGGCGTTAAATCAAGTGTCGTGAAATGTTTAATACGGTTTTGATAATAATCGCGGCCATCAGGTAACTCGCTGGCGCCCACACTGTCGCGACTATTTGGTAGGTAATCCATCACCATGAAGTCAAAGTAACTTTGGTACGCCGGCAATACCTGTTCATCAATAATCGTTGCCGCTTCTTCTTGCAGCTGAACCCATTGCGTTGCGGTTACAAAAATTGGTTTTTTGCCGGTAAAAGGTTCAAAAAACAAACTATCTTCAGGCGCCTGTACAATGTATGCAGCAATGCTTTCTTCAAACCCTTGCATGGCAGCTTTAGGTTGGGTGTAGCCTTCTGCTAAAGCAGCTTGTAACCAAGCGGTTTGCTGAACCATGTAGCGCGGAACCGAACGTAACCGTTCTAAATAATTCTGATAGTCTTCAAAGCTCCGAAAACTGGCGTTACGCACCATGAAGCCTAGGTTACTATGAAAGCCACCTTCAGCGTTTAGCGGCATATAATGCTCTTTGTAGGTGTAGCCATCCACTAAGTTTTGTAACCGATAGGTCAGCATGCGATGGTTGATTTGATTCTGTCGCGACAGCGCAGACACGTCCACCTGTTGCAACTGAGCCAGCCAAACCTTTTGTTCTTCAGCGCGTTCGGCGAGGGCAGCGGCAGACATATCAGGCAATTGGTTACCTTGCTGTGAGCCCTGCGCTTGCAGCTTTTTGAAAATACCGTCAGCCAGCTCAGTGTAACGGCTGTCAGCGTTCTCAGCCGCTTGTTGAGTGGTCGCTGTATTGGCTTTTGAAGCTGTCTCTTGCGTGCTGGCGCAACCGCTAAGCAGCAGGGCAATAGCTGTCGCCGCTAAGCTGGTTTTAAACAGAATTTTGGTGTTGGACTGTGCGGGTATTCCTGAACGCATGATATCTCCGGCAATTGGTTCAAACAGTTACATATTAACCTATGACATGAATTTGCTAGACTTTATAATCTACATCAGTGTCAAAATATGGTAAAAACCATCATTAAAGAAAACCAATCTATCGCACAAACGAGCACGGTGCTACAAGCACGATGCGACCGACACTCAGTATTTGGCGAGGAATCTACGAGGAATCTATGACGCACGCACAGACAGGGATATACGCGGAACCCAATTTACACGGGGTGACCTTGCTGTTGAATGTCATGACGGACGACGTTGCTCACGTGCGTCGTAAACTCGCCAGGGTTCCCCAGTTGCTCGAGGACTTAGACCTACGCTTCTCAGAAGCCATGCTCAATGGCTATATCGCCATTGGCAGCGATTATTGGGACGTGGTTTACCCAGAGTCGCGGCCACTGCAACTTACCGGCTTCCCAGATTTAAACGATGGCGACCGTCAGGCTCCCCGAGAGTCAGTCGATTTGATGCTATGTGTGCGTTCTGATCGCTTCGATGTAAATTTTCAGGCTGCACGCACCTTGATGGAGTGGCTGGGACACGACGTGGAACTAATTGATCAAATCAACACGTTCCGCTTTATGGACGGCCGTGATTTGCTTGGCTTTATTGATGCACCAGATAATCCGCGTGGCATGCGCCGCCGTGAAATCGCCTTAGTCAATGACGATCCAGTTTTTAAAGGTGGCAGCTACATATTTAGTCAGCGCTTTCGTTATGACCTGCGGCGCTGGGAACAATTGAGCACCGAAATTCAAGAACATGTGATGGGGCGTAAAAAAGTTACCGGCGAGCGGATCAGCGAAGCGGTATTAAGCATGGTCACCCATACTCAAAAAGCACGTTTGGTAGACGCCAAGGAACAACCCTTGGAATTATTGCGCCAGAATATGCCGTGGGGCAATTTACGTGAACAAGGCCTGCTAGGTATGTATATGTCAGGCAAGCCGCAGCACGTTATCCATTGGCTTAAAAATCGGTACATTGCAGACGAGCAGGGCGATTATGATCCGTTGCTGGATTACATTGAGGCCGTTAGCAACGCAGCCTTCTTCGCCCCTTCAATCGATTTTTTGAAAAGCAAAAGCGATATTAGTCGTTAGATATTTGATATTAGGAAAACACTGTTACATCAGATCTAATATCTAATATCTAATATCTAATATCTAATAACTAATATCGTGGTTGCCCTTCGAAGAGTTTTTTGACGTTCTGCAGCGTGAAATCAATCTCCGACACCTTCAGCGGTGCAATGAAAATTGTATCATCGCCAGCAATCGTGCCCAGCACACCTTCTTGTTTGCCGACCGAATCAAGCAAGCGAGCAATTAACTGGGCTGCTCCCGGCGTCGTACGAATAATCACCATCACATCATTGTGTTGTATATCCAAAACAAGCTGGGTTAATGGTGCGCGGGTGCTTGGAATACCTAATTCTGCGGGCAGGCAGTACACCATTTCTTGCCGCGCATTGCGGGTTCGTACGGCCCCATATTTGCTTAATAAACGCGAAACCTTTGACTGACTAATATTGGCAAAGCCTTGTTCTTTAAGGGCATCGACAATGTCCCCTTGCGAACCGTAACGTTCTTCTTTTAGCAACGCCTTAAAGGCTTCAATCATGTCGTCTGGTTTTTTGTTTGGCATAAGTTTGGCTCAATCAACACATTAAATTAATCCTCAATCATATACAGCCAGCACCGTAACGCAAGTGTTTCCGAGCACTTACGCAGCTGCTGCTTGGTTGTAATTTGGCCGAAAAAGGAGTAAAGTTTTCGGCCTGAAATATCCCCACACAAATGGATGGAGTCTGAGATGAAAGTTGCAGTTTTAGGTGCTGCTGGCGGTATCGGCCAAGCATTATCATTACTTTTGAAAACCCAATTACCTGCTGGTTCTGAATTGGCGTTATACGACGTTGCGCCTGTAGTACCTGGTGTTGCTGTTGATCTGAGCCACATCCCTACTGCGGTATCCGTTGCTGGTTATGGTAAAGACGACTTAGCTTCAGCTTTAGTTGGTGCCGACATCGTGTTGATTCCCGCGGGCGTGCCGCGTAAGCCTGGCATGGACCGTTCAGACTTGTTCAACATCAACGCAGGCATCGTTGCGAACTTGGTTGAAGCAATTGCTGATAACTGCCCGAAAGCATGTGTGGGTATTATTACCAATCCGGTGAACACCACAGTTGCTATCGCTAAGAAAGTACTTGAGAAAAAAGGCGTTTACGACAAAAACAAATTGTTCGGCGTGACCACCCTCGACGTGATTCGTGCAGAAACATTTGTGGCAGAAATTCATGGTAAAAACCCAGCTGAAGTTACCGTTCCAGTTATTGGCGGCCACAGCGGTACCACGATTTTGCCATTGCTGTCACAAACCGGTTTAAGCTTCTCAGATGAGCAAATTGAAGCGCTAACCAAGCGTATTCAAAATGCTGGCACCGAAGTTGTTGAAGCAAAAGCTGGCGGCGGTTCTGCAACCCTTTCAATGGGTCAGGCAGCAGCGCGCTTCTGTTTATCGTTGGTTAAAGCAATGGAAGGTGACAACAGCGTTGTTGAATGCACCTACGTTGAAACTGACGGCAAAGACGCCTTGTTCTTCGCACACCCAGTACGTTTGGGTAAAAATGGTATTGAAGAAATCCTGCCATACGGCGAACTGAGCGCTTACGAAGAAAAAGCAAAAGCTGATATGTTGGGCGGTTTGAAAGCTGATATCCAAGCTGGCTTAGACTTCGTTAAATAAGCCTTTAACCTAAAAGGCTGAATCATGCCAAAGCAGAGTGTCTTACCACCCCTTGTGATAAGCGCTCTGCTTTTGTGTTTCTACTACCTGCTCATGCCATGGCATGACGCACTGCTGATGCGTTACCCCCGAGTTATCGACGGCGCGTGGTGGCAAATTATCACCGGTCAGTTGATGCATCATGACCAACCCCATCTTTGGTTCAATGTTATCGGCGTTTGGATTGGCTGGTTGCTGTTCCCTGAACAACTCAAACACACAAAGCACTGGTGGGTGACTCTACCCATCCTACTTGCTAGCAGCGCTGGACAGTTGCTGGGTGCCCCAAGCTATGAAGTTTACGCCGGCTTTTCAGGCACGCTCTACGGGTTATTTGCCTACGCAGCATTCAAGGATGCCCTGGCCAAGCAATGGATAGGCATGGTCGTGCTCGCAGCACTGGTGCTAAAAATCATTTTTGATCTCGACCAACCGGCAACCGGCGATGCAGTTGCTGTATTTGCGCATATCGGCGGTGCGTTGTGCGGTATTATTTTGGTGTTTTTAAGCCGTTTTTCTGTGCCAAAAACCTAAATTCGTGTACAATCTTTGGCTTAATTTAACTGTTGCACTGAAGCTATGAAGTTATCAGAAATCAATGCGTTGATGGCCGACGATATGTCAGGCGTAAATCGATTAATTGGCGCTGAATTACAGTCAGACGTCGCTTTAATTAATCAGCTCGGTTTGTACATTGTTAACAGCGGTGGCAAGCGTTTGCGCCCACTGTTGGCAGTGACTGCCGCACGAGCAGCCGGTTACCAAGGGCAGGGGCATTTGACCTTAGCCACCATCATTGAGTTTATTCATACTGCAACGTTGTTACATGACGACGTTGTGGATGCCTCAGAATTGCGCCGTGGCCAAGAAACAGCCAATGCGGTGTTTGGTAACGAAGCCAGCGTATTGGTGGGTGACTTCTTATACACCCGCGCGTTTCAGTTAATGGTTACGCTGAACTCGATGAAGGTGATGAAGATTTTGGCGGATGCCACCAACATCATTTCTGAAGGCGAAGTGTTGCAACTCATGAATTGCAACGACCCGGACACCACCGAAAAAAGTTACTTTGAAGTGATTTACGGGAAAACCGGCAAGTTATTTGAGGCTGCTACCCAATTAGGTGCTGTATTGGCAGACAAACCGGCAGCAGTTGAAGAAGCACTCGCGGCTTACGGACGTCACCTTGGCACCGCGTTTCAGTTGGTTGATGACTTACTCGATTACACCGCTGACAGCGAAACCATGGGTAAGCAAGCTGGTGACGACTTAGCCGAGGGTAAGCCAACCTTGCCGTTGTTGTATGCCATGTGGCACGGCAATGAGGAAGAAGCTGCACGCATTCGCTTAGCGATAGAGCAAGGCGACGGCCGTGACCAGCTGCAAACTATTTTAGCGGCCATGCAGCGTACTGGGGCACTCGATTACACACGTAATCGCGCGTTAAAAGAAGCAGAATTGGCGCAGCAGCAGTTAGCGCACCTGCCGGATTCGCCTCACCGCGAAGCCCTGCACGCTCTCGCTGCCATCGCCGTTGATAGAATCGCGTAAAAAAACAAAAACGATATAAGTTGTTAGATATTAGATATTGGATATTAGAGCTGATGTATCGAGTATTGATTGGTTGTCCAATATCTAAAAGCTAATATCGTAGTTGCATTTCGTCCCGTAGGGACATATAATTCGCGCCCTGAATTTAATTCAAATAAAGACCCTTCGGGGAAATCGGAGAAAGACATGTACGCAGTATTCCAAAGTGGCGGTAAGCAACACCGTGTATCTGAAGGCCAAATCGTCCGCCTGGAAAAACTGGAAGCGGCCACTGGTGATGTGGTTGAGTTCGATCAAGTGTTAATGCTATCGAACGGTGACGACGTTAAAATCGGCGCGCCCTTTGTTTCTGGTGGATCTATCAAGGCGGAAGTTATCAACCACGGTCGTGGCGACAAAGTGAACATTATCAAGTTCCGTCGTCGTAAGCACCATATGAAGCGCCAAGGTCATCGTCAGTGGTTCACTGAAGTGAAAATCACTGGCATTAACGGTTAATTGAAGGAGTAACGACACATGGCACATAAAAAAGCCGCAGGCTCAACTCGTAACGGTCGTGACTCAGAAAGTAAACGTCTGGGTGTAAAACGTTTCGGTGGCGAATCAGTATTAGCTGGTAGCATCATCGTTCGTCAACGTGGTACCAAGTTCCACGCTGGTGATAACGTTGGTATTGGTCGTGACCACACTTTGTTCGCGCTTAGCGACGGTAAAGTTTCTTTTGCGGAGAAAGGTCCTAAAAACCGCAAATACGTTAGCATCGTTACTGAATAATTTCAGTTAGAACGCTAGCGCAGAAATAAGAAACCCCGTCCGGAGTGGCGGGGTTTTTTCATGTAAGCAAGTAGGTAAAATCATGAAGTTTGTAGATGAAGTCGGAATTCGCGTAGAAGCAGGCGACGGCGGTAACGGTGTCGTAAGTTTCCGACGTGAGAAATATATCCCCAAGGGCGGTCCCGATGGCGGTGACGGTGGCGATGGCGGCGACGTTTATCTAGAAGCCGATGAGAACCTGAACACACTCATTGATTATCGCTTCGAGCGTTTTCACCGTGCTCAGCGTGGCGAAAACGGTCACGGCAAAAATTGTACCGGCAAGCGCGGCTCAGATCTGGTACTAAAAGTACCTGTGGGCACACGTGCTACCGATGAAGAAACCGGTGAAGTACTCGGTGACTTAACCCGTCATGGTTTACGTCGCATGGTGGCCAAAGGTGGTTTCCACGGCTTAGGTAACGCGCGTTTCAAAAGCTCGACCAACCGTGCACCGCGGCAAAAAACCATGGGCACCCCAGGCGAAATTCGCAACCTGAAGCTTGAACTGATGCTGCTTGCAGACGTCGGTTTGCTCGGTATGCCAAACGCAGGCAAATCAACCTTTATTCGCTCAGTTTCTGCGGCGAAACCGAAAGTTGCCGACTACCCGTTCACGACCTTGGTGCCAAACCTTGGTGTTGTACGTCCAGTGCCCCATGCAACCTTCGTTATCGCAGATATTCCAGGCCTGATTGAAGGCGCTGCAGAAGGTGCCGGTTTAGGCATTCGCTTCTTGAAGCACCTTGAGCGCTGCCGCTTATTGTTGCATCTTGTTGATTTAGCGCCGTATGATGAATCAGACCCAGCTAAACAAGCGGTAAAAATTGTCAATGAGCTGGAAAAATACAGCCCAGCTTTAGCCGCAAAACCGCGTTGGTTGGTGGTTAACAAAGTTGACTTGCTCAGCGAAGAAGAAATTGCTGAAGGCATCGAGCGCGTGAAAGAAGCACTTGATTGGGACGGTCCGGTGTATCAAATATCGGGTCTATCCAAGATCAACACTGACTCGCTATGCAAGGAAATCGTCAATTACCTTGAAACCTTGCCGAAGCCAACGCCAGAAGAAATGGAAGCGGAAGCCAAGGCTAGCGTTGAATTCAAGTGGGACGATTACCACAAAGAGCAACTTGAAGCCTTTGCGCAAGACGACGAAGATGATGATGACGATTATGACGACGACGATCACGACGTCGAAGTGATCTACCAGAAATAAAAAAAGCAAATTCGATATTAGTTATTAGATATTAGAACGGATGTGCCGAGTATTTATGTTTGGCTAATATCTAATATCCAACAGCTAATATCGTTTTTGTATTCAAGGAGGTTAGATGCATATTGCTTTGGTGGCGGCGATGGCTGCGAATCGCGTTATCGGTAAAGACGGCAAAATGCCATGGCACCTTCCTGCCGAGCTGCAACATTTCAAACGGGTTACCCTTGGTAAGCCGGTGGTTATGGGGCGCACAACCTATGAATCTATTGGGCGGCCGTTACCTGGGCGCACTAATATTGTTCTTAGCCGCAAGCACCAGCAACCTTACACCGACGAGCAGGGTGTTATTTGGGTGAACAGCCCACAATTAGCGGTTCGCGAAGCGGGTCACACCGATGAATTGATGGTGATTGGTGGCGGGCATGTTTACGCCGAGTTTCTCCCTCATGCCGACCGTTTGTACTTAACTCAAATTCAACTCGAAACTGAAGGCGACACGTTTTTTCCTGACTACCAGGCTGCCGCTGAATGGGAATTGATCGAGTCCGTCGAGCATCCTGCTGATTCCAACAACCCGTATGCATTTGTAACAGAAGTTTACCGTCGTCTTTGAACCTGTTTGTAACCCCTTTAAAGTGTAAATAACCTGTTAAAAACGGAATATAATTAACAAATTATTCCGTTGCGCACGCATTAACAGCTGTTTACCATGCTAGACATAATAAAAATAAAGCGATGTTTAGTTATGGTTGGTTCAGCGAGTCGACTGCGGTTGCTCACATTATCATGCGTATTAATCGGGGTATTTAACAGCCCAGCGTCCGCTCAAGTGAGTATGAACTCATTTGGTGACGATTTGGCCTTGCTGTTTTGTAGCCATGTGTTGACCAATGATTCCAACGCATTTCGTAATAAGCTTCGCGAGCATCGTCTTCGTATTCGTGATATCTATCCCCGCATTCGCTGTAATGGCGAAACTATGATTCAATTTGCTGAGCGACATGGCTCAACTGAGATTGGCCTGTTCATTGTCCATAGCGTACTGCATGCTGACCTGCAACAAGCAGGTGATTTAAGCTGGGCTCAGAAACTTCCTTATAATCATCCGATAAACTCGGTGTTGCGTGAGCGCTTTGAAAGCACAGCGCCACAACAATAGCCAAAAAAATAAACATTTACAGTTTGTTGCTTTCCTTTGCATAACCTCGCGCGCTAAACTAACCGCAATTGTTACAACTGGATAACAAATCATGGGAATTAAGGGAATATCTGTAATAGGAACACTGTTGGCTTCGTTAGCCAGCATCAATGTCGCAAATGCTGATGAAACAGCAGCAACAAATGCATCACAAGCGCCATTAGCTTCATGTTATTTAAAGAATATCAGCGAGCAGGTTCTTTGTGGCGAGCTTGCGGTTCCTGAAAACTACGACCAGCCGGAAGGTCGTCAAATTACCATTAATTACGCTGTGCTACCTGCGGTTAGCGAGAGTAAAAAAGCTGATCCGCTGCTTATCTTAGCAGGCGGGCCAGGCCAGGCAGCAACTGAGTTGGCGGCAATGATCAATCGTATGTTCAGTGATGTTCGTAAGCAGCGTGACATCCTGTTAATCGATCAGCGCGGCACTGGTAAATCGAACCCCTTAGGTTGCGAATTGAGCCATGTCGATGAGCTTGTTAAAGCCGATGATGACATACAGCTGGATCGTATTGCTGGCGAGTGTCTTGCACAGTTTAGCGAAGAAGATTTAACTCAGTATCACACCGTGAATGCAATTCGCGACTTTGAAGCAGTTCGTGAACATTTAGGCTACAGCCAAGTTAATTTATATGGCGGTTCTTACGGTACGCGAGCTGGCTTGGTGTACATGCGTGAAGCACCTAACTCAGTGCGTGCAGCGGTATTAGATGCGGTTGCACCGCCAGAAGTCGTGGTTGGGCCATTTGGTCGCCATGGCGCACAATCGTTTGAACTGTTACTTGAGCAATGTGCGGAATCTAAAGCCTGCACCGCAACATTTCCTAATTTAGAACAAACCTACGCCAACACCCTGGCTTCACTTGAAAGCCAGCCAGTGCCGCTAACTGTGGCCGATCCGCTCAGCAACGAAGCGACCGAAATTCTGATTACGGCTGGACGGTTTACGTCGGTAATGCGTGTTGGGCTATACCACCCAACGACACGACAAATGTTGCCGTACGTAATTCAGCAAACTGGGCTAGGTAACTACACGCCTTTGGTGGGATTGCTAGGCAGCGCAATGTCGCAATCTGAAATGTACATGGGGTTGACCCTGTCGGTACTGTGTAGTGAAGACCTTCCGCGAGCAACCGAACGGCTGCTGGCCGAAGACGGCAACAACAGCTTTATCGGCAGTCGCACAGCCGATGCCTTTATTGAAATGTGTTCCGTATGGCCACAAGCACCGCGCCCTGAAGCGTGGTTCGAACCTGTTTACAGCGACATTCCGACACTGCTGTTGTCAGGTCGCCTTGATCCAGTTACCCCGCCAACATGGGGTGCTCTTGCAGCACAATCGTTAAGCAACAGTCGGCATTTAATTGCGCCAAATGGCTCACATACCATTGCCGGCCATACCTGTGCCAATAAGCTTGCGGGGCAATTTATCGAAACGCTCGATGCGCAGGTACTGGATGACAGCTGCTTAAAAAATCAAAAGCCTGCACCTTTCGTGTTGAATGCAAACGGTAAAGGACTATAGGAGGCCGCGATGATTGAAGTAACTGGACTACGCAAACAATTTGGCGAAGTAGTGGCTCTCGATGGTTTGACGTTTACAGCACCCGAAGGGCAAATAACGGGTCTGCTGGGCCCTAATGGAGCCGGTAAAACAACCTGCCTACGCACTATTTATGGGCTGTTAAAGGCAGACAGCGGTCATGCACTGATCGACGGCATTGATGCCAGTAAACAGCCGCTGGAAGCGCGTCGCAATATCGGTATTTTCCCGGATAAATTTGGTTTATATGAGCGCCTGACAGCGCGTGAGCAAGTGGCTTATTTTGCCGCTTTGCATGGTTTAGAAAAGCAAGCCGGCGAAGCTGCGGTGCAGCAAGCGCTAGAACGTCTCGACATGTTAGCCATTGCCGACCGCAAGGCAACAGGCTTTTCGCAAGGGCAACGGATGAAGGTTGCTTTAGCGCAGGCCATTGTACATAGCCCTAAACATTTGATTCTTGATGAGCCAAGCCGCGGGCTGGATGTGATGAGCACGCGTATTTTACGCGAACTACTGCGCGAACTGCGCGGGCAAGGCACCAGTATTCTATTTTCGAGTCACGTCATGCAAGAAGTTGCCGCATTGTGCGACCAGGTTGTTGTCGTCGCGAAGGGGAAAGTCGCAGCGCAAGGCACCACCGAAGAACTTTGTGCGCAAACCGGCGAAACCGCATTGGAAGAAGCGTTTGTGAAAATCATAGGAACAGATGAGGGTATCGCAGCATGAGTAATTTAGTTCGCAATCCAATCCGGATTGTTTGGCGAAAAGAGCTTCGTGATGCGATTCGTGACAAGCGCTCCGTTATGGCGGCTATGTCCTATGCATTTTTTGGTCCATTGCTGATGGCTGTGGCGTTTTACGTCATGATCAGCCAATTGACTGATCCCAGCGACGTCGAGATAGACATCACCGGTGCGGAACATGCACCTGCTTTGGTTGAGCATTTAAACAGTAATGGGATTGTGGAGCGCGATAAACCTTGGCCTGCTGGGCGTCAACCCATCGTACTAGCGATTGGTGAGAGTTGGGCCGAAGATATCGCACTCGCCAAACCAGCACCAGTTACCTTAACGGCAGACTTCAGTGCCACCAAGCAGACCGGAGACTTGCGACGCATCGAACGTGCCATTGAAGGTTATAGCAATCAAATAGCCTTTATTCGCATGCAAATGCGCGGCCTCGATCCACGCGTGGTTCAGCCTATTGAACTGGTCAAGCATGACACCGCAACCAAAGGCTCGCGTTCGGCTATATTAATGGGCAGCGTACTCATTTTCATTCTGCTCTCAGTGTTCTTCTCGGGCATGAACGTGGCCATTGATATCAGTGCCGGTGAACGCGAACGAAATTCACTCGAATTGTTATTATCGCAACCGCTAAGTTCGCATCAATTGGTGTTGGGAAAGGCTCTTGCCGCGAGTTGTTTTGCGATGTTTGGTGGGGTACTCAGCGTGGTGTTAATTCCAATTATCTTCCGCTTTTTACCGCTGCATAATATTGGTATCAGTTTGACGCTGGACTGGACCATGATGTTGTTAATTGTCTTAATGCTGGCACCGCTTGCTTTGTTTGCGACCGCATTACAGTTATTTGTCAGCTTCCGCGCCAAAAGCTTTAAAGAAGCGCAAACCTATATTTCGTTTTTGCTGATGCTGCCAATGTTAGCGGTATTCGGCGTGGAGTTCGCGCGTCTTAAAAATCCAATACTCTATTACTTACCATTAACTGGTCAGCATCAAGCGCTATTGGACATTATAAAGGGCGACAGTTTGCAGTGGCTGCCCATTTTCATTAGTGCAGGCGTAACAGCGATTTTAAGCTTGTTGATTATTCGCTATATCGGACGGATGCTCGCCAGCGAGAAAGTGGTCTTCGGATTGTAGAGCAAGAGCGTTATTCGATTGCTTCGCTGTTCGTCCGCTGCGCTATTCGTCCGCTTCGCTATTCGAATAGTGCGAAGCACGGACGAACAGTGAGCAAAGCGAACGCACGATCAACGAATAACGCTGTTTATTTGATAGTACAGCCACTGACCAAGGCGCCTCAGCTGCGGCAGTGGAAACTTTGGTAACTGCGACTGATAAAACGGTAAATCGGGCATTTTCTCACCCATGGCCAGTTGCGCAACGCGCTGGCCAGCTAACTGTGTAAAAGTCACACCTGCACCGCAATATCCCATACTGGTATAAACACCCTCAGCTGGACTGTATATACGTGGATAATCATCTAATGCAACGGCTACCCAGCCACTCCAACTGTACGCTGGTGCTTCTTGGCTGAGCGCAGTTAGCGCTGGAAACGTTTGTGCCATGGCAGCCAACAGATGTTTGGTATAGCGCGGTTTTTCCGCATCACGCCCTCGAATGGCGCCGCGCCCTCCGAATAACATGCGGCCGTCAGGGAGTAACCGAAAATAATATTTGAGTGTGCGGGTATCCATAACCAGCTCATGCGGTTGCACACCAATGGCAGTGCGCTCTGCTTCCGTCAATTTACGCGTAACCAACACACTCGAGAGCACTGGCAAGCTGCGGCCATGAATACTGGGGTGCAAGTGATTCGGTGTATAGCCATTGGTGGCGATAATCACTTTCTTTGCTTGAATCACACCTTTGGCGGTGGTGAGCTGATGCATGCCATTTGCGAGTGTCTGCCAATTTTGCACCGGTGCATGCTCAACTAAAGTCGCGCCGGCTTGAGCAGCCTGACGTGCAACACTCGCTAACAGCAACAATGGGTTTACACCGAAGCTCTGCGGAAAATGAATTGCAGCGAAGGCTTGCGGGCTTTTCACGCGCGCCTGAATGGCATCGCGATCCAGCCAGCGTGTGTCGGGTTCGTACTGGCATAGCGCGTGGTATTGCTGGTTTAATTCAGCCACAGCGCGCTGGCGGTGGGCAATCTTTAAGTAGCCGCCGCGTTGCACCTGCAGTTGTTCTGGGCACGCACTTAAGTGCCGCTCTAAGCGCGCAAAAGCTTGTTGATATTCAGCTTGAATACCTTGTGCAACGGATTCACCGCAGCGCTTTTTCCATGCTGAATAACCAAGCCTTCCGGTACCTGGCATGGCGAACCCCGCATTACGGCTTGAGCAGCCCCAGCCGAGTTGATTCGCCTCAACCACAACCACCTTTTGTTGATAAGCTTCAGCCAGCTCAAGCGCGGCGTTTAATCCGGTGTAGCCCGCACCAATAACAACAACATCGGCGTGTTCGGGTAAGGCAGTAGGGCAGTCTGGCCATTGTGGCGCGCTGTGGGCGTGCCAATAACTGGTGGGGTAAGGCTGATTAGGGCCTGGGCTGCGGTCGTGAAGTGGGTCGTACATGCCAGGCCTCCAAAGGTAACTTCGTGCTGCTTAGAATTTCAAAATCATCTCGCCAGCCGTGCAGTGGCAAACGCCATCACAGACCGGACAGTGGTAACCATCGTTGATGGATAAATCATACCAGCGCTTGTCATGTTCACGAATTAGCTCACCGCCACAGCGGGTGAAGTATTCGAACGCTGCATTGTCTGGGCTTTGCATCCAAATGTGCGCCAATCCCGCCTGACAGCCAAGCTTCTTAGCTTCAGCAATCGAGCGTTCTAACAAGCCACGGCCAATACCGCCACCACGCACGTCAGGGTCAACAGCAACGCATTTAAAGTAACAAATCTGCTCAGCAGGCACCGGCCACTCTGCCGGGCAACAATGGCCATCAATGTCCCAGTTACCTGGGGCAAAAGTCAGTCGAATACCGGCCAGTTTACCGTCGGCAAATGCCAACCAATTCAAGTTCACATCACCCACACGCCCACGCTGGTCATAATCCGCCAGAGACTCAGGTGTCAGGTAATTGTCGCCGTGAACACGGTTGCCTAATTCAATTACGGCCGCGTAATCGGCGGCCGTCATTTGTTTGTATTCAATCATAAAAACCAAGTGCGTTATTAGATATTAGATATTAGATATTAGAAAAATCCGAAACATCAGGGCTAATGTCTAATATCCAAGTGCTAATATCGCTTTTGCATTATTAGTAGCGGTAGTCGTCGGACTTAAACGGCCCTTCCACGGCTACATGAATATAATCCGCTTGTTGCTGCGTCAGCTTGGTCATTACGCCACCAAAGCCTTGCACCATGTAGCGGGCAACTTCTTCATCAAGCTGCTTCGGTAAAACTTCAACGCGCAGCTTGGCAGTTTTTTCAGCCGCTGGCAAGTCAGCAAACTTCTCTTCGAACAAGTGCATTTGCGCCAATACTTGGTTCGCAAATGAGCCATCCATAATGCGACTTGGGTGACCGGTTGCGTTGCCAAGGTTGACTAAGCGACCTTCAGAAAGCAACAACAAGTAATCGTTGTCGTCATCGCTACGGTAGATCTTGTGAACCTGTGGCTTCACTTCGTCCCAACGCCAATTGTCGCGCATAAACTTGGTGTCAATTTCGTTATCGAAGTGACCGATGTTACAGACAACCGCGGTAGGTTTTAATGCCGCCAACATGTATTTATCACAGACATTCACGTTACCGGTTGTGGTCACAATCAGGTCGATATTTTGCAGTAAATCACGGTTAATGCCTTCAGCAGAGTTGGTGTTCACACCATTTTTGAACGGTGACACCACTTCATAGCCATCCATACAGGCTTGCATGGCACAGATTGGGTCTACTTCGGTAATCTTCACAATCATGCCTTCTTGACGCAAGCTGGCTGCAGAACCTTTACCCACGTCACCATAACCAACAACAAGCGCCTTTTTACCGGACAATAAGTGGTCCGTTGCACGCTTAATCGCGTCATTCAACGAGTGACGGCAACCGTATTTATTGTCGTTTTTTGACTTGGTTACAGAATCGTTCACGTTAATGGCAGGCACGCGTAAGGTGCCGTGCTTCAGCATCTCGAGCAGACGGTGCACACCGGTGGTGGTTTCTTCCGTAATGCCGTGCACTTTATCCAGCATTTGCGGATATTTTTCGTGGATCAACAGGGTTAAATCGCCGCCGTCATCCAAAATCATGTTGGCATTCCACAACTCGCCGTCTTTGCGACACGTTTGTTCCAAACACCACTCATACTCTTCTTCGGTTTCACCTTTCCAGGCAAACACAGGTACGCCAGCTGCAGCCATTGCCGCCGCTGCGTGGTCTTGAGTTGAGAAGATATTGCATGACGACCAGCGTACTTCTGCACCAAGCTCAATCAAGGTTTCAATAAGCACAGCGGTTTGAATGGTCATGTGAATACAACCAATAATGCGTGCGCCGGCCAGAGGCTTGCTGTCAGCATATTTGCGGCGAATGGTCATCAACGCTGGCATTTCTGATTCAGCGATAGAAATTTCTTTGCGGCCCCAATCGGCCAAGTTAATGTCTGCGACTTTGTAATCTTGCATGTGAAACCTCTTGTTATTCAAAAGCCAGTTCGATATCAGCTATTGGATATTAGCCCTGATGCTTCGGAGCCTTCTAATATCTAGTATCCAATAACTATTATCGGTTCTGCTGTTAACTAAATTCTGGTTCGTGCTGTAAACGAATCAACAACTGTTGCTGCCGGCTTAACGCTAAGCGTGGCCCGAAATTTGATACAACCTCTGCTGCTGCGTGGCTGGCTAATAGACCGCAGGCTGCAAGTGAATAGTTTCGTGTTAGGCCATACATCATGGCGCCGGCAAACATATCTCCAGCACCGTTGGTATCTACTGCTTTTACCGGCACACCAGGCACCACAACTTGGCGTTCGCCGTCGCCCAATAAGGCACCGTCTTTACCCAGCGTAATTGCAACTAAGTCAGCATGCTGCTGCAACTGTTGCATGGCTTCTTGTACGTCATCGGTGCCGGTTAAGATCCGTGCTTCTTCTTCATTACAGAACATCACGTCAACGCCGCCTGCTAAAATTTCATCAATGCCGTCACGGAAATACTTCACCATGGCCGGATCAGAGCAGGTAACCGCAATTTTAGTCCCATTGGCACGCGCGACTTCTTTGGCGCGGGTTATTGCCTGACGTGCAATTGGCGATGTGACTAAATACCCTTCAATATACAAATACTGAGCACGAGCAATAGCGTCTTCATCAAGTTCGGCTACCGATAAATCAGCGGTAATACCTAAATAGGTGCGCATGGTGCGCTCAGCGTCAGGAGTGACCATGACTAAACAACGACCGGTTTTGCCTTCATGCTTTTGGCTGCCGGTATTGGTGGTAATCCCAACTTTCTCGAGATCGTCACAATAAAATTTGCCCGCTTGGTCATCGGCTACTTTGCAGCAATAAAATGCGGTTCCGCCAAATTGCGCAAACCCTACCAGTGAGTTGGCCGCAGAGCCACCGCCGGATTGTTTCTTGAGTTCACCACGTTTTGCCAGTAGCTCAATAAGCCGCTCTTGGTCAGCATCTTCAATCAGCGTCATCATGCCTTTTTCAATCTGATGCTGCTGCAAAAATTCGTCCGTTACTTCAAATTCTTGATCGACGAGCGCGTTGCCAATGCCAACGATATCAATAGGTTCCATGCCTTTCTCGTGTAAGGTTCTAGTCGTGTTTAAAAACAAAAAATCCGGCTGCGTAGTATACCGCAGCCGGATTAGTAGGTCGATAAATGGTTAAGCTTTGAAGCCGCCAGGCACGCCTTTGGTGGTGATACTTACAGCATCATGCGCGTGCAGAGATTCGTAGTGGTTTACGCGAATCCAGAAGTCTGAAAACTGCTTCTGTACATTCAAAGCATGTTGTAACCGGCGCGCAGCATCTTCACAGAACATCAGGTTCTGACCGTTCAAACGTGCAAACTCTTGTTCGTCTTCACGTTTTACAGCCGCTTGCACTGGAGTTTTCAAGGCATCTTCAATGGTATCGATTAAGCCAATAATTGGCAGCTCAGACACGCCTTCACCCATAATGACATTCACCTGGGCAATGGAGCGCTGGCTATGTGGTGTGGCTACAATACCTTGGGTGGTGCCTAACCAGCGGTGCACCATTTCGGCATCAACTTCGCTGTCTGTACCAAACTGGTTGGCAAAGGCTTCTTGAATAAGCTGGCGTGCTAAAGCAGCCGAACACGGGCAGGTGCTGGAATAAGGTACTTCAACACCTAACTCAAGATTCAGTTTACCGTTATCGTAACGCCCTGTGACAGTTACAGGGTAGGCTTTCCAACCCTGTTTTTTGCTGATCAGTGACTTTCGACGCAGGTGATAATCGAAACTAAACTTCACATAAGCTTGATCTGCAAGGCCATCATGACTATCTATAAAGTCATGTAAGAGCTTGCTGAGCGAATGATGGCTAAGTACATCATTGTTTGATAAATCTTCCAACAGCAGGTATAAGCGAGACATGTGAATGCCTTTCGCTTTAGGGTCAGTTAAGTTCACAAACGCGTCAACGTGTGCACTAACTGGACGCTCCGGCTCTTGGGCAGCACCGACAACCAGCGGCATTTCGATATTACTCATGCCCACCCAATCGAGAGTCCCCTCGGTTTGTGCGCGGGTTTGATTGGCGATGTCTGGCATCAAAGTTGGTGTAGCTGTTGGCATGCTTGTACGGCTCCAAACGTTAAAAATACTTAGTCCCAGTAAAGGGGGCGATAGTATACTAGATTTAACCTTAATACGGTAGTTTGCCAGATTGGGTTTAGAACCGAAGTAAAACTTTTCGATTAACGGAATCGAAAAAGATGGATGATCACGATGGATAAGGAAACCACGATGTTAGATGAGAAACTATTAGACCAATACTATGAGCTATTGGGCAGCGATGGCGTACGCGAAATGTACGACACATTTAACGACAACATTGGTGGTTATCTGGACCATTTAAAGCACTTGGTTGGCAAACGGGACGAAGGTGATACCCGCCGTCAGGCTCACAAAGTAAAAGGTGCGTGCCGTTCAGTCGGTTTAGCACAATTGGCAAGTCAGATGGAGCGTTTGGAGCGGGAAGAGTGGCATTGGCAAGATGCAGATGACTTGCTGGAGCAATGGGTGATTGAATTACCATTGCACCAGCATCAACTACGTCGATGGTTACATGCCCGGGGCATTCAGTGACGGTTGTTCCAAGTGCTTAATCGAAACATCACCAATAAACCGGTAACCTTCACCATGAATGGTGGTAATTAAGTTCGGTGAATCCGGCAGAGCCTCAAAATGACGGCGAATGCGGCGAATGGCGACATCAACAGTACGGTCATTCGGACGTAAATCGCGGTCGAGCATTTTCTTAACCAGTGTTTCGCGGTCAAGAATTTTACCAGGATTCGTTAGGAACAACTCCATGGCGCGGTATTCACTTTTCGGCAAGCGGAACATCTTGCCGTCTGGCGAGAATAAGCAGCGGCTATCACTTTCTAAACGCCAGCCGTTAAACTCATAAACAACACTGTCGTGGCCAACGTTTTTCTGCTGGCTTTTTAGTGCCTCGATGCGACGGTATAAGTTGCGCACCCGAATAATGAGTTCTTTTGGATTGTAGGGCTTGATTAAGTAGTCGTCGGCGCCTAACTCAAGGGCCAGCAAGCGGTCTTCTTCAGCATCACGACCGGTTAAGAAAACCAATCCGATATTGTCATTTTCACGGAGTTTTTCCGCAAGTTCGATACCGCTCTTGCCTGGCAAGTTGACGTCCATGATCACCAGGTCAATTTGTTGGCGAGCCATAATGCGTTGCATCTGCATGCCATCGGCGGCATCAAACACATCGTAGCCTTCTTGCTGAAATAAACGAGTAAGGGTATTGCGTGTTACGACTTCATCTTCGACGATTAATAATCTGGCGCTCATAAGCAGTTCCGAGAATCCGTTAACATGTGTTGAAATTTGGTAATGAAAGATAGTGTAGCATGCGATTTTATATATAGCTGCAAAATCGTGCAACAATTCTTACAATTGTTTACTTCGATTGTACTAAGCGCCGCACCGGAAATACAACTTTGAAACGTGTGCCTTGGTGTGGCTGGCTTTCAAGTTCAATGTGACCCTGTAAAACTTGTACCACCAGGTTATAAACCAGGTGCAATCCTAACCCTGCGGCGCCATGACTGCGCTTGCTGGTTACAAAGGGGTCGAATACGCTTTTTATCAAATCATCCGGAATGCCATCGCCGTTATCTTCATAGGTCATTTGTAAGTCACCTGACTCGCTATTTTCAGACTGCGGTATAAAACTGAAGCTGAATTGAATCATCGGCTTGGCGGTATTTGAGAAAGCATGTTGCAAAGCATTTTGAACCAGCTGACTAATAACTTGATTTAACGGCCCGGGGCGGGTGCTAATAATAAGGTCATCTGCCACCTGACATGACAACGCAACGGATGTCAGTTCAGGGTGACGATTGTACAAACTTTGTGCAATCTCATCCCAGAATTTGATCAAGTGCAACGAGCGGTCATCGTCGCTGAACTGGTCCATCGATAATTTACTGAAATTACTGATGAGGTCGGCGGTGCGTTTGATGTTTCGGCTTATCAGCGCAAGGTTCTCTTCAAACCCAGACATATAGCGTTGAAACTCTTGGCTGGTAAGCTTTTTATCCGCAAACTTTTGTTTCAGTAGTTGCAGGTTGTCCTGCAAAATTGAGGTAGAGGTTACGGCTAAACCTACCGGTGTATTAACCTCATGCGCAACACCCGACACCAGTTTCGCCAAGCTGGACATCTTCTCGGCTTGCACCAGCTCACTTTGATATTGGTGCGCAGTTTCTAAAGCTTGGTGCAACTCTTGGTTCGACTCATACAGTTTTTGCGTACGCTGTTTTACCTGCAGCTCCAGCTCCGCATTTAATTCACTGGCTTCACGTTCGGCTTGCTCTTGTCGGCGAATGTGTTGCTGAATACGGCTCAGAAGCGCATTAAAGGCATCCGCAACACGGTCGAGCTCTTGCAGCTCAAATTCATGCAGGGTGCGGTCGTAATTTTTATCGCGCGCAATTTGCTGAATGCTCTCAACCATTTCATCCAGTGGTTGCGTGATCACCCGACGTAACCACAACGACATCAACCAGCTCAAAATAAAACTTGCTGTAATAATCACGCCACTAATAGCGGCGGCATACCACTTGGCCTCATCAAGCGCGGCGCGTGAGGTGCGCAAATACACGTAGCCTTGCAAGGTGTTTTGCACATACAGTGGCACGGCACTTTCCACATAATTGGTCGAGAAACGTGCCTCAGTAATATTCTTCACGCGGTCGAAACGAACCGGAATAGGTGCTTCGCGTTCAGCATAATAACTGGCAAAGAAACCAAGGGCCTCGGTATTCGGATCATAGCGATATAAGTGAACATGCTGAATCAGCGGAGAATGCCGTAATGATTGCAACCAGCGTTCGGCCGCTTCGGCTTGGTTGTATACCATGTATGAGGTGGCATTCTCGGCAATAAATCGACTGACCTGCTCAGACTGCCGCAACAGACGGTGGTGCGTGTCCGCAATGAAGTTGTAACTCAGTACCAAGCAGGCCAGCGTCACCGATATTGTGGTAATTAAAATTACCAGACTGGTGACACTGCGTTTAATGGAACTGACTTTTAAGTTCATTGGGTTGCTCTATCGGTCTCGTTATCTATCCCGTTTCGCAAGATATACCGCGAATTTGTTGTCTTGTGCAACTCGAATGCAATGGCCAAATGCGTGCTCAATAAGCTCTGGCCATGGCAGAAAACGATTTGCAACTAACCACAGCTCGCCTTTTACGCGTAAATGACTGCGGATGCCGCGTAAAAACTGCTTGCCGATTTCGTAGTCGGTTGCTAAGCCGGTATGAAAGGGTGGATGGCTCACCACATAATCGAACTGTCCCAGGTTGTCTTGAAGGCCTTCACTGGCAATGCACGAGCCTTTTAAGCCATTTAATTCCAGAGTTTTTTCGGCGGCTTTTAACGCAAGGGCGCTGACATCAAGGTAGGTAACCTCCAGCTCAGGTGCTTGGCGGTTTAGCCATGCACCAAGCACACCATGACCACAAGCAAAATCAAGCAGGCGGCCCTTCTGCCAGTGGGGCAGGTGCTGTAATAAAATTTCACTGCCGGTATCAATACTCGGAAACGCAAATACACCCGGTAAGCTGGCAAGATGCAGGGGTTCTGCTTGCTCAGGTTGTGGTAAGTCGACATAGGCAAAGTGTTCGTCGACGCTAAATTCAGTAGCACATTCGGCAATTGTGGTACGTATTAATAGCGAGTGATTTCCCACCGCCATTTTTTGTGCCGCGGTAACGGTTTCTGGAAATTGCTTATGAATGCTTTTAATGCCGCCACGGTTCTCACCCACTAACCAGATGGTTGCATCTTGCGGCAAAACGCTGCGCAGTGCATCGAGTACATACCAAGTGAGTTGTTTTTCTTTCGGTAACCACACCAGCGCGGCCTGAGCGCCTGCGGCGGCTGGCGCACTTGCACCAAAATGGTGCGCTATATCCGGTGCTTGTTGTTTCCAGCGCACGGCAAACCCTGCGTGCCACTGCCAGCAGCTGACCACTGGCAGTGCCTCGGCCACTTCTGCTTCAGGCGCATTAACCACGAGTAGTGGCACGTCATCGAAACGCTCTTGATGGCGTAAAACAAGTTGAGATGGTGGGCTTAAATGCTTCAAATTTTTGTTCCGTTTAAATCGTCAGTTATATCGTTTTTTGATCATAAGTTTCAGCGAATACATCAACATTTTCGCTGGCGTCGCCAATTTGTTCGCCGTCAAACTGCGCCACATTGAATAAAGCCTCGCCTTCATTGGCGACTGGAATATTACTAATACCAATCACAATGCCATGATAAGGGCTTTTAATCGCATGTAAATCATCGCCATGCGGGTTCACGGTTTGCGCAACCACTTGCCCTTTGTTGATGGTTTGCCCCAGTTCAACCTTGGGCACCACCAGGCCGTCGTATTCATTACGAATCCAGCCGCTGCGATGCGCCACCACAGGTTTAACTTTTTTGCGGCTACGGCGGCCTTTCATCATTTTTAGGCTTTTCATTACATTTTGCACGCCAATAACACCGGCTTTTATTGCGGCATAGTCAAACCGCAACGCTTCACCGGCCTCATACAAAATCAGCGGAATACCTAATTCAGTTGCCAGAGAACGCAATGAGCCATCGCGTTCTTTGCTGTGCAAAATTACTGGCGTACCGAACGACTCAGCCATCTTAAGCGCTTCGCCGTTGTCGGTGTCGACGCGAATTTGTGGCAGATTGCTACGGTGAATGGCGCCAGTATGCAAATCAATAATGTGGGTTGCGTTTTGTACCAAAGTTTCGCTAAACAGGTAAGCTAAACGGCTACCCAATGCACCGCGTTCAGAGCCAGGGAAGCAGCGATTCAAATCGCGGCGGTCAGGCAAATAACGGGACTGCTGGATAAATCCAAACACGTTAACGACAGGCACAATAATCACCGTGCCGCTTAATTGCAGTGGGTCCAGCTCGCCCATTAGGCGTCGGCATACTTCGATACCGTTTAATTCATCGCCGTGAATGGCTGCGCATACCAACAGGGTCGGCCCTGGTTTCACACCATGGAAAACCTCAGCGTGTAAATCCATGGGCGTATCGTTATAAAGTCGCGCCGCCGGAATTTTAACGCTATGGCGCGAACCCGGCATGATGCGCTGGTTGGCTAAGTGAAATGCTTTTTGCTTCATGGCTTTTATCGTCTTAGCCTTTACCTTTGGTGCGGGTTTTATGCGCTTTTGCGGTTTTCTCAATGAAACTGATGATTTGATCAGCCACGTCTTTATTGGTTGCGCCTTCAATGCCTTCAAGGCCTGGGGAAGAGTTAACTTCCATCACCAATGGGCCATGATTGGAGCGTAAAATATCGACACCGGCCACGTTTAATCCCATCGTTTTCGCCGCTTTTACAGCGGTTGCGCGCTCGGCAGGGGTCAATTTAACCAAGCTGGCTGAGCCGCCGCGATGCAAGTTGGAGCGAAACTCACCGGCTTTAGCCTGGCGCTTCATGGCGGCAATAACTTTATCGCCAATCACAAAGCAGCGGATGTCTGCACCGCCAGCTTCTTTTATGTATTCCTGCACCATGATGTGCGATTCCAAGCCCATAAAGGCTTCGATAACACTTTCTGCTGCTTGGCGCGTTTCAGCAAGTACCACGCCTATGCCTTGGGTGCCTTCGAGTAACTTAATCACTAACGGGGCACCGCCAACCATATCAATCAAGTCGGGAATGTCCTGCGGCTGGCTGGCGAAACCTGTGGTTGGCAGGCCAATGCCTTTACGGCTTAACAGCTGCAGGGAGCGCAATTTGTCGCGGCTGCGTGAAATTGCCACTGATTCATTCAGCGGGTAGGTGCCAATCATTTCAAACTGACGCAATACGGCCGTTCCGAAAAACGTAATTGATGCGCCGATGCGTGGAATAATCGCATCGTACGGCGGCAAGTCTTTACCCTTCATATGAATGGACGACTCGCGCGCATTAATATTCATGTAGCAGCGCAGCGGGTCCAGAACATCCACGGTATGGCCGCGAGCTTCACCAGCTTCGACTAAGCGACGGGTTGAATAGAGGCGTGGGTTACGCGATAAAATTGCAATTCTCATGCATTAGCTCCTGGCTGGCCGAATAGATAAGACTTATCAGGGTCGACAATAAAATGTCCGCGCATTGCTTGGCGGCCGAGTAACATACGAAACTTCATGGTGTCGCGATTAGTAAGCGTGAGCTCTACAGGTTGCGAAAAATCGCCAATAGTTAATGTCGACAGAATAACGTACCGAAGCTCGGTATGGCCACCGGAGTCGGTTACTTCACGTTGGTCGTGAATTTTAGATTCACAGACGAGTTCCCGATCACTATGTTGTTCTGGGTGTAGCCAAATACGCAGCCAATTCTCGCCGTTTTTTTCAAAGGGTTCCAGCTTAAATGCATGCAAACACGAGGTGCGGGCGCCGGTGTCTACTTTCATTTTAAGGGCATTAATACCAAGATCAGGTAATGACCCCCATTCGCGCCAACCTAATGTCTGCATGTTAAAATCCTCGTTATTCGTTATTCGTTATTCGTTATTCGTTATTCGTTAAGGTTCTTGTCTGTTGCAATTGCTGCAAGAAGCGCAAGAACTCAACTGCTGGGCGATCAAGTGCCCCCGCAGGAATGAATAGATCATAACCTAATATGTCGCGAAAGTGTTGGCATCGTACCGCGAACATCGCTTGTACACCTCGGTATTCTTTTCCCGAGACAGCTTTATAGCGATCTGGAACCTCGAAGTACGTGGAGTAATCTTTCAGTTCCGGGCGTTCGTGCCGTAAAGCAACCACCAGCAGGTGGCGTTGCTCACTTAATAAATATACCGCAAGACGCGGTGTTATAGCATGTAATACTGGCTCAATGTCATGTAATCGAAAGCCGATATAGGGCAGTTCTTCAATATCTAAGCCGCGGTGGGTGCGCGGAATATCAAAACGCACGATATTTTCCCACGTAATGTGCCAGTTGCCACGTCCATGTAGGTAGGAAATTGTGGCTGGCGTAATTTTTATACTTACCGCGGGTTCAAACACCTTCGCGCTGCCCAAAAATATTAACACCGCGCTGGCGATATAGAGCAATCCGAATGCGGCCTGAGGTATTGGCGCCTCTACCAGCCACATAAACATGGTCACCGCAAAAATAACAACGCCAAGGGCGCTAAAACCAACGCCGTTGGCGCGGGTGTGTGGGCTTATCAGTACTTCGCGCTCGTGGGTATCAGTCATGGGTTGCTGGCGCCGTTTCGAGCCCAAAGGTGGAGCAAATGATTTGCCAGGTGAATTGGGTCTTCAAATAAAAACCACGTGGCAAGGTTTTAATGATTTTCCCATCTGCGCCAATGGCTTCGGTTAGTACCCGACTGTTAGCCGCCTTCGGGCGCAGTTGTAAAACCTCACCTTGATGCGCGCTAATTGAGTCAATCTCACCGAGTGCAATTTTATCCATGTGCTCTTGCCAGTCTGCGCGTAACTGCGCTTCTTGTTCGGCGCTGGGCTGCCACAGAAACGCGGTGCCAATGGTGCGCTCTGCCAGCGGAATTTCCCGGCGGCCATCAATGGGTATCCACAACACACACTGCAGCTTGTTGCGCACATTGCTGGTTTCCCAGGTTAAATTGTGAATATTAATCAGCGGTGTAGTGCACACAAAGGTAGTTTCCAGTGGTTTGCCAGCGGCATCCAACGGAATCGTTTTCAGCTCCACGCCAAGTTCAGGGAAATCTTGTAACGCTTGCGAACCTGCACTTGCACCTAAAGCGCTTTCCAGCAGCTGGCCCACCCAACCTTTGTTGCGGCGCAAGTCATTGGGTACCGACATACCTTGGTGCGCCGCTAATTCGGCAAAGCTCATACCGGCTAGGGCGCTAGCGTTTTCAAAGAGCTGCTTAAGCTGCACAATTACCTCGTCTAAACGGATTAATCCTTTCATTCATGCCGCGATTATGGAAAAATCCAAGCAATATGTCGAATTTATGAGGGCGCTCGCGTGATAGACGCAGAAGGATTTCGCGCCAATGTGGGAATTATTATCTGCAACGAGCAGGGACAAGTCTTTTGGGCGCGTCGATTCGGACAACATAGCTGGCAATTTCCACAAGGTGGAATAGATGACGGTGAAACACCTGAACAAGCTATGTTCCGTGAACTCTGGGAAGAGGTAGGGCTAAAACCCGAACAAGTTGAACTTATCTACACTAGCCGAAACTGGTTCCGTTATCGGTTACCAAAACGTTTAGTGCGACGCGAACAACGGCCAACCTGTATTGGTCAGAAGCAGAAATGGTTTTTGCTGCGGTTAAAATGTGATGAGAAAGATGTGAACGTGATGCAGTCGTCGCATCCCGAGTTTGATGACTGGCGTTGGGTCAGTTTCTGGTACCCGGTGCGACAAGTTGTGTCGTTTAAACGGGAAGTATACCGTCGTGTGTTGAAAGAGTTCTCGTCGGTCATTATGGCCCCGTTTCAACGCCGACAAAGACCCCCACGCCGCCGCCGTTCTTGAGTAGTTAAGTAAGAAAGGTTGAGTAAGAAAAACTAAAGGCAGGCTATGCTCCGAATACTGCAACGCATTGTGGAAGCGGTGAACCAAGCGCCAGATTTTGAACTGGCGCTGCAAACCATGGTGCGTCAAGTAAAAGAGGCCTTAAAAACAGATTCCTGCACTGTTTATTTAGCCGACCACGAGCAGCAAATGTTCGCCTTGGCAGCTACCGATGGCCTCGAAATTCGTTCCAATGAACCCATCCATGTGCCTTTTGGTGAAGGGGTTATCAGCCTGGCTGCTAGCCGCGAAGAGCCCCTAAATATTGCCAATGCTTCCGATCACCCTGCATTCTTAAAACTCGAACACGTGGTCGAAGACCGTTATAAAGCCATGTTGGCCGCCCCAGTTATCCATCGGCGAAGGGTGCTCGGCGTACTTGCTGTGCAACAAGAACAAGCCCGCGCGTTTACCCGTGACGAAGAAGCTTTTGTGGTCACTTTGGCTGCACAGTTGGCGGTGGTTATTGCGCATGCAGAAGCGAAAGGCTTTTTACGCACCGCCAAACAGTCACCTTGGCTGCAAACCATCAAAGGTATACCCGCCGCGCCCGGCGTAGCTATCGGCGAAGCATTTGTGGTCAAGCCGCCCGCACGGTTAAGCGAGGTTACCCCGAAACGCAGCAACATGCCGGAGCACGAAATTCGTGCATTTCGCGCCGCCGTTGCACGTACCCGCCAAGAATTATTAACCATTAGCGACAGCATGAAGGGCCATGTGGCCGACGAAACGCTGGCAATTTTTGACGTGTACCACGCCATGATGGACTCAGCCAGCTTGGGGCAAGAAGTGGAGCAAACCATTAATGATGGCTGGCGCGCACAAACCGCGTTAAAGCTGGTGGTTGAGCAACTGGTGAATCAATTTGAAAACCTTGATGACGAATACATCCGCGAGCGTGCAAGTGATGTTCGTGACCTAGGCAATCGCATACTCGCGCACCTGCAAAACCGCGAAGTGCGCAACTTAAACCCGCCGGCACAATGCATTTTGGTGGCCGACGAAGTCACTGCCACCATGCTGGCTGAACTGCCCCAAGCCGAAATTATTGGCATGGTGTCGCTACGCGGCTCAGCCAACTCACATGCAGCCATTATGGCGCGCAGTATGGGCATTCCGGCAGTATTGGGTGTGGACAACATTCAGCTCAATGAAGTCAGTGGTGAAACCCTGATTGTTGATGGTTACAACGGCGACGTGTTCGTCAACCCGCCCATTCAAGTTGAAAATGAATACAGCCAACTGGCCGAAGAAGAATTAGCTCTGCGCCAAAAAGTTATGCAAGCGCGTGACTTACCGGCCGAAACAACCGATGGCGTGCGCGTGCAGCTGAATTTGAATGTCGGCTTAAACACCGAACGCGATTGGCTCAACGATTTGAATGTACACGGGGTCGGGCTGTACCGCACTGAAATCCCGTTTATGATGCGCGAGCGGCTGCCAACTGAAGACGAACAAGAAGAGCTTTACAGTCAGGTATTAGAGCAATTTCGTGGTGCGCCTGTGGTAATGCGTACGCTTGATGTTGGCGGCGACAAGCCACTGCCGTATCTACCCATGGACGAGGAAAACCCGTTTTTGGGCTGGCGCGGCATTCGCATGACACTGGACCATCCAGAAATCTTTTTAATGCAAATTCGGGCTATGCTGCGCGCCTCCGTGGGGCGTAATAATTTGCGTATTTTGTTACCGATGATAACCAGTGCGGAAGAAGTTGATGAGTCGGTACGAATGATTCATCAGGCTTATCATGAAGTGGCTGAAGAGCTTGCATGCAGTGTCGATGAACAATTATTTGAACCACAAATTGGTGTCATGATAGAAGTGCCGGCGATGATCTATCAGCTGCATTGCGTCGCCGATAAAATCGATTTCTTTTCGGTCGGTACCAACGACTTAACCCAATATATGCTGGCGGTGGATCGCAACAATTCGCGGGTCGCCAGTTTATACGATGCGTTTCATCCCGCCGTGTTGCATGCGCTGAAGCAAATTATCGATCGCTGCGATGCGCTGAATAAGCCAGTATCCGTGTGCGGTGAGTTAGCAGGTGAGCCGGGCGGTGCGTTGTTACTGCTCGCCATGGGCTACCGAAACCTCAGCATGAACAGCTACAATATAGATCGTATTCGATGGATCATCCGCCACATTGCGGCCGATGATTTAACCGAGGTGTTGCAACGTTCACTCGCGGCGCGTTCGCCCTACGAAGTGAAGCAGCAAGTTATCATGGCACTCGAAAACGCCGGTTTAGGTGGCTTCGTTCGTGCAGGTGGTTAAGGAGAACACGTGCTCTTAGCAGGCTGGTTGTGGTGTTTAGCCGGAGGCATGGTGGCAGGCCTGTTAGCAGGTATGCTCGGCATTGGCGGCGGCCTGGTAATTGTTCCCTTGTTGATTTACTTGTTGCCGTTGTTGGGTGTTGCCCCTGATTTAGTCGTGCAGATGGCGGTTGCGACTTCACTGGCCACCATTGTGATGACCACTTTAAGTTCGGCGCGCTCGCATTTGAAACACGGTCAGGTCAGTTTCTTCTGGGTACGTCGGCTTATTCCAGGGTTGATGGTTGGTGCCGTATGTGGCGCTTGGCTGGCCACGTTGCTTCACCCTGACTGGTTACAGCGCATTTTCGCAGTGGTGCTCATGCTGCTGTCGCTGCGCATGTTGGTGCCACAACGCGGTGGTGAGCCCCTCACTGACGTGTCGAAACGCCTGATGGCTTTAATTAGTGCCGGTATGGGCACGCTTTCAGCATTAGTAGGTATTGGCGGCGGCTCGTTAACGGTGCCGTTGCTGCAACGCTTAAGAGTTCCTATCCGCCAAGCGATTGCGGTATCCTCGGTGGGTAGTTTAAGCATTGGTCTAAGCGCCGTTATCGCGTTTGTGGTGCTTGGCCAGCAGCTGGAAGGCGCTGACGGCTTATTTGGCTATGTACATGTGCAGGCCTGGTTGGCTATCTCCATAGCCTCAATGCTCTGCGCACCATTAGGTGCGAGCCTGACCCAACGTATACCGGTAAAACATTTACAGCGCGGCTTCGCAATATTTTTAGTCATCATTTCACTCAAATTGGTTATAGGATAATTCATGCAATCAGCGTTCAAGCAATCAGACTACCTGGTGCACCCCAATATTGATCCCATTATCGTTAGTATCGGGCCATTTGATTTGCGTTGGTATGGCTTGATGTATCTTGTCGGCTTTCTGTTTGCATGGTGGTGGGGAAACCGTCAGTGCCAGCAACCGCATCACGCCGCGCAAGGTTGGACCGAAAAGCGCTTCAGCGATCTGCTGTTCTGGGGATTCATGGGCGTGATTGTTGGCGGCCGCGTTGGTTATGTAATTTTTTACCAGTTTGACCACTTTGTGCAAAACCCGTTGTACCTCTTTGATATCACCAGCGGCGGCATGTCCTTTCATGGCGGCATGCTCGGCGTGATTAGCGTATTGTGGATATTTGCGGCCAAAACGAAACAGTCGTTACTTGCCGTGGGTGACTTTATCGCCCCGTTGGTGCCGGTTGGGTTAGGCGCTGGCCGTATTGGCAACTTTATCAACGGCGAATTATGGGGCCGTGTTACGGATGTGCCGTGGGCCATGATATTTCCAGCAGCCGGACCCTTCCCGCGCCATCCATCGCAGCTTTATCAGGCCTTACTTGAAGGCTTTTTGCTGTTTGCTATTTTGGCGCTTTACAGCCGCAAGCCACGCCCAGTAGGGGCCATTGGTGGCTTGTTCTTAATCGGCTACGGCTTAGCACGGTTTGTGGTTGAATACGCCCGTGAGCCCGATGCGCATCTTGGGTTGCTAGCCTTTGGCTGGTCAATGGGGCAGTGGCTATCTGCACCTATGGTGGTGATTGGTGCGTTGTTAATGGTATTTGCATATAAGTGTGGGAGCCGAGCGTGAGACAGTATTTAGATTTATGCCAACGGATTGTGGACGAGGGCGTTTGGATTGAAAACGAGCGTACCGGTAAACGTTGCCTTACGGTTATCAATGCAGATTTAGACTATCGCGTTGACCGCAATGAATTTCCGCTTATCACCACCCGTAAAAGCTATTGGAAAGCCGCAATCGCCGAATTAATCGGTTACATTCGTGGTTACTCCAGCGCCGCAGATTTCCGTAAAATAGGCACACCCACCTGGAATGCCAACGCCAATCTCAATGAAGCCTGGCTAGCGAACCCGCATCGCAAAGGTGAAGACGACATGGGGCGTGTGTATGGCGTGCAAGGCCGTGCATGGGCTAAGCCAGACGGCGGCACAATCGACCAATTACGCAAGGTGGTTGATAACCTTACAAAGGGTATCGACGATCGCGGCGAAATTATCAGCTTCTATAACCCGGGTGAATTCCACATGGGCTGCTTGCGCCCCTGCATGCACACCCACAACTTCTCGCTACTTGGCGACACGCTCTATTTAACCAGCTATCAACGTTCATGCGACGTGCCGTTGGGCCTTAACTTCAATCAAGTGCAAGTATTCACCTTCTTAGCGCTGATGGCTCAAATTACCGGCCACAAAGCTGGCGTGGCTTATCACAAAATCGTGAACGCCCATATCTACGAAGACCAACTTGAACTGATGCGCGACGTGCAGCTTAAGCGCGAGCCATTCGCCGCACCAAAATTAGAAATCAATCCAGACATCAAGTCGCTGGAAGACCTGGAAACCTGGGTGACGATGGATGACTTTGCGGTGCATGGGTATGAGCATCATCCGGCGATTGCGTATCCGTTTAGTGTTTGACGAGCGTTATTCGTGCGCTTCGCTTTTCGTGCGCTTCGCTGTTCGTTAATCGTTAGTCGTTATTGGTTATTGGAGCGCTGTAAGATGGGTTGTTTAAAGTGCTAATATTGGTACTTTGTTTGGTGTTTTAGTTATTAAGTGCTTAAATTTGGACTTTGTGGTTATTTGTTTGACTTTTCTTGATTGTGTTCTATCCTTTCTAATATCCTTTTTATGGCACAGTAGATGTGTATTTTGGGTATAAAGTGCCTATAACGTAACTTTATTTGTTTTTATGGTTTGTGTTTACCGAACAGCGAAGCGTACGAACAGCGCAGCGCACGAACCACGAATAACGAATAACGAATAACGAATAACGAATAACGAATAACGAGTAACGAATCAATGAACCCACTTTCCCCCGCCGCATGGGCCGAAGAACTCGGCGATCGGCTCAAGCAGGCTCGACTCAACGCCAATATCACGCAGGCAGAACTCGCCAAGCGCGCAGGCGTGTCGCGTAAAATTGTATTGAATGCCGAAAAAGGGCAGGCGCAGCTCGAGAATTTCATCGCGCTGTTGGTTGCGCTCGATTTAACCGACCAGCTGAAGAATTTTCTGCCGCCACAGCCCATTTCACCGTTGCAACTGCGCAAGCTGCAAGGCAAACAGCGCGTACGTGCAAGCGGCGGCCGGGGGCAGGGTGATGACAAGAGTGAGGAGCCATCCGTATGGTAATGGAAGTTGTCAGTGTCTGGTATCACGAACACGAAGTAGGCGCACTCAGCTTTGACACAGAGCAGGGGCTTGGCGCGTTCGAATACACACCGGCATTCTTGCATACCGGCATTGAGCTGGCGCCCTTAAAAATGCCGCTGCGCAAACGCATCTACAATTTTCCAGAACTGAATTTTGAAACATTTCATGGGCTGCCCGGGCTGGTTGCGGATTCCTTGCCGGACGATTTCGGCAATGCCGTGTTGAATGCGTGGGTGGCCAGCCAAGGTAAACAGCCCACCGACATCTCGCCGTTACAACGGCTGCAATATACAGGTAAACGCGGCATGGGCGCGCTGGAATACCGCCCGGCCACGCGTATGCGAGGCTTCGAAGCGTCGCAGCAAGTTGAAATTGCCCAGCTTATTGAGATAGCCCAAGAGGTGCTGAATAAGCGGGCAAAATTTCATGTGGAACTCACAGCGCCCGGGCAAGCTGACCGTGAAGCCATGCTGGCACTATTGTCAGTGGGTATGAGTGCCGGTGGTGCACGCCCGAAGGCAGTACTGGCATTTAATTCTGACTTCAGTCAGGTATGCTCGGGCCAAACCGATGCGCCAGAAGGCTTTACCCATTATCTAATGAAATTTGATGGCGTGAGTGAGCGCAGCACCGCCCACGAAACCTTTGGCGATCCGCAAGGTTATGGCGCTATGGAATATGTGTATTACCTGATGGCGCAGCAGTGTGAGATAGACATGACGCCGTGCCATTTATTGGATGAAGGCAACCGCAGGCATTTTCTTACGCAGCGATTTGATCGCCGTCACAATGAAAAGCTTCACGTGCAGACATTGAATGGGCTGGCGCACGTTGATTATAAACGGCCTGGTAGCTTTTCCTACGCCGAGCTGTTTGCAACCGCAAGGCAATTGAAGTTATCGGCGGTAGAGGCAGAACAGCTATTTCGGCGGATGGTTTTTAACGTGGTGGCTCGTAATCATGATGACCATGCCAAGAACTTTGCGTTCTTGCTCGAGCAAGGGCGTTGGCAGTTAGCACCCGCGTATGATTTGGCTTACAGCTACAAGCCTGACAGCAAATGGGTGAACCAACACTGGATGCAATTGAATGGTAAGCGCGAAAACTTCAGCCGTGATGACTTTTACAGCCTGGAAAAAGTTAGCCCCTTGTTCACTCGCAAAAAGATAGACGCAATTGTCGAACAAACCATCGATGCTGTCGCGCAATGGCCGCAACTTGCGCGCGACCATCATGTGCCTGAGGTTTTGATCACTGAAATACAGGGTAACCTTCGCCTTGATCTATAACCCGTGATAAAATCCGCCGCTATGACAAAACAACGATTTTCTGGCATCGAACGCGTCTACGGCCAAACGGCTGCGGCGCGTTTTCAACATCACCACGTAGCTGTAATTGGCCTCGGTGGTGTTGGCTCGTGGGCAGTTGAAGCACTGGCCCGTTCAGGGGTTGGTGCGCTGACACTGATTGACCTTGATGACGTGTGCGTCACCAACATAAATCGTCAACTGCCAGCGCTAACGAGTACCGTTGGCCAACTGAAAACTGAGGTACTTGCTGCACGGGTGCGCGATATTAATCCGGATTGCCAGGTGCGCGTTATCGATGACTTTCTCACCGCAGATAACCTTGAGCAATGCCTTGGTGAGCCTGTCACTGCAGTGCTGGACGCCATTGACAGTGTCACCGTGAAAGCTGCGTTAATTGCGTGGTGTAAGCGGCGTAAGTTGCCTTTGGTTACGTGTGGCGGCGCCGGCGGGCAGGTTGATCCAAGCCAAGTCACCTCAGGTGATTTAGCCAAAGCCACTCAAGACCCGTTACTGGCGAAAGTGCGTTACCTGTTGCGGCGCGACTACAATTTTTCGAAGAACCCTAAGCGTAACTTCGGTGTAGCGGCAGTGTATTCCACCGAGCAATTGCGTTATCCAACCGCCGACGGCGAATGGAACCACGCCAAGCCTGGTGCCGGTAGCATGCGCATGGACTGTGCCACAGGCTTCGGTGCGGCCATGCCAGTCACCGCCACCTTCGCCATGCACGCTGTCGCGTTATTACTCAAAAAACTATAACGTTAAAAAAATACCCCCGGCGAGACACCGAATCGATTCGCCAAATTCTCAATGTGCCGTCTTGTGAGTTGCTTGTGTCCGTTTAAAATTTGAGACACGAGACTTTTTTTACCAATTTCCGCTTCAAAATCGGTGGTATTTAAACCATGTTGCTCCATTAGCAACCGAAACATCTCGACAGCTGAATCTAAGCTTTTTTGACGGCGATTGAAGGGTTGGAATTCGTTAGCTTGGGATTCGTAACGTTCAATCGCAGCGGCAAGCGCCTCAATAATAATGCAATTGGTATCGTAGTCCTCTAACAAAACCTCAAGCTGTGCTAAGGCTTGCTCGTGCTGCTTTACGGTTTGAATTTCACGAGCTAACGGAAACGCACTGTTCAATGCATTAAGTAACTCTTGCTGCTGTGTGTGCATGGTGCCCCCGCTCACTTGAAGTACTAGCTATGTAGTGTCTTACGGTAATATTCGCACAGAGCGTCATACCGCTTATGATCACAAATATATTTTACGAAAACCTTTTGATGCTCAAAATCAATAAAAGCAATGAGACGCAGTTGATTTCCACCAATATTAATAACCCACCATTTATCGCGATATTTAAAGTTATCTAAACTCGCAAATACTTGCTTGAGATGATCCGGTGTCCTGAACGAGGTTCGGCTTAGTATGCGATAAACAAAATCGATACTTGTCGCCTTACTCGGAAACTCCCGTGCAGCATCAGCAAAAGGTTTTCGTGATATCACGTGCATTATCTTGGTTCACTTTTAGTAAACTATAGCAGGGGTGCCTAAGGTTTACAAATAGTAAACCAGTTCGGTGATTCAATTGTATTTGATGCTAACACTGACAGGCAAAAATTGGTCGATGGAGAAGTCTGAATTTTAAGCGCAATATAAACTCACTTATTAGATACCCACACGATAGCTAACTTATTCTTGTAGTTTTTTGATGACGTTGCTTAAGCCATTGCGGCGAGACGAGGTAACAAAGTCGGAAAGGCCGAGCGCGTCAAAATGTTCATCAAGGGAGTACGCGCTGACTTGATCGCGCCGCGCACCCTGCAACGCCTGCCGAATCACCATCAGCAATCCCAGCACCACCCGCGACTCACTATCAACGGTTAACGCCAACTGATCATCTTGCCAATCGGCTTGCACCCAAACGCGCGCTTCACAGCCAAATACTTCGTGCTCGGCGGTGCGAAAATCAGCAGGTACCTGTGCAGCCTTGGCGAGTTGCACCAGATAGCGCATCCGATTTTCACGGCTACCTAATTGCTGGCGCATTGCCGCTAGATCCGTTTCAGCCATCACGCCGTACATGAAACCACCCATGAAATTCCTTAATTATTCACACTGGTCAACAAAAACGGCCGTAAGAGTACCATTTTTGCTGCGAAAAATGTTAATCTTGCGCAGTCTCAGTTTACTTTGAACCGAACCTCAAACAACAGGAACCACAACATGAAAGTATTAGTGGCGGTCAAACGCGTCATTGATTACAACGTGAAAGTTCGCGTAAAAGCGGACAATTCAGACGTTGATCTGGCCAACGTGAAAATGGCCCTGAATCCGTTCTGTGAAATCGCGGTAGAGGAAGCAGTACGACTAAAAGAAAAAGGCATCGCTGACGAAGTGGTGGTTGTGAGCATTGGCCCGAAAGCCGTGCAAGAGCAATTGCGTACTGCTTTAGCCTTGGGCGCAGACCGTGCCATTCAGGTTGAAACCGATGAGTTACCTGATTCATTGGCCGTGGCTAAACTGCTAAAAGGTGTGGTTGAAAAAGAACAGCCTCAGCTGGTTATCTTGGGCAAACAAGCAATTGATTCAGACAACAACCAAACCGGCCAAATGCTGGGCGCGCTAACCGGCATGCCACAAGGCACCTTCGCATCGAAAGTTGATGTTGCCGACGGCAGCGTAAACGTAACCCGCGAAGTGGACGGCGGTTTGCAAACTGTAAAGTTGCAGTTGCCAGCAATCGTAACCACCGACTTACGCTTGAACGAACCACGTTATGCGTCGTTGCCAAATATCATGAAAGCGAAGAAAAAGCCGCTTGATGTAACCACCCCCGATGAATTGGGTGTGAGCGTGGCGCGTACGGTTAAGCTACTCAAAGTTGAAGCACCTGCAGAACGCAGCGCCGGTGTGAAAGTAGCAGATGTCGCAGAATTGGTCGAAAAACTTAAGAATGAGGCAAAAGTGATATGAGCATTCTCGTTATTGCCGAACATGACAACGCAACCCTAAATCCAGCCACGCTAAAAACCTTAGCTGCGGCGAAGCAAATTGGTGGTGACATTCATCTGTTAGTTGCCGGTGAAGGCTGCCAAGCAGTGGCTGACGAAGCCGCAAAAGCTGAAGGCGTAAGCAAAGTACTGCTCGCCGACAATGCTGCTTATGGCCATTTCTTAGCCGAGAACCTTGGCCAGTTGGTTGCCGATTTAGGCAAAGACTACGGTCACATCTTGGCACCAGCAACCACCACCGGTAAAAACTTTATGCCGCGTGTTGCTGCATTGCTTGATGTTGCGCAAATTTCAGACATCATTGCGGTTGAAAGCGCCGATACCTTTAAGCGTCCTATTTATGCAGGTAACGCAATCGCGACCGTGCAATCAGAAGACACAATCAAAGTTATTACCGTACGTGCAACTGCATTTGATGCAGTCAGCGCAGAAGGCGGCAACGCCAGCGTTGAAGCTTTAGATAACGTGGTTAACAACGACAAATCTGAATTTGTTGGCGAAGAACTGGCGAAATCAGAACGCCCAGATCTTACCGCAGCAAGCGTGGTTATCTCAGGTGGCCGTGGCATGCAAAACGGCGAAAACTTCCACTTATTGGAAAAAGTTGCCGACAAGCTTGGCGCAGCAGTAGGCGCGTCTCGCGCTGCAGTTGATGCCGGCTTTGTGCCGAACGATATGCAGGTTGGTCAAACCGGCAAAATCGTCGCACCTGAACTGTACATTGCAGTCGGTATCAGCGGCGCCATCCAACACTTGGCAGGCATGAAAGACTCAAAAGTCATCGTTGCCATCAACAAAGACGAAGAAGCACCGATTTTCCAGGTTGCTGATTACGGCTTAGTTGCTGATTTGTTCGATGTACTGCCTGAGTTAGAGCAAAAGCTTTAAAAGACGAACAGCGTAGTTCGTGTTTCGTGCGCTTCGCTGTTCGTCCATTCGGCTGCGCCTCATTGTTCGACTTCCATGAAATCTCCGTTGCACTCTGTGCACGGAGATTTTTTATTTAACGAACAGCGCGTAGCGCGCACGAACAGCGAAGCGCACGAATAACGAACAACGCCTTTGCATTTATTTAACTTTGCAAAGTGCATAGACAGCCCCAATTCTCGTTGCTATAACATCCGTATACGTCAATGATCATATATCGTCGTTTACATTCGAGGATGCAAGGCATGAAAATAACACTAATAAAGTCACTATCAGCATTGACCCTGACCACCGCCCTGACTGTGATGAGCGTGCCACCTGCGCATGCCGAAACTGTAGAAGTTCGTGGCCAAATCAGCTACGGCTATAGCTTTACGCCAGCCGGCGTTGAGCAGTATACAACTGGACACTACCTGCTCGAAATCACCCAACAGCCAAGCATGCCACTCATGTACAGTGCAAGCAGCTGGCGTCAGTACACGGATGCATTAAGCCAGGTGAAAGTTACTTTATTTGACGCAGAAGGTAACGAAATTGCCGTACGTCAGCCGCTTAAAGTTGCCGAGTTAACCCAGCCAACGAATACCTTATATTTTGATTTTGGCCGCATGGCAAACTACGCCAGCTGGACGCTAACCGGCGTTAGCCAAGATCAGTTTAATAGCCAGCTCAATTTGAATTTACGTGGGCCAAATCAAAGTTTGTTTGAATCGACGGCTGAGTTTCCACGCTTCGTAAGCTCCCCGAGGTACGTGAACGCAACCTTGTTTTCGAGCGTGGAAACAGCCGTGGGTGATGACGCTCTCTATATAAGCGGCTCAGTTACAGAAATTAATTATCTGACGCAGGATAGTGACGCCGACGGCATCCTGGACGATGTCGACGCCTGCCCAGCTTCCGACCTCAGCACCACCGTAGTCGTTGGCGCGAATGACACTGGCGTTACGAATAGTGTGGATAGTGCCGGCTGCTCAATCTCGGACAAGGTTCAAGCCTGCAGTGCCGATGCCAACAGCAAAGGTGCCGAGGTGTCATGCGTTAGCCATTTAGCTAAGCAGCTGCGCAAAGAGGGCATTATCAGCAATAGCGACCACGGCCCACTTCTCCGACATCTATAAAAAGAGCGTTATTCGTGCATTCTGCTGCGCCTCATTGTTCGAAAAACATAAAATCTCCGTTGCATTACATAGTGCTCGGAGATTTTTTTATGTTGAACGAATAGCGCGAAGTGCGGACGAGCAGCGAAGCGCACGAATAACGCATTTTTTCCTAACGAATCACTTGCATATTTGTAACTCATCGGACATGATTGAACCAATAACATCCTAATCGGATTAGGTGGCTAACATGAAAAGAAGAACAACTATGCTAAAAAAATTACCTATCGCGTCGGCGATTACGCTGGCATTAGCAGGAACAGCAAGCGTCCAGGCAGCGGAGTTTGAAGTAGGTGACTTCCGCGTTAAGTTCGACTCAATCATTTCATATGGTGCCGCATGGCGTATGGAAGAGCGTGATATGCGCTTTATCCACCCAGGCAATATGGAAGGTGGTCTTGGTCAGTCAGGTGTAGCCGATGACGGCAACCTGAACTATGACGACGGCGACATGGTTTCGTCTGTTATTAAAGGTGTTCACGATCTGAGCATCGATGGCGGCGACTACGGCGCATTTATCCGTTTCAAATATTGGTATGACGACGTCATCAAAAATGAAGAAGTCGCGCATGGCCACACCGCAACAAATTATTTCCCTAATGTTACCCTTGATAACAACGGTTTAGACGACTATTCAACCGGTTCTGGTTTTGAACTGCTTGATGCATTCGTTTATGCCTACTTTGACATCGGTGACATGCCTGCCAACGTCCGTTTAGGCCGTCAAGTTCTTAGCTGGGGCGAAAGCACCTTTATCTTTAACGGCATTAACGCCGTTAACCCTATCGACGTGAACGCGATTCGTCGTCCGGGCGTTGAAATTAAAGAAGCATTATTGCCAGTTGGCATGTTGAACCTGAACATTGGTTTAACCAACGAAACCAGCTTGGACATGTTCTATCAGTACGAGTGGGATGACTACAAACTTGATGGTTGTGGTACCTTCTTCTCAACTGTAGACATTTTAGGTGGTCCAGGCTGTAACAAGGTTACTCTGAACCCAACCTTAGTGGCTGGCGACCCAAGCTCAAGCTTGAGCGACCGCGAGTCCATTCAGTTCGGTACCTACCTTGAGCGTCGTCCAGACATTGAGCCAGATGATGCAGGCCAGTACGGTTTCGCTTTGCGTCACTACGCAACAAGTATCGATACCGAATTTGGTGCGTACTTCATGAATATCCATACGCAGACCCCAATTATTTCTGCGTACAACTGGCAACAACAGCCAACACCAGCATTTAGCCACCCTGATGGTATTCCGATTGCTGGCCCTGACTATGTGTTGCAGTTCCCTGAAGACCAACAAATCTTTGGCTTCAGTGCATCAACCTTAATTGGTGACTGGTCTGTTGGTGGTGAAGTAAGCCATCGTTTAGACATGCCAGTACAAATCAACACCACTGAAATCTTAACAGCTGGTCTGCGCGCAGGCGTTCCAAGCACGTTCTCGAACCGCATCTTGCGTGACGACACGGGCGCAATCACCAACTTAGGTGAATTGCAGGAAGGTTATGACGAATATGACGTAACCCAGTGGCAGTTAACCGGTGTTAAATTCTATGACCGCGCATTGGGCGCTGACCGTATCACCTTTATCGGTGAAGTTGCGGTAAGCAAAGTGCACGGCTTGGCAGGGCTTGACGAGCAACGCTATGGTCGTAACCCAGTATTCGGCAAATGCTTAACTGTTGCTGACCAAGCTGCTTTAGGTAACCCTTCAGCTACGTCAAACATCAACTGTGAAGGCTTTGTAACGTCAACTTCGTGGGGCTATCGTGCTCGCATCGTGGGTGACTACAACAACGTATTCTCAGGCTGGAACATGACCCCAACCATCGCGTTTGGTCACGATGTGAAAGGCTACTCAGCGAACTCAAACTTCATTGAAGGTCGTCGTACCTTAGGTTTGAGTGTTGATTTCAGCTACTTAAACAAATACAAAATCGGCGTTGGTTACAACATTACCGACGGTGCTGATTTTGATGCAGCTGATGACCGCGATTTCGCAGCGGTAAGCTTCAGCTACAGCTTCTAAGGAAAAACCCGCTTCGGCGGGTTTTTTTTCGTCCGTTACACTATTCGTGGTTCGTACGCTGCGCTTCTTCGTGCGCTCCGCTATTCGACTGTGTAACTTGACGCATTATCTACCCGCTTCGGCGGGTTTATCTTTTTGTTTTTCATAGTTTCGTTATCTTTAAAGTAGACGAACAGTGCGGAGCACGGACGAACAGCGCAGCGTACGAATCACGAATCACGATTGAGGCAATTTATGAAAAAACTCTTAACACTCACCTTGGCATTGGTCGCAAGCAGTTCCTACGCTGCCACCGACAATGCCTTACAGCTCGAAGACGTGTTCCAACTGGAATACGCAAGCCAACCTGCTATCCATCCCGACGGTGGCTACACGGTGTTTGTTCGTAACTATATGGACATCATGAGTGACCGTCGCTTAGGTAACTTGTGGCGTGTTGATAACAAAGGTGAATTACGTCCGTTAACTGGCGGACAAGCAAACGATCATTCCCCAACGTGGTCGCCAGACGGCAAAACCCTGGCGTTCGTATCGAATCGTTCAGGTAGCAACCAGATTCATCTATATTGGACCGACACCCGTGAAGACGCAGCTGTAACGCGCCTAACCGGCAGCCCAAGTAGCTTAACTTGGTCACCAGATGGAAAATGGCTGGCATTTACCATGTTCACGCCAAGCAGCAATCCAGCGCCAGTGAGCTTGCCTGGCAAGCCTAAAGGCGCTGAGTGGGCTGAACCTGCACGTTATATCGATAAAGACAACTACCGCTTTGACGGTTCTGGCTTTGCGCCCGATGGTTATACCCAAATTTATGTGATACCAGCCAGTGGTGGCACCCCGCGCCAGATAACTACCGACACTTATCACCATGGTGGCCAGCTCACATGGACAGGCGATAGTAAAAGCATCGTGTTCTCGGCGAACCGTCGCGATGACGCCTTTGACCAACCGAATAATTCAGAGTTATATCAAGTTGCAGTGGCTGACGGCGCTATTAAGCAGTTAACCGACCGTAATGGGCCGGATCGCTCGCCTCAAGTTAGTCCTGATGGCAAGAAACTCGCGTGGCTTGGCTACGATGATGAATACATGAGCTATCAAAATACCATGTTGTACGTGATGGACTTAGACGGCAAAGGCACGCCGAAACTACTATCTACCGAACTTGATTATTCAGTCGGTGACGTAAAATGGTCAGCGGATAGCCGTGGTGTGTATTTTAGCTACGACAAACATGGCAAAGGTAACATCGTTTACCAAAGCTTGAGTGGCAATCGCCGCGTGCTGACTGACGCCATGGGCGGCTTAAGTTATACCCGCCCTTACAGCGGTGGTAGCTTTGATGTCAGCGCCGGTGGTGACTTAGTGTTCACCATGGCGAACCCATACCGTCCAGCCGACTTGATGTTGCAAACCAGCAAAATCAAACGCAAGTTAACTGCGTTGAATGACGACGCATTGGCGCACAAAGAATTGGGCCGCGTTGAAGAAATCTGGTACGAATCAAGCCATGACGACCTTAAAATTCAAGGTTGGATTGCGTATCCACCGAATTTCGACCCAACGAAAAAGTACCCGTTGATTTTAGAAATCCACGGTGGGCCACACACCGCCTATGCAGGCTCGTTCTCAGCTGAAGTGCAGTTGATGGCAGCCCAGGGTTATGTGGTGCTTTATACCAACCCGCGCGGCAGCACCAGCTACGGTGAAGATTTCGCTCAAGAAATTCATCACAACTACCCAAGCAATGACTACACCGACTTAATGGACGGTGTCGATGCGGTTATTGAGAAGGGCTTTATTGACGAAGAGCGCTTGTATGTAACCGGTGGTAGTGGCGGTGGTGTGTTAACAGCATGGATTGTTGGCCATACCGATCGTTTCGCTGCAGCGGTTGTGGCGAAGCCGGTGATTAATTGGTACAGCTTTGTGCTCACAGCCGACATGTACAATTACTTCACCAAATATTGGTTCCCAGGCTTGCCGTGGGAGAACCAAGAACATTATATGAAGTATTCGCCGATTAGCTACGTAGGTAATGTGACCACGCCAACCATGCTATTGACCGGTGAGGCTGATCACCGCACACCAATTTCAGAGTCTGAGCAGTATTACCAAGCGCTGAAATTAGCTGGGGTTGAAACCGCCATGGTGCGTGTACCTGACGCACCGCACGGCATCGCTGGGCGACCATCAAACCTGATGGCAAAAGTTGCGTATATTCTGCATTGGTTTGGAAAACACGAATAAACGCAATTGGGTAAATATCAACTTACAAGCGCGGCGTTTTACGTCGCGTTTTTTTATTGTCAAAATACAAGGCAATTTGATGCTTCATGCGTCGCCAAGCGCTCTTACGCGCATGGTGCCTATTCTCAACAGCAAAAATATCGCTGCTATGTTGATGGGTGTTATCAACCGTATAAGGCACCAACCCGAACGTCCGAATGCCGAGTTCGTAAGACCACTGCAAATCAACGTCCACGGGGCGGAAAACTGGCGGGCGCAACTTTAATAGCTGCCGCGCACCCGAGAAGCTAACAGCCTGAGCACATGCTCCCATCGGCGGCTTGCGTCGGTAGCTCACAACATGAAGACGAGTATCCGACTCTATAACGTCATATGGTTGCTGTTTAAATGGGGCGGCAAGCTTGATGAAATCCCACTTCGCCTTAAACGCGGCAATTCGCTTTGGTACCTCGACAAACAGTGAACTGATATTGATATCGTCCTCAAGAATAATTCCAAAATCTAAACCTTCATCCACTATCTTTTGCCAGGCTTTAAGGTGTGAAAGATAACAAGCAATTTCGCCGCGCGTGAGGCGATAATGGAAATACTTATCGGCAAGTTGGGTCGAGAATACGGCGTTAATCTCAGCTTCTGTGAGTGATTTGCCGTTAATAGCATCAAGGCGCTCGTAGGGTAAGTGAAGCCTATCGAGTTGCTGTGAAACATGTTGCCAGCGCTCAGTGGAGTGAGCTAAGTTGATAACAAATATCTTGAAATTTGGTTGTTTGAGATGTCTCACAGTTCCTCCTGATAACATTCGATTATTGATGATGCGGCTTCCCTTTCTGCTGCTTTTGACGGTATTGAATTTCATAAAGTTTCGCTTCAGTTAAAAAGAAATGAAAGGCATCAATGTTGGCTTTAATAAACCCACGCCAGCCCGACCAAATCATCTGTCGGCCCAGATAAAACTTTAAAAACATCAGTGGGAAAATCAGTAACAAACGCGGCAAGCTGCACGGGCGGCCTTGCTCGATGCGCTGCTCGGCCTTAAGCAATGAATATTTGTTCAGCTTGTCCATGTAGCCGTGTGCGGAATCGTAACCGTAGTGTTTTAGATAAATCGGCAGGTAGGCGGTCGGTTCATCCACGTGAATGTGTTCATGCACCCGCACCGACGTGTCCATGTGGCTGCGATCTTTGCGGTATACGCGGCGGTATTTATGATGCCGCGCTTTCTTCAAGCTGTGGCCCATAAAAATATCATCGTGATGTATCCAAATACCATTGATGTCGCCTTGGGCAATGCGCTCGCGAATCATCTGCAAGCCACCTTCCGGCATCACTTCATCGCCGTCCAAATTTAACACCCAATTGTGCGTGCATTGTTCAATACCAAAGGCTTTTTGCTTGGCGTAGCCCGGCCAATCGTTGTGAACCAAACGTGCACCATGCTTTTTGGCAATCTCTAAGGTGCCATCTGTAGACCCTGAATCAATAACCACAATTTCTTCAACACCATGCACACTCTCCAAAACTTCATCCAAGTGTTCGGCTTCATTCAGTGTAATTACAAACACACTCATTGGCGGGTAGGGCTTACTCATTGGGCGCTCTCTTTTATTGGTACAACAATTCAGGACAGTGTTAGGATACATATATCGTATGTACCAATAATACAAAGGTTAGTCGGTAAATGACAGCACAGGCGTTACGCTGGAGCGACTTGCTCAGCGAAGAAAAAAAACAATCGTACTTTATTGATCTACTGCATCGTGTACAGACCCAACGTAATGCAGGCAAAGTTATCTATCCGCCCAGCGAGCAGGTATTCCAAGCTTTCAAAATGACGCCTTTGGCCGAGTTAAAAGTGGTTATTTTAGGGCAAGACCCTTATCACGGCCCCGGCCAAGCCCATGGTTTGTGCTTTTCGGTGCCCGAAGGCGTCAAGCATCCGCCTTCGTTGCGCAATATCTTTAAAGCTATCCAGCATGACTATCCCGATTTTCAGGTACCAGAATCCGGCAATCTGGAACATTGGGCCAAGCAAGGCGTGCTGCTGTTGAATACCGTACTCACAGTTGAACAGGGCAAGGCGCATTCGCATGCCAGCTGGGGCTGGGAAACCTTTACAGATAAAGTGGTAGAACAAATCAATATGCAGTGCAGCGGGGTAGTATTTCTGCTCTGGGGAGCGCATGCGCAAAAGAAGGGGGCGCTGATTGATCGCCAGCGCCATCATGTGTTGGAAACTGTTCACCCATCGCCATTGTCGGCGCACCGCGGGTTTCTCACCGCAGGGCATTTCCGCCGCACCAACGAGCTGCTCGCAGAGCAGGGCGAAGACGTTATTAGTTATTAGTTATTCGTTATTGGTTATTCGAGTAACGAGTAACGAACAACGAGTAACGAACTAAAACTCCAAACTATCGAGTTCGGCATCGAACTCGAAATCAATATCCTGCAGTTCATCGCGTAAACGATATTTCTCTTTCAGCGTTTCAATTTCACGCCACTTACGCGGGGCACCTTTTTTATTCGACTTAGATTCAACTTGTTTTAGCTCTTGTGAATGATCCATGGGACCCTCCGGCTTTTGTGTTGTTATTCTAAATTAGCGCAACATCGTTATAACACGGTCCGGATAAAAAGTGAACAGATCCATTCACTTGGGTAATTCTTGCTTAAACTTTGTAAGCTGCGTATAATTCGCGCCCACAAAATCGTTCTTTCACAGTACAGGTAATTGGTATGCATCCGATGTTAAACATAGCGGTGCGCGCAGCGCGTGTGGCCGGCAAAATTTTAGTCAAAAACTTTGGTGTTGAGGTTGATCTGAATGTTCAAACCAAAACCCAAAACGATTTCGTAACCGAACTCGACAAAGCGGCTGAAAGTGCCATCATTCGCACCATTCAAAAAGCCTACCCACAACACTCATTCCTCGCGGAAGAAAGTGGTGAAGTGGTTGGCGGCGAGCCAGAGCATCAGTGGATTATTGACCCACTAGACGGTACCACCAATTACCTGCGCGGAATTCCGCATTTCTCAATTTCTATCGCATACCTGCATAAAGGTGTGGTGCAAGCAGCAGTTGTTTATGACCCGCTGCGCGAAGAGCTGTTCAGCGCTTCACGTGGTCAAGGCGCACAATTAAACGGCAAACGCTTACGCGCCACCAAACAACGTGACCTGAACGGCGCGTTATTAGCCACCGGCTTCCCATTCAAACGTAAAGACATGACCAAAGACTATATGGCCGTGTTTGCATCCTTGTTCGAGTACACCTCAGACATGCGCCGCAGCGGTTCTGCAGCGCTGGATCTTGCCTATGTAGCCAATGGCCGCATTGACGGGTTCTGGGAGTTTAGCTTGAAGCCGTGGGACATCGCCGCAGGCCAGTTATTGGTGCGTGAAGCGGGCGGTATTGTTACCGATTTCGCGGGTGGGCATGGCTTTATGACCAGCGGCAACGTGGTTGCGGGCAACCCGAAAGTTGTGCAACATTTGCTAACTACCGCGCGTCCACATTTACCAGCAAGCTTAAAATAACATGAACAACATTCGTATTGTCTTAGTCAACACCAGCCACACCGGCAACATCGGGTCGGTCGCGCGTGCCATGAAAACCATGGGACTAAACGATTTGTATTTGGTTGATCCAGTACAAGCGCCTGACAGCCATGCTTCGGCATTGGCTGCCGGTGCTACGGATGTGTTACATCAAGCAAAAATCGTCAAAACCTTACCAGAAGCAATTCAAGACTGTGGCTTAGTAGTAGGTACCAGCGCCCGAAACCGCACTTTGGATTGGCCATTGCTTGGCCCACGCGAAACGGCGGCAAAAGTACTGGCGGAAGCTCCGAATTACCCGGTGGCTATGGTATTTGGCCGTGAAAGCAGCGGTTTAACCAATGAAGAGCTGCAACAATGCACCCACCACGTGCATATTCCCTCAAATCCTGAGTACAGCTCATTAAATTTAGCCATGGCGGTACAAACTCTGGCTTATGAAGTGCGCATGCAGTTCTTAGAAGCCGATGCCAAACCACCGGTCAGTGACGTGGACTATCCGCTGGCTGGCGACCTGGAGCGCTTTTACCAGCACCTTGAAGAAACGCTAGGTGAAACCGGGTTTATTATTAAAAATCACCCCGGTCAGGTGATGGCGAAGCTACGCCGAATGTTTAGCCGCGCTCGCCCTGAGTCAGCGGAACTGAATATCCTGCGCGGCATTCTGACGTCAATTGATAAGAAAAACAAAAACGATATTAGCTAAAAGATATTGGATATTAGAAGAAGTAGCCATTACCGCTAATAGCTAATATCCAATAGCTAATATCGACTTTGCCGTTCAAGTGAATACTTGACTAAAATAGTCGGGAATGGCACACTTAAGGCCTAAGACAAAGGAGGCAATACCGCTATGCGCTTAACCTCAAAAGGCCGCTACGCCGTGACCGCTATGATCGACGTCGCGCTTCATACAGAAAATGGTCCAGTACCATTGGCAGATATTTCAGAACGCCAAGGTATTTCTTTAAGCTATCTTGAACAATTGTTCGCGCGCCTGCGTAAACAAGGTCTGGTTAGCAGTGTGCGCGGCCCAGGTGGCGGTTATCGGTTGGGCCTTGAGTCGCACCAAATTTCCATCAGCGCCGTAATACAAGCCGTTGATGAAAGTATTGACGCCACACGTTGCCAAGGCAAAGGCGGATGCCAAAGCGGTAGCCGTTGCTTAACGCACTCACTCTGGACAGACCTAAGTGAGCGTATTGAAGACTTTCTCGCCAACATTAGTTTGGCAGAACTGGTCAAGCAAGAAGACATTGCCCGCGTGGCCTTACGTCAAAACAACTTAATTTCCGAACAGAAAAAACGCGAAAACCAAATTGCATTGAGCCAGTAAGCAGTCTGGCAAGAGGAGTAGCTTGATGAAATTACCGATTTATTTTGATTACGCAGCAACCACGCCGGTTGACCCGCGCGTGGCCGAAAAGATGATGCAATTCCTGACCCCAGATGGTCAGTTTGGTAACCCTGCATCGCGTTCTCACCGGTTCGGTTGGCAAGCTGAAGAAGCGATTGATATCGCCCGTAATCAGATTGCTGATCTGATTAACGCTGACCCACGTGAAATTGTATTCACCTCGGGTGCAACCGAATCAGATAACTTGGCTATTAAAGGCGCGGCTGAGTTTTACAGCAAAAAAGGTAAGCACATCATTACGGTGAAAACCGAACACAAAGCCGTGCTGGATACGTGCCGCCAAATGGAGCGCGAAGGCTTCGAAGTAACTTATCTAGACGTAAAAGAAGACGGCTTGGTAGATCTTGACGCATTCAAAGCTGCGCTGCGTGATGACACCGTATTGGTCAGCATCATGCACGTAAACAACGAAATTGGCGTGATTCAGGACATCGAAGCTATCGGTAACCTGTGTCGTGCAAACAAAACAGTATTCCACGTTGATGGCGCACAAAGTACCGGTAAAATCGAAGTGGATATGGAAAAGCTGCCGGTTGATATGTTCAGCATTTCAGCCCACAAAATGTATGGCCCGAAAGGTATTGGCGCGTTGTATGTGCGTCGTAAGCCACGGGTACGCCTAAATGCACAAATGCATGGTGGTGGACACGAACGTGGTATGCGTTCAGGCACCTTGCCAACGCATCAAATCGTCGGCTTCGGTGAAGCTGCACGCATTGCCAAAGAAGAAATGGGCGCAGAATTTGAGCGTTTTAAAATGCTCCACGACCGTTTATGGAATGGCGTAAAAGACATCGAAGAAGTGTACATTAACGGCAATCAAGAGCACGCTGTGCCGCACATCTTCAACATCAGCTTTAACTTTGTTGAAGGCGAAAGCTTGATTATGGCGCTGAAAGACCTCGCGGTTTCTTCAGGTTCAGCCTGCACATCAGCAAGCCTTGAGCCTTCGTACGTATTGCGCGCCTTGGGCCGCAACGACGAACTGGCGCACAGCTCAATCCGTTTCAGCTTCGGCCGCTTTACTACCGAAGAAGAAGTGGATTACGCCATTAAACAAATTCAAAATTCGATTGGTCGTCTACGCGACATGTCACCCCTTTGGGATATGTACAAAGACGGCGTCGACCTAAGCAAAGTCGAGTGGGTCGCACACTAAGAGAGGTAACACGGTATGGCATACAGCGAAAAAGTAATCGACCATTATGAAAATCCGCGCAACGTAGGCGCGTTTGACAAGAATGATCCGTCAATCGCAACCGGCATGGTCGGCGCACCAGCGTGTGGCGACGTTATGAAATTGCAGTTGAAAATTAATGCCGAAGGCATCATTGAAGACGCAAAATTCAAAACCTACGGTTGTGGTTCTGCAATCGCTTCAAGCTCACTTGTTACTGAGTGGGTTAAAGGTAAGTCAATTGCCGAAGCTGAGCAGTTGAAAAACACGCAAATTGCTGAAGAACTTGCATTGCCACCAGTGAAAATTCACTGTTCAATTTTGGCAGAAGACGCAATAAAAGCAGCAATTGCTGACTACAAAAAGAAACACGTAGCGTAATCGGGTTATAAGATGGCAATTACCATAACTGAAGCGGCGGCGCATCGCGCCCGCTCGTTTCTAGAACAACGCGGTAAAGGTGTGGGCATTCGGTTGGGAATTAAAACCACCGGCTGCTCCGGGCTCGCCTACGTGATGGAATTTGTTGACGAAGTGGACGATACCGATACGATTATCGAAGCCAACGGCGTGAACATTGTCGTCGACGGCAAGAGCTTGGTGTACCTTGATGGCACCGAAATCGACTTTGTCAAAGAAGGCCTAAACGAAGGTTTTGAGTTCCGTAATCCAAACGCCAAAGGCGAGTGCGGTTGCGGAGAAAGCTTCAACGTATAACAGGCAAGCAATGAATCATTTTGAACTGTTTGATATGCCCGCCGCATTCTCTTTAGATGCGGCGGAATTGCAACAGCGCTACCGCAAATTGCAGCAAACGCTGCACCCTGATCGCTTTGCCACTGGCAGTGAACGCGAAAAATTACGTGCCGTGCAACGTACTGCACAGCTCAATGATGCGTACCAAACCTTGCGTTCACCGCTTACCCGCGCGGAGTACTTACTGGAATTACGCGGTATTGATCTAGCGCACGAACAAACCACCTTGCAAGACCCTGACTTTTTGATGGCGCAAATGGAATGGCGCGAACGCATCGAAGAAATCACAGACTTGGAAGCGCTCGATAGCGCCTACAAAGACTTGCAAGAGCAAATGAATGCGTTGCAAGGCGAGCTTGAACAGCACCTTGAAGCGGCAGCCAATGAAGAAGCCGCCATTGCGATACGCAAGCTGAAGTTCATGCACAAGCTGCATCACGAACTCGAGCAAACCGAAGAGCAAATTCGATATTAGCTGTTAGATATTAGCAAAAGCCGAAACATCAGATCTGATATCTAATATCTAATATCGCTCCCGTATTTAAAAAGAGGTTCTAAATGGCTTTACTACAAATTGCGGAACCGGGTCAAAGCACCGCGCCGCACCAACATCGTCTTGCCGCCGGCATCGATTTGGGCACCACCAATTCATTAGTGGCAAGCGTGCGTAGTGGCGAAGCCGCAGTGCTCAAAGATGAGCAGGGTCGTGCCATTTTACCGTCAGTAGTTTATTACGGTGCCGACGAAATCCTTACTGGTAACGAAGCCCTGGCAAAACATGCTGACAAGAGCATTGAAACCCAGAACACCATTGTTTCTGTAAAACGCTTTATTGGCCGCACCATTGCCGACGTGCAAAAAAACTTCTCGAACTTGCCGTATCGCATGAGCGAAACCGACAACGGCGTGCCGGTATTCCATACCGCCGCGGGCGAGAAAAACGCAGTTGAAGTGTCCGCTGATATCTTGCGCACCTTGGCAGCACGCGCTGAAGCCTCATTAGGTGGCGAGCTGACTGGCGTGGTGATTACCGTGCCGGCTTATTTCGATGACGCACAACGTCAAAGTACCAAAGACGCTGCGCAACTGGCCGGTTTAAAAGTTTTACGCTTATTAAACGAACCCACTGCAGCAGCAGTTGCCTATGGCCTCGACTCAGGTCGTGAAGGCCTAATTGCAGTTTATGATTTAGGTGGCGGTACCTTTGATATTTCCATATTGCGTTTGCAGGGTGGCGTATTTGAAGTGCTGGCAACCGGCGGCGACAGCGCTCTGGGTGGTGATGACTTCGATCAGCTCATCGTCAACTGGCTTAAAGTGCAGTGGTCGTTGCCCGAGAATGTCGATGCGCGTGATGAGCGTGATCTGATCAATGCTGCCAAAGCGGCAAAAGAACAACTAACAGATGCTGAGTCTGTGGTGATACCTCGTTCTTCTTCGAGTGATGAAGGTGACGCCGTGACGTTAACGCGCGCTAAATTAAATGAATTGATTGAACCAATGGTGCGCAAAACGTTAACAGCCTGCCGTCGTGCTTTAAAAGATGCCGAAGTCAGCGCCGATGAAATACTCGACGTGGTCATGGTAGGCGGCTCAACCCGCGTGCCACGTGTACGTGAAGCTGTCGGTGAATTCTTTGGTCGCGAGCCGTTAACATCTATTGACCCAGACCAAGTTGTAGCGCTCGGTGCGGCCGTACAAGCGGATATTTTAGCGGGTAACAAACCGGACTCTGACATGCTGCTGCTGGATGTGATTCCACTCTCGCTGGGCCTCGAAACTATGGGCGGCTTGGTAGAAAAAGTCGTTGCACGCAACACCACGATTCCAGTCGCAAAAGCGCAAGAATTCACCACGTTTAAAGACGGCCAAACCGCCATGATGATTCACGTGGTGCAGGGCGAACGTGAGTTGGTCGATGACTGCCGTAGTTTGGCTCGTTTCGTGTTAACGGATATACCGCCAATGGCAGCCGGTGCCGCACACATTCGGGTAACTTTCCAAGTGGATGCAGACGGCTTATTGAGCGTGACCGCCATGGAAAAATCGACCGGCGTGAGCGCATCAATTCAGGTGAAGCCATCCTATGGTTTGGGTGATAATGACATCACCAAAATGATTGAAGCATCTATGAGCAATGCCAAAGAAGACATGGTGGCGCGCATGTTGCGTGAACAGCAAGTTGAAGCCGACCGCGTTATCGAGGCGCTAAGCAGTGCCTTAGCCGCAGACGGCAAACTGCTTGACGAGAACGAGCGCGCAACCTTGGATGCCGCCATGGAGCAACTTCGTGTTGCCCGCAGCGGCACAGATGTTGCAACCATTGAACAAGCTATTGAAGCCGTAGACAAAGCCAGCGATGACTTCGCCGCGCGCCGCATGGACGCCAGCATTCGCAAAGCACTCTCCGGCACAAAAGTCGACGAATTATAAAACAACAGCGTTTTTCGTACGTGCTACGCACTGTTCGTTGTTCGTACGCTTCACTGTTCGAAGAGCATCGCGTACGAACAGTGTAACGGACGAAAAGCGTAGCGCACGAATAACGAGTAACGATTAACGAGGTTTTTATGCCAAAGATTGTATTTTTACCCCATGAAGAGCTTTGCCCAGAAGGCGCAGCCCTCGAAGCAAAAGACGGCGAAACCGTGCTTGACGTGGCCTTGCGCAACGGCATCGGCATAGAACACGCCTGCGAAAAAGTGTGCGCCTGCACCACCTGCCACGTGTACATTCGCGAAGGCATGGACTCAATTAACGAAATTGAAGAAAACGAAGACGACATGCTCGATAAAGCGTGGGGCCTCGACCCAGATTCACGCTTAAGCTGTCAGGCCAAAGTTGACGGCGAAGACCTCGTTGTAGAAATCCCGAAATACAGCATCAACCACGCCAAAGAAAACCATTAGTAAGAAGGGGGTGCAGTCCCAGCTCCGGAGCTGGGACTGCACCCCACTTACTTGTTTTAGCCGTCGAGCTTTTCGGCGAAAGTGCGTTTGAATTTTGCTAACTTCGGATGCACAACCGCTTGGCAATAGGCGTTTTCAGGGTTACGTTCCACATAGTTTTCGTGGTAATCCTCAGCCGGCCAGAACTTCTCCAGTGCCTCAATTGTGGTCACAATTGGCGCATCCCAGGTTTTTTCACGTTCCATTTCGGCAATAATCTCTTCCGCTAAGCGTTTTTGTTCGTCAGTTTGGTAGAAAATAGACGTGCGATATTGGGTACCCACATCATTACCCTGACGGTTCACTTGGGTAGGATCGTGCAACGCAAAAAAGATTTCTAAAATTTCCCGTACACTTAAAGCTGTTGGCTCAAAAGTTACCTGCAGCACTTCAGCATGCCCGGTGCTGCCTGAGCAGACTTCTTCGTACGTTGGATTTTCTTTGTGCCCGCCGGCATAACCAGACTGCACCTTTAAAACGCCACGAACTTGCTTAAAAGCACCTTCCAGGCACCAAAAACAACCGCCACCTAATGTAATTTGTTGCGTCATAACCACCTCATGTACTGCGAAATAAAATAGACGTCTAGATGCCCACACTTTACGCCTGTTCGATGCCGCTGTAAAGCGTTTGAAGTGGGGTGCAGTCCCTGCTCCGGAGCAGGGACTGCACCCCACCTCTGCCCCTAGCTCTGAAGGCGGCTTTTATGTATAATCCGCGCGACTCTAACTTAGACAACCTTTCACTTATAAAACTTGATTGGAGAAAATCATGGCTCTAGAACGCACCTTATCAATTATCAAGCCGGATGCCGTTGGCAAAAACGTAATCGGCGCTATCTATAACCGTTTTGAAACTGCCGGCTTCCGTATCGTTGCAGCCAAAATGATGCATTTAAGCACTGAACAAGCTGAAGGCTTCTACGCTGAACACAAAGAGCGTCCTTTCTTCCGCGCATTGGTAGACTTCATGACTTCTGGCCCAATCATGGTGCAAGTGCTTGAAGGCGAAAACGCAGTAAAACGTCACCGCGACATCATGGGTGCAACCAACCCAGCTGACGCATTGGCAGGAACTTTGCGCGCAGACTATGCTGTATCTATCGACGAGAACGCAACGCACGGTTCTGACGCATTAGAGTCAGCAGCACGTGAAATTGCATATTTCTTCGCTGACGAAGAACTCTGCGCCCGCACCCGTTAATTAAAAAGCGTTATTCGTTATTCGATCGCTTCGCTGTTCGTCCGCTGCGCTATTCGTAGGTTGTTATTCCGAACAGCGCGAAGCGCGTACGAACAGTGAGCGAAGCGAACGCACGAATAACGAACAACGCACTTAAGGTTTTATATGAATGCAGTAGACAAAAAAGTGAATTTACTCGACTTGAACCGCGAAGCAATGCGCGAGTTCTTTAAAGAGTTGGGTGAAAAACCATTTCGCGCCGATCAGGTCATGAAGTGGGTGTATCACTATTGTGTCGATGACTTTGACGAGATGACCAATCTCAACAAGGTGCTGCGTGAAAAACTGAAACAGGTGGCCGAAATTCGGGCGCCTGAAGTGCGTGTTCAACAACAATCGTCGGACGGCACCATCAAGTTCGCGATGACTTTATTTGACGGCCAGGATGTGGAAACCGTATGGATTCCAGATCGTGACCGCGCCACCTTGTGCGTCAGTTCACAAGTGGGCTGTGCACTGGAGTGCACCTTCTGCTCGACCGCCCAGCAAGGTTTCAACCGCAACTTAAAAGTTGCCGAAATCATTGGCCAAGTATGGCGTGTGAGCAAACTCATCGGCGCCTTTGGCGACACCGGCGTAAAAGCTGTCACCAACGTGGTGATGATGGGCATGGGTGAACCGCTGTTGAACCTGAATAACGTGGTTCCAGCCATGGACTTAATGCTCGACGATAACGCCTTTGGTTTATCGAAGCGTCGTGTCACCCTGAGTACCTCGGGTGTGGTGCCGGCTTTGTATAAGCTCAAAGAGCAAATCGACGTGGCCTTGGCGATTTCCTTGCACGCACCAAACGACGAGCTGCGCAACGAAATTGTGCCAATCAATAAAAAGTACAACATTCAAGAATTCCTCAAAGCCAGCCGTGACTACATTGACGGCTCAAAGGCAAATAAAAACATCACCATTGAATATGTGATGTTGGACCACATCAATGACTCGATGGAGCAGGCGGCTGAATTGGCCGAAGTGCTGAAAGACACGCCGTGCAAAATCAACCTCATTCCGTTTAATCCATTCCCAGGTTCAGACTATGGCCGATCGAGCAATTCACGCATCGACCGCTTCGCCAAAGTACTGATGGATAAAGGCTACATTGTTGTCGTACGGCGCACGCGCGGTGACGACATTGATGCTGCTTGCGGCCAACTTGTCGGTGATGTGATTGACCGCACCAAGCGCATCTTGAAAAAGCAACAAGCGCAACGCGGTGGCGACGGCATCGAAATCAAAGCGGTTTAATCGCACGCTTAAGACAAACTTAACATAGCTTTGACGCCACACAGCTTGATCTGCCGCCGATAAAGGTTAAGATAGTTTCTTTATGGGGGAGATTTACATGCGGATTCTGCTGTTAGCGCTTATCACCGTGGTGTTCAGCACCGGTTGCGTGAGCCAACGTACGGTCGATGGTAAACAAGAACCGGCACAGCAATTCAACGCACAAGAGGCTTCGCGCACGCGGTTGGCACTTGGGCTGCAGTATTTACGCTCCGGTAATTTTGAGCAAGCTAAAGCAAATTTAGAACGCGCCCGCGAATACACCCCCGACAACCCAGATGTTTATACCGGCCTTGCTTATTATTATCAGCAAGTTCGTGACGTAAAAAATGCCGAGGCCTATTATCGTAAGGCCATCGACCTGCGCCCTAATGACGGCGACAGCTATAATAACTTAGGCGTGTTGTTGTGCGGTCAAGATCGCTACAACGAAGCCGACCAAATGTTTCGTAAAGCCGTTGCGCAGCCTGGTTACGTGAAGATTGCCAGCACCTATCAGAATGCTGGGCGCTGTGCAGCCGCGCAAAAAGATATGGCAAATGCCGACCGATATTACCTTTTGGCGCTTAACCACAGTGGTGGCAGCGTCAATATTTTAGAGAATTATGCATCCTTGTTGCTTGAGCAGAAACGCTATGACAAGGCTGCGGACATGATAGAGCGCCGAGCCAATTACCCGCAGTTGTCGGCGCAATATTTATGGTTAGAAGTGCAGTTAGCTCACGCCTTAAACAATAAGAACAAACGGCAGCAATTCGGCGATCTGCTTGTGCAGCGCTTTCCGGCTTCTCAGCAAGCGCGTGGTTATCAGCAATTAACTAAATAGCGAACGAGAATGGCATCAGATAAAGACTTATTCGAAGAGAACAGCGAAGAAGAACAGCCTAAGCCAGAACCTTATACAGGGGAGACGCCCGGCCAGTTATTTCGTGAAGCGCGTGAAGCAAAAGGGCTAACCACACAGCAAGTGGCGGACAGCCTGCGTCTGCGCAAAACCGTGATTGAACTGCTCGAAGCCGATGAGTTTGACCAGCTATCGTCAGCTACTTATGTGCGTGGCTACTTGCGTTCGGTAAGTAAAGCGCTTGAAGTTGACGAAATACGCGTATTTGAAGCCTACGGTAAAATGGGCTTCGGTGAAGTACCGGTCAGCACCATTACCATGCAAAGCTTTTCCAAACGCAAGGTGCGCGAGCGCAACGACAGCCGTTTAATGTTATTTAGCTACTTTATTATTGCCATTGTTATTGCCATGGCGGTGGTGTGGTGGTGGCAAGACACCAACAACGGCGACATCTTTAATGGTAACGGCAATGGCTCCGTCAATAATGGTAGCAGCCAGCAGGTTGAGAATCGCACCGCAGTGCGTCGTGATGCGCCTACAGAGCGGGTTACGGAAGACCAAGCTCGTGGCCAAACGACCACCGACGACGACCAACAGGCCAATGAAACCGAAGGCCAGACCGTCACCAGCCGTAACGACGACAGTGCGCCGGTGGTGACAGATGAGCCAACGGAACCCCCAACTGAAGACACCACAACAGCGCGTGACACCAATGAGCCAACAGTTGTGGCTGACACCGCAGCCGACGCCGAGGTGGTCACTGACCCCATTCCAAATAACCAGCCAAGCGCAAGCGAAGGCGCGGAGCTGGTCATGGCATTTAGTGGTGACTGCTGGATAAAAGTAACCGATGCCACGGGCACCGACATCGCCATCGGCGTTAAAAAAGCCGGTTACACAATGCCGCTGACGGGCGAACCTCCTTTTGATATCATTTTATGCAAGCCAGAAGTTGTCACAATGACGTATAATGGTGAACCGGTGGACTTAAGCAGTTATCGCCGTAACCGCAGCGTCACAATGACCCTGAACTGATTAAAGCGTACTTCGTCCGTTCGCTCTGCTCACTGTTCGTTATTCGTCCGTGCACACGTGCACTGTTCGAAACAAACGAAAAGCGCAGCGTACGAATAACGAAGTGTACGAACAACGAATAGCGAAGCGTACGAATTTATGCATTCAAACCCGATCAAACGTCGACCTTCACGCCGCATTTATGTGGGCAACGTGCCTATTGGCGATGGCGCACCTATTGCCGTGCAGTCCATGACCAACACCGAAACCACCGACGTTGCCGCCACAGTCAAACAAATTCAGGCTATCGCCGCTGCCGGTGCTGATTTGGTGCGGGTAAGTGTACCGACCATGGACGCCGCTGAAGCGTTTAAACTGATCAAGCAACAAAGCCCAATTCCATTGGTTGCTGACATTCATTTTGACTACCGTATCGCGCTTAAAGTGGCCGAGTACGGCGTCGATTGTTTGCGCATCAACCCAGGCAATATCGGTAACGAGCAGCGCATTCGCTCCGTTGTTGATGCAGCTCGTGACCGCGGTATTCCAATTCGCATTGGTGTAAACGGCGGTTCGTTAGAGAAAGACCTGCAAGAAAAATACGGCGAGCCAAATCCTGCCGCGTTGGTTGAATCAGCGATGCGCCATGTGGATATTCTCGACCGCTTAAATTTCCAGGACTTCAAAGTCAGCGTTAAAGCGTCCGACGTGTTTTTAGCCGTTGAAAGTTATCGTTTGCTGGCCAAACAAATTGAACAACCTCTGCACTTGGGCATCACCGAAGCCGGTGGTTTGCGCAGTGGCTCCGTGAAATCGTCGATTGGGCTTGGCATGTTGTTGGCCGAAGGCATCGGTGACACCTTGCGTATCTCACTCGCGGCCGACCCAGTAGAAGAAGTGAAAGTGGGCTTTGATATTTTGAAATCCCTGCGTATTCGTAGCCGCGGCATCAATTTCATCGCGTGCCCAAGCTGTTCGCGCCAGGAATTCGACGTAATCGCCACCGTTAACGCACTGGAACAGCGCCTTGAAGACGTTGTTGTACCTATGGATGTGTCCATTATCGGCTGCGTAGTAAACGGTCCGGGCGAGGCATTGATCTCCCATGTGGGCTTAGCCGGCGCCAAGAATAAAAGCGGTTTTTATCTGGATGGCGAACGCCAAAAAGACCGACTCGACAACAATGATTTGGTGGATGAGTTGGAACGCCGCATCCGTGAAAAAGTAAAACGTTTAGAAGCTGAACAGATTCCCGTGAAGCAAGCGTAAAGCTGCGGTATACTATGCGCCATTTTTCGAAATAAATTTTCGTCTTTACGTCGAACATAAGCAGAAAAGAATCCGAACGTGGCTAAAAATATACAAGCAATTCGCGGCATGAACGACATCCTGCCGAATCAATCGCCAGCGTGGCAATACGTAGAAGGCGTGATTCGCCAGGTCGCGGCACAATATACCTATCAAGAAATTCGCATGCCGGTGCTGGAAAGTACCGACCTGTTCAAGCGATCCATCGGCGAAGTAACCGATATCGTCGAAAAAGAAATGTACACCTTCGACGATCGTAACGGTGACAGCCTGACCCTGCGCCCTGAAGGCACCGCCAGCTGCGTACGCGCCGGCAACGAACACGGCCTGCTGTACAACCAAACCCAACGGTTATGGTACATGGGGCCAATGTTCCGCCATGAGCGTCCGCAAAAAGGCCGCTACCGCCAGTTCCATCAGTTTGGTATTGAAGCCTTCGGTATGGACGGCCCAGATATCGACGCGGAAGTGATTTTGCTTTCGGCGCGGTTATGGGAGCGGTTTGGTATTCGTGACCAAGTGCAACTGCAACTGAACTCATTAGCTTCTAACGAAGCGCGTGCGCGTTACCGTGAGGCACTGCGCGAATTCTTGCGTGCTCACGAAGACAAACTTGACGAAGACTCAAAGCGCCGGTTAGACACCAACGTATTGCGCGTTCTCGACAGCAAATCGGAAGAAACCCAAGCGGTACTTGCCGATGCCCCGAAACTGTCTGAATATTGGGACGACGCCTCACGTGAACACTTCGAAGGCCTGTGCAAGCGTCTTGACGCTGCCGGTGTTGAGTACGTATTGAACGAACGCTTAGTGCGCGGGCTTGATTATTACAACCGCACTGTGTTTGAGTGGGTGACCACAGAACTGGGCGCGCAAGGCACCGTATGTGCTGGCGGCCGTTATGACGGCTTGGTTGAACAGCTCGGTGGCAAGGCAACCCCAGCAGTTGGCTTCGCTATGGGCATGGAACGTCTGGTTCTACTGTTAGAATCACAGGATAAAATTCCAGCTGAACAAGCGGTTGATATCTATGTACTTGCGGCAACGGAAGCGGCGGAACTAATCGCCCCGGGCGTTGCCGAACAAATTCGCAGTGCGCAACCGAATTTGAAAGTGCAACTGCACAGCGGCACCCAGAACATGAAGAAAAAATTGGCAAAAGCTGACAAGTCGGGCGCAACCTATGCGTTGATTGTCCGTGACACCGATTTCGAACTTAAACACCTGCGCGACCGCAACGCCGAGTCTTCGGTCGGGGAAAGTGCAACGGCGCTATTAGATATTTGATATTAGAAAAACCGTTCTTGCTATCAGCTAATATCCAATGGCTAATAGCTAATATCATTTTTGGAGTTAAAAATGGAAACTGAAGATCAGCAAATCGAACGCATCAAGCAATTTTGGAACGAACACGGCAAAGGCATCATCGCCGGTCTGATTGTTGGTTTCGGCCTGTTTTACGGCTGGCGTTATTATGACGCGCAAACCCGTGCCAACCAGGAAGAAGCGTCGCAGCAGTTTGAAAGCATTTTGGTGCAACTCGAAGCTGACCAAGAAAACAGCATGACAGCCGCACAAGACTTTGTGACCAGCAGCGATACCACGTATGCGCAGCTGGCAGCACTTGAACTGGCGAAGTATGCGGTTGATAACAACGACTATGCAACCGCTATCAGCGCGCTGCAAAGCGTACGCGACAACGCAGAGCCAGCAATTCGTGCAGTCGCCGATATGCGTCAGGCACGTTTGTTGTTCGCACAAGAACAGTACGATGCGGCCATGGCAGCCGTACAAGCCGCTGAATCGGTAGAAGCATTCAAAGCGCAAGCCGCTGAACTGAAAGGCGACATTCTTCTTGCTCAAGGCGACACCACTGGCGCACGTAGCGCCTATCAAGCAGCGCTTGATGCAGGTGCTGAAGGCCTGGCAGAGATTAAACTCAACAGCATTGTGGCGGGTTCATGAAATTAGCACGTTTTAAAAGTTTAGGGTTAGCGGCACTGGCAACCACATTAATCAGTGGTTGCTCGGTGTTTAGCAACGACGAAATCACCTACAAAGAGCTGCAATCATTCAACCAGCAGGTTACCCCGCGTGTTGTGTGGGAAAGCAGTGTCGGTGGTGGCGTTGACCATTTTTACTCACATCTGCATCCGGTTGTTGTAAACGACATGATTGTCGGTGCTGACCGTGACGGAACTGTTGCTGCGTACAATCGCGACAATGGTGACCGCTTATGGCAGGTGGATTTGCGCGGTGCATTAAACTTAAGCAAAGGCGGTTGGTGGAGCGCGGGTGAATCCATGCGTATCGCCGGTGGCTTAGCTGCAAATAATGAAGTGATTTACCTTGGCACCGAAAACGGTGACGTGGTTGCGCTCAATGCCAACGACGGCAGCGTGAAATGGCACCAGGTTGTGCGTTCAGAAGTCATGGCAACGCCTGCCGTTGGTGGTGGTGTGGTTGTGGTTAAAGGCTCAACGGGTGAAGTAATCGCTTTGGCCGAAGACACGGGCGAACAACGTTGGAAGCACGTTTCTGAAGTGCCACCGCTGTCAATGCGCGGCACCTCGGCGCCAGTATACGAACAAGGTGGTGTGTTTGTTGGCACCTCAACCGGTAAAGTCATTGTACTTATCGCTGAAAACGGCCAGCCAGCTTGGGAAGCACGTTTAGCGGTACCAAGCGGTAACACCGAACTGCAACGCATGGTGGATGTTGATTCCAAGCCAGTGTTAGCCGGTGCCTTTGTGTATAACGTGGCCTACAACGGTTCGTTAGCGGCTATCAGTGCCAACAGCGGCGAAATTGCATGGAAACGTGAGTATTCATCGTATCAGAACCTGCATTTTGCTGGCGGTCGGTTGTTCGTAACTGACGCCGAAGACACAGTGTCAGCACTTGATTCTCAAGGTGGCGTTGAGCTGTGGTCGAATAACGACTACAACGGCCGTCATTTAACTGCGCCAGTGCGTTTCGGTGACTACATTGTGGTTGGCGACCGTATGGGCTACCTGCATTTTATAAACCTTCTTAGCGGTGAAACTGAAGGCCGTTTAGAAGTGGATAGTGACGTCTATACAGCCCCTGTGGTTGCTGGCGACACCCTTTATGTACAATTACGCGACGGCAGTTTACTCGCGGTAAGGATTTAACCCTATATGTTACCCGTAGTTGCCCTGGTAGGGCGCCCAAATGTGGGCAAATCAACCTTATTTAATCGGCTTACCCGTACTCGGGACGCCTTGGTTGCGGACTTTCCCGGCTTAACGCGGGATCGTAAGTACGGCCAGGCCAACTACGACGGTTATCAGTTTATTGTCATCGACACCGCCGGTGTACATGGTGATGAAGAAGGGATTGATGCCGAAATGGCATCGCAATCATTGCGCGCCATTGACGAAGCAGATGTTGTGCTGTTTATGGTTGATGCCCGCGACGGCATCACCTCTGCCGACATGGGCATTGCTGCGCACTTGCGCCGCATTGGTAAAAAGGCCTATGTGGTTGCCAATAAAATTGACGGCATTGACGCCAACACGGCCATGCTCGATTTCTTTGAGCTGGGCCTGGGCGAAGTGCATGGCATTGCTGCTGCGCATGGCCGTGGTGTCGAGCAGTTGCTGCAAGAATGTTTTGACCCACTGCTGGAAGAATACCCAGAAGTTGCAAAGCGCTCAGCGCAAGGCGGCTCTGAAGGTGCGGTAAATCTTGATGCTGAAGGCAATCCAATTGATGCCAACGGTGAAATTGTTGAACCTGATCCAGAAGGCAACGTGTTCGACGTAGATGGCAACATTGTTGACGCCGATGGCAACGTTATTGACCATGAAGGCAACATCATTGGCCAATTGGGTGATCGCAAGCACGATGAAATCGATTATGACGCGCTGCCATTAAAATTAGCCATTGTTGGCCGTCCGAACGTAGGTAAATCAACGCTCATCAACCGTATTCTCGGCGAAGAACGCGTGGTTGTGTACGATATGCCAGGCACCACCCGTGACTCGGTGTATATCCCGATGCAACGCGATGGGCGTGAATACATTCTGATCGATACCGCAGGTGTACGTCGCCGTGGCCGGATTGATGAAACCGTAGAAAAATTCTCGGTTATCAAAACCCTGCAAGCCATTGAAGACGCCAACGTGGTTATCGCAGTCATTGACGCCCGCGAAACCGTGTCTGACCAAGACTTAAACTTGATTGGCTTTGCCTTAAACGCAGGCCGTTCAATTGTTATCGCAGTGAATAAGTGGGACGGCTTGTCCAACGATCACCGCGACGAAATCAAACGCGAACTCGACCGCCGCTTAGGCTTTGTCGATTTTGCACGCTTGCACTTTATCTCAGCCTTGCACGGCAGTGGCGTGGGTAATTTGTTTGAATCGGTACTTGAAGCTTACGCCTCAGCATCGGCGCGGGTCGGTACATCCAAGCTAACGCGTATTTTAGAAACCGCCGTTGAAGACCATCAGCCACCGCTGGTGAGTGGCCGTCGGGTGAAGCTGAAATATGCGCATGCAGGTGGTTATAACCCGCCGCGCATAATCATTCACGGCAACCAGGTCGACTCGCTGCCAGGCTCTTACAAGCGCTACTTGATGAATTACTTCCGTAAATCATTGGGCGTTATGGGCACGCCAATTAAGATTGAATTCCGCGAATCCGAAAACCCGTACGCTGGGCGCAAAAACCAGCTCACGCTGTCTCAAACCCGCAAGCGTAAACGCTTAATGCGTCACCTGAAGCGAAGAAAATAACGCCTGTTACTGATTTTTGAATTTGATTAAGTCCCGACGTTCTTTTTTGTCGGGCTTATGATCGGGGTGGGGGTTGTACAACGCATTCATTTTGCGCAGCTCTGCTTCTTTCTCGCGCCGCGCAACCGACTCAGGCGTTTCCGCGTAAAGCGCTTGCGCTTCTGGCGCGCCAAGCCGCCGTTCGCTCACAGCCAGCACTTCAACTTCATAAATATCATGCCCACGCGGTGCTTTTATAACATGCCCCGCGCTGATGGTTTTGGATGGCTTGCACCGCTGGCCGTCAATGGTCACCTTGCCCGACTGCACAACCTGCCGAGCCAGCGCACGCGTCTTATAAAAACGCGCCGCCCACAACCACTTGTCAATGCGTACTGGCTCGCTCATCGGTTTATACCGTGAGGTCTTTTTCAGTGAAGCGGTATTCGGTTTGGCAATACTCGCAGTTCATAACCACCGCACCTTCTTCACGCAAAATGTCCTGCAATTCTTCCGGTGAAACCGAAGCCAATGCTTCCATGGTGCCTTCACGCGAACAACCGCATTTAAAGGTAACCGGCTGGGGCGGGTACACTTCCACGTGCTCTTCGTGATACAAACGGTGCAACACCTGCGCGCCCGGCAATTTAAATAGCTCGGCTGCGGTCATGGTGCTGGTTAAGTGCTCCAAATGCTCAAAAGCTTCCAACGTGGTGCCTTGTGCGGGCATTACCTGCAACATCATGCCGGCCGCGTGTTCGCCGTCGGCAAACAACCAAATGCGCGTACGCAACTGCTCAGACTGCATAAAGTAGTCTTCAATTACTTTGGAAATACTGTCGGCATCGGCACTGACCACGCCTTGATAACGCTCGCCGACTTCAGGGGTTAAGGTAATTACCAGTACCGCCTTGGCGCCCATAAGGGTGCGCAAGTCATTCAGGTCGTCGGGAATCTCCGAGCGTACCCGTGCAATACCGCGCAGTTCTTGGTGATGCGAACCGTTCACCGCAATAAAGTTAACCGGGCCATCGCCTTGAATTTGAATTGAAATACGGCCTTCAAACTTTAACGTGGCGGTCAGCAACGAGGTGGCCGCCATTAATTCTCCCAGCAAGCGCTGAACTGGTGCCGGGTAATTGTGTCCTAGAATCATGCGCTGATAGCTGGTGCTCAATTGCACCAATTCGCCGCGCACATCTTGCTCAAGAAACGTGTAGCGTAATAATTGGTCGGTTGGATAATTCGTTACTGGTTTGGTCATGGTGTTTGGGCGTCTGTCATACTTGTGTAAAAATTTGGCTGCATTATACCAGAATCCTCGAATTTGATCTGTTCACTTGTGTATAGTAAGGCTAGAATGACCAAAAGACGCAAATGTCACATAATTATAACGAAAGCGTAGTAGTTACCCATGCAGATACAGAACACGCACGTCAATGCACTGGTTACCGCGGTCTGTGCGGTTGCCGCAGTGTGGATTGGCGCGCAATTAACTTGGCAGATCATTACGCCAACGGCAGACGTCCAATCCGGCCCGCTTAAAGTGACCGCTGATAGCGGCAAGCAGGCGGTTTCGGCGCGCCCAATTATCGCCCTTGACCTATTTGGCGCAGCTGCCAATGCTCCCCAAGTGGCATCTTCGAATGCTCCGAAAACCTCACTCAATATTCGCTTACTTGGTGTATCCGCCTCGAACGTACCCGAGCGCTCTGCTGCAATCATTGAACGCAGTGGCAAGCAGGAAGTCTACGTGGTGGGTGATAACCTTGAAGGCACCCAAGTTAAGATTAAAGAAATGTACGCCGATCGCGTTATTTTAGATAACAACGGGCGTATAGAAACGCTTGAACTGGAAGGCATTGGCGAGCTAAGCGAAGGCTTGTCGCTGACCATGGCCAATTCAACCGGCCGTAACAGCGTGCGCACCAGTTCGCGCGCGGTTGTGTCAGACACCATCACCGATGTGGTGCGCAGCAATGATATCAACGCCGAAAGCTTGCTCGAGTTTATCCAAATAACGCCAGTGCGCGGCGGCAATGGCATCAAAGGCTACAGCTTGCGCGCCGGCAGCAACCCAGAATTATTCCGCCAAGCCGGCTTCCGAGATGGCGATTTGGCGGTGGCAATTAACGGCCAGGATTTAACCAATATTAGTACCGCAATGAAGGTTACGGGCGAACTCGCCACCATGACCGAAGCCACGGTTACCGTGATGCGCGGCAATGAATATATCGACTTGCGTCTGGATATTCGTGATTTACCGGCTGATGTAGCAAAGCCGGCGAACGAAACCAAGCAAGACCAAGGGAATTAAGGGAACAGTTATGCGAAAAACCTCACTCGCAATTGCCATCGCAGTAGGCGCAGCACTTGCCGGATCGCTCCATGATGCGAGCGCGCAACAATCACGCCAGGCGGCGCAGCAGCAACGCCAGCAAGATGCAGAAGCACCGGTTGAATACGCGGCCAGCTTCAAAAACACCGACATCACGGAGTTTATTCAAGTGGTTGGCCGTAATTTAGGCCGTACCATGATTATCGACCCCGATGTGCGCGGCCGCATTGACGTGCGTAGCTACGATGTCATGACCGAAGACCAATACTGGCAGTTCTTTTTGAACGTGTTGGACGTGTACGGTTTTGCCACCATCGAAATGGAATCGGGCGTGATTAAAGTCATGCGCGACAAAGACGCCCGCAACGGCGCCATTCCTGTGGTTGATGACAACGCTTTAGGCGGCGATACCCTGATTACCCGCGTGGTTCCAGTTTCTAATGTGAGCGTGCGCGAACTAGCGCCATTGCTACGGTTGCTCAACGACCAAAGTGGCGGCGGCAACGTGGTCAGCTATGACCCGTCGAATGTGATCATGATCACCGGCCGCAGCGAAACTGTGCAGCGTTTAGTTGAAATCATCGAGCGGGTTGACCGTGCCGGTAACCAAGACGTAAACGTGATTAAACTTGAGTACGCATCAGCAGCAGAAGTTGTGCGCATTGCGCTTAGCTTGTTTCAAAAAGCCAACGATGGCACTCCAGATTTATTGATTCCGAAAATTGTTGCTGACGAGCGCACCAATAGCGTGGTCGTGAGCGGTGAGCCGCGCGCGCGCGAACGCGTGGTCACCCTGATTAACCAGCTTGACCAAGACTTAAAATCAGAAGGCAACACGCGGGTTTATTACCTCAAGTACGCCAAAGCCGCAGAATTAGTTGAAGTGCTGCAAGGCGTTAGCCAAAGCTTACAAGCGGAAAAAGAATCCGCCGCAACGGGCGCAGGTACCTCTGCAGCCGCGCGTCGTTCGAGCTCTTCAAGCGGTGAAATTTCGATTAGTGCGCACGATGCGTCGAACTCGCTGGTAATTACCGCGCAGCCGGATTTGCTCTCGAGCCTGGAAAGCGTGATTCGCCAGTTGGATATTCGTCGCGCACAAGTGCATGTTGAAGCCATCATTGTTGAGATCATGGAAGGCGACGGCGTTGATTTTGGCCTGCAATGGATTAGTGAAGATGGCGGCATGGTGCAATACAACAACGGTCGCCAAGCGCCGATCGGTCAAGTTGCAGCAGGTGCGTATTTGGCGCGTGAACAGCCAGGCCGCGAAACCACTACCGTGGTCGATGGCAACTTGGTAACCACCACCGAGCCGCCGCGCCCGGGCGACGTATCGTTGTTGGCGCAAGTGCTACAGAACGTGAACGGCATGATGGTTGGTGTGGTTAAAAATGACTGGGGCGCCATTTTGCAAGCCGTCACCACCAATACCAACTCAAATATTTTGGCGACGCCGTCAATTATGACCGTCGATAACGAAGAAGCGTCGTTTTTGGTGGGGCAATCAGTGCCGACTATAACCGGTTCCACCACCGGCTCGAACAACGACAACCCATTCCAAACCGTGCAACGTGAAGATGTGGGTATCAAACTCAAAGTGACGCCGCAAATTAACGAAGGCAGTGGCGTGCAATTGGTGATTGAGCAGGAAGTTTCCAGCATCAGCGGTGCAACCTCGGTGGATATCACCATCAACAAACGCGAGCTGAAAACTGTGGTGATGGCTGATGACGGTGAAACCATCGTGCTAGGCGGCTTAATTGACGAAGACGTACAAGAATCGGAATCGAAAGTACCGATTTTGGGCGACATTCCATTTTTAGGCCATCTGTTTAAGAGCACATCAACGTCGCGTCAAAAACGTAATTTGATGGTGTTTTTACGTCCAACGATTGTGCGTGATGGCGCAACGGCAACGCAAATATCCTCACGTAAATATAACTATATGCGTGCGGAGCAAATTAAAGCAGACGAAGAAGGCATTTCATTGATGCCATTGACCGACCAGCCGGTATTGCCAGAGTGGGATGGGCCGCTGACCTTGCCACCTTCGTTTGAAAAATATATGGACGAAGATAAAAAGGGCAGTGGCAATGACTGATATCGCGAATGTGGCCGCGCAAGTGGCACCGCGACGGTTGCCATTTGCTTTTGCCAAACGCCATGGCGTGGTGGTGGCATTTGCCAACACGCCGGCTGCAGGCGAAGCCGCCACGCAAGCCATCGTGCATGCGCGCCAGGGCGTTACTCCACAAACCTTGTCTGAAGTGCGACGGGTGCTGGGTGCGTCATTCATCCTGCAGGAACATGTCGCGGATGAATTTGAAGCCATTTTAACCCAGGCCTATCAACGCGATTCGTCTGAAGCCAAACAGCTGATGGAAGACATCGGCAACGAAAGTAACTTATTTTCTCTGGCCGATGAGCTGCCGCAAACCGAAGACTTGCTCGAAAGTGAAGACGACGCGCCAATCATCAAACTGATCAACGCCATGTTGTCCGAAGCCATCAAAGAAGGCGCATCGGACATTCACATCGAAACCTTCGAAAAAGACCTGTTGGTGCGTTTTCGTATCGACGGCGTGTTGCGTGAAGTGATTCGCCCAAACCGCAAACTCAGCTCGCTGCTGGTGTCGCGGATAAAGGTTATGGCGCAGTTGGACATTGCTGAAAAACGTATTCCGCAAGACGGCCGCATCAGTTTGCTGATTGCTGGCCGCGCGGTGGATGTGCGGGTATCGACCATGCCATCCAGTCATGGCGAGCGCGTGGTATTGCGGTTGTTGGACAAAAACAACGCGCGCTTAAACCTTGAGCAGTTGGGTATGACCGAAGCCAACCGCAAAATTTTCTCGCAACTCATTAAAAAGCCGCACGGCATTATATTGGTAACTGGCCCCACAGGTTCCGGTAAATCCACCACCTTGTATGCGGGCTTGATGGAAATCAACTCGCGCGATCGCAACATTTTGACGGTCGAAGACCCCATCGAGTATTCCATTGAAGGCATCGGCCAAATGCAGGTGAACCCGAAAGTGGACATGACTTTTGCCCGCGGGCTGCGCGCTATTTTGCGGCAAGATCCCGATGTGGTCATGGTGGGTGAGATTCGTGACGTTGAAACCGCGCACATTGGCGTGCAGGCCTCGTTAACCGGGCACTTGGTGTTGTCGACCTTGCACACCAACACGGCTTCCGGTGCGATTACCCGTTTGGAAGACATGGGCGTAGAGCCGTTCTTATTATCGTCGTCGTTATTGGCGGTGTTGGCACAGCGCTTAGTGCGCACCTTGTGTGCCGACTGCAAAGAACCCTATGACGCCTCAGCCGAAGAGTTAGCCTACGTGGCCGACGGTGCTGTTGACGGTGGTGCCCGCTTGTACCGTGCAGTGGGCTGCGACAAGTGCAATCACAGTGGTTATCGCGGCCGAACCGGCATTCACGAAATGTTGGTGGTGGATGAAAAAATTCGCGAACTTATCCACAACGGCCACGGCGAACAAGCCATTGATAAATACGCCCGCAAAACCAATCCATCGATTCGTGATGACGGCTTGGCCAAAGTGATGGCTGGCGTCACCACCTTGGAAGAAGTATTGCGCGTAACGCGCGAGGAGTAAGCCGTGGCAGCCTATGCATTTCAAGCGCTAAACGCCAGCGGCCGCAAAAGCAAAGGCGTGATTGAAGCCGACACCGAACGTCAGGTGCGGGCGCAGTTGCGTGAGCAAGGCTTGATTCCGGTGCATGTTGAGCTGGCGGAGGAAACCCGAGGTTCGGGGGTCGGAGCCGGCTCCGGAGCTGGGACTGCACCCCTCCTCAAACGGCTGCAAACGCGCGGTGTCAGTGCCTCCGACTTAGCCTTGATCACGCGCCAGTTGGCAACCTTGGTGAGCGCGGCGTTGCCGATTGAACAGGCCTTGTTTGCGGTTTCGGAGCAAACCGATAAGCCGCGTCTGCAAAAGCTCATCATGGCCGTGCGCTCCAAGGTGGTTGAAGGCTATTCATTGGCCGAAGCCATGGCCGAGTATCCGCACGTGTTTGATAAATTATTTACCGCGATGGTGTCAGCGGGCGAGAAATCCGGTCATCTGGACGAAGTGCTAAATCGCTTGGCCGATTACACCGAGCAGCGCAACCGACTTAAAGGCCAGCTGGTGCAGGCCTTGGTGTATCCAACCATTCTCACGTTGGTGGCCATTGGCGTGATTATTTTCCTGCTGGTTAGCGTGGTGCCGCAGATTGTTGAGCAATTCAGCGGGCTGGATCAAACCTTGCCGCCAACCACCACCTTCTTGCTGGCTGTAAGTGAGTTCCTACAAAATTATGGCATTTATGCCTTGGTCGCAATTTTCCTGACCTTGATTATCGGGTCGCAGTTATTACGCAAACCCGAATGGCGCGATAAATTCGATGCCTGGGTGCTCAAAGTGCCTTTATTTGGGCGCGTGATTAAAGGCGTCAATACCGCGCGTTTCGCACGCACTTTAAGTATTTTGGCGGCGTCAGCGGTGCCATTACTTGAGGGATTGCGCATTACCGGCCGGGTATTAACCAATCGCGCCATGCAAATTGCCGTGGAAGCAGCTGCCGACCGTGTACGTGAAGGTTCGTCCTTACGTGCGGCGTTAGCGCAGACCAAATTATTCCCGCCAATGATGCTGCACATGATTGCCGCGGGTGAAAAATCGGGCGAGTTGGAGCAGTTGCTTGGGCGCGCCGCCGATAACCAAGACCGCGACTTCGAAACCACCATGAACGTGGCGCTGAAAATATTTGAGCCGGCCCTGATCGTTGTCATGGCTGGCGTTGTCTTACTCATTGTATTGGCCATCATTCAGCCAATACTCGCACTCAACCAGAGCGTTGGCTTGTAACGAGGAACTTTATGAAAAAGCAAACCGGATTTAGCTTAATCGAAGTGATGGTGGTTATCGCCATCTTGGGCTTGTTGGCATCATTGATTCTGCCAAACGTGCTGGGTTCAGCCGACCAAGCGAACCGCCAGAAAGCGCGTACCGATATCATCGCCTTGGAAAATGCCTTAGCGCAGTATCGTTTGGACAACAGCGTGTTTCCAACCACTGAGCAGGGCCTTGAAGCCTTAATCCAAGAGCCAAATGTTGACCCGCGCCCACGCAATTACCGTCGTGGCGGCTACATTCAGCGCTTGCCGGCCGACCCGTGGGGCAACGAATATTTGCTGCTTAGCCCAGGTGAATACGGCGACGTCGATATTTTTTCAGCGGGCCCTGATGGGCAAACCGGCACCGACGACGATATCGGCAACTGGAATATCGAGTAATTTGTGAATCGCGGTGTATCCAAAGGCTTCACCCTTGTTGAAGTAATGGTCACCATAGCGGTGATTGCCATGCTGGCAGTCACCGTCAGTTTTGTGGTGCCCGATAACCGCGATGACAACCTTGAAGAAGACGCCCGCGTACTCTATGAACGCATTAAATATGCCCGTGAATATGCCTTGGTGCGTAATGCCGTGCTGGGTTTGCGCATCGATCAAGGCAACAGCTACCGCTTTTTGCAATTCACCGACGGCCGTTGGCAAACCGTAAACCATCGTGGCCTGCGCCGCACCGAGCTGGATGAAACCGTGTTGCTGGACGTGCAGGCGGCTGACTTAGAGTTACTTGAGCAAGACGACACCGACATTAATGCGGTGTTTGATATTGAAGACGACGAACGTGATGCCGATGACTCACAAACGAAGAGCGAGCCCACACCCCAATTATTTATTTTTGGTAGCGGCGATCTGCCACCGTTTGAATTAACGCTGAGCGACACCGGTTTATTTGCCGATGGCGCGGGCGGCGCAAGCTGGACAATTACCAGCACCGACGGCATTGAAATTTCATTACAGCGAGAGCCATTGTGATGCGCGCGCGTGGCTTTACCTTAGTCGAAGTGATGTTTGCGCTCGGCATTTTTGCCTTGGCAGCTTTGGCGGCGGTGGCCTCAACCAGCCAGCATTTGCATAACCTGAACTACATGCAGGACAAATCCTTGGCGCAATACGCGGCATCGAACGCGTTAGCGCGGATCAGCCTGAATTATCCACCGAAAAATAACGCCAAAGGCACTGAAATTGTCGGTGACAAAGAATGGCACTGGCGCAGCGAAGTATTAGAAACCCAAACCAACGACGTGTTCTACGTAACCGTGCGGGTTTATGAGCAAGCGCCCGTTAGTGACAGCTCTGATTCTGGCTCGATGGTCACGCTAAGCCGTTACCTTGGGCCAAGCACGGACGGGGGCGGCACCGATGAGTAAGTTTGTGCGGCGCGAAGCGCGAGGCTTTACCCTGGTTGAAGTGCTGGTTACCGTGGTGATCATGGCCGTTATCGGGCTGGCCTCAGCGGCCGTGATTAACGCCATTATGCGCACCAGCGAGCAAAGCGAAAAAGCCATTGATCAGCTGCAAAAGTTGCAGTACGCCATGCTTATTTTAGAGCAAGACATTCGCCAAATTGTGCCGCGCGATAACCCCACAGGGTTGTACATTTTTGCCGAAGAAGGCCGGTTAGGCTTTGTGCGCTCGGGCTGGTTTAATCCACAAGGTTTATTCCCACGCAGCGAATTGCAGCCGGTGGCTTACATTTTGCGCGACGGCAACCTGGTGCGTGAGCATTTTACCTTTGTGGATGTGAGCGAATCCAGTGAGCCCTTTAGCCGCGTTGTGCTGGAAGATGTGGATGGGTTTGAGGTTGAGTTTTTGCGCGCCGGCGCTGATAAAGAGGGGCGTGCAGTCCCAGCTCCGGAGCAGGCACTGACCCCCACCTCATTACCGCCTGGCATCGAGATAACGCTCGATACCCAACGCTGGGGGCGCATCACGCGTGTGTTTTTGATTAACGGGGGCAGCTATGAATAACTGTGCTGCCCGTACTAAACAGCGCGGCGTCGCGCTGCTAATGGTATTGCTGGTTGTGGCTTTAGTGTCGGTAATGGCAGTAACGCTAAGTGGGCGCTTACAAACCAGCGTGCTGCGCACCGGTAATTTGCAGCAAGCCGAGCAGGCTTATTGGTACTGGCTGAGCGCCGAAGAAATCGTCACCGAGCTATTACGAACCGAACTCAGCGAAAGCGACAACGTCGCGCACCAACAACAAATGTGGTACCAGCAAAGTGAGAGTGGCAACCTCTATCCGGTTGATGGTGGCGCCATTCAAGGCAAAATCAAAGATTTGCACAGCTGCTTTAATTTGAACTCATTGCGCGTCGACGACCGCGACGAATCGGGCAGCAGCAACACTGGCAGCAACGCTGGCACTGATGCCGACGCAGATGCAGAGGAGGGGGGCAGTCCCAGCTCCGGAGCAGGGACTGCACCCCACCTGATACGGGAGCGGCGCAAGGCTCAGCTGCGCATGCTAATGCTTGCAAGCAATGATTCACTGGAGCCGTACGCGGCCGATGTGATTGTCGATGCGCTCGCGGATTGGTTGGATGACGACGACACCATTGACGGCAGTTATGGCGCTGAGTCGGTTGATTATCAAAGTTTGCAGTTCCCATACAGCGCGGCCAATAACTGGCTGATTCACGTCAGCGAATTGCGCCTTATTCGGGGTGTGAGCGCGAAGATATATCAACGGATTAAGCCGTACGTGTGTGTTATTCCGCGGGACAACACCTTGCAAATAAACCTCAATACGGTGGACGATGATCAGCCGGAGCTATTGCACGCGGTAACGCTTGGCGCGATGTCGATGGACGACGCCAGTAATTTTTTAAGTAGCCGCCGCGCCGAGGGCTATGAAAGCATGGACGATGCACGCAATAATGGTGCACTTAACGACGCTGCGACGCGTGGGCCACGACCGAATCTCGGCGGTGGCGTAAAGCCAAACGGCGTGAGTGCGGAAACCATTGGTGGCGTGCTTGACGATTTGGACGTGAAAAGTAAATACTTCCAGTTGAACGCAAAAATTGGTTACGGCGACCTTGTGATGGCTGCCGAAAGCCAGTTTTTAATCACCAGCGAAACAGCAAAGGTGCTGTATCGCGGTGCAGGAGAACCTTAAATCATGGAACAATTATTCATTCGTTTGAGCTCGCAACCGCATGAGCCGCTGCACTGGCTGATTTGGAGCCCGGTGCAAGAAGAACTTATTGCCAGCGGCACGCTCAACGATTTGTCCGAGCTAAGCCAATTGAGCGATCATGCGCGCAGCCGTGAGGTGATTTGTTTCGCGCCGGGCACCGACGTGCTGATCACTGCCGTTGAGTTGCCCAATAGCGCGATGCGCATGTTGTCGCAAGTAATCCCCAATGCGCTGGAAGACGAGTTGGCGCAAGACATCAGTGAATTGCATTTTGCCTGGCCGCCGGTGAAAAAGAGCGGCACAGGTTTATCGCTGCACGTTGCCGTGGTCGCGCACGAAGCCATGACCAAGTGGCTGCAAGCGCTGGATGCCGCTGACATCGAGTGCGATGAAATGTATCCGGATATCTTCATGGTTCCGGCTCCGCAGGAGGGGGGTGCAGTCCCTGCTCCGGAGCAGGGACTGCACCCCACCTCGCTCACGCTCGGCGAAACCGTCATCATCCGCACCGGCCAATACAGTGGCTTTAGCACGGACATCGCGCTGTTGCCGGTTATGGCTGAAGGCATGCAACTGCAGGCCGTTGAGCAGATGGACATTGAGGTGCCGCTGAGCATCGTGGCAACCACTTACAACGCGCGCAAATCCCAGCCAGAAATGATTAACCTACGGCAGCATCAGTATCGGGTACAGCGTAAGAAGCGCAAGGGCGCATCTAATGTGGGCGCTTACAAACCGGCTGCGATAGCTGCTGCGGTGTTATTGGCTGTCGGTTACAGCTCGCAGGTAGTTGAATATGTGCAGTTAGGGGAGCAAAGCGCGCAGCTTGAACAAGCCATTGAGCAAACCTACCGCGATACCTTCCCGAATGAAAAGCGCATTGTTAACGTGCGCTCGCAGTTGAACCGTCACCTTGAAAGCCTTGGCGTTGAGGGTGTCACCGCGTCGCCACTGGAGTTGTTGGCCCATCTGGAACCGGCGTTTAAAGCGAACCGCGATGTACGCCTTGAGATGCTGCGCTTCGAAAATGAAACCTTACGTATGCAAGTAAAAGCCAATAGTTTCGGTAGCTTAGAGAATTTCCGCAAAGTGGCGAACGAAGGCGGGCAGGTGACTGTTGAGCAGGGCCCTGTGAATAACCAGTCGGGAGCCGTTAGCGGCGCTTTGACCGTGAAGAAGGACGTATAATGGCCAATTTGCTGCAACAACTTATCCACCGTGTGCCCGGGCTTGAAGCACGCGTGAATCAAATGAACCAACGCGAAAAGGTGTTGGTGAGCACTGCCGCCGTATTGCTGGTCATCACGCTGGCGTACTTCCTGCTGTGGAAGCCAGTTACCGACGGTATCGCCGAGCGTGAAACCAAAATCAATGCCCAGCAAGAACTGCTGCAATGGGTGCGTGAAAATACCGGCCGCTACCTCGCGCAAAGCGGAAGTGGGGTGCAGTCCCAGCTCCGCACCCCCACCTCAAGCATGGGTGGCAGCGTCAGCGAGCGGGTGACAACCTTGGCAAGCGCCGCAAAAATTGAAGTAACGCGCATGCAGCCGCAGTCCGACAGCCTGTTGGTGGTCATCGACCAAGTTGGCTTTAATACCTTGCTGCAATTTATCGAAAGTCTACAAACCGAAGCGGGCCTCACCATTGAGCACCTCGACGCCACTGAAGGCGGCGAACCAGGTATGGTGCGCGTGCGCCGACTGCAGGTGAGCGAATGATGTCGTGGCGTTGGTTACTGTGGTTGATTCCACTTTATCTTGTTGCGCTGGTCGCGCTCACTCCCGCCGCCGTTATTAAGTGGGGTGCAGTCCCGGGACTGCACCCCACCTCAACGCAGGGCACGCTATGGCATGGTAAGACATCCATGAGTGCCGAATTGCCAACCGGTGGAACGTTAAACTTGCAGGATGTCAGCTGGCGCTTAAGCCCTTGGCAGTTATTCTTAGGGCAAGCCGATATCGCACTGCAAATTCCGTCGACAAATTACATCCACGGCAGCGCGACCATCAACGCCAGTGCATCAAAAGCGACGATTACCGCGAACTTGCAAGGCGCGATGCAACCGGCGATCCAACAGCTCAAATTACCCGTACCCATCACCATGGCCGGCAATTGGGAATTGGCAGTCGCTGATTATCAACTGTCTGATTATCAAAGCGGAAAAATCTGTGATAGCCTGGATGCACGCTTTAATGCGCGCACCACAGAAATGCGCATCAACCAGCAATGGCATGCGCTGGGCGATTACGTTTCGACGCTCAGCTGCAACGAGCAAAACGGTATTGCCGTGAAAGTTGACGATAATAATTTGGTTGGGCTACGCTTAAACGCACAAGTGAATGGGCGCATCGATTCGCCGCAAGTAAGCCTAACAGGCAGTATGCAGCCAACCTTGCAAACACCGAAACCCATCACAGATTTGTTAGTGTTTCTCGGCAAGCCAGACGCCCAAGGCCGCTATAATTTTAAATGGTAAAAAGGAGTACACATGGAACAGGTCATGACATGGATTAGCGAGAACCAAGAGTTGATTCTCAGCTACACCGTAAAATTCATTGTCGCAATCATCATCTTGATTGTGGGTAAAATAGTTGCGAATTCAGTTGCTCGAATAATGGGCAAAGGCATGGAAAAACGCGGCACCGATAAAGCCGTGATCAGTTTCCTTGGCGCCATCGTGCGCTCAGTGATTTTCATCGCCGCGGTGCTCATGGCATTGTCGCAAGTGGGGGTTGAAACCACCTCGTTTATCGCCATCTTGGGTGCAGCCGGCTTAGCTATTGGCTTGTCGCTGCAGGGCTCACTGTCGAACATGGCCTCAGGCGTATTAATTATCCTGTTCCGCCCATTCCGCGCCGGTGAATACGTCGACGCAGGCGGTGTGTCAGGAACCGTGGAAGAAGTGAATATATTCCAAACCATCCTGAAAACGCCTGACAACAAAGTGGTGTTTGTGCCAAACGCGCAAATTACCAGCCAGCCCATCACCAACTACAACCGCGAAGACACGCGCCGCGTCGATTTGCTGATTGGTGTGTCGTATGACGCAGACCTGCACAAAACCAAAGAAGTGCTGGAAAACGTGTTGAAAGCCGAAAGCCGTCTGTTAAAAGACCCTGCCTGGAATATTCAAGTGCATGCATTAAACAGCTCATCGGTAGATTTCATAGTACGCCCCTGGGTGAACAGCACCGACTATTGGCCCGTGTACTGGGATCTGATGCGCGAAATTAAAATCGCATTAGACAAAAACGAAATTGGTATTCCATATCCACAAATGGATGTGCATTTACACAAGCAAGATTAGACACCGCACGTAAATAAAGAGCAAAAGAGGGTGCAGTCCTAGGACTGCACCCCACTTATAGGTCTATACTGTGGATAGGAACTCCACAGAAGGACTACAAGAATGAAAACAATATTTAAAATTTCTGCCATCGCCGCAGTAATGGCTACTGCAATGGGTACCACCGCCGCGAATGCGCAACAGGCTCCAAGCTTCGATAAGCTTGGTGTTAGCTACATTAGCTATGATCTTGATGGAGAAACCCTCAACGGCGCAGGCGCGCACTTGAATATGTCCATCAACCCGGAGTGGTTCTTCAGCGCTGAGTACATCTATGCCAGCGACGATTACAATGCAGGCGGTTTTTCGGTAGATGCGGAATCTGCCAGCCTGTACGGCAACATCGGCTATAAGTTCTACAACATGGGCAACACCGTAGGCTACGTGGCCGGCGGCCTGGTGTATAACGACGCCGAAGTGCGCTCGTCAGGTTTTGGTAACTACAGCGAAGACGATACCGGTTGGAACGCACAGATTGGCTTACGTTCGCGTTTAACCAACGACATTGAAGTGGACGCGAACGTGCGCCACGTCGACATTTACGATGGCAGCGATCAAGAGTGGACTGTTGCCGGTCGTTACTTTATCACCCAAGAGTTCAGCTTGGGCGCTGGTTACACGTTAATTGACAGTGATAACAGTTATATGGCTTTAACTGGTAGCTTCCACTTTTAAACAAATTAGCTTACAAAAATCACCTTTACAGCCTTATAACAAGCTGTTAAATTTACAAATGATCACCCACATAGATGTGGGGTGATTGGCCAATCAAAGTATGGAAGAGGTATATTATGAAAACATTAACAGCATTATTTGCTGCAGCAGTGATGGCGCTTGCGCCAGCCGCTATTGCACAAGACGCTGGTTCTGCTGGTGGTAGCAGCGCATCTGGTTCAGGTGCAGCGTATACTACTGGTGCTATGGTAGCTGCTGGTGTAGCTGCTGCGGCAGTATTAGTTGTTGCAACTGACGACGACGACGACTTCGTAGAGCCAACGCCTCCAGGTCCAGGTCCGGGTCCAGGCCCAGGTACTGGTACGCAAACCAGCACCACTACTGGCACTAACTAAGTTAGAGCTAGCTAGAGATGCCAAAGCCGTGGGAGCAATCCCGCGGCTTTTTTATTTTGAACAGGCAACAAATATGCTACTATTCGTGGCACACAACCAGCATACAAAAATAACGAAAACAACAACGAAGCGGAAGCATGACAACCCAGCGCAAGCCATCCCAAATGCTCAAACAAGCAGCCATTATCGCTTTACTAGTCACCACCGCTAGCGGATGCAGTGTGCGTGTAAAAAACTACGTAGAAATTGCCCAACGTGCGTTCGAAACGCCGGATGACGTAAGCCTGAGCGTGCAAGAAATTAAAGATTATCCGTATGCCGCCCAATATATTCGTGTAGACGATCGTCCACGCGCACTCATGGCGCTGGCTTTTGATGACGACAACGTACTCAAGTGGCGTACCGGAGGCGACGAAATCATCCACACCCGGCATGGCCGTTTTATTGGTAGTGTGAACATCAGTGGCGCCATCGCACACACCGATAACCTAAACGCTGATCCGCTTGCCTGCCTGAAGCGCAACCTACAAGAACCCAGCCAGTGCCCAACCACATGGCAGCGTAAAGTGTGGATAACCAGCGCCACCGAGAAAAACTTAAAAGATTCAGTGCTAACCTACAGCAGCGAATTTGCCGTGCTTGGCACCGAGCAGTGGACCCATCCAGACACCACCGAGCTCACCGTATACAAAATTGAAGAAACCAGCGAGCTGTTCACTAACACCTTCTATCTTGAACAAAACACCGGGCGCACCGTGAAGTCACGTCAATTTGTGGCGCCAAGCACCGGCTATGTTGAAATTGAAGAAGTGAAACCCTACGCGAATGACTTGAAGGCAGTGAACGAATGAACCAACGCCGTTTTATCAAGGCCGCAAACACGCTGAGCACGCTCGTGATTGCCGCCGTGCTCGCCACCAGCGCTAGTGCCAATGCACAAGAGTCAGCCCAAGAGCCAAGCCAGCAACAACCAAGCCAGCAACAAAAAGTCGCCATCAAAATTGAAGGCCCCGCGCAAAAGAAGCAACTTGAGTTTTTAGGCACCCCGCGCCTGCACCAAGTGTATGAACAAGCACAAATCAGTCAAACCGAAATATTTTGGCCCGGCGTGCGGCTCGTTAGTGCTAACATGCAAAACCAAATCATGCAGCAGCAGCGCGAACTCACTCAGCAACTGTATCAGCTGCAAGCGCATTTTCGCGACAATGACGAACACAATTACGCGCAGCTTGCTGGCCGTGTCGCCGTGCAAGTGGCGAATTGGCCGCTTATTGGCGCCGAGCCTATCGGGCGTGGCCACGTTGAGGAAGGCCCGAAGAGCATCACCTTTGGCGTTGATATCAACAAAAAGAGCGCACTAACCAGCAGCTACGACGAAGCGCGCTTGTTTCTAAATGCTAACCCAGCGCTCACTGCCGACCGCTATCAATTGCTGCTACCGAGCATCAAGCAGCACCAGTTTGAGCACCTGCAAATTATTGGTGCCGTGTGGGTGCCGTTTGCAATGACCTATCATCCGGATTTCACCGCGCGTGAAACCGCCGTTGCCGAAAAACTCAAGCAGCGCTTTGAAGCCATTACGCTGCAAGAAAAAGTGGTGCAAATCACCGCCGCCGGTGACGTACAAACCCTGTACATTGACCCACACAATGCCTACCAGCAAGAATTTTCTGCCGGTGCAAAAGTTGTTGCCCTGTTTGATACCAGCAAGCTGCCAAGCCGCTACAAACATATCAACGAGCAAATGATTGAGCTGGCGCGCTACTGGAGCCCCATGCAGCCGCAAATAAGCCAGCAGGAGCATTTCACCACCTTGAGTCAATACATAAAAGATAAACAGGAACCGCCCATGTTATGGCTGGGTGAATTGCATAAACGCCAACAGCCAAGCACCAATGACTTCGGTAGCTGGGGCTTATTGCAAATGCCAAGTGGCCGTCATGCCGATGTGGGCGAATTCGCATTCACCTATTTTGATTCCGAGGAATACCGCCGCTGGGCCATTAACCTGCAGGTGTTTCCATGGCTAGAAGCCACGCTGCGCTATAACGACATTCGCACCCGTCGCTACAGCCCATATGAGAGCTTTTCGGGCGATCAAACCTATAAAGATCGTGGCGTAGATTTCAAATTCCGTCTGACTGAAGAGTCGCGCTGGGTACCTGAAACCAGTGTGGGTATCCGCGATTTAGCCGGTACCGGTTTGTTTGCCGGTGAATATGTCGCCGCGAGCAAGCGCTTCGGTAACTTTGACTTCACTGCCGGTATCGGTTGGGGTTATTTAGGCAAGAACGGCAACATCAACAACCCGTTTTGTGAACTCGCCGATGAGTTTTGCCGTCGTGAAGGCGGTTTTTCAGGCCGAGGTGGCACATTTGAAGTCGATAAATGGTTTAAAGGCCGGGCTGCTTGGTTCGGTGGTCTGGAATATCAAACACCGTGGGACCCACTGACCGTAAAAGTAGAATACGACAGCAACAACTACATTCGTGAGCCTTCAACCGTTCCCATGCCGCAAGACTCACGTTGGAACTACGGGCTTGAGTATGATCTTGGCCGTAATATGAGCCTGAAGTTCAGCTACGAGCGTGGCAACACCTTCATGTTCGGTTTCACCATTCGCACCAATTTTGATCAAATGACGCAGCCAAAGCTGGACACACCACCGCGCGAACCCCAACCAACCAAGGTTGCCAGCATTGAAGAGCTCAAGCAGCAAGAACAAATGAATCAGCTGCGCAGTGCCATCAGTCAAGAAGCCAGCACTTGGGTTAGCGAAATTGCGTTAAACGAAGAAGACAAAACCTTAACTTTATACGGTGGCCAAAACCGTTACCGTGACAGCGAAATAGCGCTTGAGCGCTTAGGCCGTGTGTTGGCCTCGGAAACTCCAGAAAGCATTGAAACCTACCAGTTCGTGACCGTGTCAGGTAACACCGAATTGGCACAGGACAACATTGATGCCGAAATTTTCAAAGATGCGATAGCGCGTCGCACCATTAACGCGACCACGCAGCAAGCCTATAGCCGCAGCGAAGTCACCGACGCCCCGGGTGAAACCCTATATGGCAGCGAATTTAAATTTGCTAAATTACCGACCATGAGCGTCAAGCCTTATATAAATCAAAGCTTTGGCGGGCCCGAGGCATTTTATATGTACCAGGTAGGGCTAGACGTGCGCGCCCATTACGCCTTAAGCAAGAATACCTTTGCGTATACCACTGTTAGCGGACGTATTCTCGATAACTACGACAAGTTTAACTACCTTGGTGGTAGAGAAGAAGGTCCGCTGCCGCGGGTGCGTACCTATGTGCGTGAATACGTGACCAGCTCCGACATCTACTTGCGCAACCTGATTATTGGCCATCAAGAACAGCTGAGCAAAGACCTGTTTGCCTTCGGTTACGTGGGTTACCAAGAAGAAATGTTTGGCGGCTTTGGTGGCGAGTTATTGTATCGTGAACTCGACAGCAATTGGGCCGTTGGCGTAGACGTGAACTATGCCCGTCAGCGCGACTGGGAAAATCATTTTGGCTTCCGTGATTATGACGTAATAACCGGACACGTAACCGGCTATTGGCGTCCGAACTTCTTCCCGAACACCTTGTTAACCGTGGCGGCGGGCCAGTTTCTGGCCGGCGACCGTGGTGTGCAAGTGGCGTTTGAACATAAATTCGAAAGTGGCATTATCGCCGGTGCTTATGCCGCGAAGACTAATGTGTCGTCAGAAGAATACGGCGAAGGAAGCTTCACCAAAGGCTTTTATATCAGTATTCCGTTTGATCTAATTCAATTGCGTCACAGTGCAGGCCGAGGCAGTATCGGCTGGAGCCCGCTAACGCGTGATGGCGGCCAAATGCTAGGCCGCGAATTTAGCTTGTTCGGCGCGACGGATAAGCGTAGTCCGTACTATGTGGATTAAGAGAATGTCGACTAAAGAGGGAATTTAAGCATGGCTAAAGTCGTAATAGCCGGAACCGGATATGTCGGGTTATCGAACGCGGTGTTGCTAGCGCAGCACCACGAAGTGACCGCTGTAGACATTCAGCAAAGCCGCGTGGATGCCGTAAACGGCAAACGAAGCCCAATTGAAGATAAGGAAATCGCGGACTTTCTAGCCAATAAACGCTTAAACCTGACGGCAACCACTGATCCGCAAGCTTACGCAAGCGCGGAGTGGGTGATTATTGCCACGCCAACCGATTACGACGCCAAGAATAACTACTTCAATACCAGTTCAGTTGAAGCCGTAATTGAAACCGTGTTGGCGCATAATCCACAGGCCGTGATGGTGATTAAATCGACCATTCCAGTGGGCTACACCAACGAATTAAAAGCTAAATTCAAAACTGACAATATTATATTCTCACCGGAATTCCTGCGCGAAGGTAAAGCGCTGTACGACAACCTATACCCGTCGCGCATTATTGTGGGTGAACGCTCACCACGCGCTGAAACCTTCGCGCAAATGCTGCAGCAAGGCGCCATCAAAAAAGACGTTAATGTACTCTTTACTGACGCAACCGAAGCCGAGGCTATTAAATTGTTCGCCAATACCTTCTTGGCCATGCGCGTGGCTTACTTTAATGAGCTGGATACCTATTCCGCAGTGCATGGCTTAGACAGTCGTCAGGTTATTGAAGGCGTGTGCTTAGACCCACGCATAGGCAACCACTATAATAACCCCAGCTTTGGCTATGGCGGCTACTGCCTGCCCAAAGACACCAAACAGTTACTGGCGAATTACGACGAAGTACCGCAGAATATGATTCGTGCCGTGGTGGATGCCAACCGCACGCGCAAAGACTTTATTGCCGAAGACATACTGCGTCGCAATCCGAAGGTGGTGGGTATATACCGCCTAGTGATGAAACAAGGTTCGGACAACTTCCGTGCCTCGGCCGTTCAAGGCATTATGAAACGCCTGAAAGCCAAAGGGATTGAGGTAGTGGTGTATGAGCCAGTATTGAAAGAAGAAACATTTTTTCACTCGAGAGTTATAAAGGATTTAAATGAATTCAAAGAAGCATGTTGTTTAATCGTATCAAATAGATTAACAGTCGATCTTCATGATGTAGCGGACCGCGTTTATACACGTGACTTGTTTGGTTCTGATTAATGCCCTTTTAAAAATTGGTATTTGGACATATTTATGATGGAGTTGGTGCAATGGTAAATAATTCTCCAGCAAATAATTTCTATTGCATAGAGACGGACCTTTTAAACCTTGATTTTAGTTTTCAAGGTTTAACCCAAAAGCAACTAAACGAGCTTGCGGAGCGCAGGCTTCCCGAAAATTTTGAGCTGCTACGTAAAGAACTTCTTGCAGGTGAGTTTGACAACAAAACCGAAGGTCGAAAAGTAAGCCACTGTTTGAACCGAAGTATTCACAACGTGGTGAAAGCTGGTAATGGAAAAAACCGGTTCACTGAGATTGTGCGAGAGTTACGCAGTGGTCAGTGGCTCGGTACTACAGGTAAAGTCATTACTGATGTGGTAAATATTGGCGTTGGTGGCAGTGACCTTGGCCCCATGATGGGCTCATTCGCCTTGAAAGAATTTGCCGACGATAACAGCCTGCACACGCTGCACACACATTTTGTGAGCTCAATGGACGGGGGGCAGCTTTATGCCGTGCTCCCGATTCTGAACCCCGAAACCACGGTATTTATTATCGCGAGTAAAAGCTTTGGCACAATTGATACGCTCGCCAATGTCAACACCGTAAAAGCTTGGTTAGAACCAAAATTAACTGAACACCAATGGCTAGAACGGCATGTGATTGGTGTGAGCGCCAACAGTCAGGGCATGACTGATTTTGGGATTCCACCAGCGCAACAATTGAGCTTCGCTGATTCGGTTGGCGGGCGCTATAGTTTGTGGTCGGCTATTGGTTTACCGATAGCGTTAACCATTGGAGCAAACCAATTCAGTAAAATGTTAGAAGGTGCGAAGGCCATGGATGACCATTTTTCCAAGGCTCCATTTCTTGAAAATATTCCTATGTTATTGGCCCTTATTGGGATTTATAACCGCGAAGTGCGTGGTATAAATAACCTAGCTATTTTGCCCTATGATGGCCGTTTGCGTTATCTCCCAAGTTATATGCAACAACTTGATATGGAAAGTAATGGCAAACAAGCTACGCATGATAATCAGCCGCTAAACGCGCCGACAGGGCCTATTATTTGGGGGGGCTACGGGCCAAATGGTCAACATGCATTTTTCCAGCATCTGCACCAAGGCTGGGATCACTTTACTGCAGACTTCATTGCGGTATTACACAGACAAGCGCCGAATTTTAGCAGCGATGTGCAACGCGCATTGCGCGAACAACAACGTTTATCTGTGAGTAATTGCTTAGCCCATAGAAAACTTATGTGGGAAGGTGCTCAAAGTTCGGGCGACCCTCGCAACGCCTATATAGGAGGTCATCCAACCAACTTGTTGTATGTCGATGAGCTAACCCCACAAAGCTTTGGCGCACTAATTGCTGCTTATGAACACAAAGTGTTTACGCAGGGAGTTATTTGGGGAATCAATAGCTTTGACCAGCCAGGTGTTGAAAAAGGCAAAAAGTGCGCAGTCGATATTCTTGATGTTATTGATGGAAACCGCAGCATGGTGTTTGATCCCAGCACTAATAATATAATTAAACGCATGTGATCGGTCAGCAGTTGCAGCCTTCACGGTAGGAGCAATCTACGCCGAGACAAGCGGGGTGTTAGTGAAGAGGCATTTTGTTTCTCGGTTATCTGGTTGTACAGTTACCCGAGGGATTAGAAAACATACATAAAATTAAAAATACTTTAGGTGTACTTCACTTACTACGATTTGGTCATAAACTTACCGAAGTGAATGACTAGTTTATCGTTGAAATGCAACAATTAAATACGCAACAGATGATAACAGTAAAGTCAGCGCCAGAAGCCAGGTGATAGCGTCATATTAAATGATGGCCCATTTAACGGCTTCTTCTTGGCGAAAGTGATTTAAATTACATGGCGCAAGCCGTTGCTTTGTTTTTTAGACAGGTTAAATCAGCAGGTTTGTGCAAGCGTTAACTATACCCAGATTGAGCAGAGTTAACGAACATCAACATGGAAAGTCGGCGCTCAAAATGTACTGGCTAAATAAGAAGCAGACGCTTGTATAAGAGGGTATTGGCGGTATTCACAACTAACCAGGCGTGATAGTATTATTTACAAAATTACAATAACTACACATGTATTTATTGTCTATTTAAACCTTAATATTTCAGTATTCGCGGAGCACATCGGGCTTTAGTTTACCGTAAACTATGGGCGGTAGCGTGTCTGGAACATAATATTAACAACGGCAAGCTATATTAAGCATCATAAGGAGCAGATAATGCAAGGCATTATCAAACAACTTCTCATCACAGCCATGGCTGCGTCACTCTTGTTTGCGGCGGCAATAAACCCGCTGTCGACGGCTAATGCACAAGCCATAAGCCAAGCACAGATTGAGCAATTTAAAAAGCTACCGCGCAGTCAACAAGAAATGCTGGCGCGCCAGTACGGTTTTGACTTGAGTATGCTGGAAGGAGGCGCAAGTAATAAAGCCTCAGACACGGCCGGTCAAGAATATCCAGAAATTATGGAAGCGCGGGACAAGAATAATCAGCAGCGGGAACAAACCACCCCAGACGATCTCGAAAAGCAGTTCGATGTGAGTGATAAAAGTTTGCAGCCGTTTGGTTATAAACTTTTTGCCGGTAAACCAACAACGTTTGCACCCGTTAGTCATGCGCCAGTGCCGTCGAATTATACCGTGGGTTCGGGCGACACAGTAAGCATTCAACTCTATGGCAAAGAAAGTCAAGATTACGAATTTACTGTTGACCGCCAAGGGCGTATTACAATTCCTGAGTTGGGCCCTATTCAGGTAGCCGGTTTAAGCTTTAGCGATGTTCAAGCTTTGATAAAAAACGAAGTCGCGAACCGAATGATCGGCATGCAAGCAGCGGTTTCGATGGGGAAGCTGCGTAGTATCCAAATTTATGTGATGGGTGAAGCTTATCAGCCAGGTACTTACACGGTCAGCTCGCTCACCACCATAATGCAGGCGTTGATTGTGAGTGGTGGGGTATCGGATATCGCTTCGCTACGAAATATTCAATTAAAGCGCGATGGTAACACCCTAACTACACTTGATTTGTACGATTTCTTGATTAAAGGCGACCCCTCCGGCGACCGTTTGTTGCAGCAGGGGGATATTGTCTTTATTCCACCGCGCGGTGACATGGTGCGCGTGTATGGTGAAGTGTTACGCCCTGCCATTTATGAGTTGAGAAATGAACGTAGTTTAAAGGAAGTGATTCAGCTTGCCGGCGGTACCAAAGCTGGTGCATATACCGATTCCATTCGGATTAAACGTATTGATGGCAGTAAGCGTATTACCCAAACCGTTGATTTAGATGCGGCAAACGCCATTCAATTGCGTAATGGTGATGAAGTGGAAATTAGTGCGGTTTCAGATGAAATGAACCAAAGCATCATGCTGGTCGGCGCGGTGGCGCGCCCAGGCTATTATGAATGGCGCGAAGGAATTCGCATAAATAATATTATTAAAAACGTAAGCAGTGGGTTGTTGGGCATCGCCGACTTGGGCTACGGCATAGTAGTGCGTGAACGTAATTTGCGCCGTGATATTGATATTTATCAGTTTGATGTAGCCGCCGCGGTTTCGGGACAAACGCAAGATAATATAGAACTCTTGCCACGTGATCAGGTTGTTATTTTCTCGCGGTACGAAAATGCTTCCGACGAGAAGCTGCTATTAAGCGATTGGATATTGAACGAAAGCGAGAAAGAGCGCAAAGAGCGGCAAGAGCTGTTGCGTGAATACCGCAAGAAGTACTATCGTGAATTAGCAGGTGTTGAGGAAAAAGACGAAGAAGAGGGTACCTTTGGTGAATCAGAAGTTGCATCGAAGCTGCAAGGGTTATTTTCAAGCAGTGACACAGATGAAGGTGACGAGATAGAAGAGTATGCGCTGTATTCTCGCAATAATTTGCTTGAGCCGATATTAGCAAAACTACGTAACCAGTTCAGTTACGATCGCGAACTACCAATAGTGAGCGTTACCGGTGAGGTACGTTATCCAGGAATTTACCCGTTAGCGCGTAACGCCAGCGAAATGGATTTGATCTCTGCTGCAGGTGGCTTCAAAGAGTCGGCGTACCTAGACCGCGCAGAAGTGACCCGCTCGTCAATTGTTGATGGGCAAACACAAACCGACTATGTGACCGTAAATTTACGCGAAAGCTTAGCCGGTCGCGAACACGTGCAGCTTAAAGGTCGTGATAGCCTACACGTATTCCAAATTCCGGAATGGCAAAACACGGTTGAAGTAACGTTAAAAGGCGAAGTACGTTTTCCTGGCACCTATACTGTTCGCCGTGGTGAAACCTTGTCAGCATTGGTTGAACGGGCTGGTGGATTTACCGATTATGCCTTCCCACAGGGAGCTATTTTCACCCGCGAAGAGCTTAAAACTCTAGAAAAAGAGCGCATGAGAGTGCTGGCGCAGCAGTTACAACAAGAGATTGCCACTAATGCGATTACTGGCTCTGAAAATAATACGCGCAGCTACAACGAAATTCGCCAGTTGTTAACGGATTTGATGAATGTCGAGCCGGTAGGGCGACTCATTATTGATTTGCCACAAATAATTTCCGGCGACGTTTCAGACGACATTGAACTTAAAGATGGTGACCGGTTAGTGATACCGAATCGTCGCAATACGGTGAATATTATCGGAGAAGTTCAAATGGCTAGCTCCTATGTATACGACGGAAGCTTAAATGCGCATGATTACATTCGTCGCGCAGGGGGTATTCGTAAGAAAGCGGACGAAGAGCGAATTTTCATCGTTAAATCAAACGGTAGTATCGAAATGCTGGGAAATGGCGGTTGGTTCGGTTTAGGAAATGATAAACGTTTAGAGCCTGGCGATACCATTGTGGTGCCATTAGATACACAATATAAAGACGGTTTAACGGTTTGGTCACAAGCGACGCAAATTGTGTATCAGATCGGTGTTGCGCTCGCCGCATTGGCTGCAATTTAACTCTAATCAAAATCGAATATTATTAAAGAGTGTGATAAATGACTAACATCAAGCGCGATATTAATACTGATGGAGCAATCGATTTAAGAAAAGTTGCGTCAACTTTATGGTTAGGCAAGAAGCTTATTGTAGTAATCACTGGGGCGTTTGTGATCATATCTATCGCATATTCGTTATTTCTACCCAATATATATAAAGCTGAAGCGATTGTCGCGCCGCATGATGAATCGAGCAATAGTAATATAACAAAAATGATTGGACAGCTAGGAGGCTTAGCTAGCCTTGCTGGTATAGATTTAGGATCCGGTGGGAACGCAGATAAAACAAAGATTGCATTGCAACTCCTAGAATCCCATAATTTTCTTAGAGAATACATCGAGACTCAAGATATCATTCCTGAGATTATGGCTGTGGAGAAATGGAGCCCTTCTGAAAATTTGATTTTTGATGACGAAATTTACGACCCCAACGAGAAAAAGTGGGTGAGAGATGTAAAACCACCGAAAAATCTTAAACCTTCAAGCTGGGAATACGTAACTGAGTTTAAAGAAAGTAATTTAATTATTAGACAGGAAAGTGAAACCGGCTTTATAAGAATAGCTGTGCAACACGAATCTCCAATTTTTGCGAAGAATACAGTTGATTCTTTAATTTATACGATCAATGAAACTATGCGTGAAAGAGATATAAAAGACGCAGAGTCTAGCCTTAAATATTTGGAAGAACAGCTTGAATCGACATCTTTAAGTACAATACAACAAGGGTTGTATGATCTAATAGAAAGTCAATTACAAACATTAATGCTCGCCAATATTAGGTCTGAGTATATGTTTCAGGTATTAGACCCCGCAATCATTCCCGAAGAAAAGCACAAACCTTCAAGGTTCCTCATTGTTATATTAGGCGGAATTTTAGGTTCTTTCCTTTCGATGGCTTATGTATTAATTCGCTACTATCCACGTAACTCCTAGACATTCGATTAGATATCCAAAGCGTATAAAAAAGTCCTTCTTCGTTAATTAGCACACTCCCTATTTTAACGACACTTGAACGTTACGAAACAATAGTGATTGACTCTTGGCCATAGGTTACAGCTGTAGAAAATTGGGTACAAATTGATTAAATTAAATTCGCAATTAATGAACCCAAAGGAATTAATTCCTTTGATGTTCTATTTTCTCGCGCGAGTTATACCAGCGGTTTTAATGTTCATATCAAATATTTATTTGATGAAAATATTAAGCCCAAATGATTATATTCTTTATTCAAATGGATTTGCTACCGCAACGTTGCTGTCTCTGACTTGTTCGAGCATGTTAGGACAATCGTTTTTAAGGTACTTCCCAGGGAATAAAACTGATGCTGAGTTTAATAGTACTTGGGTATTTTTCTTTCTAATTGTTCTTAGTTTTCTAGCAGTTCTATTTGTAATACTAGATGACTATCGTCTGTTGGTATTCCTCACTGCGATGATGTTTTTATTAAATGTCCTTTATTCAATCTTTCAAGGAAGTGAGCAATCTAAACTATTTTTAATATCCAATATAGCTAGGTCTTTAATTTTTATTTCAACTATTGTGGTTGTATTTGCATTCAATAAAGTACAACCAAACGGTTCGAGTGCACTTTGGATATTATCCATTTCATTTTTGATACCTATTGGACTATTCATTAAGTGGGCAGTACGGCCTTTGGGGACGATATCTTTATCCGCGTTTTCAAAACCTGAATTCAAAAAGATATTAAATTTCTCTATTCCGATCGCGGTTTGGATATTGTTTTATACATTTAACAATATGACGTTCAGGTATATTTTATTAATATCTGATGAACTTGAATTGTTAAATTCCTTTGTTAGAGTGCATGACGTGGTTTTTAACATCACTACCGTGATGCTTTCTTTTATAGTTACGTGGAGCCACCCCAAGTTCTCGAACTTATTCAACCGAGGGTTACTAAAAAAATTCTACCAAATTCGTGGACACATAATATATATACAAGTCGCTATTGGTTTGCTCGGATTTGTTTCACTGCTTGCTATGAATGTGGTCTGGCCTAATGTGATTAATGGAATTGGAATCTCATCGATTGAGTTACAAATATACAGCTTGCTCTCAGCCGTTCTAGCTCAAATTGCTTTAGTTTTCCACAAGTCACTCGAGATGTCAGGTCATTTAAAGCGAATGATTGTATTCATATTTGTGAGCGTGGGTCTAAATGGCTTCCTTATGATAGTGTTTTTAAAGTTCGGCTTAGGTATTCATTCCGCACTCTCCCTGCCGTTGAGTCTTTGTTTCTATATTATTTTAACTAAGTTCTATGAAACAAGATTGGTTTAATAAATTCCTATTCTACTCTCTTATTCTTTCTTTGGCGTTTTTCACGGCAGGGAAATTTCTTTATTTTTCAATTCTACTGATAATGTTTATAGTCGTCTTTGAGCGTGGTTTAAGAGCTTGGGAAAGAGATTATTTCTTATACTTCCTCATTGTGATTTTCTTATTTCATATCTCGTTTTACGTCGGTGCGTTAAAAGGTAATAGCCTACAGCACATGCTGCGAAATAATTATTTCTCCATTTATTATTTTCTGTTTCCTTATGTTTTGATCAGCACGTTAAACTATGGAACCTTAAGAAATGTTCTGGCTAAAATAAATTTTTCTGTATTTTTGATATGTACAGCACATATTTTTATCTATGTTGCTGCATTGTTATCTCCTAAATTTCACGTTTTCTTTGATACAACGCTAGTGGGACGGTTGGGTTATGCATTTGGATTTGCGGGCGCAGCTGAAAATGGTTTAAAAGTTTATAGTAACCTCACTTCTTTGATAATTTTTTGTCTAGGCATAGAGATATTTTTTTATAAACGACGATTACTGATTGGTATTTTAATAGTAACTATCGGGTTATCGGCGTCGATTACTCAATATTTTATACTGTTACTATTCTTAACGTTGATTGCATCCGAAATAATCATGCGATTTTTTCTAAAATTGCGCTTGCATTTAGGCCATTTCCTAATTGGTATAGCTGGTGCAATATCTATGATTGTATTGATCGTAAACTTAGGTTTATTTGGATTAGTTCAGGAAAAAATTGAAGGCTTTAACCAATCTCAATCATTTAATACGGTATCCATTAGAAAAGATCAGGCAGAGATTCTTATTCATGAAGCAGAAGCTCATCTGCCGTTTGGTGCGGGATTGGGGTATGAAAGTCCGGCATATAGCGAATATCGGAAGGGCTTTGGCGACACAAAAGAGCTAAACCAATCTATGTATGAGAATCAATATTTAGACGTTCTAATGAAGTTTGGGTTTTTGGCTGCTTTTATTGCGATACTTTATATACTTCTTCCATCTGTATTTTTAATCATAAACTCAATTTCGAATAATGATTTCGGTTACCTTAAAGTTCTATTCACATATTATGGGGTTTTGCTCTACAGCGGCTCGAACGGTAATACGTTTTATATGTATTCCACAATGATTGTTTGGGGAATTGTAATGCTAGTTTGCTTTAAAGGTCTTAACAATGAAGGACGGTAAAATTTCAGTCGTTATAGCTACATATAACGGTGAAAAGTATCTGAAAGAACAATTAATAAGTATTTTGAATCAAAGCGTCGAGGTTGATGAAATAATTATCTCTGATGATAACTCTAGCGACCGCACATTAGAGGTAATTGGATCGATATCCTGTTCTAAGATAAAGGTAATAAAAAACAATAATAATGTTGGTTATAAAGAAAATTTCAATATCGCTTTGAGCCATGCAGGTGGTAATTTTATATTTCTTTGTGACCAAGATGACAGTTGGGTTGAAGATAAAGTGAAAGTATGCATGGATAGCATTGGTGATAATCTGCTATTGATGCATGATATTTGGTTTTGCAACGGAAATTTGAAGAGAGTTGGGGATACCAAACTTAAACGGCTAAGGTTTCAACGAAATCTAAATCGAGCCTACGCTACGGGTATGGCGATGATGATAAAAAAAGAGCTTGTTCAGTTGGTTACACCAATCCCTTCAGAGTGGACCGCGGGCCATGATAACTGGTTTAATGAGTGGTCGATCTTATTGGGCCGAAAAGTAATTATTAATAACTGTCTTGCGGATTATCGACGTCACGAGTCCACTGTAACATTTGACGATAAGCTTAATCAGGAAGAGGGAAATCCGTTAAATTTTATATCGAGCAGAAGTTCTTATGATCTGAGGTTACGAGAACTAGAGAATTACAATGTTATGAGCAAATTTATAGATCGACATAGAAATGATTTTGTTTTTTTAGAAGACTTTGATTACCTGATAGTATCTAACCGGCTCAACTTATTAATTGATATTTGTAAACGCAGACTTGCAATGACTCAGATGAATTTATTTTACAGGTTTATGAGTGCTTCGACCCTACTTCTTCGTGGCCGGTATAGATTTTTCAATGGCATTCTTAGTTTTATGAAGGACTTAAGGAATTGATTTTTTAATGCGTATATTAGTATTTACTTCGTACTATCTTCCAGCTAAGCGTGCTGGTGGTCCAATTAAAACTTTAAAGAACATTGTTAACAAAATATCCCCTCATGGCATATCTTTTGATATAGTGACATCCGATAGAGATATTGGAGACAAATATCGGTTTCATAGTGTGAGCAAAAATAGCTGGGAAGCGGTAGGAAAAGCAAATGTATTCTATTTTTCAAACGGGCTATCCAAGCTAATCGCATTAGTACGAGATAAAAAGTACTCGTTTTTGTACATAAATAGTTTTTTCTCAGTAAAGTTTTCAATAGTACCGCAGCTGCTAGCAAGATTATTTAACAGAAAGGTTTTAATTGCACCCAGAGGCGAATTTTCTGATGGTGCACTTCGTATTCGATACCTAAAGAAGAAATCATATATTGCAGTTTATAAATTGCTGCTCTTGCACAAGAATGTTGTTTTTCACGCTTCCACTGTGCATGAAAGAGATGATATTAAAGAAATATTTGGAGATAAGGTCGATATTGTAATAGCTGAGAATATTCCAAATGTTGAGTCTCCGAAAATATGTAGAGTGAAAGATAGCGATAAGTTACGAGTTGCCTTTCTTTCTCGAATATCTGAGAAGAAAAATTTACTTTTCGCGCTGGATGTCTTGAGTGATGCGGCAACTGAAATTGAGTTTGATATTTTTGGTCCAGTTGAAGATGACTCTTACTGGCAGCAGTGCCAGAAATTGATTCACAAGCTTCCTAATCGAATAAAGACAAATTATCGAGGTATGCTTGAGCCAAGCAAGGTGATCAGCACTCTTGCAGATTATGATCTTTTCTTTCTTCCCACACTCGGGGAGAATTACGGACATGCGATTGTTGAAGCTTTATGCGCTGGCCTTCCGGTACTGATATCAGATAAAACGCCTTGGAGGAATCTTGAAGAGTTGGGTCTCGGTTGGGATGTGGCATTAGATAACCGCCAAAAATTTGTTGAAGCAATAAATAAAACGGCTGCTGCCAGCAGTGCTGATCATTTAACAATGAGAAAAAATATTAGCACGTGGGCATCCAAGCAGTTTGCGAGACCAGAAATAGAAGAAGCTAATCTAACAATGTTCAGAAGTTTGTTAGAGCGTTTTGGATAAGAAATTTAGAAATGGTAGCATCGAGCGGTTAAACGAGAACCTAGTTTTTGATATTTTAATCAGTGTAAAAAGCTAAATACTTCATAACTGGTCATTCCCGCTAATGAGATCAAACAACCAACCTATGTCAGGGTAAAATAGGCAAACTATGTTTAAAGATAATGTATTAATGATTACCGGCGGCACAGGCTCTTTCGGTAACGCGGTTCTTCGTCGTTTTCTCGATACAGATATTGCCGAGATTCGCATCTTCAGTCGCGACGAGAAGAAACAAGATGATATGCGTAAAGCCTACAACAATCCGAAGCTAAAATTTTACATCGGTGATGTGCGCGACTATCAAAGTATCCTGAATGCGACACGCGGTGTCGACTATATTTATCATGCAGCGGCACTGAAGCAGGTACCATCCTGTGAATTTCATCCTATGGAAGCGGTGAAAACGAACGTTGTAGGTACCGAAAATCTACTGGAAGCTGCTATCCAAAACGGTGTTAAACGCGTTGTTTGCTTGAGCACAGATAAAGCGGTTTATCCGATCAATGCAATGGGCATTTCAAAAGCCATGATGGAAAAAGTGATGGTGGCTAAATCGCGGAATGTCGACGAGACAAAAACCGTCATTTGCGGTACGCGCTATGGGAATGTTATGGCCTCTCGCGGGTCTGTTATTCCACTGTTTGTTGACCAAATCAGGGCTGACATGCCTATTACTATTACTGACCCATCAATGACGCGCTTTATGATGACGCTGGATGATGCGGTTGACCTTGTTCTCTATGCTTTTGAACACGGCAAAAATGGTGATATTTTTGTACAAAAAGCACCCGCAGCAACAATTGAAACATTGGCGCAGGCTATTTTGTCGCTAATCAATAGAACAGAGTATCCAATTAATATCATGGGTACACGCCACGGTGAGAAACTCTACGAAGCATTATTATCGCGAGAAGAGATGGCCTGTGCAGAAGACATGGGGCAGTATTTCCGCGTACCGCCAGATCTGCGTGACTTAAATTATGCCAAGTATGTTGAGCAGGGCGATACCAACATATCGGAAATAGAAGATTACAACTCACACAATACCGAACGTTTAGACGTCGAAGGTATGAAACAATTATTGCGAAAACTCGACTTTATGAATGCATTTGCCGCTGGCAAATACGTCAGTCCAGAAGGTTAACGCCATGAAGTTGTTAATTACTGGAGCAAACGGGTTCGTCGGTAAAAACCTCATTATTCATTTAGGCGAAATAGATGATATTGAGGTGATTAGTTTTACCCGCGAAAATAAAATAGATGAGTTGCCTCACCTGCTTAATAAGGTTGATGCAGTAATTCATCTAGCAGGTGTTAATCGACCTAAAGATGACTATGAATTTCAGGTTGGAAATGCTGATTTAACTGTCGCGTTATGCGAAGCAGTGAAACAGCAAGCGCGCGCTATTCCCATCGTGTTCAGCTCGTCGATTCAAGCCGATCGGAATAACGCATATGGCTGCAGCAAAAAGGCTGCCGAAGATGCGTTGTTGAGTTTGTCAGAAAAAACGGGTAATCCTGTTTACATCTTTAGATTAGCAAATGTCTTTGGTAAATGGTGCAAGCCGAATTACAACTCGATGGTTGCTACCTTTTGCCATAACATCATTCGAGATATACCCATTCAAGTTCACGATGAAACTGCCGAAGTGCAGCTTGTCTATGTAGATGATGTTGTACGAATGATGCTTGAGTGTGTGCAAGACGCTGTTAATGCTATTCGAACCAATAAAATGCCGCCTGCATCGGGCTTTGTACAAGCAGGGCCCGTTTACACAAAAACCGTTGGGCATATAGCGCAGCAGCTTAACTTTTTTAAAGAAAGCCGCAATACGCTAATTTCTGAACGTGTTGGAACCGGCTTTACTCGGAAGCTCTACTCAACCTACGTGAGTTATTTACCGACAGACAAATTTACTTATAGCGTGCCGAAATACGGTGACGAGCGTGGCGTGTTTGTTGAAATGTTAAAAACACCTGACGCCGGACAATTTTCATATTTCACTGCACACTCGGGTATTACTCGCGGTGGTCATTATCACCACACTAAAACAGAAAAATTTTTGGTGATTAAAGGTAAAGCCTGTTTTGGTTTCCGTCATATGGTGACCGATGAGTTTTATGAACTTTTTACCGATGGTGAGAATCCAGAAATCGTCGAAACTGTGCCAGGCTGGAGCCATGACATTACCAATGTTGGTGATGACGAAATGGTTGTCATGTTGTGGGCAAACGAAATATTCGATCGTGAAAACCCTGATACCTATGCAAGCCCAGTGGCACAACCGCGAGAGTTGAAAAAATGAAGAAATTAAAAGTAATGACGATATTGGGGACGCGCCCAGAAATCATTCGTCTATCGCGTGTTATGGCCGCACTGGACCAAGTTGTCGATCATAAAATTGTGCACACCGGACAAAACTACGATTACGAACTCAATGACGTATTTTTTGAAGAGCTTGGCGTACGTCAGCCCGATCATTTCTTAAACGTCGATACGTCAAGCTTAGGCCGTAGCCTCGGTGAAATCTTAATTAAAACCGAACAGGTAATTCTCGAAGAAAAGCCGGATGCAGTTTTAGTGCTTGGTGATACGAACAGTGCCACCGCAACCATTATGGCCAAGCGGATGAAAGTACCGACTTACCACATGGAAGCGGGTAACCGAAGCTTTGACGCTAACGTACCAGAAGAGATTAACCGTAAGCTAGTTGACCATCTGGCAGATTTTAACTTGGTGTATACCGAGCATGCGCGGCGTCACTTAATTAGCGAAGGGCTATCGCACCGGTTTATCTACCTGACCGGCTCGCCAATGCGCGAAGTGCTCGAACATTCACTTGAATCGATTAAAAACTCGGACGTATTGAACCAACTTGAGCTAGAGGCCAGCAAGTTCTTTATTGTGAGTGTGCACCGTGAAGAAAACGTGGATAGTAAAGAGAACCTTGCAAAAGTAGTTGAAGCATTAAATGCCTTACATGAAACCTTTGGGTATCCAGTCGTTGTGTCAACGCACCCGCGCACACGCAACCGCCTTGAAAAACTAGGCTTAGATAAAGTTAGCGACGGTATTCGCTTCTTGAAGCCGTTCGGATTCTTTGACTACAACAAACTTCAAATGGAAGCTTTTTGTGCAATCTCAGACAGCGGCACAATTAGTGAAGAATCCTCGATACTGAACTTCCCAGCAGTAACGATGCGTCGCTCGATTGAACGCCCTGAGGCATTGGATACTGGCGCGATTGCATTAACTGGCTTAGACGCTGACACCTTGATAGAAGGCGTAAGAATTGCGACTGCCTCGCGCGATGTATTCTCAGGAACAGAACGTGAAATTCCAGAAGAATACAAAATCAGAAACACGTCAGAGCGCGTTGTGCGTTTAATCACTGGCACCGCCAAGCTTACACCACATTGGAAAAATATGGACTCGTTTAGTCGGTATGACTGGTAGTTGAACGCATGGCTAAGTTGCTTTTATTAATCGATGACTATTTGCCCCATAGTACGCGCGTTGCTGCGAAAATGTTTCATGAGCTCGCATTAGAGCTAGTGAAGCAAGGCAACGAGGTGACTGTTGTTACCCCGAAGGCAGTGCAAGAAGGGTTATTTGATGAGCAGGTAATCGATGGCATTCGCGTTTGGTATTTTAAGAGCGGTGATGTAAAAACTCCATCTAAAATCAAACGAGCCATCAACGAAACGTTACTGTCTAACAGAGCGTGGACCAGCCTCAAATCGAAATTCAAAACCGAAGTGTTCGACGGCATTATTTATTATTCACCGTCAATATTTTGGGGTGGGTTGGTAAAACGATTAAAACAACGCTATCAAATACCCGCTTATCTTGTGCTGCGTGATATCTTTCCGCAGTGGGTTATTGATGCGGGAATGGTTTGTGAAGGCTCTCTCATTCATCGCTATTTTAAACATTTTGAGCTGCGGTCTTATCGTCAGGCAGACATGATTGGGATGATGTCCCAAGCAAGTATCAATTTTTTTAAAGAGCTTCACGGGGATAATTTTCCTCTAGAAGTGTTACGGAACTGGGCATCGATTAATGAACCTCGCAAATTACAAACAGTAATTTCTCAGCGAGAATATCTCGGGTTACAAGATAAAGTTACTTTCTTCTACGGAGGCAATATTGGCCATGCGCAAGATATGGCAAACCTCATGCGATTAGCACGAGCTCTAAAAAATGAAACTCAAGCCCACTTTTTGTTTGTAGGCCAAGGTGACGAAGTTGAATTGATTAATCGCTTAGCTGAAGACTGGGAATTGAATAACTTCAGCTATCTTCCACCTATTGATCAAGGGGCATTTATAGCGTTGCTCGATGAGGTTGACGTAGGCTTGTTTTCTCTATCGAATAAACATTCGTCACATAATTTTCCTGGAAAGCTCTTGGGGTATATGCAGCGTAAGTTACCAATATTGGGTAGTGTCAATAGTGGGAATGATTTAATTGATATCATCGAAGCAAACCAAGCAGGTTATATCACCATCAACGGCGAAGATGAGAAGCTCTATAAAAATGCCCTAGTTCTGCTAAAGAGTTCGCAAGCACGTACAAAATTGGGTGAAAATAGTTACAAATTGTTAACGAAAGAGTTTTCTGTAGAGTCCGCCGCAAATCAAATCTCCGATAAATTGACCAAATAGCGCGAAGAATGCTAAGCCTGCGTAATTTGTAACCACATAAACTTAACGTATGTAAATGTAAATGTGCTTACTGCGCGTGGCACTCGCAACAACAATAGTGTAAAATTCTGCTTAATTTGGTTATGAAAACAAAGCATTCCGCTTGGAGATGACTCAGAGTATGTCCGTTTTACCAATTCTGATCGTATTAACTGCGACAGCTTTAATGTTGCGCCTTATGCATCCAGTAGCCGTTTTGATCGATTTGTTGGACAAACCCTGTGTTCGTAAACAGCACACAGGCTCAGTACCTCTGATAGGAGGTATTGCGGTGTTTGGTGGCTTGGCCGTAGCTATGCTTTTTTCGGCCGAATTAGCACTGCACAGTCGCTTATTCTTAGTGAGCGCCGCGATGATGGTTTTTATTGGCATGCTCGACGATAAATACGATTTAAGTGTACGTATACGCCTAATTGGTCAATTCATTGCTGCGAGTGTTATAATCTTCGGCGGTGACTTATATATTTCAAATCTTGGTAATCTGTTCGGTTTAGGAAATGTTGATATGGGTATGGCGGGAATCGTCTTTACCTATCTTGCTGTGTTAGCAGCAATGAATGCTTACAACATGATCGACGGCATTGACGGTTTGTTAGGCTCAATGGGAGTCATCTCTTTCTTTAGTATCGGTTTGCTAGCAGCTTTGAACGGGCACGCTGAATTACAGCTGATTGCAACGTTGGCGGGGTTTGCATTATTTCCATTTTTATTCTGTAATCTGTCGATTTCAAAACATTGTCGTAAAGTATTTATGGGTGATGCAGGATCGATGTTTGTTGGCTTAGCGGTTGTTTGGTTATTGACTTTAGCTACACAGTCGCAATTTACGAGTACTCAAACAGTGATTATTAGCCCAGTAACCTCCCTATGGTTAGTTGCCATCCCAATAATGGATATGGTGACGATAATGGTTCGCCGCGCTATAAATGGTAAGAATCCAACCTCACCGGATCGTGATCATATTCACCACTTTTACATTCGAGCCGGATTTTGTCAGAGTCAAACATTAGCGATTCTATGTGGTCAAGCTGTTGTATTGGCAGTAATTGGTGTTGTTTTGAATCAACTTCAAACACCAGCTTGGGCGTCGTTGCTATTATTCTTAGGCGCTTACACGGTATATTGCTATCAATTTAAGATACTACGAAGCAAGGCCGTCCAGTCGTAGTGATTGAACGAAACTAAAAGAACATAATAGATTGGTGCAGACCCAAACGATATCTCAATAATTTGGTTCCGTAAATTTCGCAGGTAGTGGCCGAGCGTTTAAAGCAATTGAGTGCATTCGGCAAGGACTATGATACCGGCGTTCGAGATTACATTCATGTAGTTGACTTGGCGTATGACATTTAGCCTCACAAGACTATAAGAATAACAGTTTATGAAATGGTACGTAATCCGCACCAAGCCGCGTCAAGAACAACGCGCACTGGTGAACCTAGAAAACCAAGACATTGCAGCCTATTTACCGCAGGTGACATTGCAACGAGTCCGTCGTGGTAAGCGCACAGCTGCGACTGAAGCGTTGTTTCCGGGGTATATCTTTGCGCAGTTGGATGACTTTGCAGGGCGCTTCCATAAAATTCGCAGTACTTTTGGGGTGCAGAAGATGTTGATGTTCGGCGAACAGCCTGCGACAATTCCTGACGCACTGATTGAAGAACTGAAAAACATTGAGCTTGATCCGCATACTCGGAATGCAGCGGAACACCAGTCATCACCGCAAGTGAATGATAACGTTGAGATATCAACGGGGCCGTTTGCGGGTTTCGTTGCAAAAATTATTGAACTTGACGGCGACTCGCGTTGCATCGTTTTGCTTGATTGGCTGCAACAAGAAGTAAAAGCAACATTTTCTTACAATGATCTGAATAAAATTTAACCATTGTAATCCCCCCGAAGAATCGGAGCAGTTATAAGTAGAAAATTCCGTTAAACTAAAACGAGGGAGTTTTCTATGCGCAAATCACGATACACAGACAGTCAGATCTTAGCGATTCTGAAACAAAACGAGAACAGTGTACCCGTTCCAGAGCTCTGCCGTGAACACGGTATGAGCTCAGCTCAATTTTATAAATGGCGCGCCACGTTTGGTGGCATGGACGCATTAATGATGAAGCGTCTCAAAGAGCTTGAGGACGAAAATAAACGTCTCAAAAAAATGTATGTCGAAGAGCGACTCAAGGCTGAGATCCGCAAGGAGCCCTTGAGGGAAAGTTGTAAAGCCATCTCAGCGATGAAAACGCTGTGATTGCTGATTGGTTGCTACGCCTAACCACCGCGCAGAAGCGCTGGCGTTTTGGTTTGTGCTTTTTGCACTTACGTAACGTGAAAGGGTATCCATGGAACCACAAACGCATGTATCGCATTTATCGTGAGCTAGAGCTGAACTTAAGAATCAAACCCAAGCGTCGCCTGCGACGCGATACACCAGATGCTTTAAGTGTGCCAACCGCAATGAATCAAGTCTGGTCGATGGATTTTATGTCCGACAGCTTGGCTGACGGGCGTTCACTGCGAACATTTAACGTCATCGACGATTACAACCGCGAAGCGTTAGCCATCGAAGTCGACCTTTCGCTGCGAAGTGCTCGTGTTATTCGCGCCTTAGAGCAAGTTATTGAATGGCGAGGAAAACCTGCTGCTATTCGCTGCGACAATGGGGCATAATATTTGTCAAGCGAGCTGATTAACTCGGCTGAAAAGCATCAAATTACGATGCTTTACATTCAACCAGGTAAACCGACTCAGAATACCTATGTTGAACGATTTAATCGAACAGTGCGGCATGAATGGCTCGAGTTACACCTGTTTGAAAGCGTCGAACATGCACATGAACTTGCCACTCAGTGGCTTTGGCTTTATAACAACGAACGGCCTAATACGGCCATCGGAGGCATTTCGCCCAAACAATAATTAACGCAAGCGGTTCATTAATTCTACGAATAACTGCTGCTTAAAATGGGGGGAATACATTTGTTATTCGTGCCGCCGATGCTGCGACAGGACGTGTCGCAGACGTGTACCAACTTAACGCCAAAAACGCGACTGCACTGGTTTTAGCCGAACAATTTAAGCTGCAGCAGCGCGATATTGTTTACGTAACGGCTGCACCAGTAGCCCGCTGGAACCGCGTCATCAGCCAGCTATTGCCATCGATAACTGGTTTATATAGTTTAGGCCGTTTCCAAGACGATATCGGAAGTAACTAGATCATTTAATAACAAGTAAAAGTTAGCGAGTTTTAATTTATGGGAAAGACATTTTTAATAACGGGTGGCGCAGGATTCATAGGTTCGGCGGTAGTACGTGAACTTATTAAGAACAGCGAACATCAGGTCGTGAACGTCGATAAACTGACATACGCAGGTAATCTCGAATCATTAAGTACAGTGGCTAATGATTCACGTTACTCGTTTGAAAAAGCCGATATTAGTGATTCTTCGGCTATGAAAGTGATATTTGAAAAGTATCAACCTGAAATCGTAATGCATTTAGCAGCGGAGAGTCATGTTGACCGATCAATTGATGGCCCTTCGGAATTTATTCAAACCAATATAATTGGCACTTACACTTTACTTGAAGCGGCAAGAGGTTATTGGGATAATTTGCCATCGGAAAAAAAATCTGCATTTCGTTTTCATCATATTTCAACTGATGAAGTTTACGGTGATTTACACGGGACTTCAGATTTATTTGTTGAAACAACAGCTTATGCACCGAGTTCACCATATTCGGCCAGCAAGGCAAGCTCAGATCATCTGGTTCGAGCATGGCACCGTACATTTGGTCTGCCAACATTAATAACTAATTGTTCAAACAACTACGGGCCATACCATTTCCCAGAAAAACTTATTCCATTGATGATACTCAATGCTTTGGGTGGTAAACCACTGCCTGTTTATGGGGATGGTAATCAAATCAGAGACTGGCTTTTCGTCGAAGACCATGCGCGAGCATTAATTCATGTTGCTCAAAATGGTGCAATAAATGACACATACAACATCGGTGGTCATAATGAACAGAAAAATATCGATGTGGTGAAGCTGATTTGTGAGTTGTTAGAAGAGCTGGCATCGCAACACAAGCCAGAATCAGTAAGTAGTTACAGTGACTTGATTACGTTTGTAAAAGATCGCCCAGGCCACGATGTCCGCTACGCTATTGATGCCTCTAAAATCGAAAAAGAACTTGGGTGGAAGCCCCAAGAAACCTTTGAGACAGGTTTGCGTAAAACAGTTCAATGGTACTTAGATAACAAGAATTGGTGGCAACGAGTGTTGGATGGTAGTTATAAATTGGACGAAAAGTCGGCATGAGGATTTTAGTAACAGGTGTAAACGGGCAAGTTGGTTTTGAAATCGTTCGAAGTTTATCGATATACGGCGAAATTTTGGCCCCCGTGCGTAGCGAACTTGATTTGACTAGGTTAGAAGCTGTTAACGATTATCTTCAAGCAACTCAGCCTGATGTAATTGTTAATGCTGCGGCATACACAGCGGTCGACAAGGCTGAAACTGAGCAGGACTTGGCTTTTCGAATTAATGCCGAACTGCCCGCAGAGCTTGCCAAATATGCTCAACGTAATAGTGCGTTTCTTGTCCACTTTTCTTCGGACTATGTTTACCCTGGTTCTGGCGATATTTCTTGGAAAGAAACAGACGAACCTGCGCCACTTAGCACGTATGGAAGCTCAAAGCTTGCCGGTGACGAAGCGATAATAAGCTCGAAAGCAAATGCTGTTATATTGCGAACAAGTTGGGTGTATAGTGCACGCGGCAATAACTTTATGAAAACCATGCTGCGATTAGCTAAAGAAAGGAAATCACTCTCAGTTGTCGCAGATCAAGTAGGGGCGCCAACAGCGGCTAGGCTACTTGCTCAAGTAGCGACAGAATTTGTCGCAAAGCGCAATGAGATTGAATCTGGTGTATACCACATCGCTCCGAAAGGAGAGACTAGTTGGCATGGATTTGCGAATAAAATTTTTGAGTTGTCTCGTCAACTAGGGGAAAAACTAGATATCGAAACGGTTCAGGCAATATCAACCGAAGAATACCCAACACCAGCAAAGCGCCCGTTAAATTCTCGGTTGAATACTAACAAGATAGAGTCTGAACTTGGTATTGAGTTACCTCGTTGGCAGTCACAACTAGAACTAACATTGAAAGAATATTTTGGAAGGTTTAACTAATGGCTTATAAAGGAATAATTTTAGCTGGCGGTTCTGGGACGCGCTTGCATCCAATTACTCGCGGTGTATCGAAGCAGTTATTACCCATTTACGACAAGCCAATGATTTATTATCCGATATCGGTATTAATGTTAGCCGGTATACGTGAAATTTTGATTATTTCAACGCCGGAAGATTTACCCCAATACGAAAAATTATTAGGAAATGGTGATGATTTAGGCGTGCGTTTTGAATATGCCGTACAACCAAGTCCTGATGGATTAGCGCAAGCATTTATTATTGGCGAAGAGTTTATCGGTAATGACAATGTATGCCTTGTATTAGGCGACAACATTTTCCACGGACAATTTTTTTCAGACCAACTGAAACGTGCTGCAAGTCACGCAACTGGCGCGACAGTATTCGGTTATTTGGTAAAAGACCCCGAGCGCTTTGGGGTGGTTGAATTTGATGATAAAGGTCAGGCCCTAAGCATTGAAGAAAAACCTGCGAGACCAAAATCAAACTACGCTGTAACTGGTTTGTACTTCTATGATAATGATGTTGTCGACATTGCAAAGCAAGTAAAACCGAGCGAACGCGGTGAGTTAGAAATTACGTCAGTTAACAATGCTTATTTAGAACGAGGCTCGCTGCATGTGGAACGCCTTGGGCGTGGTTTTGCATGGCTTGATACAGGCACACATGATTCATTACTTGAAGCAAGCTCTTACGTGCAAACCATTGAGCACAGACAGGGTTTAAAAGTGGCGTGCTTGGAAGAAATTGCTTGGAAGCAAAAATGGATATCTGATGAGCAATTGGCGGCTCATGCAAAAGCACTGAGTAAAACACAATATGGTCAGTATCTGGCAACGCTTTTGAATTAAATAGGTGGTTTATGAATTATAAGAAGCTCGCTATTCCAGATGTGGTTCTTATAACACCGAAAGTCTTTGGTGATGAGCGCGGTTTTTTTCTTGAAACATTCCGTCGTAGTGAATTTCAAAAATATTGTGGTGACTATGAGTTTGTCCAAGATAATCACTCAAGATCTGCTCATGGTATCTTACGCGGCCTGCACTACCAGTTACAGCACACTCAAGGAAAATTAGTTCGTGTCATTCGCGGAGAAGTTTATGATGTTGCGGTAGATATGCGTGAAAATTCAGAGACTTTTGGAAAGTGGGTTGGTGCTTATTTAAGTGAGCATAACAAGAAAATGCTGTGGGTACCGCCAGGTTTTGCCCACGGATTTTACGTTACCAGCGCGGAAGCTGAGTTCGTTTACAAGTGCACCGACTATTATGCTCCCAAGTACGAAGTGTCGTTATTATGGAACGATCCGGATGTGAGCATTGAATGGCCGTTAATGAGTGCCGACCCAAAATTATCGGAAAAAGACAAAAGTGGGTTTAATTTTGTAGACGCCCCTAAACTTTAAAGGGTACATTTACGGCACATGCATTTTGTTAAAGCCCCCAACTGGGGAAAAACTTGGCATTTTTATGTATAAATGGGCCTTCTTTTATCTCTAAAATAAGAGCGGTTTCCGACATACATTCAACGCTATGTATTTCACCATGTTGAAACTCAATTAGCTTCGGATGGGCTTCGTTGTTACTTATGGTTTCCGATTGAGTAACATTTCCTAGATCATCATATATCTTTATAGATAACTCGCCATGGATTATCGAGAACATTTCCCATTTTGTAGGTAATTTGTGGTAGTGAGGTTCAACAAAGCTGCCCTTTACTAAACCTATTAAAATTCGCTGAACTGGTTCTTGGTGATTTGAATGTAAAAGTAAATGAGCTCGTTTGCGTGAAGATTGCTCAGCCTCCTTTAATAGCTTGTCAATTATCTTCTTATCAATAAGTCGCATAATTAGAATATTTTCGTCAATAGGATGGGTTTAAATTGTGTCAATTTTTCTCGCTTGTCAATCAGGTGTAAGCCCCGTCACACTTCCTTCGCCCCCCAATGTGGAAAATGCCTACGCACGTAGGCATTGAGGTTTTTCTCGAATTCGCTGACCTCGCCCGGTTTCGCGGGTTCATCGTTAAGCGGCTGCTGCACCATGCCTGCGCCGACGGTTGCGTTGGTTTGTTTATCAATCAAAATAAAGGCGCCGGTGTTGCGGTTAATACGATACTTGTCGAACACTGCGCGCTCGTGCAGGTTTAAATCCACCAAGCCAATTTCATTCAGTATCAAGGTTTCCGCTTCGTTTTCTTCCAAGCTGTTCACATCCACCCGGTAACGAATTGATTCGACCGAACCGATGGTCAACTTGGTACCCATCTTCACGTAGTATTCCCGAAACGGCACAAGGCCATCCTCGTTTAACCACACCATTTTTGCGCGCAGTCGGCTCGACATATGCGGCATGGCGTTCTTATCAACAATCATATCCCCGCGGCTTACATCTATTTCATCGTTCAGTGTTAATGTCACCGCCTGCGGTGCATGGGCTTCCTGCAGATCGCCTTCGAAGGTATAAATGCTTTTGATGGTGGATACTTTGCCAGACGGCAGGGCACGAATGGTATCGCCAACTTTCACGCCCCCTGAGGCAATGGTACCGCTAAACCCACGGAAGTCTTGGTGGGGGCGATTCACGTATTGCACGGGGAAACGGAAGTCACTGTGGTCGGCATCACGGTTGATTTCGAGGGTATCCAGGTATTCCATTAAGGTACGGCCACGGAACCATGGCGTGTGTTCGCTGCGGTTTACCACGTTGTCGCCGTCGAGCGCTGAGATAGGCACAAAGTGGATATCTGGAATATCCAGCTGCCCGGCAAGCTTTAGGTAGTCGTCTTGAATTTCTTTGTAGCGCGCTTGGCTAAAGCCAACTAAGTCCATCTTATTTACGGCGACAATGGCGTGTTTAATACCCAATAAACTCACAATATAGCTGTGGCGTTTGGTTTGGGTTTGTACGCCATAGCGGGCATCGATAAGTATGACGGCTAAATCGCTGGTGCTGGCGCCGGTGGCCATATTGCGGGTGTATTGCTCGTGCCCGGGCGTGTCCGCGATAATAAACTTCCGTTTGTCGGTGCTGAAATACCGGTAGGCCACGTCGATGGTGATGCCTTGCTCGCGTTCTGACTGTAAGCCGTCAACGAGCAATGCTAAATCAACGGTGTTATCGGTTCTTTTAGAGTCTTTGGTAATGGCGGCTAATTGGTCTTCATAGATCATTTTGCTGTCGTGCAGCAGTCGGCCGATGAGGGTGCTCTTGCCATCGTCAACGCTGCCGCAGGTGATAAACCGCAAAAAGTCCATTAGAAGTACCCTTCCATTTTCTTCTTTTCCATGGAGCCGCTGGCATCATTATCAATCACCCGGCCTTGTCGCTCCGATGTGTTCGTGAGCAACATTTCTTGGATGATTTCCGGCAAGGTGCTGGCGCTGGATTCGATAGCGCCGGTGAGTGGATAGCAACCGAGGGTACGGAAGCGCACGGTTTTGAGTTCTGGTGTTTCGCCCGGTTGTAATGGCATACGCTCGTCATCGACCATGATGAGGGCTCCGTTACGTTTGACTACGGGGCGCGGCTTGGCGAAATACAGCTCGGGAATTTCGATTTGTTCCAGATGGATGTATTGCCAGATATCCAGTTCGGTCCAATTGCTTAGCGGAAACACGCGAATACTTTCTTGCGGGTGTACTTTGCCGTTGTAGATATTCCACAGCTCTGGGCGCTGATTTTTGGGGTCCCAGCGGTGGTTTTTGTCGCGAAAGCTGTAAATACGCTCTTTGGCGCGCGACTTTTCTTCGTCGCGGCGAGCACCACCAAAGGCTGCGTCAAACTGGTACTTATTGAGCGCTTGCTTCAACGCTTGGGTTTTCATCACGTCGGTATGCACGGCGCTGCCATGAGTAAATGGGCCAATGCCTTGTTCGATGCCATCTGGATTGGTGTGCGTGATGAGTTTGAAACCGTGTTTTTCGGCCATGCTATCACGAAATTCAATCATTTCTTTGAATTTCCAGGTGGTGTCAACATGCATCAGCGGAAATGGAATTTTACCGGGCGCGAATGCCTTGCGCGCAAGGTGTAACAGCACAGAACTGTCTTTGCCGACAGAGTAAAGCATGACTGGATTGCGCAGCTCAGCCACCACCTCACGCATAATGTGAATGGCTTCGGCTTCAAGCTGTTGTAAGTGGGTTATTTGGTGCATGAGCCGAGTTTATCTTAAGTGGTGGGTGGTTGGAAGTGGGGTGCAGTCCTAGCTCCGCACCCCGTTGGGGTTCGGTGCTAAAACTGCACCCGCAACAGATCCTGATGGATGTAGCCTTCGCGGTTGTCGCTGAGTTGCACGTGGTACCAGCTTTGAAATGGGTTTTTGCCGATAATTTGCACGGTATCACCCGGGTTTAGCTTGTCGATGATGGCGGTGTCGGTGGAGGCGCCGGCGCGCACCAGCACGCGGCTGTTCGCATTCACCACATACTGCACGTTGGCGGCCTTGAGGTCGTTTTCATTTACCCATGCCACACTGTTCATGCCGGTAAACCAGCTCCAGGCGTCGGCCAGCGGCAATTCAGTAAGAAACTCGCCGAGCTTTGAACCCCAGCCCTCGGCAGCCTGTGCACTTGGTACACCACTGCCCAATGTTACTGTCAGTGCGAGCGCGCAGATTCGTTTGGTTGTCATCAGTCGTCCCCTGCTAAGAAACTCAGTCCGGCCAGCATCATGTCGGTTGCGGCTTCGAATGCCAGTTCGTACAGCGCATCCATGTCGGCCTCGATGGCGCCGGTGTATTGTTGCAATGCCGAGCCAGCGTTGCCAGCCAAGGCTTCGTTGATAAGCTCCAGCACAATGTCTTCGCCAGTGCCTTTGGCGACTTCTTTGGCGGCGTCGTTCAGCTCATCCATTAAGCGGCGTTTTTGTGCAGCCGATACCTGTTGCGGCTTGCCGCTTGGGCTAAGGGGCGACTGAATGGAATTTTTCAGCAGCAGTGCGGCTTCTAAGCGGCCGAAGGCATCGCTGCTGATTTTCTTGTCCACGGGCACAGAAACAGTGCCTAAGCGGCGTTCCCACAATAAGCTGCCGTACTGATCGGTGGCGACCATTTGTGCGCCCACCGTTGGCTCACCGCTGTAACGGCGGCTAAACGGAATCAGCATGATGCTAAACTTCAGCCCGGCGGTGCTGCTGTTAGTGCTCTCGTCAAACAGCTCGCAGCCTTGGTCGCTGTAGGTTTCTTCGGGGAAGAAACTGGTGACTAAGCGCACTACATCAGCGCGCAAGTGTTTGGTAAACGAGCGGCGATAGGCGCCCTCGCGGGTTGGGCTGGCCAGTTGCAAGAACAGCTTCTGATTGAAGTGTTGTGTGGCTAAATAGGTGGCGCTGCCAACGTTGGCTTCCGGTAGATGGCTGCGTAGGTAGTTGGTTACGAACTCGCGGTACTGGCCGACGACCTTGGCGGTTTGTGCGTTGTCGGCCTTGAAGCGTTCAGCCATGGCGGCCATGGATTCGGTTTGGTCGGTGAACGCTTGGTATACCTGCTCGAGCGTTACGGTGTCGGAGATGCTCTTGCGCCAGTAGGCTGCAGCTTCTTCCGCTGAGGCATGCGCATGTGCCGACAGCGACCCGTGGCTGGTTGGGTTGTTAAAGGTGGTGTCGGTGGTGTACCAGCCTTCGGCAAGGCTTACGTCCATAGGCAGCCCGCGCTGGGTGCTGGCGGCGCGCAAGTTAAGCAGCTCGCGCAGCATGCGATAAAAGTCACGGTTGGCGGCTAGTGCCCGGTTGTGCCCTTGTTGTTGAATTTGGTCCTGGCCGTTGGTGGTAATTAACTGTGCTGCGGTGGCCGAGGCTTTTTCTAACAGCTGTAGGCGGCGATGGTATTTGGCGAACACTTGGCGACGGCCTTCTTCGGCGGCCAGAATTGTCTTTTTTGGCTTCAGGCGGAACTGGTTGCCGCGCTTTATGACGTTTTCAAAAGCCCAGACGGTGTTTTCGGCCTCGGCGCGCTCGAGTGCCTCGCGCAGCTCTTTGCGGCGTGTGGCAAAGCCGAACAAGTTAACGATAGGCGCGCGTTTCAGCAGCCAATAGCCAAGGTACACGGCTGGGAATATCCACCACCACAGATGCAACCAAATGCTGTTGCCGGGCGGCGGTACAAAGGGCAGGGCGACCTGCGCGGCTTGGGCTTGATCCAACCGGCGAAAAATTTTGTTCTCAGGGTCATAAATGCCAACTCTGGCGTGCTTGGCGCTGGTGGGGCCAAGTGGGTTTATCTGCCAGCCAAAATAGTGCACGTGTTCGCGGTTGTCAGCAGCGGTGCGCGCGGTGTGTTCTTCCAGCACCACATAGGTAGGCGGGCCGAGCACGATGCCCAGCAGCACGGCCAGTACGGTAAGGAAAACAAACTTCCGAAACCCTTGGAATTTAAAAAACAAAACCACTGCAACCAGCAGCGTTCCTAACGCAATCCACAGCCACATGCTGCGTTCTCCTTATTCGGCAACCTATTCGCCTGCTGATTCGGCAATAAAGTACGGGTTCAGCAGCGATTCTTTGGTGTTGTAGCGCAATGGCTCGCCGGTTAGGGTGTTAACCGTACCGCCTGCGGCAAGCACTACGGCGTGCGCGGCGGCGGTGTCCCATTCGCTGGTTGGCCCGAGGCGTGGGTACAAGTCAGCGGCGCTTTCAGCAATTAAACAGAGCTTGAGCGAGCTGCCCATGGGCACCATTTCGTGCGGTTCGTTTAGGTTATCGAGATATGCCTGCATGCTTGGCGACTGGTGTGACCGTGAGCCAACGACGCGCAGCGTGGCTGGTTTTTTCTGCCGGGCAGTGATGGCTTGACCATTCTTCATGGCACCAAGGCCGCGCGCCGCACTGTATAAGGTGTCTGTAGCAGGGGCGTACACCACGCCAGCCACCGGTTCATGGTTGTGAATAAGCGCAATGTTCACCGTGAATTCGCCGTTGCGTTTGATGAATTCTTTGGTGCCGTCCAGCGGATCAATCAGCCAATAGGTGTTCCACTGCTGGCGCACGTCCCAGTCTATTTCTGCAGACTCTTCAGAAAGTTGCGGCAGCTGCGCAAGTTCGATATCAGCGAGCTCTAAAATGCCAGCCTTAATGATTTCATGGGCCGCGAGGTCGGCCTGAGTAAGCGGGCTGTCGTCGCCTTTGGCTTGCACGGCAATACGCTGTTCAAAATCAGGCGCGTTGTATATTTGCATGATGGCGGCGCCAGCTTTTTTGGCGACGGCTTCAAGTTGGCTTAGTGCATGTTCGGTGATCATGGTAAATCCCTTTAGCTGATGAAGTGGGGTGCAGTCCCTGCTCCGGAGCAGGGACTGCACCCCACCTCTTACGCGATATAGTTGTGGGTGCGCAGGTAGTCAATGACCTGTTGTGCGGCACCTTCAATGCTGAGTTCAGCGGTTTTTAAGTGAATTTCTGGTGTGGTGGGTTGCTCATAGGGCGAGCTGATGCCGGTAAAGTTGGCGATATCGCCCGCACGGGCCTTTTTATAGAGGCCTTTTGGGTCGCGCTGTTCGCAAACTTCCAATGGCGTATCCACGAACACTTCAACAAACTCGCCTTCGTTCAGTAGCTGGCGCACTTGTTCACGGTCACGCGCAAACGGCGACACGAAAGCACTCAACACAATTAACCCGGCATCGACAAACAGTTTGCTGACTTCACCAATGCGGCGAATGTTTTCGACGCGGTCTTCTTCGCTAAAGCCAAGCCCGTGGTTGAGGCCTAAACGAATGTTGTCGCCGTCAAGCAAATAGGTATGGTTTTGGTTGCGATTGAGCAGCTCATCCACCGCGTTGGCGATGGTTGATTTACCCGAGCCGGAAAGCCCGGTAAACCACAGCACCACAGGCGTTTGATTCTTCTGTGCGGCGCGGCGGTCGCGGCCAACTTGATGGTTATGCCAGACAATATTTTCGTTGTTAGGGTTGGCGTTTTTGTCGGCGCTCATAGTTATACTTCCTTGAGAAATTCCTTTACGGCTGCAGGCATCATACAAAGGAAACATCACCAGTAACATACCCGCCGTCCGAAATCTTTGTCGCAAGGACTTTTTTCGCGTTTTCTTCGCCGTGCACCAGGCGCACGTTGTGCACCGGCTTCACCGTGGTTTGTAAAAATTCCAGCAATTCGCGCTGATCAGCGTGCGCGGAATAACCGCCCAAGGTGTGTACGCGCGCCCGAATTTGGTAGCGCTGATGGTCAAGCACCACATAGCCGCCACCGGGGCCATGCTCCTGAATATCGCGCCCGGGGGTATTTGCTGCTTGATAGCCAACGAACACAATGTCGGTGCGCTCATCGTCCAGCAATGCCTTGAGGTAATTCACGATGCGGCCACCGGTGCACATGCCGCTGGCGGCTAAAACAATGGCAGGCTCGCCGCTACTGCGCAGCAGTTCGATGATTTGTTCGTGCTGGTGATGGCTTTCAACCACATGCAGGCGCTCGAAGTTTAACGGGTGACGGTCATCCGCCAAGCGTTGTTTCGCTTCGTCGTCCCACAGCGCCTTGAGCCGCCGATAGTGTTTGGTGTATTGGCTGGCTAGCGGCGAATCTAAAATTACCGTCATTTTTCGCCAGTCGGGGTCTTGATGCATGATGTCTTCTATTTCATACAGCAGTTCTTGCGTGCGACCGATACTAAAGGCCGGAATCAACACGGTGCCTTTATCGACGAAGGCTTTCTCAATAACATTTTTCAGCCGCTGCTGCCGCGTGTCGCGGTCTTCGTGCAAGCGGTCGCCGTAGGTGCTTTCCAGCACCAAGGTGTCGGCATATTCCAGCGGGGTAGGGTCTGGCAACAACGGCGTATTCTTGCAGCCCAAGTCACCAGAGAATACCACCCGCTTTGGCAAGCCTTCGGCGCCTTTCGCAAGCGACTGTTCAAACTCAACGTACGCCGAGCCCATGATATGCCCTGCGTTACGCAAACGCATGCGCCACCCATGTTCCAACCCGTGCCACTGGTCAAGAGGTAGGGTGCGGAGCTGGGACTGCACCCCACTTAATACCTTTTCAGGGTAGGGGAAGCGGGTGACTTTCATGGCATCGGCCAGCACCAGTGGCAGCAGTTGGGCGGTGGCTGGGGTGCAATAAATGGGGCCGCGAAAGCCAGCCATGAGTAAACTGGGCAGCCTGCCAACATGATCGATATGACAATGAGTGACCACCAGCCCAATCAGATTATCGATATAAAAGTCGATGTCTTGCACACGCCGATCAAAGTCGTTGCTTTCAGCATCGCGCGCTTGAAACTGGCCGCAGTCAACCAGCATGGATGCGGTTTCGGTTAGATAAAACTCGTGGCATGAACCGGTTACGCCTTGGTGCGCGCCGTGATGAACAATCTGAGTAACTTCCATGTAAATGGCTCTCGATAAAATGAAACTTAATATGCCATTAAATTTAACATGATGTTATGATTTGTGCATGTATTTGTTTAAATTACTTTATAGCGTATTCTTTACATTGTGATTAGCAAATGCACTACATGGAGGTATCAATGAGAGAAGAATACATCGACCATGAGCGGCGCAAGCGGCCGCGAAAAATTTCGTTGTACAATGGCGATGAAAAACTGTCTGATTTAGGGGTGCCGATGGCGGAGTCAAATCACGCCGCGCTGAAGCGTACCTTGCAGGAACTGCACCGCTCGCCGATTCTTACGCATGCGGTATTTCGTGATCGCAACGGTAAAACCTGGGTTATCCCGCGATCTATTTCGTACTTCAAACGGTTAAAGATTCAACTGTTCGCCGCTTAACAATATTTACAAAAACGCGCTAGTCATTCGTAGTGTGTTGTGGTTATATTGTTCCCATAACAATTATAAAAGATTGGGGCGGGGGCATGCGCATAATTCAGGTGGATCAACAAGCCAAAGCTGTGGTGAATTTGGTGCTTGGGGCAGCATTATTTATCGCAGCTTTTGTGATCTTGCTGTATCGATTGTTTGAACCGACTCAACTGCAGGTTTACCATTCGTTAAGCTCTTCTTTATTAATTGCAGCCTGTGCCAACGGTATTGCCTTATTAACCTACGATTTAAATAGTCAACGTGAATGGAAGCCTGCCGTGTCGCGGGTGTTCGCGGTACTCGCCATTATTGCTTCAGCCGATGGTATGGCTGGCAACTTGTTTGATAGTTTTGATGCCCAGATTCACCCAAGCCTTTACATTGCGAGCGGCATAGCTGGTTTGTGGATGTCGTTGCGTTTACGTGCGCACTGGGCCATTCGCGCTCAACGCATTATTGCTGGCATTGCGGCACTGGCGCTGGCGGTGGTGCTGTTGATGCATTTTGTGATGGAAACGCCACTGCTGGCACGTCACCCTTCCGGTAGCCTGGTTGCCGGCGCATTGGTGCTGATTACAATGATTGCGCTGTGGAACCTAAGTACCGCCAGCGAGCAAGAACTGCCGTGTGTGAGTATGTTAACCACGTCCATTGCTTTGGTGGGTTTGTTGGTTTCTACCAGTATCGGTGTGGTGCTGTTTCATAATGAAATGAATGAGCTGCGTGACCGTGGCGAAGAGGCGGCGGTTAACTTGAATATTGCGCGCCGTGCGGCGGGCAACGAGCATGTGAGCACCTTGAAGCGCTTAGCTGAGCGCTGGGAAAACTATCCCGATAGCATTCACAACAGTTTAATGGAATTGGACATGAACGCGTTTTTGCGTGATGTCGATTTCTTAGAAAGTATTATTTTGCGACGCGGCACCGAGCTTATGTGGGAACGTTCGCGCGATCAAGACACCTCGTTCAAAGAAATGTACCAAAACGATGGCTACGTGCAGCAGCAGTTTGATCCGTTGCGCAAAGAAGAGGTGCAAATGCTGGTTGCGTCACGCTCGAACACCGAGGATGGCGCCCGGGTTTATATTCATATTCCGATAGATTTTAAAGACGACAATTACGAGAAGGGCTACTGGGGTATTCTGGCGGTTATGAATGTACCGCAAATGCTCAGCAACCAAGCACTTACGTACCGTTCACCTATTTATACCTACACCGCAATATCTAATGGCATGTTGCTTGATCAACACGGCCATTGGGTAACCAGCCCAACTTTGGACTACCTGCACAATCATGCGCTGTTTTTGTATGAGAGCTCACTAGAAACTGAGTTCACTACCGGCACGCCAATTTATTCGTACATGTATGACTTGCAAGAAATGCAGGCGCGCGCCAATTTGCAGATTCTGGTTACCTTGGCAGGTATCGCCATTGTGCTATTTATGGCGCTAACCATTGAACGTAACCGCGAGTTGGTGGTGCAGGGGCGGCAATTGCGCTTCCAGGCTGAACACGACGCTTTAACCGGCTTGTACAACCGCACCACCATTGAACACATGATTGCCGACCGTTTCCATAAACAGCGTGACTTAACCGCCATGTTTATTGATCTGGATGGCTTTACGCTGATTAATGACAGCTTGGGCTTGCAAGTGGGTGACCGCTTACTTCAGGTACTGGCGCAGCGCTTAACAAATATTATTGGCAAGCGCGGCATGTTGGCCCGTTTCGGTGGCGATGAGTTCTTAATCGTGATGCAAAAAATGCAGGACGATGAAGAAGGCCTGGCGGAAATTACCAGCAAAATATTGAGCGCCGTGGCGCAGCCGTACCGCATTATGCACCACAAGATTTACCTGACAGCCAGTATTGGTGTGGCGCATCAAACCGAAGACCAGTATGCGCCGTTGGAGCTGATTCAGCGCGCAGATATGGCCATGCATCAAGCCAAACGCCAGGGCCATAACCACGTACAGATTTATCAGGACAGTATGAGCCTGCAGTTTAAGTCATCGGCGGCGATGCGCTCGAGCTTGCAAGAGGCCATTGAGAAGAACCAGTTGACGCTGCATTATCAACCGATTGTGCGCTGTAACGACGGTGCCACGGTTGGCTACGAGGCCTTATTGCGCTGGGAGCGCGAGCCGGGTCGGTTTATCTCGCCAACCGAATTTATTCCATTGGCCGAAATGACCGGACAGATTATTCCGTTAAGCGAGTGGGTATTCCGTCGGGCTTGTGAAGCCGCGGTAACTCTACAAGAACACGGGCCGTGTAAAGTGGCGGTGAACTTGTCGACGCTGCACTTTAATCGCACTGAATTCACGCCGTTTTTGGAGCAGACGCTGGAAGAAACCGGCTGTAATCCGGAGTGGCTTGAACTTGAGCTTACTGAAAGCATCCTGATGGAAAACACGGACTATGCGGTTGAGGTTCTGCAGAACCTGCGCGATAAGAAAATCAGTATTTCCTTGGATGACTTTGGTACTGGCTTCTCGTCACTGAGTTATTTGAAGCGCTTGCCGGTGGATAAAGTCAAAATTGACCGCAGCTTTATTGCTGGCATTCGTACGCATCGATCAGACCGCGTATTGATTGGCTCGGTGATCAAGATTGCGCAAAGCCTGAACTTCGCGGTAGTCGCCGAAGGTGTCGAAACGCCGCAGCAAGCTGAGTTTGTCACTGAATTGGGGTGCAACTACATGCAGGGCTTCTATTTCGGGCGGCCAATGCCGTTGGAAGAGCTCTAGCCGATTAATTGAGCCATTGTGTAAATCCTTTGTTAATAGCGATCTTTTGAACTATTAATTACATACACTTATGCATGTAATTAACAATCTAAAGGACGCTTGGATGTCATTTCCCTTATTGTTAAGCATTGTGGTGCTGCTGTGGCTGCTGTTGGTGGCCGGTGGCGCCTTCGAAGCTTTACGCCATAAGCTGCTGTTGCGTTCCATCCCAGTACGCGTGCATGTGAACGGTACCCGCGGTAAAACCAGTGTCACCCGTCTTATTGCCGCCGGCCTACGTGGCGGTGGCAAACGCGTGTGCGCCAAAACCACCGGCTCAGCAGCGGCCATGACCGACCCCGAAGGCCGTGAATTTCCTATCTACCGCATCAGCGGTGCCAACATCATTGAGCAAATGCGCATGCTCAAACGCATGGCCACGTTAAAGCCTGAAATTGTGGTGGTGGAATGCATGGCGCTGCAACCGCATTACCAAAGTTTAAGTGAATTACGCATGGTGCGCTCCACCGTGGGGGTGATTACCAATGCCCGCGCCGATCACCTCGACGTAATGGGGCCCGGTGAGCGCGATGTGGCATTGGCATTAGCGGGCAGCACACCGGTGCGCGGTGATTTGTTTACCGCCGAGCGCGATTTGTTGGACGTGTTTCAGGAGTCGTGCCAAGACCGACGCAGCACCCTGCACGGCGTAACTGAAGATGAAGTTGCCGCGATTCCCGATACCGTAATAGGCCAATTCAAATACGCCGAACATGCTGAGAACATCGCCTTGGCGTTGAACGTGTGTGAGTTCTTGGGTGTGAGCCGCGAAGATGCCTTGCAAGGCATGCTGACCCTGGAGCCCGAAGCAGGCGCAATGCAGGTTTTGCATGTGCGCTACTTTGAACGTGAGTTGGTGTTTGTGAATGCCTTTGCTGCCAACGACCCGGAGTCGACCGGGCGCATTTGGGAAACCATGCTGAAAAAGCACGGTGAGGGTCGCCGTTCAATCATGCTGATTAACTGCCGCGCGGACCGGCCACACCGCTCGCAACAAATGGCGGAAGCGGTGGCACAATGGACTCCCGGCAGTAAAGTTATCTTGATGGGCTCCGGCACCTTTATTTTTGTGCGTGAGGCCATGAAGTATGGCCTTGACCCGGACACCTTACTTGTTATGGAAGGCGCCCACATGACCGAAATCACTGAAGTGCTGCTGGAACAGTCGCAGGGTAACGCGCTGATTGTTGGCATGTGCAATATTCATGGCGGAGGCGAAGAAGTCGCTCGCTTTTTCCAAAACCGCGCAATTGAAGAGGAAGACGTATGATAGCGCTCAATATTCTAGCCGTAGCCATTGGCATCGGGCTGTTTTTTACGCTGTTACTGACCCAAACCCTGGGGCTGGCGGCGGGTGGTTTGGTGGTACCCGGTTATGTGGCGCTGCAGCTGACCGATCCGTTAAGCCTGACGCTGACCTTAGTGGCCGCCTTTGTCACCTATCTGATTGTGAAAATTGTATCCAGTTTCGTGATTGTGTATGGCCGTCGCCAAACCATCATCATGATTTTAACCGGCTACATTATCGCAGGCTTGTTCGATTTGTTTGTTGGCAATTTAGTGAATTGGACCGACTTGCAAATGATAGCTGGTGCCGATGAGGCGCAAGCTCAAGTGCAGGCGCTGGAGTCGAGCTTCATGATGTCGGTAATGGAAAGCAGCATTATTGGCTACATTATTCCGGGCTTAATTGCCATTTGGTTTGAGCGCCAGGGGGTGCTGCAAACCTTGTGTGGTTTAGCCGTTACCGCGGTGTTGGTACGTTTGGCATTGATTGTGATCATGCCAGAGTCACTGCACATGTACGAAGCGAGCCGCGCGTTTGAAATGCCGGGCTGGTAAGAAACGCCAACAGGAGTAGATAGTGGTATGAGTAAATTTACGAAGATTTATTGGCGCTCATCAGGTGTACCCTTGTGGGGTCAGGTATTTTTGATTGCATTGGCGCTGTTGGCGATGGTGTTGGCCGAGAATTTGCGCCAGCGCGATCCGGTGGTGGATGACAACTATGCCACCATGGTGAACGCCGCCAAAATAATGCGCGACGGCATGGATGTGTTGAAACCGATGCGTGCGCAAATGGCACCGATTAATCCTGAATTTGACCCGCAGCGGTCAGGTTTGGTGGGTTTAGAAAACTCGATAATTACCACCAACCAAGGTGGCCGCGAGTCGAAGCAAACCACCGTGAACCCGAACTGGGCTGCGGTGGCGGTGAAACTCATGGCAGATGCAGGTGTTGGCCGCGGTGATTTGGTTGCGGTGACTATTTCGGGCTCGTTCCCTGCGATGAACTTAGCCGTTTATTCGGCTCTTGAGGCGCTGGAAGCCGATGCGGTGATTATTGCTTCGGCGTCGTCGTCACAGTGGGGCGCGAACGTGCCCGGTTTCAGTTGGCTGGACATGGAACGCGCTTTGCGTGACGCCGGCGTGTTGTCGCTAAAACCGATTTATGCCTCGTTGGGCGGCATTGAAGACCGCGGTATTGGTATTTCGGAAGAGGGCATTGCGTCACTGCGTAATTCAATTGAACGCGCCGATTTGAATGTGATTGAGCCTGCGAACTATCAAGAAGCTGTGGCGGACAGAATTGCGATATTCCGCGAGTATTCAGCGGACCGCAGCTACAAAGCTTTTGTGAACGTGGGCGGTGGTGCGACCATTGTTGGCCCGCCAGGTATTGATGATATGTTCAAATCAGGCTTACAAAAAGATGCCCCAGCCCGTGCTTTTGCGGTAGACACCGTGATGGGTTATTTCTTACAAGAAGAGATACCCGGCGTGCATTTCATTGGTATAAAGAACTTGGCGAATCGTTACGGATTACCGATTGCACCGGTTGAGCCTGTGCCCGTGGGTAACGGCGGCATTTACTCGTCTACTGTGTATAACCGCTGGTTGGCGTTAGCACTTGGCCTTGGCCTGTTCGGCATGACCTGGCTGATTGTGCGTTCAGCACGCATCACCAGTATCTTTAATCGCGCCGGCAATCACGGCAAAATCACCAAACCAATGGTCTGACGAACTACAAAGGCGATATTAGCCGTTCGATATTAGATATTCGCAAAACAAAAAGGCACCTCGCGGTGCCTTTCTAATGTCTAATGGCTAATATCGTACTTGCAGTTAGAAGCTATACATCGCCATAAACTGCAGGCGGGTTAAATCGCCTTCTTGATCGGATTCGTTTTCACGTTGTGCCAGCGACAATTCGCCACCGAAGGTTAGCTTTTTATCTACCGAATGCATCACGTTGAAGCCGATGCGTTGGGTGAATTCAGTGGCTAATGAACCTTCCAGGTTGTCGGTATTGTCGGCCCAGCCGCGGCTGTACACGATGTTCGAACGGGTTTTGTCGGTCCAGTTGTGACGGTAAGCGAAAGTCACACCCATTACGTCCAACGTTTCAAGGCTGTTGTTTTGGTCAACATACGCACCGTTGAAGGTGTTTAAGCCCATGTAGCGGCCGATACCTGAACCTGCGGTGAACGATGCACGAATGTCATTGCCGTTATCAAAGGCTAATTTACCGCCTAAAGTAACGCCGTAACCGGTTGCGGTTTCGTCGCTGCCGTCACTGTCGATGTCATAAGCCAATTGGCGTACTAAGCCTGCTACGCTGTAGCTGAAGTCGCCGCTTTTGCCTTTATATTTGGCGGTAAAGTCAGGCATGATGCCTTCGCCGGTGGCTGCACGCGATACGCCGCCGCTAACCGGATCAACCAAGCTCACAGTGGTTTCTGGGTTCTCGATAGAGAAGCTCCAGGCGCCGCTGCTGTAACGCACTTGTGGTTGACGCATAAACACCATACCGTCGGTTGCACCAACGAAGTCGACTGATTCAGGCAAGATGCTCAAGTCCTGGAAGTTTGACCAAGCTTGTCCAATCATCCAGTTCTTGTAGGTTAAGTAGGCTTGGCGCAAGCGTGGTGAATACGAGTTGGTGATACGCTCGTCGCCACTTGGTACGGTTAAGAAGTCGATTTCGATGTGACCGCTAATGTCTTCGCCGTTTTCAAGCTGTTGTTTTACGTCGAAGAAGAAGCGAGACTGACGGGCATGGAAGTCAGTAACTTGGTCGTCGCCTTGACCGCCAACTGGCGTTAAGCTAGGAATATAGAACTGACGACCGATGTTTTTGTCGGTACCAGAACCGGCCGAGCCGTCACCGTAATCAGAGATCATGGCGTCGAGTTTAACGTAACCGCTGAATGACCATTCTGGCCCTTCTGCGGCATGTGCGTTCGTGGCTAAGCCGCCTGCCAAGCTGGCAAGAACTGCACTGGCAACTAGCGATTTGGTTAGAGTTTTCTGCAACATTGCTGTGCTCCTGTTTTGTAAGACGTTGTTCGTTATTCGTCCGCTTCGCTGTTCGTCCGCTTGGCTGTTCGAATAGCGCGAAGCGCGGACGAACAGAGAGCAAAGCGAACGTACGAATGACGAAGCACGTAGTGTCTAAGCTTTTAACATGACGCGCTAATTATCAATCTAGACTATGGTCTAATGGCTTGATCGCGCGCAATAACTGAAGGTATAGGCATGAAAAACAAGAGCGATATTAGCTATTAGCTATTGGATATTAGCAAAACCCGAAAAACTGCTCTTCTTTCTCTAATATCCAATATCTAATAGCTAATATCGAACTCGCAGTTCACTAGGAGGTTCTATGCAACATGAAGTTTATAAAGTGCCGGCGGATGCGAAAGCGCGGGCGCATGTTGATAATGACAAGTATTTAGCCATGTATGCTCAGAGCGTGAAAGACCCGGAAGGTTTTTGGCGTGAGCAGGGTCAGCGTATCAGTTGGTTTAGTCCGTTCAGCAAGGTGAAGAACACCAGTTTTGCGCCGGGCAATGTAAGCATTAAATGGTTTGAAGATGGCACGTTGAATGCGTGCTACAACTGCGTTGATCGCCATTTGGCGGAGCGCGGCGATAAAACTGCGATTATTTGGGAAGGTGATGACCCAAGTGTTAGCGAAGAGATTAGTTACAAGCAGCTGCACCATGAAGTATCGCGGTTTGCGAATGGTTTGAAGAAACTTGGTGTGCAAAAGGGCGACCGGGTTGCGATTTATATGCCGATGGTGCCGGAAGCGGCTTACGCGATGTTGGCTTGTGCGCGTATTGGTGCAGTACATACTGTTATTTTTGGCGGCTTTTCGCCGAACGCAATTGCTGACCGCGTGAATGACTGCGGCGTGAAAGTTGTTGTGACCGCTGACGGCGGTCGTCGTGGCGGCAAAACCACGCCACTTAAGGCAAATGTTGATGAAGCTCTGCGTGGCGGGCGTTGTCCGACGGTTGAGCATGTGGTGGTGGCGAAAGTTATCCATGGCGAAACCGAGTGGGATGACAACCGTGATGTGGCGTGGGACCAACTGGTCAAAGACGTGCCAGCTGAGTGTCAGCCAGAAGTGATGAACGCGGAAGACCCATTATTCATTTTGTATACCTCAGGTTCGACTGGTAAGCCGAAAGGCGTGTTGCATACTACCGGTGGCTACATGGTGTATGCGTCGATGACGCACGAACTGGTATTTGATTACCACGAAGACGATGTGTATTGGTGTGCAGCCGATGTGGGTTGGATTACCGGGCACAGCTACATTGTTTACGGGCCACTGGCGAACGGCGCAACGACGTTAATTTTTGAAGGGTTGCCAACCTATCCGGGTGTCGGCCGTATTGGTGAAGTGGTCGACAAACACAGCGTGAATATTTTGTACACGGCACCGACGGCAATTCGTGCGTTGATGGCAAAAGGCACTGCAGCGGCAGAAACTTCTACCCGTAAGTCATTGCGCACGCTGGGTTCAGTTGGCGAGCCGATCAACCCAGAAGCGTGGGAGTGGTACTACAAGGTGATTGGCGAGAGCCGTTGCCCAATTGTGGATACTTGGTGGCAAACTGAAACGGGCGGCATCATGATCACGCCACTGCCGGGTGCAACCGACTTGAAACCGGGTTCAGCGACGCGGCCATTCTTTGGGGTGCAGCCAGCCTTGGTGGATGCCGATGGCAATGAGCTTGAAGGCGCAGTTGATGGCAACTTGGTATTGAAAGATTCGTGGCCGGGGCAAATGCGTACGTTGTGGGGCGATCACGAGCGCTTTGAACAAACGTACTTTTCCGCTTACAAGAACATGTATTTCACCGGTGACGGTGCGCGCCGTGACGAAGACGGTTTTTTCTGGATTACTGGCCGTGTGGATGACGTGTTGAACGTTTCGGGTCACCGCTTAGGCACCGCGGAAATTGAATCGGTGCTGGTTGAGCATGCGAAGATTTCTGAAGCTGCAGTAGTAGGCTACCCGCATGACGTGAAGGGCCAAGGTATTTATGTGTATGTGTCAGCGATGGCCGGCACCGAAATTACCGACGAGCTGACCAAAGAAGTGCGCGACTGGGTGCGTAAAGAGTTAAGCCCAATTGCCACGCCAGACTTCATTCATTGGACAGTGGACTTGCCGAAAACACGTTCAGGCAAAATCATGCGTCGTATTTTGCGCAAGATAGCTGCCAATGAGTTTGAAAACTTAGGTGATACCTCTACGCTTGCGGATCCGTCTGTGGTAGATTCGTTAATAGAGAACCGCTTAAACAAGTAGAGCATGGCCAAATTTTTAATCGCTGATGATCACCCGTTGTTTCGCGAGGCGCTGCAAGGCGCGCTCGCGAATCATTATCCCGAGCTGGAATTACGTGAGGCTGGTGATCTTGACGCGACTTTGGCTGCTTTAAATGACGATGATGATCTTGATCTGCTGCTGCTTGACTTGCACATGCCAGGCAGCGGCGATTTATATGGTTTGATTCGTATCCGCGAAGACTTTCCCTTATTACCTGTTGCGATTATTTCAGGCTCAGAAGACCCTGCTGTTGTAGCTAAATGCATTGGTTTCGGTGCCTTGGGTTTTATTCCAAAGTCACTGCCTTCGGCTAAAATTGCGGAAGCCATAGATGTGATTTTGCAGGGCGACACCTGGGTGCCTGAAGAAATGCGCGGGCGCTTAGACAACCTGACCGATGAAGACCAACAACTTGCCAAAAAAGTGGCCGATTTAACCCCGCAACAATACCGCGTGCTGTATTTGCTGCACGAAGGTTTGCTCAACAAACAAATTGCCTACCAACTTAATATTACTGAAGCCACCGTGAAAGCACACATTACGGCGATATTCAGAAAGCTCGGCGTTTATAGCCGCACCCAAGCGGTGTTGCTGGCTGAGCGCCTGCAGTTAGAATCCAACCTGAGCTAACCCACTTAACTACACGACTGAAATATTCTGTTACAACATTTAAACAAAATTTGTTTATTTGTTAATGGGTTGTGTTAATTTCTTCTGCTGCGAATAGTGAATGTCGCACATACCTCATGGACAGAAGGAAGAGCAATGAAAACAATTATAAAAGCTCGATGGTCAACCTTGGCCATTGCCGTTGCTGCTGCATCAAGCGTTTCGGTAGCTGTCGCTCAAGAGTTTACTCGAGTTGACACCAACGCCGCAGTTACTGAACACCGAATCAATAAACAGTTATCGAAGATTCCAACGCGCATTGCAGATGAGCAAAAGGCGTTTACTGATACAAGACGATATTTGATAGAGTTTGTCGAGCCGCCAGTAGCTACTTATAAGGGTGGTATTGCGGGATTTGTTGCAACATCAGCTGCAGCCAGCGGCGCAGAGCGTTTAGACCTGAAAGCTAAACCCGTACAAACTTACGCTGGGTATCTTAACAAACGTCAAGATACTGTATTGCGCGAAGTAACCCAACGTGTGCCTCAATTAACCGCAAAGTCGCATATGACGCTCGCGTTTAATGGAGCCGTGGTTGAATATGCCGGTGATGATTTGAAAGATAGATTACGAGGCATCCCGGGCATTAAGGCCGTACACGAAGATCACCTAATTTCAGTCAGCATGGATGCATCCAACGATTTAATTGGAAGCTCTGATGTTTGGCAGTTACTTGGGGGCCAAGATGCCGCCGGTAAAGGCATTAATGTTGCTGTGATTGATACGGGTATCGACTTTGATCATCCAATGTTTGCCGATAATGGGCATGATCGTCCAGACCTTGGTATTACTGATGATTTTTGCGCACTAAATACCGGTGTTTGTAATGACAAATTGATAGTGGCGAGAGCTTTCACGCCACCGAGTAACGTTGGCTCAAGCGAAACAGAGACGCCGCAAGACGTGGATGGTCATGGTAGTCATGTTGCCGGCACTGCCGTGGGTAACCCGACCAGTATTACGTATGATGGTGTAGCGGTGAATTTTTCGGGTGTTGCGCCGGGCGCGAACCTGATGGTTTATAAAGCGTTATACGTTACAACTGCAGGTACCGGCAGTGGCTCAAGTATAAGCTTAGCTGAAGCCTTAAACGCAGCGGCAGAAGATGGTGCTGACGTTATTAACAATTCTTGGGGTGGCGGTGCAGGTGGTAATCCAGCTACAAGCCCCTACGCAGCCATTATGAAGTCACTTGATGAAATGGGTGTTGTAACTGTTACCGCCGCTGGAAACGATGGACGTGCAGGTGCAGAAACTATCGGTTGTCCAGGTTGTGTTGAAGAAACCATTACAGTGGCAAGCACACAAACGGGTCGTACGTTTGGAAGTGCACTTGAGGTGACAGGTTTAGATGTAATAGACGCGCGAGTAGCCGAGGGTGATTTCACTATCAGCGAGGCAATTACGGCGGACTTATTGCCAGCATCTCAAGTTGATGCAGCTAATATTGAAGCCTGTAATGCGTTTGCTGCAGGAGCTTTTACGGGGCAAATTGCATTAGTTTCCCGCGGTACATGTGCATTTGAGCAAAAAGCTAATAATGTGCAAGCGGCCGGTGCTATCGGTTTGATTATATATAACAATGAGGCTGGCGCGTTTGGTGTTGATTTAGGTGTAGCCACGCTACCGACCGTGGCCATATTACAGGCAGATGGCCAGTTGATTGAAACGGACTGGGCGGTAGGAATGCAAGCTACGTTAAACCCTACGGTGGCGACTATCGATCAGGCAGTTGTAGATATCATGTCTGATTTCAGTTCGCGTGGGCCGAACGGCGATGCGAACATGCTGAAACCAGAGATTGCTGCGCCTGGGCATGGGATTTTGTCGGCAGCACCAGGTAAAAGCTATGCGATTCTAGATGGTACTTCAATGGCGAGCCCGCATGTAGCTGGAGCGGCAGCATTGGTTTTGGCACATAATCCTGAGCTTACACCTAAACAGGTCAAATCAGTGATGATGACCTCAGCTGCACTTACCGTGAAGAAAGAGGACGCGCTAACACCTGCAGACCCATTTGATGTGGGTGCTGGGCGTTTAGATTTACCGGCGGCTATTAATGTGGGCATGACCTTTGACAAGGCTTCATTTGCCGATAGCTGGTGCATGGTCGAATGCAGTTTCGAGCGCGTTATTACGAGCTTGGATGATGCTGAAACTACCTGGAACGTGTCGGTAAGTTTTGACGACCCTAATATTGTAGCGACATTCCCAGAAACAATAACTCTTGATGCCAATGGCTCTATTGATTTCAACCTTGAAATTCGTACTGAGATGGCTGCAGGCGATTGGCGTTTCGGAACACTGACGTTTACTGATGCAAGTGGCACTTATGTTGACGCAAATTTACCAATTGCGGTTTACAACGCACAGTCTGACTTGGAAAGCGGTGTAGCGGGTGCAGTAACTGCCGGTGAAATTGCAGCCAACAACGATATTACGCTGTCTGTAATTACGCGCATGGGAACCCTTCTTGGTGACGACGTTGAACTAACAGTACAACTTCCTACTGATGAAAATGTAGTCATCGCAGAGGATTCGTTGGTTTTAACAGAGCTTCGTACAACGACAACTGAGTCAGCATACGACGCTTCAACACGAACAATAACCTGGGTCGGTACGCAAACCAATGCCGATAATGTCAGTTTGGCGAATGCAACCTTTCCTTATGCGGGGTTAGGGTTCGACATGATTGGTGGTGCTACATATTCACTATGTACTACAGGTTGTGATGAAGCTGGCTGGGAACTTCCTATTGGCGCAATAGGCAGCGGTTGGCTTTATGAAGGCCAAAGCGTTGATACGATTGCTTTTACATCGAATGGCGTTATGACTGTTGGTGGCTATCAGGGCACATTCCCTGTTCCTGCACGTTTACCCAGTGAAGATGCACCAAGTGGGGTTATTGCACCATTTTGGAGCGACTTCATGTTCATGACCGGTGAGGGTGAAATTCGCTATGACATTATTAGTGACGGTATTGATACCTACTTAATAATTGAGTGGTATAACGCTGCGGCATATTTTGATGCTACCTATGGTGATAACACTGGCACACGTTACACGTTCAATGCGTGGTTTAAGTTGGGTACCGACGAAGTATATTTCAATTACGTTGATGTAAACCAAGCAGAAATGCCTTATTGGGGAAGCGTTATTGGTGTTGAAAACCTTATGGGCACCGTAGGTGAAACTTACTTCATGGACGACGGCGCAGGCAATGTATCAGGCTCCTACCCAACCGACTTTGATTCATTATTGGTCAAAGTTGGGGCAAGCGATCGCGCTGAATTGCAGGTTGACATGAATCTGAACGTTAGCACCTTTGGTGATGTGTCTGCAGCGACGCAGACTGGCGCTCATAGTCAGCCTATAGCGATTGATTTGACGGACAGCATAGGTGATCCGAAACGCGACTTAATAACGTTAATTAATGTTACTAGCGGTGAGCAGTCCTATGACGCCTTTATACCCGTGGTGATAAAACCTGACGGAGATTTGAGTACTGAAGTTACCGCACAACCAGCAAACGGTTCAGTTGTGGTAGACGGTATGACGGCAACCTATACGCCAACCGCAGGCTGGGTTGGAAATGATAGCTTTACCTATCGAGTCACCGATGAAGCTGGTGCAACATCAACTGAGAATAGCATTGAAGTAACCGTAACAAATACGGCACCGGTTATTTCCGTTCGTGCGCCAAGCACTGTTTCGCCAGACACTATTGTGGTTCTGAATGCTGCTGGCACTACAGACGCTGAAGGCGATACTTTAACGTATCAATGGCAGTTTATTGGTGGGGCTACGGTATCGCTAAGCAACGCAAACACGGCTGCAGCAAGATTCATTGCACCGCGTGTTGACGAAGACTCCGAAGCGAATTTTTTATTAACGGTATCAGATGGCATCACGACCAGTCAGAAGACTGTAAAGGTTGCTATAACCGCTTATAAATCAAGCGGTTCATTCGGTTGGTTATTCACCTTGTTGGCGTTACCACTGGTGTGGTTACGTCGCCGCAAGGTGTAAATTAACAGGTTAAAAATTACAATTTTTTAAATTTTGTAATTCAATACAAAACGGCGATAGAATGCTTTATCGCCGTTTTTTTATTAAAGGATGTACCATGACGTATCCAACTATCGCAGCAGCCAGTCGTATTGCGCTTGCCGTAGCTGCGAGTTTTACGCTGATTCCTGCCGCGAATGCCCAACAAGTAGCCGGCGAACAAACCAACCCATCTGATATTCAAGTCACCGTGCATGAACGCACCGTGAAAGCGCCGCAGCGCAAAGTGCAGCAACCGGTTGCTGAAATGCGTGCCGTGCGCAACAGCAACGTGCAGCGTTATTTAATTCAATTACAAGAACCCAGTGTCGCGACCTATAAAGGCGGCATTGGTGATTATGTTGCCACCTCAGCCAAAGCGACTGGGCAAGAGCGCATGAGCATGAAGTCAGCGCCTGTGCGCGACTATGCGAGTTTTGTGGGTAAGCGTCAGCAACAGGTCATGGCGAGTATTCAAGATCGGGTGCCGGAAGTGGCACTCAAAGGCCAGCTAAATCTTACATTGAACGCGGTAATTGTTGAGTATGCTGGCGACGACTTGCCGCAACGGTTAAAAGGTGTGGCGGGCATCAAGTCAGTGCATGCCGACCGTGAAGTGTATGTGCAAACGGACACCTCCAATGCCTTGATTGAAGCGCCTGCGGTATGGCAACAACTCGGTGGCCAAGCCAGTGCTGGCGCTGGGGTGAATATTGCGATTATTGACACCGGTATTGACCCTGAACATCCGATGTTTCAAGACGCGGGGCACACGGCACCTGATGTTGGGGTTACCGATGACTATTGTGCGACCGAGCCAACGTTTTGTAATGACAAGCTGGCGGTGGCGCGTTACTTCGTGCCAGATGGCGCAGACCTTCACCCTGACGAATATGCCGATTCACCGGCCGACCTTGACGGCCACGGCACCCACGTAGCGGGAACGGCTGCGGGCAATCCGCTCAGCACCACCTTTAATGGCGTGGCTGTGAATTTCTCTGGCGTAGCGCCGGGTGCCAATATCTTTGCCTACAAAGCCTTGTGGGTGAATGCCGACGGCACCACCACCGGTTCTTCAATTAGCTTAGCGCAAGCGTTAGACGCGGCGGCAAAAGACGGCGCGGATGTGATTAACAACTCGTGGGGTAGCTTAGACAATGGCTTAGCCCCGTATGAAGCCGATATTGTGCGTGCCATTGACGAAATGGGCATTGTGAATATCGCGGCTGCTGGCAACGACGGGCCGGAAGAAAGCTCGATGGGCTGCCCGGCATGTATTGATGAAATGTTTGCGGTGGCGAACACCCAAACAGGGCGTGAATTTGCCACCTTTATGGAACATAGCGATTACACCGACGCGTTTTATGTGACCGTAGGTAGCGGCAACTTCACCATTTCCAGCGCAATTAGCGGCCCGTTTTTAACTGCCAAGCAAGAAGCGCCAACAAATGAACTGGCTTGCAGTGCGTTCAATGCCGGTACGTTTACGGATGCCATTGTGTTGGTACAACGCGGCACCTGTACCTTTGAAGAGAAAGCCAATAATTTGCAGGCCGCTGGCGCGAAAGCCATGGTGCTGTACAACAATGAAGCCGGTTTGTTGAGTATGGATTTGGCGGCTGCAACCTTGCCGAGCGTGTCCATTAGTCAAACCATTGGTAATCAGTTGCAGCAAGGCTGGTCAGCGGGTGAGCAGGTCACTATTAATGCGCCGGAGCAAACTATCAGTGCGGATTTACGTGACCGGCTGAGCGCGAGCAGTTCGCGTGGGCCGAACCGTGACAGCACTTTGTTGAAGCCGGAAATTGCGGCGCCAGGTACTAACATTCTTTCGGCGTATCCGGGGCAAAGCATTGCGTTGTTAAGCGGTACGTCTATGGCAAGCCCACATGTGGCTGGCGCGGCTGCGCTGTTACGTGCATTGAACCCAAGCTGGACTCATGATCAAATCAAGTCGGCATTAATGACATCAGCGGAAGTTAACATTCGCCAGGATGACAGTGACGAATTAGCCACACCGCACCAAATTGGTGCCGGGCGTATTGATGTCGCAGCAGCAGCGGATACGGGCATTACCTTTAGTCGCGCTTCGTTAAATGACAATGCTTGCATAGGTACCTGTACGTTTGAGCGCACGGTCACCAATGTCAGCAACAGTTCGCGTACCTGGCAACTGAGCATGAGCTTTGATGATGCCAATATGACAGCAGACTTTCCGAGTTCGCTGACGTTGGCGGCTAACGAAAGCAAAGTATTAAGCATAACGGTCAATACAGCGTTTGCGGCTGAAGGTTGGCAATATGGTCGCCTTACGCTATCTGACAGCAGCGGCACCTTTGTTGATGCGAAGCTGCCGGTGGCGGTTTATACCTCGCTTTCGGACAACACCAGTATTATTTCAGGTGCTGTGGCCTCCGGTGAAGTTGTTGCCGGCGAACCCATGCAGTTGCAATTGCGCGGCGCACTTGGTTTTACCGGTAACCCGACGGACTTCAGTGTGGCCTTGCCAACCGATGCTGCCTTTGCGGTGGATTACGATGCCATTGATGTGACCTTAACGCGCAGCGACCAGCTAAGCTACAGTGCCAATCAAGACACCGGCATGTTGCTGTGGCAGGGCAACCAAAACGATGTGCCGGATACGGTTTCGGTAACCGACGCGCCGGGCTTTGCCTTTGCCGGTATGAGCTTAGACGATGTGGCCACCAGCAAAGATATTACTATCAGTAGTGTTTGCGCCGAAGGTTGTGATGACTTGGTTGCTGAAATTGAATTAGAAGGTGATGGCGCATTCTGGCAATTTGACGGTGCCGATCGCCGCGTGTTCTCAATGTGGAGCAATGGCTTGGTTGAAATGGGGCCGAGCCGTGCACTGCTTACCGCAAGCGCTACGGCACTGCCTGATGAAGCCGAGCCCAATGGCGTGATTGCGCCACTGTGGACGGACTTTGAGTTTGTAAATGGCGACGGCGAAATGCGTTACGCGCTGGTTACGGAAGGTTCAGATACTTTCTTGGTGCTGGAATGGTTGCGGGCCCGCAGCTGGGTGGCACCGGGTGAAGTGGACGACGGTTCGCGTTATACCTTCAATGTGTGGTTCCGCCTGAATAGTAACGAAGCATTCTTTAATTACGTGGATGTTAGTGACGGCGGTGGCCCTGTTTATGCCACCACGGTTGGCTTGGAAAACATGCGTGGCACCGTGGGTGAAACTTACTATTACTCAGACACTGCAACCGGTGTTTACCCGGCCAACGGGCAGGCACTTGCGGCCAGCTTCACATACGGTGAACGGGCTGCGGTGGTATTTGATGTGCCAGCAACCGTGCAAGACTTTGGCGCGCTGAGCAACGTAAGTGTGGCAGGGAGCACGGGCCGCGCAACGACCGTTGACTTTACTCAACAAACCGAGCAATTGGGCCGCGATTTTGTGGTGTTGATGCAGGTTAGCAGTGTCGAGAACGGCGTGGGCGTGGAATACGATGCCCAGTTGCCTATTTTGGCTGCACCGCAGGGTGCCTTGTCAGGAACTGTGGTAAGTGCACCGAGCAATGGTACTGCCAGCTTTGACGGATTAACGGCAAGTTATACCCCTGACGACGGTTGGAGTGGTACCGATACCTTCACCGTGCAATTGGTGGATAGCGTGGGTGCAACATCTGCAACAGCTACGGTGACGGTTGAAGTGACTAACGAACCACCTGTTGTTTCGGTGTCATCACCGGGCTCTGTTAATTCGGGTGAGACGGTTCGCTTAGATGCTTCGGCAAGTACTGATGCAGATGGCGATGACTTGAGCTATCAATGGCGCGTGGTAAGTGGCGCTGGGGTGAGTTTGTCGGGCGCAACCACTGCTGTTGCAACCTTTACTGCACCGCAAGTGACCACTAACACTACCGTGCAAGTTGAAGTCACGGTGAGTGACGGTATTACCACCAGTTCAGAAACGGTATCTGTGACCGTAACGCCTGCGCCAGAGAAGAGCTCCGGCGGGGCATTGCAGTGGTTTATGTTGATGTTGGCGTTGCCATTAATTGGCCTACGTCGCCTTGCGTATTTTAATAGAAAACAATGAGGTGTTGTATGGTTAAGGGACTAAGTGCTATTGCTTTGTTGGTGCTGCTTAGCGGCTGTGTTGACGCCGAGCAGGTTGACGAAACGCAAGCGGACAATGTTGCACAGAATGGTGCATCAGCTGCTGAGCAAGCCATGGAACCGGCAGCTGCAGCAATGCGTAACGCGCGCATTGCTGCATTGGATAACCAAATCCGCACCATGGTTGGTATTCCACGGGCCGATTCTCTGGACCAGTGCAGGCTGGCGGAAGTCGGTAAACGCGCGTGCGGTGGGCCGGAATATTATATCGCCTATTCCACCCAAGTAACCGATGAACAGGCCATGCAAAAGCTGATCACTGAATACACACAGTTGCGTGTGGAGCACATACAAGCGACGCAAGAAATGAGTACCTGTGAAGTGATTCCGCGCCCGCAATTGACCATTGAAAATGGCATTTGTCGGGCAACGGCGCTGAGTAGAATGTAACGGTTACTGACGTTCCAGATATTTAAGTAAGGATTTAAGCGCGGCGGGCTTAACCGGCTTGGCTAAAAAGTGCAGGTTACGCTCGCGCGCTTGTTTTCGCACGTTGTCGTCGCGCATGGCGGTGACTAACGCTCCTGACAAACTTTCGCCCCAGTACTCCCGCAAAGCTGCAGCAAGGCTTAGGCCATCGTGATCATCGTCGCCCAGCTGATAGTCCAGTAAGATACCATCCGGCCGCGTATGGGTGCTGGCATACTCTAGCGCTGTGGCGCTGCTGGTGAACGTTTCCACGGTACATCCCCATTTTTCCAGCAAGGCGCGCAGTGCACTGAGGTTTTCCTGATCGTCGTCCACGCACACCATCACCAAACCTTGGTGCAAGTCGGCGGTGCTTGGCTGTTCGGGTTTGTCGTAAACTTGTGCTGGGCTGCCCAGCGGCACTTTTACCGAGAAACAACTGCCGGAGCCTTCCACGGTTTTTAAACGCAGTTCACAGTGCAGTTGTTCACTCATGCGTTTGGCCACGCTTAAGCCGAGGCCAACGCCTTCAGCGCGCGTATTGGAGCCGCGGTAAAAAGCGTCAAATACCCGGTGGCGTTGTTGTGAGGTAATACCAGGGCCCGTGTCCCACACCGCAATCAGTAAATGCTCACCGCGACTGCGCACGCCAAGTAAAACTTTCCCGTTATCACGATTGTATTTAACGGCATTGGACAGGAAGTTTTGAATTATACGCCGTAAATAAGTTGGGTCGGTGTACACCACACTGTCGTGCAATCGAGTTTTCAAACGAATGCCGCGTTGCTCAGCAAGCACGCTGTACTCGTGAATCAGTGGCTCAATGATGGTGCTTAAGCGTACATGCCGGAAGTTGGGCTGCAACGCACCTTGGTCCATTTTGGCAATTTGTAGCAGGGTACTTAGCAAGTGTTCGGTGGAGGCCAGGGCCGTATCGAGCTTGCTGGTTAGTTGCAAATTGTTAGGGTTAAGATTGGTTTCATCCATAGCGGACAAATACAGCCGCGCCGCATTCAGCGGCTGCAAAATATCATGACTGGCCAGTGCCAGGAAACGTGTTTTTGAAGCATTGGCTTCTTCGGCTTCTTGCTTGGCTTTTTTCAGTTCTACTTCTACTTTGCGGCGGCGCTCAATTTCTTCGGTCAGTTCGTTGTTAATTTCACGGATTTTCTTTTGGCGCACGTTAATGCGTTGTTCCAAGTCAATGTTGGATTCTTCCAGCGCTTGCTGGGTTTCCACGTGCTCGGTAATGTCGGTAAACGAGGTTACAAAGCCGCCATTGGGAAGTGGGTTACCCACCATCTCAATCACCCGACCATCGCCACGGCGCCGAATAAAGCGGTGGGGTGAGCCCATTTGCATGTGTTTTAAACGTTTCGCGACTAGCTCATCGATTTCGCCCGGCCCGCATTCGCCGCGTTCGGCGTTATAACGAATTAATGTGGCAATGGGCTGGCCCGGTTTAACCATGCCCTCGGGATAATTAAACAGGTCTAAATAGCGCTTATTCCATGCCACCAGACGCAGTTCAGCGTCGACTACCGAGATGCCTTGGGCTAAGTTTTCCAGCGAGCTGAACAATATTGATTGCTGCGTTTGCAGCGCTTGCGTGGTGTCATCAAAAAAGTGCACCACTTCTTCAAGGTGTAAGCGACGGTCGCGCAGGGCTGCTTCGACCAAAGAGCGCGCCGTTGCGGCACCCAACACGCCGGTTAGCACGCGCTCTACGTAGTCGATAAACTCCCGTGATGCGACATCTTCTTTGTTGGTGTGGCTGGTATCGTCACCTTGTGATTCGGCAAAATAGTCAATGAGCTGTGCGGTGCGCTGTTCGCCCACAAAGGTTTGCAGTAGCAGCATCATATCGCCGTTGGTGGCTTGATGATGGCGGCCAACGCTGTGCTCTTTTACGGTTGAGCGCGGCTTCACAAAAGCGGTGGCTTGAATGCGGTCGATTAAGCGAGGCTGCGCAAGTAACGAAAAGGCAATATAGAAGGCGGTGTTCACCGCCATGCTGATCACGGTACCTTGGGTAATAATGCTGGTGTCGTTGATGGTGTGGGGTAAGTACATGGGTACGGCTACGGCGAATAACCACGCAATTAAACCGGTTCCCAAGCCGACATACACGCCGCGAGCATGGCCACGGCGCCAATACAAGCCACCGAGCACGGCTGGTAATAACTGCAACACAACCGAAAACGCCAATAAGCCAATACTGACCAAGCCGGTGCCTGCGGCCCAGAAGTAATAACACAGGTAGCTGAGCAGCAAAATGATGGCGATTGCCACACGGCGGATCAGGAGCAGTCGTTTTTGGAAATCAGCCGGGAAGCGCGTTTGGCGTTGCAAAATGACCGGCATGATAACGTCGTTGGTCACCATGGTGCTGAGCGTTACTGAGGCGATAATGACCATGGCCGTTGCTGCCGAAAACCCGCCGATAAAGATAAACACCGCCAGCCATGTTTGGTCATGCAACAGCGGTAACCTTAACGCGTAGGTGTCGCCATCGAACCCATTGCCGAAAAATAGCCCGCCGCTTAGGGCGATGGGCACTATAGCTACGGCCACTAACACTAAATAGATTGGAAAGCCCCAACGCGCAGTTTTAAGGTGGCTGACATTCACGTTATCCACTACCGCAACGTGGAATTGCCGCGGTAAACACAAAATAACGCCGGCGGCCATAAAGGTTTGCACAATAAAATCAAACTCTGAGAACGCTTCCCAGCTCCACGCTTTATCGGTGGGGTGGGTTACTTGTTGCCACATGCTGGTGGGTGAGGCGTCATTAAATAATGAATAGGCGAATATGGCTGCTGCGATTAGCGCGAGTAATTTCACGGCCGATTCAAAGGCAATGGCTAAGATCATGCCGTTGCGATATTCGGTGACTTCAATATGGCGGGTACCGAATAACATGGCGAACACGGCCATGATACCGGCCGCTATTAATTCATTAATCGAAAACTGGGTGAGCGCCGAGGTGTTTTCGGTAAGTACAACAAAAGTAAGCCCGACCGCTTTTAATTGTAACGCAATGTAAGGAATTGTTGCCAGCGCAGCAATGAGGGTTACAAACAAAGCTAAGCGTTGGCGTTTACCGTAACGACTGGCAATAAAATCAGCGATTGAGGTGATGTTTTGTTGTTTAGAGACGCTAACGAGCTTTTCTAGCAACGGCAGTGCAAAAACAAATAATAAAAAAGGGCCAAGCAAGATAGGAATATAAGCCCAGCCATCGGTGGCGGCGTTCCCAACCGCACCGTAGTATGTCCAGCTGGTGCAATAAATAGCCAATGACATACTATAAATTATTGGTTTATAACTAATTTTATTCGCCAGCGAGTTTGGCTTATCGCCCCAGTGGGCAACGGCAAACAGCAAAGCGATGTAGGCCAGCGAGGCAAGGATAAGGAGCAAGGTCATTGGTTCGATACTGTTCACGTGTGGCTGATGAGGTTAGTTAAACGGAAACTTGCTTGAACCGCAAGAGCGTTATTGGATATTAGATATTAGATACGAGCGCTCACCCAATATCTAATATCTGATAACTATTAACGGCTAATCGTTACTTTAAAAATATGTTGTATATTTTTTCAGTTCAGAACTTTTATTTAACGGATAATCTTGTTAAAACAGTACAAGTGTAACATTTGGTTACACTTCGAGATGACAGATGTGGCCTGTTAGCGTACTCGATCGATCCGCTACGCATCTGACAACAAAGAATAATAAATCCATGGAGAATGACAGTATGAAACGTACTTTTTTTAGAAGTACAGTTGCCGCTGCTGCGGTTGCAACTGCTTTAGGCGTTGCAGCTCCATCAATGGCACAAGATGCGTCTAAGGGTTACTTGCAAGGTCAATCCGTTGACCAATCTGGTAAAGTGGTTACAGATGTTTCTGTAACAATTACTAACCTTGAAACGGGCTTGACTCGTAGCGTGGAAACGAATGCGAACGGTAACTTCCGTTTCCCATTGTTGCCACCCGGCGCTTACTCACTTAAAGCCGAAAAGCCAGGTTACGGTACGGTTGCAGAAGACCGTGTTGACGTTGGTGTTGCTGGTGCAACCACTATTAACCTAACCTTACCAACCACTGAACAGATGGAAACGTTGACCGTTCGTGGTTCAAGCGTTTCTATGATTGACACTTCGTCATCAGAGTCGCAGTTGGTTGTTACGCAAGACTTCCTTGAGAAGGTTCCAGTCCCGCGTGACATCGCTTCAGTCGCGCTATTGGCGCCAGGCACAACCAAAGGTGATTCATCGTTTGGTAATTTGACCTCTTTTGGTGGTGCTTCGGTTGGTGAAAACGTTTACTACGTGAACGGTTTGAACGTAACCAACTTCCGTAACGGTTTGGGTGGTTCTGAACTGCCTTTCGAAATGTATGAAACTTTCGAAGTTAAAACCGGTGGTTATTCTGCGGAATATGGCCGTTCAACGGGCGGTGTTGTTAACGTAACCACAAAATCAGGTTCTAACGAATTTGAAGCTGGCGCAAGCGTATATTGGGAGCCTGATGCACTTGCATCACAAGCACCTGACGTTATTTTAACTGAGCAAGCACAAATCGATCGTAACGGTAGCCCGTATTACATCGTTAACAGTGAAAATAACAGTGAAGAAGCGAACGTCAACGTTTGGGCAAGTGGTGCTCTGATTGAAGACAAGTTGTTCTTCTTCGGTTTGGTGAATCAGAAAAACCGTACCAGTGATTTCGCAACCGCGTCACAGTATTACGACCGCGAGTCGAGCGACTTGCTGTACGCTGCGAAATTAGATTGGTACATCACACCTGATCATATTCTAGAATTTACCGGTTGGAACAACTCAAGCGATTTAGACTCAAGCAAGTATATGTACGAAGTTGAGTCGGATACGCGTGGTGATTTGTACGGTGATTACATTCTGGAACGTGGCGGTAAATCATACGCGTTGCAGTATACTGGTATTTTGTCTGACGACTTCACCATGAGTGTGCTTTATGGCGTGAACGAGGCTAGTTACTCGAACGTTAACGCATCGGGCGACACGGTCGCAATTTATGCGAGCGGCTACTCAGGTCAGTTTACCAACTTCGGCTTGGCAACACCTTCTGAGCAAAACGATAAACGTACTGCTTACCGTATCGACTTTGACTGGTACCTTTCGTTAGACCATACGTTACGTTTCGGTATCGACTATGAAGATTTGGAAGCGGATGAGAACACAGCGCGTGCTGGCGGTGTCGCATACACCTACTACGGTTGTGATCCTGCTGCTCTGCAAGAAGACCGTTTAGCGGGTTGTACTGAAGTTGACGAGAATATTTATCGCAACTCTGGTTCGTTCGAAACGAAATCAAACGCATTCTATATCCAGGATACTTGGACAATTACTCCAGATATCACGGCGCGTATTGGTTTGCGTAACGAAACGTTCGAAAACTACAACAAAGCCGGTGAGAAATTCGTTGACGTATCTGATCAGTGGGCACCACGTGTGGGTGTGAGCTGGGATGTATTCGGCGATGGCACCACCAAAGCCTTTGCCAACTATGGTCGTTATTTCTTACCTGTTGCAACGAATACCAACATTCGTTTAGCAGGTGATGAGTACTACGTAGTTAGCACCTATGAAGTTGCGTCAATCAACCCTGATAATACGCCAGTATATGGTGATTTAACGGGTCGCGCAGTATACGCTGACGGTACTTTGAAAGGTACGGCTGAAACGGTTAACGCTGATCTTGACCCAATGTATCAAGACGAGTTTATTCTTGGCTTCGAAACCATGGTTAGCGAAGATTGGTCAGTTGGCGTGAAAACCAGCTATCGTGAGTTGGGTAGTTCATTGGAAGACGTGGCAATTGATGCGGGCTTCAATGAGTACTTACTCGATGAGTTTGGTTCTGAATGTACAATGTGTGCGAGTGGTTTCCACTACTACGTACTCACCAACCCAGGTAACGATGTAACGATTACAACTGACCCTGATGGTGACGCGGGCCCACTTGAGTACGCTCAGTACACGGTTCCAGGTTCTTACCTTGGCTACCCAGAAGCCGTACGTAAGTATGCTTCAGTAGACTTCTCAGTGAAGCGTGCGTTTGACGGTGTTTGGATGTTAGATGCAAACTACACATGGTCGCATAGCTGGGGTAACAACGAAGGTTTCGTTCGTTCAGATAACGGTCAGGATGATGCCGGTTTAACCACCAACTTTGACCAACCTGGATTGGTTGATGGCGCGTACGGTAATCTACCGAATGACCGTCGTCACATGGTTAAAATTCGCGGTGCTTACCAAGTTATCGAGAACTTAACCGTTGGTGCGAACTTCCGTTGGGAATCTGGTCGTCCAGTAAGTGCATTTGGCTTCCACCCAACTGATACCTATGCGTCTCTGTACGGTGCGGAATCGTTTGTTTATAACAACGAAATCACACCACGTGGCAGCTTTGGTCGTACTCCAAACAATTGGAGCCTCGATTTAACAGCGCGCTACGATATGCAGATTCAAGACACTGATGTAACTTTCCGTTTAGACGTGTTCAATGTGTTTGATAACGATCAGCACACTGAAGTAAACGAAGTTGCAGAACGTTTTGCTGGATACGAAGCTGTTGATTATGGTTATGGCATAATCGCACGCGGTCAACCAAATGAGTTTTATGGTTTACCAACTTCATTCCAAGCACCACGTTCAGTGCGCTTGAGTGCAGAAATTAAGTTTTAAGAAGTAACGACAAAGGCCGGAAACTGATAGGTTTCCGGCCTTTTATTTTTCGGCTCTATGAAGGAATAACACAAGTGGTTGAAACATACTCGCTTAATGACTTGCTGCTTGCAGTACGTCGCGGATCGCGTGCCGAGTCAGTCGCTATTTTGAATCATTTTATTGAAAACGAAGAGCCACTAGAAAGTGATTGGATAAAGTGTGCGGCGCTCGCATTACGTATTGGTGAAATCGATAAAGCTAAACAAGCAGCTGATTTGTATCGTGCTGTGATGCCAAAGACCTTACGCCATCTCATTAATTATTGCGGCGTTTATGCTGAAGCGGGCGACTTAAACCGCGTTTTAAAGCTTGTTGAACCACAGATTAAGAAAGATATTCAAGATCCAAATTTATTTCATTTAGCAGGAACTGTTGCCGCGCAATTGGGCCATCTGGATCGTGCTAAATATTATTTGATGCATGCGCTTCGTAAAGCGCCACAGTCTGGCATTACGTGGTTTACGCTAAGTAGTATTACTGACTTTAAAAAATACCCAGAGTTGCTCGAAAAGCTTGAACACGCATTCGCAACGATACCGGCCGCAGATGAAAAGAACCTGCAACAGTTTCATTACAGCCTAGGTAAAGCCTATGCTGATTTAGGGCGTTTTGAGGATTCGTACAACGCCTACACGCAAGGCGCAGCGATTATGCAACGTGCCAGCCGTTATTCCGTTGAAAACGACCAAGCTTTTATTGCTGACCTCATTGCCAACCATAGCGCTCAGGCGCTCGCACAGCTGCCACAAGCGAAAACTGGCCATAATAGGGCCGTGGCCCTGCTGGGGCTCCCTCGTAGCGGTACAACGCTGTTAGGGCAGATGCTGGCGAAGCATTCAAAAGTAAAAGGTGCGGCCGAGACCAATGCGATTGGCCACGCAAGTATGCATTTGCGCAATGAAAACTTCTCTGACTTTCCTGGTTTTATTGCACAACACGGCGACGCTCAGGGCGCTATTGACCATATTGCTGATGTGTATGCCCATGTGCTGAACCAGCAGTTCAGCGGTAACAATTTGGTAGTGGATAAAACCATTCAATTAAGCCGTCACTTTGGAATTTGGGCGCAGGCATTTCCGCAAGGGCGGGCTGTATATATTAAGCGCGCACCGGCCGATGTGGCGTGGTCGTGCTTTAAGAGTAACTTCCGCAGCCGTGCTGACTGGAGTTGGGATGCGTGTGATATTGCGGCCTACATGCAGCACGAAGAACAACTGATGAACCATTGGTTGGCGGTAATGGGCAATCGCATTCTAACGGTTAGCTATGAAGAGTTGTGCCATGAACCCGAGCGCGTGTTGCGTGACGTGTGTGCGCACATCGGGTTAGCGTATGAGCCGCACATGCTGCATTTTTACAAGGACAATGGGCCGGTGTTTACCTCAAGTGTGGGGCAGGTGCATGAGCCTATTCATCAAAAACGTATTGGGTTGGCGGCAAATTACCCCGAGTTTTTAGCGGCGTACGACCAATGTCGTATTTCCTAGATAGCTATATCCCGACTAGATTGCATAAGTGAATAAATCACTAAAAACAAAACAACAACAGAACAATCTGGAGGGCGTATGGCTTTCAAAAGCGAAGAACTCGCAAAAGCCTATTGGCGCGATAATATCAGCCTAGTACTTAAGTTGCTGGCTGTATGGTTTATCGTTTCATATGGTTTCGGCATTATCCTGGTGGACTGGCTTAATCAGTTTACTTTCTTCGGCTTTAAGTTGGGCTTTTGGTTTGCTCAGCAAGGCTCGATCATCACTTTTGTTATTCTAATTTTCGTGTATGTGAAACGCATGGCGGCCTTAGATAACAAATACGAAGTTCACGAAGAGTAAGGGGCCGAAACATGGATATTCAAACTCTCACGTTTATTATCGTCGGTGCCACCTTCGCGCTTTATATTGCGATTGCTATTTGGTCGCGTGCCGGCTCAACCTCTGACTTCTATGTTGCCAGCGGCGGTGTACATCCGGTTATGAACGGTATGGCCACTGCAGCAGACTGGATGTCAGCGGCTTCGTTTATTTCGATGGCGGGTATAATTGCTTTCGCCGGTTATGACGGCAGTGTGTACTTGATGGGTTGGACCGGTGGTTATGTTCTCTTAGCCCTGTGTTTGGCGCCATACCTGCGTAAGTTCGGTAAGTTTACGGTGCCAGATTTTATTGGTGACCGGTACTACTCGCAAACCGCACGTACTATCGCTGTTATTTGTGCCATCTTGATCTCCTTTACTTATATTGCAGGCCAGATGCGTGGTGTGGGCGTGGTATTCTCGCGCTTCTTAGAAGTTGATATTGCTACCGGGGTGTTTATCGGTGCGGTTATCGTGTTCTTCTACACCGTGTTAGGTGGCATGAAAGGTATTACCTACACTCAGGTTGCACAGTACTGCGTATTGGCATTCGCCTACTTAGTACCAGCAATCTTTATCTCTTTCCAAATGACCGGCCACTTCCTGCCACAAACAGGTTTTGGTGCAACCATTGCGGAAGGGGTAGCTGGTGAGGGCACCTATTTGCTCGATAGGCTGGATGGCCTGTCGGCGGAATTAGGGCTGGCCGCATACACCGAGGGCATGCGTTCTAAAATTGACGTATTCGCAATTACCTGTGCCTTAATGGTCGGTACTGCAGGTTTACCACACGTTATTGTTCGCTTCTTCACCGTACCTAAGGTGAGTGATGCACGCTTGTCTGCAGGTTGGGCATTGGTGTTTATTTCTGTGGTTTACTTAACTGCGCCATCAATTGCTGGTTTTGCAAAAGTTAACCTGATCAACACAGTAAACGGTCCTGATCTACAAGGCGTTGAGTATGAAGCTGCGCCAGAGTGGATTAAGAACTGGGAAAAAACTGGTTTGATTGGTTGGGAAGACAAGAACGAAGACGGCAAAATGTTCTACTCAGGTGATGATCGCAACGAAATGACTGTTGACCGCGACATCATGGTATTAGCGAACCCTGAAATTGCTGACTTACCAGCTTGGGTTGTTGCACTTGTTGCTGCCGGTGGTGTTGCCGCTGCGTTGTCAACTTCGGCAGGCCTGCTGTTGGTTATCTCAACATCGGTATCGCATGACTTACTGAAACGAACCTTAACTCCGAATATTACTGATAAGCAGGAGCTAATGTGGGCCCGTGTGGCCGCCGCAGTAGCCATTGCACTGTCCACGTGGTTTGGTATTAATCCGCCCGGCTTCGTGGCGCAGGTGGTCGCCTTCGCGTTCGGCTTAGCCGCAGCGAGCTTCTTCCCTGCGATTATTCTGGGTATTTTCCACAAACGTATGAATAGCACAGGTGCTATTGCCGGTATGCTTGTGGGTATTGTGTTCACCTTGGCGTATATTATTTACTTCAAGTTTGTGAACCCAGCCGGAAATATTCCAGAAAACTGGTTATTCGGTATCTCGCCAGAAGGCATTGGTACTGTGGGTATGGTGCTGAACTTCGTTGTTTCTTATGCTGTGCATAAGATGACAGGCGATGCGCCGCAAGATACTCAGGACTTGGTTGAGTCAATACGTTACCCGCGCGGTGCGGGTGGCGCGACGCACTAAGATAAAAAAGCCCGGCATTCGCCGGGCTTTTTAATTCAAAAGCGATATTAGCTATTGGATATTAGAGTCATCGGTTTCGGGTTTTGCTAATATCCAATATCCAATATCGTACTTGGGTTTCAAAAACATGCAGCCGGAATTTACTGACGTACAACGCTTTTTACTCGACTGCCCGCCATTTGATGAGCTTAATAGTGAGCAACGTCAGTGGGTGGCGCAGCAAATTAAAGCCGCTTATGTAAACGAGCACAATGTGGATGCGCTGTTCAAGCAGCACAGCCCGGCACTTTATATTGTGCGCTCAGGCGGTTTTGATTTGCTGGCGCCGGACCAACACGTGATTGAACGGCTGGAGTCCCATGATTTATTTGGGTATCCGTCGTTGTTGAGCGGTCGGCCGGTGGTAAATAAGCTGAAGGTCATTGAAGACGGTATTATTTATATTGTCAGCGCGGGTGCTTTTGATAAATTACGTCAAAACTCACGTGCATTTGAGCAATATTTTATTCGTGCCCATGGCCAACGTTTGCTCGGTGAAGTATCACGGCCTTATTCGGCGGGAAGTACGACAGCCAATGGCGATACGCAGCGGTCGGCCGATAGTGCGCGCACCGCAGTTTTGGATAAAACCCCAGGTTTTGATGCGTTGGAACTGACCATAGGCGAGGTGGTGTCACGTAAACCGGTAACGCTGCCGATGTCGGCCACGATTCGTGAAGCGGCGCAACTGATGCGCGACCATAAAGTTTCCTCGGTGATGATTTTGGGTGCAGTCCCTGTTCCGAACCCCGAAGAGGGTGCGTCGGGTGCAGTTCCTGTTCCGAACCCCGAAGAGGGTGCGGAGCCGGGACTGCACCCCACCTCCCCATCGCAAAAGCTATTCGGCATTCTCACCGACCGCGACCTACGCAACCGCGTCATTGCTGCTGGCTTAAGTTACGACATTCAAGTGAATGCTGCGATGACACAGGCGCCTGCCACAGTTTACGGCCGGCAAACGCTGATGGATGCGCTTACCTTGATGACGCAGCACAATATTCATCACTTACCTGTGATTGATGATAACGACCAGCCCATTGGCATGATCACCAATACCGACTTGATGCGGCAGCAACGCAGCGAGCCGGTGATGCTGATTAGCGCGATTAATAAAGTGGAAACACGTGAGCAACTGATTGAGGAAGCCAAGCAAATACCGGCGTATATGCAAACCTTCGCGGCACGGGTGCATGACACCACCATGGTGGGGCGTTTATTGGCTTCACTCACCGATAGTATGACGCGGCAACTGATTCGCTTGTATGAGCAAGAGCACGGTGTTGCGCCCGGCACCTATTGTTGGATAGCGTTTGGTTCGCAAGGGCGCGAAGACCAAGTACTCAGCTCGGATCAAGATAACGGCTTGCTGCTTGGTAATGGGCTTAACGAGCAACAGCTGGAATGGTTTAAGGGGCTGGGGGAGTTTGTGTGCTCAGGGCTGAATGAATGCGGTATTCCGCTGTGCCCGGGGGATATTATGGCGTCCAATGCCGACTGTCGCCGCACGTTAGACGGTTGGCTTGAACGGTTCCAAACCTGGACAGAAAGCCCAACGCCGAAAGCCCTGATGTATTGTCAGATATTTTTTGATTCGCGCATGGTGCATGGCAATAAACGTTTGTATCAGCGTTACCGCGAAGAAGTGGCAAAGCTTGGCAAGAAAGATTTCTTTCTAGGAAATTTGGCGCGCTTGCAGGTGAGTGTGCAGGTGCCGCTGGGGCTGTTTAATCGTTTTCGTGGCACTGAATCAGGCAAAGATAGTGATTTGATCAACATTAAGCGCTACGGCATTGCCTTGATCAACGACATTGTGCGTATCTATTCGTTACAAGCGGGTTTAACTGTGCCGCAAACGCTACAACGATTGGAACAGCTACGTGGCAGTAATTTGTTGAACCGTAAAGACAATCAGTCATTGGCGGAGGCTTGGCAGTTTTTGACGCAGCTACGCCTGCAACATCAGTTGGATATATGGGGAACCGATAAGCCTAAAAACGCACTGGACCCTGATGAATTAAGTACCTTAACCCGGCGCCAATTAAAAACTGCCTTCCGAATTATTAAGGAATGTCAGCAGGGCGTGGGGTTAAAATTTGGCCGCGTGGGTTAATGCATGTTTGGCTATTTAAAGCGCTGGTGGTTAAAAACCATACAAGTGCGCAAATCATGGACGCATCACACCTATATTGCCCTAGATATTGAAACCAGTGGCTTGAACCCTAACACCGATCAGTTACTGGCCGTGGCTTGGGTTGAGATTAAGCCGCCGGTGATTGACTATAAAACAGGTCGCTACTACCTGATAAAGCATGATCAGACCGATTTAAAGCAGTCGCCAGTAGTGCATGGCTTGGTGAGTAAAGACTTTCTTGAAACCACGGAACCGCGCGCAATGTTAGAGCAGCTTGCTGAAATTTTGCGGGGCAAGGTTTTGGTTTGTCACCATATTCAGCTCGACTGGAGTTTTTTAAAGCATGCCGCACGTCAACATGGAATCAAACTTGAACCCCTTGCTCTATTCGACACGTTGGCGTTTGAAGCCAAGCGTTTAAAACGTCAGCAACACCATATTGAACGCGGCTCGTTAACCCTCGCTGCCTGCCGCGCGCGTTATGGCCTGCCAGAGTACAATGCACATCATGCGTTTAGCGATGCTGTCGGCTGCGGTGAATTAATGCTGGCGCAAGGTTATAAATTCGCCGGCAGCTCAAAATCCCGCCTGTGGTGATCCTTTTTTGTGCAAAGCGCGTTTGAAACGCGATGACTGACGTAATTTTAATGTTAAAAAGGCATTGAAAATAGTTTCCCTGTGTAGTTAACTAAGTGGGATTCTATACAAGTCAGTTATAACTGCTGTAGAACACTCAGAACTCGGCTTGAAAGCAAACTCGAAAAATAGGCTTCAAGCCGAGATAAATATAATGAATCGGGGAGTAAGACATGGCTAAAAAATCATTTTTAGCGAATTCGATCCAAGCTGCGTTAGTAGCTGGGTTCAGCTCTGCGTTGTTAGTTGGTGCACCTGCTTTTGCGCAAGACCAAACTGACAACCAAGAAGTTGATCGCGAAGAAGTTGAGAAGATCCAGGTAACTGGTTCTCGTATCGGTCGTATCGGTGAAAGTTCACCTACGCCAATCACTGTTATTGACGGTGACGCGTTAGTTGAAACTGGTGCGATGAACATTGGTGAAGTTTTAAGCCGTTTGCCAGCATTGGCAACCACCTTCACCTTAGCAAACTCAGGCCGTTTTATCGGTACTGCAGGTATTAGTACCCTGAACTTGCGTAACATGGGTGTTGACCGTACCTTGGTATTGGTTGACGGTAAGCGTCACGTATCAAGCTCGCCAGGTTCTGGTGCTGTTGATACTAACACCATTCCAAGTGCTTGGATTGAGCGCGTTGAAATCATCACTGGTGGTGCATCAGCGGTATACGGTGCTGACGCTGTAACGGGTGTAATCAACTTCGTATTGAAGAAAAACGTTGAAGGTTTGAACGCTACCGCTACCCGCGGTTATGCCGATAATCATGAATACGACAACGAAAAATACACCTTGTCATATGGTACTAACTTCAATGGCGGCCGCGGTAACATCGCTTTCTCTGTTGAGTACAACGGTCAAGATTCATTGAACTCGTTGGATAACCCTTGGACAGCTACATCTTTCGCTAACTTCCGTTATGAAGACCTGTATGGTCCACGTACGGCAGAACAGCAAGATGATCCAGCATTCCCTGATCAAATCTTGCTTCCAAACGCAGGGTACTATGCAATCTCGAATCCAGGTACTACCTGGAACCCGTTCACTGGCGGCATCATGGGCACGTTCAACCCAGATGGCAGCTATCGTGACGTTTATACTGGCGATGTAGTTAGCGGCTTGTTCTGTCAAGATTGTGACTATATTAACTTGCGTCAGTACAACGAGGTGCAACCGAAGTTCTCGCGTACCAACTACAACGTAAAAGGTAACTACGAAGTCAACGACGACATGTCCGTTTATTTTGATGCCAAATACGTAAACAGCAAAGGCCAGAACATCGGTCAGCCGTTCTTCCGTTTCTATGCTACGGGCGCGGCGGCAGCAGGTTACCCTTACTTGATGAAGCGTGACAACGCATTCTTACCTGAAGGCTTAGCGCAAGAAATGGATGACTTAGGCATTCCATTTGTTGGTGTTAACCGTATGTACAACGATGTAGGTCGTCGTATTGAAGAAAACACCCGTGAAACAACGCGTTTCGTAGTGGGTTCTGAAGGTAACTTGAACCAAGACTGGACGTATGACGTGTCATTGGTTTGGGGTAAATCTGAAATTGAGCGTGTTAACGGCGCGAACGTGATCTTCCAAAACATGGAATGGGCACTGGACGCAGTTGACGATGGTACAGGTAACATCGTATGTCGTAGCGCTGAAGCGCAGGCTGACGGTTGTGTGCCTATCAACATCTTTGGCGACGGTATGCCAAGTCAAGAAGCTCAAGATTACGTGACCACTACGTCAATCGGTACTTCTGAAATTGAACAAACTGTATTCAACGCAGCGTTTACCAATTCATTCTTGTATGAATTGCCAGCTGGTTTCGTTGGTTTTGCAGGTGGTGTTGAATACCGTGAAGAGAAATCTGTCACTGTAGAAGACCCGTTCGCTAAAACTGGCGCAACCTTCTTCAACGCGTTGGGTGAAACTGACGGTAAATACGACGTTTCTGAAGTGTTCGGCGAAGTTACCGTGCCTTTAGTAAGCGACGTAGCATTCGTTGACATGTTGACGTTTGACACCGCTGTACGTTTTGCTGATTACTCAACTATCGGTAACGCAACCAGCTGGAAAGTTGGCTTCGACTGGACCGTGAATGATCAATTCCGTACGCGTGTTACTTATGCCGAAGCGATTCGCGCACCAAACATCGACGAATTGTTCTCTGGCCAAAGCCAGTCATTCGCGAGTGTTAACGATCCATGCCGTACCAGCAACCTTGCTGATTTGAGTGGCGAAGCACGTACCCGTCGTGAGCAAAACTGTGCCGCACTTGGTGTGCCAGCAGATTTCGACTCTGACTACGATGCAGCAACACTTGAAACCTTAGTAGGTGGTAACCCTGACCTGAACGAAGAGTCAGCAGAAACCCTTACTGTTGGTTTTGTATACACGCCAACTTGGTTAGAAGGCTTCTCAGCAACTGTTGACTACTGGGAAATCGACATCGACGATACCATCAGTGGCATTGGCTTCCAGACTGTTCTTAACCGTTGTGTAGACGCTGAAAGCGTTGACAACCAATTCTGTAACCTTGTTGACCGTGATCCAGCAACAGGTGAAATCACCTTAATGCGTGGTTTCGCGTTGAACATCGCGCGCAGCTTGAACTCTGGTGTTGATTTCGAATTCGCTTATGAAACTCCATTGTTTGATGGCGAGTTCACCACCAACTTAATCGGTACTTATTTGATTGAAGCGAAAGACTATCCATTCGCTGATGAGCCAGATAACTTCACTGATTATGCTGGTATCACCGGTGACCAAGATCTGCAAATGCAGTTACGCTTCGGCTACCGCGTTGGCGCATGGTCATTCGGTACCAACACCCGTTACTTGAACGGTGTTGAACTGTACACTGCGGATTCATTAGAGCGTAACCCTAACCCAAGCAACGAATTACGTTGGGGTAGCTACGCGGTAACTGATGTAAACGCAGGTTACAAATTCGACAATGGTTTCGGTGTGAGCCTTGGTGTTGATAACTTCTTTAACCGTCGTCCACCGGGCATAGCAAACACTGCTACTGGCGCGGGTTCAGCGGTTTATGACAACATCGGTCGCTTTGCTTATTTACGTGGTACATACACGTTCTAAGCTGTTAGCTTAATCGGTAAAAGTGTAAGCCCGCCTCTGCAAAGAGGCGGGCTTTTTTTATTTATATTTACAATCAAATGGTTTAATTGCACTTCTGGGCTTGTGAAACGGCTTTGTTTTAATTAATATCGGGTGATGTCGGGTGTTTTTTATGCATGCGAATGCGTTAAAACGCACGATTTATAAGACGCACGCGGGCGTTCACGTGCCGACTTTAAACCTAGTAAATCACGTATAAGTGATCCAGGGAGAACACAGTATGTATACTAATAATAAATTAGCTAAGTCTATCCGCTTGGCTCTTATGTTCGGTGGCGCTTCACTTGCGTTGTCAGGCACTGCGGCAGCGCAGGACCAGTCTGGCGAAGAGCAAGCTGAAGAAGCTCAAGAACGTATTACCGTAACAGGTTCACGTATCAAACGTACTGACTATGAATCATCTAGCCCAGTACAAATCACTTCTTCTGAAGAAATCAAAAACTCTGGTTTTACCCGTATCGAAGATTTGATGAACAGTCTTCCACAGGTAGAAGCAGCACAAACTTCTTACATCGCTAACGGTGCATCTGGTGTAGCAACACTTGACCTTCGTGGTATCGGTACTAACCGTACTTTGGTACTTATGAACGGTCGTCGTCTGCAATCAGGCGGTATTTACTCGCAAGCAGCTGACGTTAACCAAATTCCATCAGCTTTGGTTGAGCGCGTAGAAGTGCTTACCGGTGGTGGTTCTGCTACTTACGGTGCTGACGCCGTATCTGGTGTTGTCAACTTCGTAATGAAAGATGACTTCGAAGGCTTAGAAGTTAATGTCGGTGCATCTGGTTACCAGCACAGCAACGGTAACGACTACATGCAAGGCCTGATGGATGAGCGTAACTTCGGTTATCCTACTGGTGGTAGCGGTATCGACGGTAAGTCATACAACATCGACGTAACCATGGGTAGCAGCTTCGCTGGCGGTAAAGGTCACGCAACTGCTTACGCTACATGGCGTCAAATCAATGAGCTTCGTCAAGAATCACGTGACTATTCATCATGTGCTCTGAACGCAGCTGGTACTGCTTGTGGTGGTTCATCTACTGCGCCATTACCAAACACATTCTTCGCGCCAGTTGTTGGCGGTGAATACGATCTTGACCAAGAAGTTTGGTGGTCATTGAATGGTGACGGCAGCTTCTCTCCGTATGATGGCAGCAACGTTTACAACTACGCGCCAGTTAACCACTTCATGCGTCCAGATACTCGTTACACTATGGGTGCGTTCGTAAACTATGAAGTAAACGACTCATTCCGTCCGTATATGGAACTGAGCTACATGCATGACCGTACTGTTGCTCAGATCGCTGAGTCAGGTACTTTCTACGCATTCCGTCAAGACATCGACATCAATAGTGCACTATTCAGTGACGCACAACGTGCGCAATTCCGTAGCGAATTCGGTCCAGACGTTGAAACTATTGGCGCCTACATTGGTAAGCGTAACGTTGAAGGCGGCCCACGCATGAACAACCTGGAACACAGCGCGTTCCGTATGGTAGTTGGTGCTGAAGGTTACTTGAATTCAAACTGGTCATATGACGCGTCATTCCAGTTCGGTTCAACTTCTTCAAACACTGCGTATGTTAACGACTTCTACGTTAAGTATGTACAAGATGCGTTAGAAAACGCTGAATACGACGTATTCACTCCAGGTGGTGTAACTGCAGAATCTGCTGATGCACTAGGTGGCGTTGCAATCATGACTGGTATCACCTCACAGCGTATTGTTAACGCATTCGTGACCGGTGAATTGGGCGCAAGCTTGCCATCTTCTGATTTGCCAATGGCTGCAGTATTTGGTGTTGAAAACCGCGAAGTAGATTTCGAGCGTACTGCTGACACTATCTACCAAGAAGGCGCGTTGGCTGGCCAAGGCGGCCCAACTAACAGCTTGGCTGGCGGTTACAACGTTAAAGAATTGTTTGGTGAGTTGAGCGTACCAATTGCTGAAGGCCGTGACGGCATTGATAGCATGACCTTAGATTTAGGTGTACGTTTCTCTGACTACAGCACTTCTGGTAACGAAACGACTTATAAAGCAGCTTTAGATTACAACATCACTGCTGACTGGAAAGTTCGTGCAAGCTACAACCGTGCAGTACGTGCTCCAAACGTTGGTGAATTGTTCGCTGCAACCTCTATCGGTTTGTGGGGTGGTACTGACCCATGTGCGGGCGATACTCCTGAGTTCACTGCAGCGCAGTGTGCTAACACTGGCGTAACTTCAGCGCAATACGGTAATGTTGATGCTAACCCTGCATCACAGTACAACGGTTTGTTCGGTGGTAACACTGAGTTGCAACCAGAAGTAGCTGATACCTTAACATTCGGTGTTGTTGCGAACCCACTTGACAACTTGAACTTCACAGTTGACTACTGGATTATCGAAATCGACGAAGTTATCGGTACCTTGGGCGCTTCAAACACACTTCGTTTGTGTGGTGAAACTGGCGACGCAGTTTACTGTAACAACGTAAACCGTGCTCCATCAGGCAGCTTGTGGCGTGGTAACGATGGATTCGTTCGTGCAACTAACATCAACGTTGGTTCTGAAGAATATAGCGGTGTTGACGTAAACGCTAACTATACTCTTGAAGACGTTCTTGGCGGTACTATTACTGCACGTATGAATGGTTCATTGTACCTTGAGAAGTACGCAGATAGCGTAGGTCAAGACTGTGCGGGCTTAATCAGTTCAAACTGTTTCCCACAGCCAGACTGGCGTCACTCTTTAACCATGACGTACACTCCGGATGATATCTGGACTGCACAGTTGAAATGGCGCTACTTCGGTGGTGTTGACTATGAAGGAACTACTGACCAGTTATTGGTTGGTAAAGGTATTGGTTCACAAAGCTACTTAGACGTAGTGGGTACTTTTGATGTGAACGAAAATACTTCAGTTCTTGTTGGTATCAACAACATCCTAGATAAAGAGCCACCATTGGTTGGCGGTTCACTGTCTACTAACGCAAACACTGTTGCTGGTTTCTACGACACATTGGGTCGTTACATCCACGCAAGCGTAACTTTCCGCTTCTAATAGCGAAAGAATTAGCGTTTAATAAAACGGCGACATTAGTCGCCGTTTTTTATTTCCGCTTCAGTAAAACAACAGCATTCCAGGATAAGTAACATGAGTGAGCAGTCATCGGTAACCGATATTCAAAGCATTACAAAATACGTATCCACACTAGTGAAAGGCGGACAGCAACAAGCTGCACGCGACTACATTGAAGATGCGGTCGGCAAAGAGCCAGATTCTGCTGCATTACTTCACTTAGCTGCACAGGTATGCAACCAGCAAAGCGATCTGCATGGCGCGTTGGCGTATTTAACCCGCGCAATTAAGGCTATGCCAGAGCAAATTGTGTTCCATATTGACCGATTGTATGTGCTTGACCGCTTAAAAGAGCGTAAACAACTGGCAACTGCGCTAGAAGCTGCAACCAAGCTCGCGCAAGACAACAGAAAGTATCAACAACAGCTTGCACGTTTTTATACGCAGTTGGATCAGCCAGCGAAAGCCTTGGCGATTATTGAAAGCCTGCGTAAACAGCACCCCGATGACATTGTATTGGCCTTTGATGAAGGGCTGAACCGCTGGTTCTTGGGCGATAGCAAAGCTGCTGAAAAAATAATTAAGAAAGTTTGTGATAACGAGCAAGCGCCGAGCATGGCATATTACGTGCTTGCACTGCTGCGTAAACAAACTAAAGCGCGTAATCATATTGAAGCGCTAAAAGCGCGCGCTCGCGCCAATGAAGTTGCCGACACACCGATATGGTTTGCTTTAGCGAAAGAATATGATGACCTTGGTGAGCATGAATTGGCATTTGATGCCGCAACCAAGGGCAATGCATTACAAAAGAAAATTACACCATATAACGAAGCCGCAGAGCTTGATGCGCTGCAGCAACTCACCCAAGTTGCGAAAACTTGGAACGTGCAGGGGCGTGGCAATAAGAAGACCGCGATAACGCCAGTATTTGTAGTGAGCATGCCCAACAGTGGTGCAACCTTGGTTGAGCGCTATTTAGCGGCACACCCAAAGGTGAAATCATTGGGTGAGTTTGCTGATTTCCCGTTACTACTCAATGAAGCTATAGCAAGCTACCTAGCTGAACACAGCGGGGCGACACGCGAACAAGCGCTGCAAAACTTGAACTACACCGATCTTGGCAAAGCGTATTTGGCTAAACTTTCAGAAGTTGCTGATGGGCACGAATTTGTTGTTGATAAACTGCCATTCAACTTCTTGTATTGCGGCTTGATCAAAAAGGCGCTGCCAACCGCGAAAATCATTCACGTGCAACGTGATGCGTTGGACACCTGTTGGTCAATTTACCGCACATTGTTCAGTGACCGTTATGCCTACGCGTACGATCAAGCTGAACTGGGGCATTATTACTCGCACTACCAGGCCTTAATGAGTGCGTGGCAATCAACACTTGGTGATGAGATGCTTAGCGTTGATTATGAAGCCATGGTTAGTGACAGCGCAGCAACTCAGCAACAGTTGCTTGAGTTCTGTGGCTTAAGCGCCGACCCAGTGCAAGATGACTACGTAAGCGTTGCTACCAGCGTTACTACAGCACGCGGCGAGCCAATGAATCAAAAGGTGTACGCTAAAGCCAAAGGCCGCGCTAGTGCCTATAACAAGCACTTAGCAGCCTTAACTGACGCTTTAACTGAGCTTAAATAACCATTGGGGTTAATGCGGTGACACCTCAGGGCTTAAAGACACAACTTGAACACCTTTGCCAGCAGTTGGTTGAGCAGCCAAATAATCTTGGTTTGCTTGACCAAGCTGCCGCTTTGGCAAGCCAAATGAAGATGCCCGAGCAAGCCGCAGAGCTCTACCGTACTTACGTGCACCATCATCAACAGCATGCCGGCGCGCAGTTCAATTGCGGTTATTATTTGCGTGTTGCCGGGCGTTATGCCGAGGCGATTGAGCATTATCAACAGGCACTTGCCTTGGGTATCAGCCAGCCGGAAGAAGTACATACCAACATTGGCGTTATTTATAACGAAGGTTTGTTGGATAACCAGCAAGCACAGCAAGCTTTTTTGCAGGCACTAACTATTGCGCCGAACTATGTGCCCGCTTTGTATAACTTGGCAAATAGCTATGAGCAAGACGGCGACAAGCAACAAGCCGCGCACTATTTCAATGAAGTAATAAAACGCCAACCTGATTATGCCATGGCGTATGTGCGACTGGCCGATGTGCACAAAGCTGAAGGTAGCGATGATGCGTTGATTTGTCGGTTGCGAAGTTTTTTGGAAGGCGGCAAGCAACCTTTAAACGAGCGCATTGATATTGCGTTTGCGTTGGGCAAGTTGCATGACGACTGCGGCAGCTACGACTTAGCCTGGCAGTTCTATCAGCAGGCCAATACGTTGAACGCGACTACCATGCCAGCATGGGACGTTGCCGAACAAGAAGCGTTACTTCACACCATCATTGAAAATTATACTGCGCCAGTTACGGCGACAGGTGGAGCAAGCCAACCCAAACCGTTGTTTATTTGCGGCATGTTTCGCTCGGGCTCCACCCTGTTGGAGCAAATGCTGGGCGCTCACGATTCGATAACCAGTGGTGGCGAGCTGGAGTTCTTCCCACGCCTTTGGCAGCAAGTGAAACGCGAAGGCATAGGTGCCTTTAGTCAGCGTACGACCGCACAAGACTATGCGGCGATAGGGCAGGACTACCTTGAATTCGTGCAACAGCGCTTCGGCCATGACGGTTGGGTGACGGACAAGCGGCCAGATAACATTTGGTTGTTGGGCCTTATTAAACGGGCGTTACCTGATGCGAAGTTCATAGTCACGCGTCGGCAGCTTTTGGATAACTGTTTGTCGGTGTATTTCACCCGTTTGGGTGCGTCAATGAATTACGCCAACTCTGTAGAGCACATTCAAGCGTTCTTAGCTCTCGAGCAGCAGTTGCTCGCGCACTGGCAACAGGTGTTTGGTGATGACGTACAGGTGGTGGACTATGATGCCTTGGTGGCGGATCCTGAAACCGAGTTAGGCCGCGTGTTCAAATGGCTGGAACTACCTTGGCAAGCACAATGCTTGGCGTTTCATCAACGCACTAACGCCGTACGCACGGCCAGTGTTTGGCAAGTGCGACAACCTCTTTATAAGTCGTCGTCGGGTCGCTGGCGAAACTACCAAAAATATCTAAAGTAAGTACGCACTTACCATGCTGGTGAGATATCGCAAGGTGCTGTCATACGAATGCCGTCACCTTGGAATGGCACCGTGCCGTGGAAGAAGTAGCTAGGAAAGAATACGCAGTAACCCACCTTCGGACAAACCGCATGCACCTTCGGCTCTACATTCGGTAACTGCATGCCAGGGTCGCCAAATTGAATCCAACCGGCCTTCGTGGCGTCATCAGGTTGCACTTGCTGCGGCAGCTGAATGTAGGTGCAGCATGATATCCAACCTTCTGGGTGCACATGATTGGAATGAAAACCCTTTTCAGCTAAGCGTACCGACCACGCTCCAGTAAACCGGGTGCCGTGGCTTTTACGCTGCAAAAATGGATGGCTCGAGCTATCGGGTAGGCCTTTAACATACTGTGTCGCAGCCGCCTCAATCATAGCTTCAAATTCGGCAATGATAGGAAATTTTTGGGCAAACAAGTTACCAACCGTTTGCGTGCCGTTGCGCACACTTTGATCAAGTGGCTGTTGCTGGGTTTTGTGTAAGCCCTGCAGTGCTTGGGCGAGCTCAGCCATGAATTGTTCGGTGTTGGCATAAGTCTTCGGTGCTTGCAGTGGAATGATTTTTACGAACTGGTCGTAATTATTTAGCGCATCGGCTTCAGCACGGCCTAACGCATGCAAGCAAAGCGCTTTGTAGGCTAAGGCTTCTTGGCTGTGCGGGTGTAATTTTTCCACCGCTTTTAGATTCGTTAGCGCAGTTTCGTATTTCCCCATGCGCATCATGCTGGTGGCGTAATCAATTCGATGGCGCAATACGTCAGGCTGTAACTGAAGCGCCTGTTCATAGGCGGCCACAGCATTGTCGAGTTTTTCTAAGCGCATGAAGGCCGAACCTTTCAAATGAAGAAATTCAGCACCGTCGGGCAGATCTTTTAGGGTTGCTTCGCAGGATTCCAAGCATGCCTGCGGCTGATTCGACATCAGCAAATGTGCCGCGAGGCTATAGCGCAATTGACGCGATTGCGGCAATTTTTCAAGCGCTTTGGTTAACGAGGTAAGAAACTTCTCCTGCGGGCCATGTTCCCAATACAATTTATTCAAAGCAACATGCGCATCAATGTATTCAGGAATTTGGCTGACGAGATTCTGCAATATCGCTTCGGTTTGCTCGTACTGGGCCAGGTCGTAATGAATGCAGGCTAAGTAGTAGTCAACAATTGGCAACGGCTTGGCCAGCCGTTGGCGTGCCTTTTCAATTGCCTGCAGTGCTTCGTCGGTTAAACCCATCGTGCGATATAACTGAGCCTGCAATAAATAGGGTTCAAATTGTTGCGGCTGTTGCTCACGCAGTGTGTCGCATTCAGTTTGCGCGCCAGCATAGTTACCCTGCTGAATATAAAGCGAAATTAAGCTTTTTCGTGAAGGTGCATGAGTGGGGTTATATTTGAGTGAAGTTTTTAAGTAGTCAGCGGCGGCTTTCGGTTGATGTTGGTTCTGTAAACATAGCGCAAGAACGTGCAATACATCGGGGTGTTTTGCGTTAAACCGCACTAAATGACGGAATTGTTGTTCGGCTGAACTAAATTGCCCGGCCCGAAACGACGCAACTGCTTGCTGGAATAACTTCTGGATATCAGCCATAACGACACTTTCTATTATTATTATTGTGTAGTTTTTGTACCAGAGTGCGACGAACTAATCAAGTATTGCGATGAATTGCGGGTGAAGTGCGATTTGGCGTCCACTTTAGTACTACGAATGGCTTTCTTAGTTTTACAGTTTCGGGGGTTGCCGCTGTTGTTACTGGTAGTATCGTTGAGAGCGCAGCCTAAATGGGCCTTCATTTCTGCTTCTAAATCGCATTCAGCTACTTTTTGGGGGAGTTGCTTGAGCGAGGGGCAGCTTCACCTAAAATGTATTCTACGGAATCACAGCGTTGAAGCAGCTGGTCGATGAGTTTATCTGATATTGGCATTCTGGTATCCTTCAAATAAGTTGATAAGAATGCTATTTACACAGATATTTTTACACTTTCATGCCGAATGGCTTCGGGCACAAAGAATAACATTAGTTGTATTAATCTATACGTTTTTTAATAGGCTCAATGTAACGCTGCTTAAAATCTGTTATTTGTAACTTGTTTGCTTTTAGTATGCTTTCCAATTCATGCTCTCCTATCAAACGAAGATTGTCAAAACGCAAAATATCGCCGATGAATGAGCGGAAATTATCTTTTAATATTGTTAAGTTTTTCTCTCTTAGGATATAGCTTTGATCATTGATGTAAGCATCGCGATTTAATCTGAGCGCAGGGATAATCAGTATTTTCGTACATGGTGCAGAGTTATAATTTGTATTAAACCATTGTATATGTTGTGAAAATTGTCCCGCTTCGGCTTTGCTAATGAAACGCCGATCTATTTTTACTTGATTTTTGCACTCAATTAAAAAATACGTATCGTCGTCGGCGCACCACAAATTATCGGGACCTGCTTTATCTTCTTTTTCAGGACGTCGACTTTTAAAACCTAACGCTTCTCCTAAATCCTTAATGGCAAGCTCAAACTTTTCAGAATCTGCTCCCCAGCTTAAGGAATCAAGTAGCTCCTAACAAAATAATTTTAAATCCATAGGATTCGCAAATTTTGCTATAAACTTCCTAATCAATTCGTACCGAGTTGAATTTCCGTACTGCAATTTCCGGTGTGGAATACCTTGAGGTGGTTTGAGTAGTGAGTTGTTTAATGTATATGCTTCTTGTTGTGCTTGGACTGATTCCGTCCGACTAAATCCATAGAGGAAAAAGGCTATTTTTTGTAGATACCAGCCTTTCTCATCGTTATCGAGACCTGCTTTGTTTAAGAGACCCTTAAGAATTTTGACACCGGTTTCTATGTCTCCGTTAGATACTGCAGTTTCTGCAGATCTCTCGAAATCTAATCTATGGACTAAACTGACCTCTGCGTCTGTTTTATCAGTATTCTCAAGCTCATTCATTCTAGAAGAGTAAAAACTTTTCCAGTCATCATCTCGAGTTAGAATTTGATTAAAGGTATTGAATAGGATACTCGTAGCTTGATCGTCTTTTGAGGAATCTTCTTTTGCAAACTCTGCAATTTGTTTGCCGATTTCGATTTGTTGTAATGTCTGATTCGAAAAATATTTAGATGTTCTTCCGCCTTTCATAAAAGCAACCAAGTCTGGATTGGTTATTACGATAATACAAAAATCTTTTTCGCCGCGAACACCTCTACCGAGGCCTTGTTCTATTTTCTGAGCAATTCGCACGTTAATTACATCGCTTGATCGCACGCATGACTCTTCGTAGCGGTCAGCTAGTGAATCGGTAAATGGCTTGCCATCTAACACGAGCACACGGCATGCATTATCGGGCAAATCTATTCCATCGTAACGATTAGCAAAGACCAGAGATTGTTTATAGTTACCTTTTTTAAGATCATCTACTAATTGAAACATTCCCTTACTATCAGCTACAAGGACGCCTAATGTTTTGTACTGTTCCGTTTTCCTAAAACTGGGAACTAAAGCGACGACTCCAAAGTTCACATGTTCGGTTGAAAAAATCTTGGAGACTACGGTGGACTGATCAAGTTCGTCACTAATTAGTTGAGGTATAATAATTGCTTTCTCACCTGACCAGCTGCGACTTTTGTCTTCAATGGGGTTTAAAACACTGTCTACTTCAAAACCAAGACCCTTTATGAAAAAGGCATCGTCTTGTGTTGTTGCAGACATAAGAACTCTCGATGTCGCGTTACTAAACGAGCCAAACCTGTCCATGATAGACATGGAGCAGTTAATTTCTATTGCATTGGAAGAGAGGTAAGCAGTACAGAAATCTAATCGATCTCGGAGTAGTGGCCATGTAAATCTTAAGTCACCATCATTGGAATATTTGTGCAGAATCTCAAGAACAGCTTCAGATTTTTCACGCCACGCCCAATAAGGGATTGGTAAAATCGCATCTGTATCATTTGAGCAGATATCTAAGTAGGTTCCAGCGCCTTGTTGCTCTAGTTCTTCTTTAAAAATATGAATAAGTGCCTTATATGAAGACTCAGATTTTTTGATTTTAATAGTTGAAGCGTTCTTTATAGCGTCAATGCATGAGTGTGAATCATCCAGTACAACTGTTCCAACCTCAATAGACTGTTTGTCGAGTTTGAAAACAGATCTTCCGTTAAATACTTTTTGGACATGAGTTACTAATATCTTGGAAGAATCTAAAAATTCATCTGGCAGTTTATTGGAGTCATCATCAAAAATACAGGTTTGAATTCCGAAACGGCTAGCGTCGGCAACTACTTGATTAGCAAGATACTTGTTCGGACAAATATAAAGTGCTGGGAGTTTTAATTCTACTAGTCTTGATTGAAGAAGCAATAGGCCGACTAGAGTTTTACCTTCTCCAGTATGCATTTTGATAATGTTATCCCTGCGATCTCGAAAATCGTGGAACCACCGGCCTAATACTTCAGCTTGCGACGTTCTCAACCTCCCTATATCACTCTCCCTATCTAAGCTGTCATAGATAATTTGAGGTTCGATCGGGCGTTGCTGCGTAGAGCTATTTAGCCGCTTAGAAAAATCAATGGTTGGCATGACAAAATTTCCACAGTGTTAATATTTCATTAACATAAGATCTTTGCGCGGGAAATGCAAAAGGCTAAAGGGAATAAATAGTTACAGCATATATATCTACTTAAATTTAAATGATTTCGGTATTTTGACAAAAGCTTTTCTTGCTAACTTTGCTGGCGGGCCCTGCAGAAGTGAAACTGATGGTTATAATCAAACTCTTGACGCGCTCAGGTAGCAGGGTTGGGGGCTCTTCCATCAAGTCCCGAGAGTTACAATTGGATTGCATTGGAACAGTGTACCAGCTTGCGTTTTGGATATTTTAATTTAATGTAGAGAGAGACTATCTGAACGCGGACTTCGCAGATGACTTTGAATATTAATTATTTTCGCCGTGCGGCCAGAGAAATAGCTAAACATGGTGATAATGACACCTTACCCTATGATATTGATACTTCATTCGTAAGAGATTGCGCAGAAGAACTGTCGCAGATAGCGATTGATTTCTATAATTCGATTGCTAATAGCAACAAGCGTGCAATAGAAAAAATCAAAAGCTTGGAGCTGTTCTCGGAAAAATTAATTACTCCAGCAGGATCAAATGGCTTCCGAATTACCACCAAAATACATTGTTTTTGGAATCTATATTTAAATGGACTCGCACTTTACGTTGCTGAAAATCTAGAACCTAGAAGATTAGATAACGCTCATTCCTATCGATTTTTAAATGAAGGCGATGAATTTTTTGATAGGGAAAAATCTTGGCGCTCCTACCGGGAGGCCACAATTTTAGATCAATCTCTAACGGATGAATCAATAGTTGTTCAAACTGATATATCTAACTTTTATGAACATATATATCACCATCCGTTAGATGTGGCTATTGGTGAGCTGGTTCCAAGTGGTAACTCATTACCAAAGCAGATTATTGAATTGCTCTCGAAGATGTCATCGGGGCGATCATTTGGTTTGCCTGTTGGAGGGCAAGCCTCTCGTATTTTTGCAGAACTGATGATGAGCCAAATTGATTATCTACTCGACACTGAGGGCTATGCATGGCACCGGTATGTTGATGATTTCACTTTAATTTGTGCTAATGAAAAGCATGCTTATGAGGCCTTATCTCGACTATCTAGCTTTCTTGCAGCTTTTGGCTTGTCCTTAAATAAGACGAAAACAGTCTTTTTAAACGCGAAACACTATCGTAATTTTGTCACATCGCAATTGTCGCCGGGGGATGGCACAGCTAGTAAACTTCGTGAGATTGATCTTTATTTTGACCCTTATACAGATAACCCTGGAAAAAATTACGAAGAACTTAAGAATAAAGTTGATGAAATCGACATTATGGAAGCTTTGTCGGGGGAACGGGAGAAAAGCCAGCCAGATAAATTTGTGATCGCTCAAATAAGTCGGTCACTTAACTTTTTGGGTGAGAATACCGCTTTGGAACTTGCTTTGTCGCTTCTTTCTGAGGAAAATTTAAATGCATTTAGAGGGTCAATATCAACGATTTTTAGAAGCATTAATAGAATATTAAATACCGACGTTAAGCCTGATGTAAAAGAGCAAATAAATCGAGCTCTCGATCAGGTGATAACACACTCACCATTTCTTCTAGTTCCTGATACAAATAAGTTATTCTTTTTGAGGGCTATCAGAAATGGGAACAGCCCATCAAGAGTAAAGTTTGTTCAAGAAGTATATCGTCAAAGTGAGTCGTTAACGGTTAAAAGAGCCTGTCTTGATTGTTTAAGAGAGTGGAAGAATCAGGCCGATTTCAATGTACTCAAGACGAAGTGGCACACGATTCGCGAACCTGAGAGTAGAATGTTTTGGTTGTTCACTTTTTCTTACCCATCTTCGGGGAGTCATTTCAGAATGAGTGAGAGTGGAACACTCGAAAATAAGTGGAGATTGGGTATCGAAGATTCATCTGAAATTAAGTTCTTTGAAGTTTATAAAAGTTGGGTATCAAGCCAACATGGATAGGTTTTCTAGGTTACCAGTCAAGGATCCACGAACTGTGGCACGAGATATTCCTGGCTTTTTCGATATACTATTACCAAGCTTAACTCGTTCGGTCGTAGCTGGATTTAATCGGCGCGCTTTTCAAGTCCCAGCATCTGAAAAGATAAACTTGGATGATTTAGCAAGATCCAAGTTACAGCCCTCCATGTTGTTTGAATTAGCTTATAGTCGCGCTGATCAATTATTAAACAATCACGATAATTGGCAAGATGTTATTCAATCCGCTCTAAGCAAACAAAAGAGATATTTTGACTATCGCGAAACACCAAGTCCTAGCGACGAGGATCTTGATTTTTCTGGTGCGGTGGCAAAAAGAATTATTGGAGGGTTAGAATTCATACGACATACTTATCGATCTGATTCGTTGGTTATAGCGCCGAAGATTCCAGGAATGCATTGGATAGCATCCAGTTATGGAGATTTTGCTCTTGACGATCACTTGATCGAAATTAAATGTTCAGCTCGAAACTTTAGCAGAGCGGACTATAAGCAATTGGTGATCTATTGGTTGCTCTTGCTTGCTGATTCACGGGTGCATAGTTCTAAACCTCCAAATTTCGGAGTTTTGTTTAACCCGCGGTTGAATTTGATAACTACGTTTGGTTTTGAGGAACTGATCGACATTGCCGGAGCAGGAATGAATTGTGTTGAGCTGTTAGGCTTATTTGAATCACTTATTGGTGATTATGGAGAACGTGCGCGCCTCTAGGGTAATATTAAAAATGTGCTAGATATTTTCAACACGGTACGATGCTGTTTATACTTTCATTTAAAGATTTTATGGCGTCCCCGGCAGGAGTCGAACCTGCGACCTGCCCCTTAGGAGGGGGCTGCTCTATCCAGCTGAGCTACGGGGACCTTGCGGTGATTCTTACTTTTATATCATAGGCACAAAAAAACCAGCCGCAGCTGGTTTTTTCAATCAAACGCGGCTGTGTATTACAGCGCGTTGATTTTTGCGTTCAAACGGCTCTTATGACGAGCAGCTTTGTTTTTACCGATAAGACCTTTTGTTGCGTAACGATCCATAATCGGTTGAAGGCCAGTAAATGCCTGCTGAGCAGCCGCTTTATCACCTGCTTCAATTGCAGCAGTTACTTTCTTCAACAAGGTACGCATCATTGAGCGACGGCTCGCGTTGTGGCGACGGTTTTTTTCCGCTTGAACCGCACGCTTTTTAGCAGACTTAATGTTAGCCAAGGTGAACTCCTAAAATTCGTTATCTAAATGCAATGGTTTATTAGGGCGGGGAATATGCCTGTTTTTGCCCTTAAAGTCAAGTCCGTTATTCGTTAATCGTTATTCGTGCGCTTCGCTGTTCGTCCGTTACACTATTCGTTGAAAACTTAAAACAGGGATTGTTTTTGATGGCTAGAGAATTGATCGTAACAAAGGTCGCTATAGAGCTGTGTTGTGATGTTTACCGCTTAACGCAGCAATTTCCTGACTACGAAAAGTTTGGGTTAAAAAGTCAAATGCAACGGTGTGCGGTGAGTATCCCGAGTAATATTGAGGAGGGAGCACACAGAGGAAGCAACAAAGACTTCTTGCGATTTCTTTTTATTGCTCGAGGTTCTCTAGCTGAGTTGAAGATACAGTTACGAATTGCTGTGCGACTTGGCTATATTAGATCGGAGGAAAATGAATTATTATCACGCACATACCAACTTTTAAATGCGTTGATTAGTACGCTGAAGCTCCGAATAGCGAAGCGGACGAACAGCGAAGCGCACGAATAACGAACAACGATTAACGAACAACGAGGCTCTCTTGTCTAAATCACTTGCAAAATCCGGCATTATCGTAAGCTTCATGACGCTGATTTCTCGCGTTATGGGGTTGGTGCGTGATGTGGTGATTGCTAATTTGATGGGGGCAGGGGCTGCGGCGGATGTGTTCTTCTTCGCCAATAAAATTCCGAATTTCTTGCGCCGGTTATTTGCTGAAGGCGCATTTGCGCAGGCGTTTGTGCCGGTGCTAACCGAGTACAAGCAGGGGCAGACCATTGAGGCGCAGCGGCTGCTGATAGCGCGCGTAGCGGGTACCTTGGGCACTTTAGTGACAATTGTTACCTTGATTGGTGTGATTGCCTCGCCGGTGGTGGCGGCTATGTTTGGTACGGGCTGGTTTCTTGATTGGTATCACGATGGGCCGCAAGGGCATAAGTTTGTATTGGCCTCTGATTTACTGCGCATTACCTTTCCTTATTTATGGTTTATTACTTTTACGGCGTTGGCCGGCGCGATTCTAAATACCATCGGTAAGTTTGCTGTGGCTGCGTTTACGCCGGTATTTTTGAATATTGCCATTATTGCTTTTGCAATTTGGGTGGCGCCGCAATTAGAACAGCCTGAATATGCGCTCGCTTGGGGTGTATTTGTGGGTGGCGCGGTTCAGTTTTTGTTCCAGATCCCTTTTTTAAAGCGCGCGGGGCTGCTGGTTTGGCCGCGGTGGGGTTGGCATGATCCTGGCGTGACCAAGATTCGCACCTTGATGATTCCGGCGCTATTTGGGGTATCGGTAAGCCAAATTAATCTGCTTTTTGATACCTTTATTGCTTCGTTTTTAATGAGCGGTTCCATTAGTTGGTTGTATTACTCTGATCGCCTGTTGGAGTTTCCACTTGGGCTGTTTGGCATTGCTATTGCGACGGTTATTTTGCCCGCGCTGAGCTCGCGCCACGTGGATAAATCAGCGGATGAATTCAGTAAAACGCTCGATTGGGGCATCCGTACGGTGGTGCTGCTAGGTTTGCCGGCCATGTGCGGTTTGATTGTGCTGGCTGAACCTATGCTCATGGTTCTGTTTATGCGTGGTGAGTTTTCGCCTGAAGATGCGCGCTTAGCGTCATATAGTTTATTCGCGTACGGTTCAGGCTTATTGAGTTTTATGTTGGTGAAGGTTCTGGCAACGGGCTTTTACTCGCGCCAAGACACTAAGCGGCCGGTTAAGTACGGCATTATTGCCATGGTGACCAACATGGTGTTTAACGTCATTTTCGCCATTCCTTATGGTTACGTCGGCCTCGCGATAGCGACCTCGCTGTCCGCTGCCGTTAACGCGGGTCTGCTGGGTTACAACCTTTGGCGTGACGGCGTACTCAAGCGTTACCCAGGCACACTGACCTATTTGTTGAAGGTTACTCTTGCTGTTGCCGCAATGGTCGCGGTCGTGCTGTATCTTGTTCCTGCTCGGCCGTGGTGGCTGGCTGCTGAATTCATTGATCGTGTCTGGCAGTTGACGCTGTTGATTGGCGCTGGTGCGGGGACGTATCTTCTGTCCCTCCTCCTGCTGCGCGTTTTGAAGAGCAAAAACGATATTAGATATTAGCTATTAGATATTAGATATTAGAAAAAGCCGAAACGTTAGGGCTAATATCTAATAGCTAATATCGCTTTTGCTTTTAGCTGGTCTATATTTGGTCTTTATTTGGACTTTCACGCCATTCTCGCCTATTCTTATTCCTGTAACTATCAACAAGGAATAAGTGCCATGTATACCGTTAAACGCCCGCGCATTACTACTGTTTCAGGGTTTAAGAAAGAGATTGCTACCATGGATGTGAATGAGCCGGTTTTGGTTACTCAAAACGGTGAGCCTTTGTATGTGGTGCAAGATCCTGCCCAATACGAGGCCATGCAGGAACAAATGGCCTTTTTGAAGATGATTGCACTGGCTGAAAAGGATGTTCGCGCTGGTCGTGTTGTATCGAGCGACGAGCTTTTCAAAGGACTGGAAGAAAAAGGTGCGCTCGATGACAACAACAGTTAACTACTCCGACGCATTCATTTCTCTACTTGATGCAGAGTTTAATTATCTTCGTAAGAAGGTTGGGTCACGAGCGTCTGCGGATTATTTGGCTGACATCATGAGGCGTTTTGAAGGGAAAGTGAAAGCGTTTCCACTGAGCTGCCCACGTTGCGACGAAGCAATGGTTCTTGGTTATGACGATTACTATGAATTTATTGATGGTAAATCGCAGTGTCGCGTTATTTATCGATACCACGATCAAGTGACTGTGCTTCTGTTTATCCGTACTCGGCAAAACCTGCGCGATCAGTTGTTGAATCTGGTATTAATGACACCTTAGTGTCTGGTTAGCTTTTGGCTAGCCTGTTATAATCGCCGCTTTGTTAATCACTCGACTCACGACACGTAACGACAGGTTTGCTAAGCATTGATGCAACTGATTCGCGGAATTCATAACATTCGCCCCAAGCACCGTGGGTGTGTACTGACTATTGGCAACTTTGATGGCGTGCATTTAGGCCATCAGGCGGTGCTGGCGCAGGTGAAAGCGCAAGCTTTGGCGCGCGGTGTTCCAGCAACGGTAATGACCTTTGAGCCGCAGCCGCAGGAACTGTTTCAGCCAGATAAAGCTCCGGCGCGCTTAACCAACTTTCGCGAAAAACATTTAGCGCTTCGGGCGCAAGGCATTGACCGGCATGTGGTGATTGAGTTTAATCGTAAGTTCGCCAATTTGCCGGCGCGAGAATTTATTGAAAAAGTGCTAGTTGAACAACTTGGCGTGCAGTTTTTGGTGGTTGGCGATGATTTTCGTTTCGGTCACGGCCGCGAAGGTGATTTCGCGATGTTGCAACAAGCCGGTGCTGAGCTAGGCTTTGATGTAGTTGATACACACAGTTATCGACAGCAACAGCAGCGGGTTAGCAGTACTGCAATTCGGCAAGCTTTAACCGCGGGTGACTTTACCCAAGCGGCCGCAATGTTAGGTCGGCCCTATGCATTTGAAGGTAGAGTAGTGCATGGCGAGAAAAAAGGCCGTACTATTGGCTTTCCAACCGCAAATATCCAGTTAAAGCGCTTGCATTCGCCCCTACAAGGCGTGTTTGCTGTAACTGTTGAAACCGCGGATGGAAATAAGCACGCTGGTGTTGCAAATGTTGGCCGTAGACCAACGCTGAACGGCGAGCGGATGCAACTGGAAGTGCACATTTTTGATTACACTGGTGACTTGTATGGTCGGCAGTTGAAGGTAATACCAACGCAGTTTATTCGCGGTGAACAGAAGTTCGCGGATTTCGCGCAGTTGAAGCAGCAAATCGAAGCCGACGCTGAAAAGGCAAAGGCGATATTAGCTATTGGATATTAGAGCTGATGTATCGGGTATTTATGTTTTGTCTAATATCAAATATCCAATAGCTAATATCCTATTCGCATTCAAACATTGAAATAAGTCATGGGGCAAGTAACTCCCCCGAAAAAGGAACCGACATAATGACCGACTACAAACACACGCTGAATCTGCCGGAAACTGAGTTTCCGATGCGCGGTAATCTTGCGCAGCGTGAGCCGCAGATGTTGAAACAGTGGTACGCGGATGACGTGTATGGCTTGATTCGCGAAGCGAAGGCGGGTAAGCCAGTGTTTATTTTGCATGACGGCCCTCCGTATGCGAACGGTGATATTCACATTGGTCACGCGGTTAATAAAATTCTAAAAGATATGATTGTGAAGGCGAAAACCCTGGGTGGGTTTGATGCGCCGTATGTTCCAGGCTGGGATTGCCACGGGCTACCGATTGAACTGCAAGTTGAGAAAAAACACGGCAAGCCGGGCAAAAAGCTGACCGTTGCTGAGTTTCGTCAGAAGTGCCGCGAGTATGCGTTGACGCAAGTTGACGGCCAGCGTGAAGACTTTAAACGCTTAGGCGTGTTTGGTGATTGGGATAACCCTTACCTGACTATGAACCCGCAGCAGGAAGCCGATAGTATTCGTGCGCTGGGCAAAATTATTGCCAATGGACACATGCAGCAAGGCTTTAAACCAGTGCATTGGTGTACCGATTGTGGTTCTGCTTTGGCTGAAGCTGAAGTTGAGTATCAAGACAAACGTTCGCCAGCCATTGATGTTGGTTTTACTGCGGTAAACGAAGCTGAGTTGGTGGCAAAGTTTGATCACCCGCATGACCACGCTGGTGAAGGCGAGGTGATGGTGGTTGTTTGGACCACGACACCGTGGACCATTCCTGCCAACCGCGCTATTGCACTGCATCCGAGCTTGGATTATGCCTTGGTGCAAGTTGAAGCAACCGATGAAAAGCCAGCGCATCGTTTGGTTGTTGCCGACGAATTGGTTACCTCTTCAATGGAGCGTTGGGGTATTGCGGACTATCACAAGTTAGGCTTTGCGAAAGGTGAAGCGCTGGAAAACTTAAAAGTGAATCATCCGTTGTTTGCGGATATTCAAGTGCCCCTTATTTTAGGTGAGCACGTTACCACTGAGTCAGGTACAGGCTGTGTGCATACCGCGCCAGGGCATGGTGTGGATGACTTTATTGTGGGTCAGCGTTATGGCATTGAAGTTTATAACCCTGTTGGCGACAACGGTGTGTATAAAGACGACACCCCGATGTTTGCTGGCCAGCATGTGATGAAGGCTAACCCAAATATTGTTGATGCGCTGCAAGAAGCGGGGCGCTTGGTGCACCACGAAGCATACAATCACTCGTATCCGCATTGCTGGCGCCACAAAACGCCAATTATCTTCCGTGCAACGCCACAGTGGTTTATCAGCATGGATAAAATGCATTTACGTGCCACCGCGCTCGAACAAATCAAACAAGTGCGCTGGGTACCTGAGTGGGGCCAAAGCCGCATTGAAAGCATGGTTGATGGGCGTCCGGACTGGTGTATTTCGCGTCAGCGCACCTGGGGTAACCCAATTGCGGTATTTGTGCGCCGCGATAATGATGAATTGCATCCGCGCACGCTAGAACTGATGGAAGAAGTCGCCAAACGCATTGAGAAAGATGGTGTTCAGGCCTGGTTCGATTTAGAGCCCGAAGAGCTGTTAGGCGATGAAGCGAAAGATTATCGCAAGGTAACCGACACCTTAGATGTGTGGTTCGATTCGGGTGTGACTCATGAAGCTGTACTGAATAAAACGCCGGGTCTGCAATGGCCTGCCGATTTGTATCTTGAAGGCTCAGATCAGCACCGTGGCTGGTTCCAGTCTTCATTGCTAACTGGTGTGGCGATGTATAAGCAAGCGCCCTATAAACAAGTGCTGACGCACGGCTTTACCGTGGACGGGCAAGGCCGGAAAATGTCGAAGTCTATCGGCAACGTTATTGCTCCGCTGGAAGTTATGAACAAACTTGGCGGTGATATTCTGCGCTTGTGGGTTGCGGCTACGGATTACTCCGGTGAAATGACCGTTTCTGATGAGATTTTAAAACGTGCCGCGGACAGCTACCGTCGTATTCGTAATACATCGCGCTTTTTGTTGGCGAATATCAACGAGTTTGAGCCGAGCAAACACGCGGTAGCGCCTGCCGATATGGTGGCCATAGATAAGTGGATTGTGGCGCGCGCAGTGAGCCTGCAAAAAGAAATTTTATCCGCTTTAGATGACTACCAATTCCACGTGGTGGTGCAAAAACTCATGCACTTCTGCTCAATTGAATTAGGTAGCTTCTATCTGGACGTGATTAAAGACCGCCAGTACACCGCCAAGCAAGACAGCGTTGCACGCCGTTCATGTCAGACGGCTCTGTACCACATCGCTGAAATGTTGGTGCGTTGGTTAGCCCCTATTTGTAGCTTTACTGCGCAAGAAATTTGGGACGCATTACCGCAACAGTTGTCTGACGGTGGTACGCGCAGCAAGTACGTTTTCACTGAAAGCTGGTACTTAGACGCAGAACACATCAGTGTTAGCCCGGCCGATAACGAGTTGTGGCAAACCATTTTAGAAGTGCGTGACGAAGTAAACCGCATGCTGGAACAAGCGCGCCGCGACGATGCGATAGGCGGTTCGCTGCAAGCAGAAGTGACAGTTTTTGCGGTTGACGATATTGCCGCGCAACTGAAAAGCCTCGGCGAAGAACTGCGTTTTGCCTTTATTACCTCTGCTGTGTCAGTAGAAACCGTCACTGAAGCCCCAGTGGGCGCGGTTGCTACGGAGCTCAAGGGGGTTTGGGTGAAAGTGGCTAAGTCGGACCATGCTAAATGTGATCGTTGTTGGCATCACCGTGCCGAAGTTGGCACCATTGCCGCGCATCCAAACTTGTGTTCACGCTGTGTGACCAATGTGGATGGCGCGGGAGAGGAGCGTCGCTTTGCCTAAATCAACTGTCGAATTGAAGAAGCGTGTGAGTGGGCTACGATTTTTGTGGCTTACTTTCATTCTTATTGTGCTGGATCAATTTACCAAGCAATGGGTAATTCGCGTATTCGATTTATACGAAAGCATTGAGGTGATGCCGTATTTAAATCTGACCTATGTGCGTAACATGGGCGCCGCGTTCAGCTTCTTGAGCGATCAAGGTGGCTGGCAGCGTTGGTTATTTACATTTTTCGCAATTGCCATCAGCGTGGTTTTATTGATTTGGTTACGTCGCAACCCAGTGAACTTGTGGCGTCAGAATACAGCATTTGCGCTGATTCTTGCGGGTGCCATCGGAAATGTTATTGATCGTATTATGTACGGTTATGTTATTGATTTTCTTGATGTGTATGTAAATGATTGGCACTGGCCGGCATTTAATGTGGCCGATATGGCAATTACTCTCGGTGCGGTATTAATGTTACTAGAGGCGTTTTTTGAACAACGCCAGGAGCCTCAAGCATGATCAGTCGTCTCCCGATCGAACACGGTCGCGAAGTGGTTTTGCATTTTACGATAAAACTTACCGATGATTCCGTTGCGGACAGCACCAAAATGTCTGGTAAACCGGCGAAATTCCGGATGGGCGATGGCTCATTAACTGAGAATTTTGAAGCCTGCTTGGTTGGTTTAAAAGCAGGCGATGACCGTGAGTTTGAGTTGGCGCCGGAAGATGCGTTTGGCATGCCGAACAAAGACAACTATTATCAGGTAGACACCACCAAATTTGGTCAAGAACGGCCCGCGGTAGGGCAAATATTTACCTTCCCGCAACCTGATGGCACTGAGTTGCCAGGCATTGTGCGGGCGATCAATGATCAGTTTGTGACCATTGACTTTAATCATCCGTTGGCAGGCCAACGAGTACGATTTGCCGTTGAAATTATTGAGGTAAATCCTTAGGAAAACGAAAACGATATTAGCTATTGGATATTAGATATTAGCTCGAAAATATCGGTTTTTTTAATATCTAATATCCAATAGCTAATATCGCAGTTGGAGTTTTTATGAATATTGTGTTGGCGAATCCGCGTGGTTTTTGTGCCGGTGTTGACCGGGCGATTACCATTGTTGAGCGCGCGTTAGAGATATTTGAACCGCCTATTTATGTGCGTCATGAAGTGGTGCACAACAAATATGTGGTGGACTCATTGCGTGACCGCGGTGCGGTATTTGTTGATGAGCTGCACGAAGTGCCGGACGACAGTATTGTTATTTTTTCAGCACACGGTGTTTCGCAAGCGGTGCGCCAGCAAGCGAAAGACCGCGGCTTGCGTGTGTTTGATGCAACCTGTCCATTGGTAACTAAAGTGCATATGGAAGTAACCCGTGCCAGTCGCAAAGGCCACGAATGTGTATTGATTGGGCATGCGGGGCATCCGGAAGTAGAAGGCACCATGGGGCAATACAACAACCCGCAGGGTGGCATTTATTTGGTTGAATCAACCGAGGATGTGGCCAAGCTGACGGTTAAAGACCCAACGCAATTGCATTACATGAGCCAAACCACGTTATCGGTTGATGATACAGCTGATGTGATTGATGCCTTGCGGGAAAAATTCCCTGAGGTGCAAGGGCCACGCAAAGATGATATTTGCTACGCCACTCAAAATCGTCAAGATGCCGTGCGCGAGCTGGCTGCCGAGGTTGATTTGTTATTGGTGGTTGGCGCACGCAATAGCTCCAACTCTAACCGTTTACGCGAGCTTGCTGAAAAAATGGGCACTCCAGCTTATTTGATTGATGATGCAACCTGCATTGATAAAGCATGGCTGGACGGTAATTCGAATATTGGTGTCACAGCCGGCGCCTCAGCACCTGAGGTGCTGGTGCGTGATGTGGTGAAACAATTGCAAGCGTGGGGCGGCACGACGGCGCAAGAGCGCAGCGGTCGTGAAGAAAATATTACTTTCTCCATTCCCCCAGAGCTACGCGTCGTCGAGCTCTAACAAGGCTACTTCCAACAGGCTGCGGGCGTTTTCTGATCGTTCTGATTAATGCTCATCGTCGCGCAATCGGTGTCCGAAGTCTGGACTCCGGTTGCTGTAGCCGTTAACGTATAAGTCTCTGCGCCGATGTTGGTTACGCTGAAAGTGTAAAACTCACTTGACGATGTAAAGCCCAAATCAGCTATGGAAGCATAGCTGGCATTGCGCAATCTGTACTCTTCCTGGACCATCTGTAATTTCATCAATTCGCCCATAGCGTCTGCCCTGCGGCCCTGTTTCACGTAGTTAGTGAAGTTTGGGTAGGCGATTGCTGCAATGATGCCTATAATTGCTACCACAATCATTAATTCTATGAGTGTCATGCCTGATAACGTTTTTTTAACTTGCATTTATTCCACCTGTTTATACTATGATTAATGCATCTGCTCATTAGTACGATAATTTTGGAACAAACGCAATGCGTCAAGGATTTACTTTACTCGAGCTTATCGTCACCTTATTAATTCTCAGTATAGTGCTGGGGTGGGGTGTGCCTGCGACTATTGATTTAGCGCGTACCATGCGCTTGCAAGGCGCTGCCCAAGACACTTATGCACTGCTGCAATATGCCCGTTCGGATGCGCTGAGCAGCGGCGAAAACCGTTTCGTGGTGTGGGATGAGCTGAATGGACAGTGGTGTGCGGCAGTTGCAGAGACATCATTGTGTAATTGTTTAACGGAAGACTGTGCTATTGATGGTGTATTGCGCCAAATTAACGGCGATGACTACACCGGCGTAAGCTATGCATCGGCCGTTTTTGCGGCAGGCGACCACACACGCTTCGACGCCATGCGTGGTTTAGCTGAGGGTAATGCCGGCACCGTGAGCTATCAATTAAAAAGTAACAATAATGTTGTTGAGCAAGAAGTTCGGGTAGTGGTTAGCCAACTCGGACGTTTACGCTATTGCCAGGTTGGCGGCGTGGGGAGTTATCCAGCATGTTAAAGCAGCGCGGCTTGTCATTAGTTGAATTGATGATCACGATTACCCTAGGCCTGATTTTGATGGCGGCACTCACCTCGGTGTTCTCTGCTACCTTGGGTACCAACTCGCGTAGCTTAAAACTGAGCCAATTGCAGGAAGAGTCGACCGCGGTTATGGATTTGCTGGTTGGCGACTTGCGTCGGGCTGGCTATCGTGGCGACGCCCACTTGTTGGTGGTAGACCCAGATAACGCCGTCGCAGGGTTTAATAACTCCATTGTGGTTTCTCAGCATCCCAGTGAAGTTGCGGCCAGTTGTTTATTGTTTGATTACGATGCCAACAACAGCAGCACGCACGATGGCGACCCTGAGCGGTTTGGTTATCGCTTGCGCGATGGGCAGGTACAGCGCCGCCAGGCTGGCGCCGCATGCGGTGATGCTGGTTGGGAAGGGCTAACCAGCCCAGATCTCATTCAAGTGGACGTTTTAGAATTTGTTTTAACCGAGCGTATGCTCGATGCAGTGAACGAACAGGTTGTCGAGGTTTTAATGGTGGTGTCTTTGCCAAGCGATAGCCAAATATCACGTGAACTTGCAACAGAGGTGGTGCTTCGCAATGCATTCTAAACAAACAGGCTTCGCCACCATCACAATTACCGTGTTGTTATTGTCGATTATTATTTTAGTTACGCTTTATACTGCGCGATTCAAAGTGCAAGAACAGCGAATTATGCGCAATCATGCCAGCATGCAAGAAGCAACTATGGTTGCTGATGCGGCGATTGAGCAGGTGATTATGGAAGTTGATGGTGACCGTTCCGACTTGAACCGAACCATTGCCGGGACGATTGGCGCGGCACAATATTCAGCCACGCTAGCCAGCACCTTGTTTGAAGAAACCATTCGTGGCGACGTAGAAATTGTCGATGTTGTGCTAACAGCAAACTCGGCGGACACTCGCGCTACACGTACCGTGCGCCAGCAAATTGCGGTGTTACCCATGATTCGCTCGGCCCCGGATACGCCGGTAGCAATTAAAGGCAGTATGAACGTTTCCGGTAACTTTGAAGTTGTGGCCAACCCCAACGGTGGCGGAGATGGCGTGCCTTTGTCGATATGGACCGAAGGTGATGTTGATATCAACGGTAGCGGCACTACCTGCGGGCAGCAAGAATATACCGAGGGTAATTGCTCATCTCAACCCTTTAGCGAGCGTGGCGAGCACGGTGTCGATATCCTCGATAATGACCCAAACTTCCCCGACGATTTACTGGAATATTTATTTGGTGTGCCCGAACCTAAGTGGCAGGACTTACGTGACTCAGCCACGGCTATCGTTAATGGCTGTGACAGTATTGGGCCAGCATCCACAGGTTTAATCTGGGTGATTGGTAACTGCGCACCCAGTGTTGACATTGGTTCTACTGAGAATCCTGTTGCGTTAGTGATTCAAGACGGCAGTCTCTCTATTAACGGCAACACGGTTGTAAACGGCCTTGTGTTTGCCTTTCGCACACCAGGTAATGTAACCGACTATGATTTAAAGCTTAACGGCGGCGCAACCATTAACGGCGCGGTGATGGCGAATTTCGACCCTTCTTTATCCAACGGTACGCTGTTAGTGCGCTACCATGAAGAGGTGTTAACCAACTTGGTTAACAATGATGCATTTAAGCGAGTGACTCGCGTGGGAGGTAGCTGGCGTGATTTCTAATCAAGCATATGCACCGCGAAAGCGTGGTTTTACCTTTGTGGAAGTTTTAGTAGCGCTGGTTATTATTGCCGTAGGCGTAACCGGACTCGTGAGTTTGCAGCGTACCTTTATGCAAAGTTCAACGCGGGCGACGGAACATTCTGCTGCGCTTGAAATTGCGCAGCAACGGCTTGAAGAACTAAGGTTTGAGCTGTTTGAAGACATTGCGTCGGGCACCGACAGCGTGTTACGCGATGATAAAACCTATGCTGTAAGTTGGGCGGTCGCACCCCAATATTTTGACGGATTGTGGCGCACAACAGGAGATCCTGATTTACCTAGCCCGCTGCCGCCTTCACCCGATGCCAAAATGGTATCCATTGAAGTGGCTTGGCAAATGCGTGGTGGTGAAGATCAAGTACTAACCTTAGAAGGTTGGTTAGGCCGCATCGCGATGCGCGATGGTGGTTTAGCGGTGACCACACCGCCGCCACGTAATGAACCCAGTGTTACGTATAACCCAGGTGCAGCACCTGAAGTTATCGCGGTTAAGCTCACAGAAGACGACAGCGCACTGAGCTATCAGGTGAAAGAGACAACGCGACCAACACCAACGGTGATGCGTAGTGGCGACCGGCTAACCGTGCGTTTTGACACAGTAACCTATGATGAAGCCACGCAAACGCAGCGCGTGGAAGACTTTATCACACTGAACTGCTCATGCATGTTTACCGGCTTTGAGTCGAGCTCGATTACCCCACACCGGTTGATTTTAAAAGATGATCGTTTAGTGCTTGACCCAAATGGTGGTGCGGAAACTACCAAAATGACGGGTGTGTTAAACCCAGCGGTTACTGGCCAGCCACAGCTGTGTAATGAGTGTTGTCGAAATCACCATGATAATTCGACCATGGTTAACACAGGAAATATTTTCAAACACGACACGCAACGTAAGCAAAATGGTAACCATCGCCATTTTTATCGCGACGAAAATGGGCTGTTAGTTGAATCCAATCAAGGCGCGAACAATGTGTACGAAGAGTCGTGCCGCATGCGGCGTATCGACGGATGGTACGCCATGTACCCCGACTGGCAGTTCCATGCGGTAACGGTAACTTCTGCAGATTATCTGATTAATCCAGATGGGGCTGCGGTATACACCAGTTATGTGCGTGATGTGGTCAAGTCACTGGTGATGGATTCGGCTTTACCTACCGCACCAAGTGATCGTGATGTAACTGTTAACCCAGGTTCGTACCAAATGATAGGCCGTGGCATTTATTTGGACGACATGTCGACCGAACATCTACAAACGGTGCGCACCGCAATTATGAATAACGAAGCCGACTGGATTTCGAAGGTGCCTTTTTATGAGGTCAACCTGACTTTGCTTGGGCTTTGGGAAACATCGAATCAACCGGTAGCTGACGTGACCAATGAGCCGATACAAACCATTGTAGACCCAGAGCTCAATTACTACGGAACCTACAGCCGCGGTCGTGTCAGTGCGCGTGATGCCGGTATAGCGACTGTAACGATGAATGCCAACTTAGGGAATGCCAGTGTGCTTGGTAGTCTCCCCGTACATCCGCTAGAAGATAGCGGGCTCAGCAGCACTGTCAATGTGACTGTTGATGCGTCGGAAGGAACGACACCATTGTACTCCGTAACCGGTGAGATTTATTGCCTGCAGTTTAACGGGCAGCCATGTAAGAATACGCACTACCGTGATGTTAGTGTTAGCGGCGTAAATGTAACCTGTAGTTTCTCGAAACAAGGTAATGCGGATACCGGCTCGTATGCTTGTAATGGTATTCCGGCTGGCACGTCAACGACGATTAATTTCGCCAAGGCTGGTTTTACGTTCACGCCTTCGTCGGTCTCTGTTGTTAACTTAAGCACCAACGAAGTTCATAACGTGCGAATGGACGAAAATTGATACGTGAGGCTTATATGGCCTTGCAAACCTGTGGTACTATCGGGTCACTTTTGTTGACCCGATAGGTTGCCTAACTTCCAATGTCTGTTGTTATTGAAACGAAACAACTCACGTCGGTTCGTGCGGGACGCACGCTCTTCTCATCACTTTCGCTGCAACTTTGCGCCGGGGAAATTCTTCACGTTGAAGGCCCCAACGGCGCCGGTAAGTCAACACTACTGCGAATTATCGCTGGCCTTTTAAGCCCGCAAGAAGGGCAGGTGCTGCTATTTGGTCAGCCTCAATATGAAGACCCTGAGCTTTGGCAACGTAACACCCTATTCATCGGGCATAAGCCTGCCGTCAAAGCTGAACTCACCGCTTTAGAAAATCTGCATTATCAAAGTCAATTTGATGGTGCTGAAGACGTTGATGCGTGGCACTTGTTAGAAACCGTTGGCCTGCTGGGGTTAGAAGACCTTCCAGCCCAACAACTTTCTGCCGGACAACAGCGCCGAATTGCGCTTGCGCGACTCTGGTACAGCACGGCACCTTTATGGATTCTTGATGAACCCTTTACCGCGCTAGACAGCCGTGGCATTAAATTGCTCCACGAGCGTTTTCAACATCATATTGACCAAGGGGGCGCCTTGTTGCTCACCTCGCACCAGCCATTAACGTGGTCTGGGGAACGATTACAAAAAATACGCATCGAACCTCATGATGAGGCGCTTGGCTATGAATAACGCAAGCACTTGGCGCATATTAAAAACACTGATGCGACGTGACTTAGCCGTGGCACTGCGGCGGCGCAGTGATGTTATTAATCCACTGTTATTTGTTTTAATCGTGGTCACTTTATTCCCACTGGCCGTTGGCCCGGGTCCTGATATTTTAGGGCGCATAGCCACCGGTGTGATTTGGGTGGCGGCGTTGTTGTCAGCGTTACTTGGTTCTGAGCGTTTGTTTCGGGATGATTTTCTTGACGGTAGTCTTGAGCAAATGGTGCTGTTGCCGGCGCCACTTCCTGCGCTGGCGTTGGGTAAAATTGTGGTGCATTGGTTGTTAAGTGGTTTGCCACTGGTGATCTTAGCGCCGCTTTGCGCATTATTATTAAAACTGCCGTTTGAAGCTTGGGGCACGTTAATGCTCACTCTCTTAGTGGGTACCCCAATGTTGAGTGCCATGACTGCCGTAGGGGCAGCGCTCACGGTAAGTTTAGGGCGTGGCGGTGCGCTGTTGAGTTTATTGTTGTTGCCGTTGTTTATCCCTTTGTTGATATTTGCGGCTGCGGCAGTTGAGAGTACGCTAGTGGGTACATCTGCATACGGGCAAGTGGTATTATTGGCAGGGTTAATGTTACTGACGCTAACGTTAGCGCCTTTGGCGGTGGCTGCAGCAATACGAGTGAGCGTGAATTAATATGTGGAAATGGTTACATCCATACGCCAAAGGCGAAGCAACGTTTAGATTGTTAGGTGCTTGGCTACCGTGGTTGAGCGGCTTGGCACTCATCTTGGTTTCCGTGGGCCTGGTTTGGGGGCTGTTTTATGCGCCACCTGACTACCAGCAAGGTGACAGTTACCGAATTATCTTTATTCATGTACCTGCCGCCATGTTCTCGATGGGCGCCTATACCGGCATGGCCATTGCAGCGCTGATTGCATTAGTTTGGCAAATCCGCACGGCGGAATGGGCCATTGCGGCAATCGCACCTGTCGGTGCGGTGCTAACCTTCGTCGCATTGTTTACCGGCGCCGTTTGGGGCAAGCCGATGTGGGGCACCTGGTGGGAATGGGACGCGCGGCTTACGTCCGAATTGATTTTGTTGTTTCTTTATATCGGTGTGTTGGCATTGTATTACGCATTTAATGATGCGCGCACTGGGGCCAAGGCGGCGGCTATTCTGTCGCTGGTTGGTGTGGTGAATGTACCGATTATTCATTTTTCAGTGTATTGGTGGAACTCGTTGCACCAAGGCGCCACCATTACCAAGTTTTCAAAACCTTCGATGCCGCCGGAAATGTTGATTCCGCTGTTAATAAGCATCGCTGGCTTTTTGTTCCTAACGGCTGCGCTGATAACGCAGCGTTTACGTAATGAAATATTAAAGCAAGAGCTGCACCGCCCGTGGGCTATGCAACAACTGGGTGTGGAGGCCAACAATGGCGTTCAATAGTTGGCAAGAAATAATTTGGATGGATGGCTACGGGTTTTATGTGTGGCTATCGTTCGGCGTATCGATTTTAGCTGTCGGCTTGTTGGTGGTGCACGGGTTGCTCACTCGTAAAACGCTGGCACGTATGGCCGTTCAAGAACAGCAGCGGCAACAGCGGTTGGCGCGTCGTAAACAGCAAGAGCGTAGTAGGAGTAAGAGTACTAATGATTCCACGTCGTAAAAAACGCCTCGCATGGGTACTGTCGTTAATTATTGGCGTTGCCGCAGCGATAAGCTTGATTCTGTACGCGTTAACGCAAAATATTGATCTGTTCTACACCCCGTCAGAAATGGTTGATGGCAAAGGGCCCGATAAGGTGCGTCCTGAAGTTGGTCAGCGTTTACGGGTTGGCGGTATGGTGGTTGAAGGTTCGGTTAAACGCGACCCACAAACTTTGGAAGTTAGTTTCCAAGTCACCGATACCGGGCCAGAAGTTACCGTGCTGTATACCGGAATTTTACCGGATTTATTCCGTGAAGGTCAGGGCATTGTGGCGCAAGGTGTGTTGATTGAACCGCGTGTGTTAAAAGCCACTGAAGTGCTGGCGAAGCACGATGAAGAATACATGCCGCCGGAATTGGCAGAGGCCATGAAGGGCATTAAGCACGTGAATCCAAACCAACCGGACTACACCGGTTCTGATAACGACTCGAATGACGACAAAAAAGAGTCGGGGAATTACTAATGATTGCTGAATTTGGACAATTGACACTGGCGGTTGCGCTGGCGTTTTCCGTATTGTTGGCGATTTATCCTTTGTGGGGCGCGTGGCGCGGGCACAGTGGCGCAATGTTGTTGGCACGGCCGCTGGCTTACGGACAGTTTGTGTTCACCGCGCTTTCTTATGCGGCGCTAACCTACGGCTTTATCGTGAACGACTTCAGTATTTCGTATGTCGCGCACAACTCGAATACCGCGTTGCCATTGGCATATCGTATAACTGCGGTATGGGGTTCGCACGAAGGTTCATTCTTGCTGTGGATGTTGATGCAGGCCGGCTGGATAGCCGCCGTTGCGATGTTCTCACGCCGTATGCCATTAACCATGATGGCCCGCGTGTTGGCAATACTCGGCTTGATCAGTATCGGCTTCTATTTATTTATGATGAGTGTGTCGAACCCATTCGACCGCGCGCTGCCGCTTATTCCTGTTGATGGCCGCGATTTAAACCCGCTGCTGCAAGACCCCGGCATGATTGTTCATCCGCCGTTGTTGTACATGGGCTACGTTGGTTTCTCAGTTGCCTTCGCATTCGCGATAGCCGCATTAATTAGTGGCAAGTTGGATGCGTCGTGGGCACGTTGGTCGCGCCCGTGGGCAACCGCTGCTTGGTGTTTTCTCACAGTTGGCATTGCGCTGGGCAGTTGGTGGGCGTACTACGAACTTGGCTGGGGTGGCTGGTGGTTCTGGGACCCAGTTGAAAACGCAAGCTTTATGCCGTGGTTGGTGGGTACCGCATTAATTCACTCGTTGGCGGTTACTGAAAAACGCGGCGCCTTTAAATCGTGGACGGTGCTGCTGGCCATTTCCGCATTTAGCTTAAGCTTATTGGGCACGTTCCTGGTGCGTTCTGGCGTGATTGTGTCGGTGCATGCGTTTGCGACTGACCCGGCCCGCGGTCTGTTTATTCTTGGTTTGCTTGCCGTTGTTATTGGCGGTTCGTTATTGCTGTTTGCGCTGCGCGCAGGCGCGGTAAACAGCCATACCAAATATGAAGCGGTGTCACGTGAAGTGATGTTACTGGGTAACAACATTCTATTGATGGCCGCCACCTTGGTGGTGCTGCTCGGTACTTTGTTGCCATTGGTACATAAAGAACTTGGCTTAGGCTCGATTTCAATTGGCGAACCCTTCTTCAACAGCATGTTTACCTGGCTGATTGTGCCGTTTGTATTCCTGATGGGGCTTGGTCCGTTATTCCGCTGGCGTCGGCAAGAGCTCAAAGCCATTCGCAGCGATTTGATACTAGCCTTTTTGCTGGCGCTCGGATTAGGCTTGGCGCTACCGTACTTACTGGCTGATCAAGTGGTTGCGATTACCGTACTTGGTTTGGTGATGGCGCTATGGATTGTGTTAACGCTACTTACCGAGTTGAAACAACGGATTCAGCAACGTGGTCAGGGGCTGGCTAGTCTAACCAAATTGGGGCGCAGCCACTGGGGTATGGTGTTGGGTCACTTAGGCTTTGCAATAGCTTTGGTCGGTATTGCTGCGGTGAGCCAATACGAAGTGGAGCGCGATGTGCGTTTAGCTCCGGGCGAGTCGGTGCAGATTGAACAGTATCGTTTCCAATTCGACCGATTAAGCAAACAGCAAGGGCCGAACTACATTGCCGATTATGCAGAGTTTTCTGTGTATAAGAACGACCGAAAAGTCTCTGATTTAGTGACTGAGAAGCGCTTCTATACTGTGCAACGTATGAGCATGACCGAAGTAGGGTTGGACTCAGGCTTTTTACGTGACTTGTATGTCGCGTTAGGCGAACCGTTGCAAGATGCCGACAGCCCGGATGCTTGGGCGGTACGAATTTACATTAAGCCATTTGTGCGCTGGATTTGGTTAGGCGCACTTATTATGGCTCTTGGTGGCGCACTGGCGATGAGTGACAAACGCTACCGTTCACAACGCAAACAACGAGGTAGTTATGGCACAGCGTAGTCGATTGCGTTGGGTAGTGTTAGCGCTGCCCCTGTTAGCTTTTTTGTGGTTAACGATATTTCTTTTACGCGGCTTATTTTCAGACCCGACTGAGCTCAGCTCTGCGTTGGTGGGTAAGCCGGTGCCGCAGTTTGAATTGCCCGATATTTATGACACCCAAAAAATTCATACTGAAAGCGTGCTGCAAGGCCGCCCTATGTTGATGAATGTTTGGGCTACCTGGTGCCCGACGTGCCGTGCTGAACACGAATATTTAAATAAGTTAGCAGCGCAGGATGTCTACATTGTTGGGTTAAACTACAAAGACGATTCACGCGCCAAGGCTGTTAATTGGCTTAATACGCTCGGCGACCCATACCAAGTGAATCTGTTTGACGAGCGCGGTATGGTTGCGATTGACTTTGGTGTTTATGGCGCCCCGGAAACCTTTTTGATTAATGCCGAAGGCGAAGTGGTTTATCGCCACGTTGGTGACGTGAATGAGCGGGTTTGGAACAACGTGCTGGGGCCGCAATATGAACGTTTAATGGCTGATTATACTGCGGCGGGAGGTACACCATGATGCGTTCATTGTGGCTGGCTGCCGTGTTGGCATGCTTAACGGTTATCAGTGTGGCCCATGCGGTTAATCTAGAGACTTACAAGTTTGATGACCCGCAAAAAGAAGCACTGTTTCGTGAGCTTATCGACGAAATACGTTGCCCTAAATGTCAAAATCAAACCATTGGTGATTCCGATGCGGCGCTGGCAAAAGACTTGCGTGACAGAACTTATCTGATGGTACAGCAGGGTGCCAGTAAGCAAGAAGTAGTCGACTATATGGTCGCGCGCTACGGCGACTTTGCGTACTACCGTCCGCCAATGAAGCTGAGTACGCTGGTGTTGTGGCTTGGCCCTGTGCTGGTAATCGTTATCGGCGCCGGTGTTATTTTCGTGCGCGTTCGTGCGCGCAACAATGCTGAAGTGGAAATGAGCGAGCAAGAACAGCAACAACTCGATGCGTTGCGCGCTGGGAAACAACAGGATAAGTCGTCATGATTGTACATATCGCTTTAATTATCGCCGTTGCACTGGCTGGGGGCTTGTTCTTTTTGCTCATCGGCCGTCGGCAGCGTGATCAGCAACGCACACGGCTTGACGTAAACCGCGAGTTGTATGAACAGCGTAAGCTTGAGTTGGTGCAAGAACGTGAAGATGGTCTGCTGAACGAAAATGCATTTAACCGTGCGAATTCTGAATTGGATAAGCGCTTTGTTACCGAAAACTCTGAATTAGAGCAGGTGCATGATCAGCAAGTTGGGCGTCATATATGGGTGCCGGCGGTGGTTATCGTGGTGCTTACTGTGGTGCTGTATAGCTTGTTTGGTAGCTGGAGCCTGCAACGCGAGGCCGACAGTGCGTTGGAACAACTGCCTGAGCTGGGTAAAAAAGTTTTAACCAACAGTGATGCGCAAACCACCCGCGAAGAGCTGGAAACCTTTGCGTTGGGGCTGCGTCAGCGTTTGGCGAAAGAGCCTGATGATGCGGTTGCGTGGTTGGTTTATGCGCGTTCAATGAGTGCCTTGGGGCAACTCGAACAATCGATAGATGCCTACAAAAAATCATTGAGCATTGAGCCTGATCGCGTTGGCACCTTGTTGAGTTACGCGCAATTGTTACTGCAAACCGGCGATGAGAGCTTTATGCCTGAAGCCGCGCGTAAGCTGCAACGGGTGCTGGAACAAGAGCCGGGTAACGAAGAGGCCCTCTCGTTGTTAGGTTTTGTGGCGTTTCAGCGTGGCGATTGGGAACAAGCAATTACGGCGTGGGAATTATTGCTGCAACAAATTCCAGAAGCCGATGAGCGCTACCAGCCCGTTGCTAAGGCGGTTGCTGATGCCAAGCAGCGTCTTTCTGCGACAGAGCAGCAACTTACGGTAACCGTGACGGTTTCAGAAGCGGTACGTGAGCAAATTCCGGCAGGCGCAACATTGTTTGTGTATGTGCGCGCTCCAGAAGGTCCAGGTATGCCAGCAGCGGTAATTCGTCAGCCGGTGGGAGACTTCCCAGTAACCGTGACTTTATCGGATGCCAATGCCATGTTGCCTGACTACCGTATGAGTCAGTTGAACCAATGGCAGGTTATGGCACGTATATCTGCGGATGAACAAATTGATGCGGCACCAGGCGACTTTGATGCCGAACCAGTGATTATTGAACCGTCTACCGCGCAGGTAGAACTAAAAATTCAATAACGAATAACCATTAACGAATAACGATTGACGGACATCGGAGTAGTCATGAAACGAATCTTAGCTATCGCTGCAGTTGCCCTATTGGCAAGCGGTTGCGCCACCACCCCCGAAGACGATGGATGGGCGGATCAACGCGACCCGTTCGAGGACGTAAACCGTGTGGTGTGGGACTTTAACGAAGAGTTGGACGATGCAGTACTTCGTCCTACCGCCAAAGCCTACAGCAAGGTACCACAGCCGGTTCGCTCGGGTTTGCTTAACGCTGTTGAAAACCTCGATGAGGTGTCGTCGATTGTTAACAATGCCCTGCAAGGGAAAGCTGTTGATGCCGGCGTAAGTTTTTGGCGTTTCGCCATTAACAGCAGTGTTGGTATCTTAGGCCTGTTCGATGTCGCAACGGAAATCGGTATTAATCGCCGCGAAGAAGGTTTTGGCGAAGTATTAGCGTTTTACGGTGTTGGCGATGGTCCGTACTTGATGTTGCCAGCCATGGGACCAACCGTACCCGTTGATCGCGGTGGTGATGTGGTTGATGGCATGTACTTTCCGCTCGACAACCTAAATGGGCCAACCAGCGTTGCGCGTTGGGTGATTAAAGGCTTGGAAGCTCGCATTCAGGTGATGGATCTGGAACCTATGCTGGAAGACTCACTTGACCCTTATTCATTTGTGAAAGAGTCTTATTTTCAGCGCTGGCAAGACAAAGTTTACGACGGCAATCCGCCAGCACCTCCTGAAGAGGAAGAGCTGGACGAAGATTTTTACGACCAGTTTTAACCCCAGAAGCCTTGCGCCGCGCAAGGCTTCTGCGTTATAAAAGCCAGTCACTTTTATAACTTCAATAACTATAACTAAATTACTTGAGGAATATTTATGAGCCAGGCGCCTTCTAAGTCAGAACTTTGGGGTCACCCAAAGGGCCTGTATGTGCTTTTTACCGCCGAAATGTGGGAACGCTTTTCTTACTACGGCATGCGTGCACTATTAGTTTTAACCCTGGTTGCAGCAACTGAAGCAGCTAACCCTGGTTTTGGTATGACCGACGCAGAAGCGTTGTCACTGTACGGCATGTACACCGGCTTGGTTTATTTTACACCGCTTATTGGTGGCTGGTTGGCAGATAATTTCTTAGGCCAACGAAAGTCAATTCTGCTGGGTGGCCTATTAATGGCCGCAGCACAATTTACCTTGTTCGCTGCAACACCCCATAGCATTGAGTTGTTTTACGTTGGTTTAGGTATCCTGATTGCTGGTAACGGCCTATTTAAGCCGAATATCTCCACCATTGTGGGTGATCTCTATACGCAAGGCGACGCCCGTCGTGACAGTGCGTTTTCAATTTTCTACATGGGGATTAACCTCGGTGCCTTTATTGCACCGCTGATTACCTCAACGCTGGGCGAAAGTGCAGATTACGGCTGGCGCTGGGGCTACTTCGCCGCCGGTGTTGGTATGATGCTTGCTGTGATCACACAAGGCTTGTTCTTCCAAAAATACCTCGGCGATATCGGCAAAATACCAGGCGCCAAACGTGACCGCGATGCCGCTGGTGGCGTGAAAAAGCCACTGACCAAAATTGAGCACGACCGTTTACGCGTTATCTTGTTCTTGTTCGTATTTGTTACTGTATTCTGGCTCGCCTTCGAGCAAGCTGGCGGCTTAATGAACATCTATGCCGACCGCTTCACAGATCGAATGATAGGTTCCACCGAAGTGCCAGCGGGTTACTTCCAGTCATTAAACCCATTATTTATTCTGTTGTTTGCGCCATTATTCTCATTTCTTTGGATGTGGCTGCACAAGAAAGACAAGAGCCCAGATGCGCCGATTAAAGTATTTACTGGCTTAATTCTTACCTCAATTGGTTTCGTGTTCTTGATTCTCGGCTTGTTCGAAATTCAGGTAACCGGTAAAGCCAACATGATGTGGCTGGTACTTGCGTACATGTTCCATACCTTGGGTGAACTTTGTATCTCACCAGTTGGCTTGTCGTTGATGACCAAGCTAGCGCCGTTACGCCTCGCGTCACTGGTTATGGGTATCTGGTTCTTAATGCCTGCTATCGCAAGCTACTTAGCCGGTATGGTTGGTGCATTCAGCGAAGAAGCAGACAAGTATTCGTTCTCGATTAATTTAGCTCAATCGATTGGCCTTGAAGCACAGTATTCAGGATTGTTAGTCGTGTTCGGAGGTGTTGCCGTAGGGCTGTTGTTCTTTGCCGTAGTGCTGTGGTTGATTTCTGGCATGTTGGTGAACTGGATGCACGGTGCTGAACGCGCTGCACCAACCACCGCAGTTGAAGGCGTTGAGCAAGAACTTGAAGCAGTTGCCGAGCATGAAGGCTTAGGCGACAAAGCAAAAAAACAATAGGACTGTAAAGCATGGTGAAGAAAGTTGTGATTCCGGTGGCAGGTCTAGGGACTCGGATGCTGCCAGCAACCAAAGCAATTCCAAAAGAAATGCTGCCGTTGGTTGACCGGCCGTTGATTCAGTACATCGTTGAAGAATGCGCCGCTGCGGGGCTCACCGATATTATTTTGGTGACACACTCAAGCAAAGCGGCCATCGAAAACCATTTTGACTCGAATTATGAGTTGGAAGACATGCTGGGAAAACGCGCGAAAGAACAACTTTTGGCCGAAGTGCGGGCAATTTGCCCGCCTAACGTCACCATTATGGCTGTGCGCCAAGACGAAGCCAAAGGCCTAGGCCATGCGGTGCTTTGCGCGCGGCCATTGATTGATGATCAGCCGTTCGCTGTAGTGTTACCTGATGTGCTCGTGGACGCAGCAAGCTGCGACTTAGCCCGCGATAACATGGCCGAAATGGTCGCCAACTTCAATGCCTCGGGCGCAGCCCAAGTCATGGTTGAGAAAGTACCCCAAGCGTTAACCAATCAATACGGTATTGCCGACATTGATGGGGTGCAATTGCAGCCAGGTGCGCAAGCACCAATAAAACGACTGGTTGAAAAGCCACCAGTGGCTGAAGCCCCGTCGGATTTAGCCGTGGTTGGCCGTTATGTGTTTCCAGCAGCGTTGTGGGCTTTGTTAGAGCGCACACCAGTGGGTGCTGGTAATGAAATTCAATTAACCGATGCGATGGCCATGTTGCTCGAACAGCAACCGGTCAATGCGTATTACATGAAAGGTCGCAGTCACGACTGCGGTAACAAGCTTGGCTACGCACAAGCTTTTGTCGAGCACGCAATGCGGAATCCCGCAATTGCTGACGACTTCACAGCATGGCTGAAGAGCACGCTAATGTCTGCGGAGTAAATCCGTTTTTGTGAATTGTGTTTATTGAATGTGCTTTCTAAACTTTCTTGAAGCTAATTTAGGTTGATTTAGGTTAATTTAGGCTATCAAGATTGTGCACGGAGGCACGGATGAACGAAACATTTCGGGCGGAACAGGACGAGCTCGCGATTAAGATAGCGCGCTTGATACGCTTGGAGCGCGAATACCAAATGAGTCAAGAAGCGCTCTCGGAGCGCTTGTTTTGCAGCCGCGCTTCGATATCGCGACTTGAAACTGGTCACAGTGTTCGCAGTGACTATCTTTTAGCAGCGTTTGCTGAGCTCGGGCTAGCGCGACACTTTATTGAACTCATCGATAATTTGCTAGCGGCCCCTCCCGCGAAACGCGCACGTGATGAACGTCAACGCAAGTTGGATGACCTCATGGCGCCATACCTCTGAAACTCGCAAAACGATAGTGGATTAGCGCCACAACTATGGCGGTGCCTGCAAAAGAAGTCAGGGTGGGTGTGGTGGCGTGCTATAAAAATAAAGTCGTTCAGTTGCAGCAATATAGTTACAAATCGGGGCGTTATTTTGTAACTATATTGCTGCAACTGAACACCAAAATATAACAGGGGTCGCATAGCTCTTAACCGACCCCTATTTCTCTCTTAACCGCTAACGATTCGCTATTATCACTGCGCGGCGAGGGGCTGGGAAGCCTTCAATCGTTCGTGTGGAGTCTTTTGGATCTAAAAAGTCTGCTAACGACTGGCCTTGCATCCATTCGGTGGCGCGTTGTTCTTCGAGTGTGGTGACGGACTCGTCCACCACGTGGGCATTTTTAAAGCCGCAGCGCTCCATCCAATGCAGCAATGCAGCGGTGCTTGGAATAAACCACACGTTTCGCATTCTGGCGTAGGTTTCGCCTGGCACTAACACGGTATTTTCGTCGCCTTCTACCACAAGGGTTTCTAACACAAGCTCGCCGCCTGGCTTTAATTGAGCGCGCAGCTGGTTGAGAAAATCAATGGGGGAGCGGCGGTGATACAGCACACCCATGCTGAACACGGTGTCAAACGCGCGTAGTTCGGGTAAGTCTTCGACGCCTAGCGGGAACCAATGCGCACGCTCTGCAAGCTCTTTTGGCATAAAGTGGCGTATGGCCATAAACTGAGCCATAAACAGCTGGCCGGGGTCAACGCCCCAAACTTGATCCGCGCCACTCTCAAGCATGCGCCACAGGTGGTAGCCGCTACCGCAGCCGACATCTAGCACTTGGCGCCCGCTTAAGTCACCGTTGTTGCTTAAATGCGGTGCGACGCGTTGCCATTTAAAATCTGAACGCCACTCTGTATCAATGTGTACGCCGTGCAAGTTAAATGGGCCTTTGCGCCAAGGAGTAAGCTGCATCATAAGGCCGCGTATGCGGTTTTGTTGGCCTTCTGAGATGTCGTCGCTGGTAACGGTTACGGTGTCGGCTAGGCTGACATGCTGGGGCGCTAGTTCAGGTAGCTGCTCGACACAACGTAGCCATTTCGGCAATTCACCGTGCTGTTGTTCTTTTTGCCATGTTTCGAGTTGCGCAGGCAACGTCGTTAGCCAGTGTTGCAGGGGGGAATCTGCGACAGCAATAAGGTCTTTGGCAAAAAGGTTCATGGTTTCTCCGGTTATGTTGACGGCCAGTTATTTGACGGCGAGCATGGCGGCGAAATTGTAGCACTGGAACCAGACTTGGGTGTGTTCGAAGCCAATGTCGCGCAGGCGCTCATGGTGTTGCTCGAGTGTATCGACACGCATCACGTTCTCGATGGCTGCGCGTTTTTGTGCAATTTCCAGTTCGCTGTAGCCGTTGGCGCGTTTGAATTCATGGTGGATATCAACGAGTAAATCATTCATCTGGGTATCGCTGCTGCGGAATTTCTCGCTTAATAGCAACACGCCGCCGGGCTTTAAGCCGTCATAAATTTTCTTCAATAGGTCGTAGCGTTGCTCGGGCGGCACAAACTGCAACGTGAAGTTCATTGTGGCTACAGAGGCATCCTGAATTTCTGATTGCTGAATGTCTTCGCAGCGGACAATCACGGGCACGTCGCTGCGGTAGCCTTGCAGGTGAAGCTTGCAGCGTTCGACCATGGCGGCTGAATTATCTATACCAATGACGGTAACGCCACTTAAATGCTGGCTGTTTTGGCGCATTGCCAAGGTGGCAGCGCCTAGCGAGCAGCCGAGGTCATATAAGTTCGAGTCGGGCTGGGCAAAGCGTTTGGTTAGCTGACCGATGCCTTGCAGAATGCTTTGGTAGCCGGGTACAGAGCGGTTGATCATGTCGGGGAATACTTCCACCACGGTTTGATCAAATACAAAGTCGCTAACTTGTGGCAGTGGCTCGGCGAAGATTGAATCTTTTTTTATCATAGACAGGTTGAATCTTTGGCTGACGGTCAGGTGGGACATTTTAGCCTAAGGTGAGCTTAAACTAAATTTTTTCTCATTGATGCGCTTCATTCGGGCTTCAGCTACTGACAATCAGCGCCAGTCCGTTATAATGTGCTGCTTTGTAATTTCTTAATTTGTGTTAGGGACAATCCCATGCGTAGCCATTATTGTGGACAGCTTGATAGCAGCCTTGTAGACCAGTCAGTCACTCTTTGTGGTTGGGTGAATAAACGCCGTGATTTGGGCGGTTTGATTTTTATCGATATGCGCGACCGCACTGGTTTGGTGCAGGTGGTGTTTGACCCAGATCAGCAGGCGTTATTTGAAACAGCAAACAAGTTGCGTCAAGAATTCTGCATTCGATTAACCGGTACTGTCCGTGCGCGCCCTGAAAGTCAGGTGAATAAGAGCATGGCGACGGGTGCGGTTGAACTGATGGCGACCGAATTAGAGATTATTAGTCGTTCAGAGCCGCTGCCGATTGATTTCAATCAACAAGTGAGTGAAGAGCAGCGGTTGCGTTTCCGTTATTTGGACTTACGCCGTCCGAATATGAATCACAATATTCAGTTTCGCGCGAAAGTAACCAGCGCGGTGCGTCGCTTCCTTGATGACAGTGGCTTTTTAGATATTGAAACGCCAATGTTGACGCGTGCAACGCCTGAAGGTGCGCGCGATTATTTGGTGCCAAGCCGAACGCATAAGGGTAAATTCTTTGCGTTGCCGCAATCGCCGCAATTGTTTAAGCAGTTGCTGATGATGTCGGGCTTTGACCGTTACTATCAAATTGTTAAATGTTTCCGCGATGAAGACTTGCGGGCAGACCGCCAGCCTGAATTTACTCAGATTGATATTGAAACGTCGTTCATGAGTTCTGATCAGGTTATGGCTGTAACGGAGCAAATGGTCCGTGAGTTGTTTGCTGCGATGCTAAACGTTGATCTAGGCGACTTTCCGCGCATGACTTGGCACGAAGCGATGCGTCGTTTCGGCAGTGACAAGCCGGATTTGCGCAATCCGCTTGAGTTAGTTGATGTTGCGGACTTATTAAAAGACGTCGAGTTTAAGGTTTTTGCTGGGCCGGCAAATGATCCGAAAGGGCGCGTAGCGGCCTTGAAGGTGCCGGGCAAAGCGGAAGCTATTTCGCGCAAAAATATTGATGAATACACGAACTTTGTCGGCATTTATGGCGCCAAAGGCTTGGCGTGGATGAAGGTTAATGACCTTGCTGCTGGGCGTGAGGGCATCCAGTCACCGGTACTGAAATTTATTCCTGACGACGCCTTGAACGCTATTTTAGAACGCACACAGGCAGCCAACGGCGATATTATTTTCTTTGGTGCTGATAAAGCAACAACCGTTGCCGAAGCCATGGGTGCGCTGCGCTTGAAAGTGGGTCAAGACTTTGACTTGGTCAGTGACGAATGGCGCCCATTGTGGGTGGTTGATTTCCCAATGTTCGAAGAGCATGAGGGCCGCTTACATGCCATTCACCATCCATTTACAGCACCAGTTGGTGTTACGCCTGAACAGCTTAAAGCAAACCCTGAAGAAGCGCTTTCAAATGCCTATGACATGGTGTTGAACGGTGTTGAAGTAGGTGGCGGCTCGGTGCGTATTCACAATAACGAGATGCAGCAGGCTGCGTTTGAGATATTGGGCATTGGCAAAGAAGAAGCACAGGAAAAATTCGGCTTTTTGCTGGAAGCATTAAAGTACGGTACACCGCCGCATGCGGGGCTAGCTTTTGGTTTAGACCGTTTGGTGATGCTAATGGTTGGTGCCAGCTCGATTCGTGAAGTGATTGCGTTCCCGAAAACTACGACTGCGGCGTGTGTGATGACGGATGCGCCTGGGGTAGCTAACCCTGAAGCATTGGCAGAACTTAATGTTGCTGTTACGGTTAAGGACAACGACTAATAACTTATTCAGCTAGGAGCGAATCATGACCATCATACTGGGAATTGACCCAGGTTCACGCCTAACCGGCTATGGTGTGATTCGCCAATCTGGCAATCAAATCACGTATTTGGGTAGCGGCTGCATCAATGTGATGCGTAGCTTAAAAGGCGAAGCTGAACCAACACTTGCCGATAAGCTCAAGGTCATCCATGATGGTATTGCTGAGCTTATCGCGCAATTCCAACCGAATGAATTTGCGATAGAACAAGTATTTATGGCTCGTAACCCTGACTCAGCGTTAAAGTTGGGGCAGGCGCGTGGTGCTGCCATTGTTGCCGCGGCAAGCGCTGGCTTACCGGTTGCTGAATATGCAGCGCGTTTGGTGAAGCAGGCTGTGGTGGGCACGGGTGCTGCCGATAAGACGCAAGTGCAACACATGGTTATGGCCATGCTGAAGTTGCAACATAAACCGCAGGCAGATGCTGCGGACGCGTTGGCGGTGGCATTGTGTCATGCGCATACGCGAACCCAACTTATTGCTCGAAAAACAACATCAAGGGGACGTGCGTGATCGGACTACTGACGGGCACTTTGATTGCCAAACAACCACCTGAAATTTTAATCGACGTGCAAGGTGTCGGCTACGAAGTACAGATGCCGATGACGTGCCTGTATGAGCTACCTGACATTGGCGAGCAGGTGAAGGTGATCACGCATTTTGTGGTACGTGAAGACGCGCAATTATTGTATGGGTTTAATACCTTTGCGGAGCGCACCCTGTTTCGCCAATTGATTAAGGCGCAAGGTGTTGGACCGAAACTGGCGCTTACGATTATGTCTGGCATGACCGCACATCAGTTTGTGCATGCGGTTACCCATGATGACGTGACAAGTTTAGTTAAATTGCCAGGGGTAGGCCGCAAAACAGCGGAGCGCTTGGTGGTTGAAATGCGTGATCGATTGAAGAATTGGGGTACGATTACACCGGCCACCGATGCCGCGCCAATCGACTTTGGCGATATGAATCCAACCGTTAGTGCAGGCTCGCCACGTGATGATGCTTTGAGTGCGCTATTAGCTCTTGGCTATAAGCCAGCGCAAGCAGATAAAGCAGTGGCTGCGGCAGCCAAAGCGGAACCCGATGCTGCCAGCGAAGTACTTATTCGCTTCGCCCTGAAGAACATGTAAAAAAAACGAAAGCGATATTAGATATTGGATATTAGCGCGGATGTATCGATCTTCGGGTTTTACTGATATCTAATTGCTAATATCGTACTTGAGGTTTTAAATGATTGAACCAGACCGCATTAACCAACCGCAGGCCACAGTCGATGACGAGGTTATCGATCGCGCAATTCGGCCGAAGCATCTTGCCGACTACACCGGCCAGAAGCATGTGGTTGAGCAGATGGAAATCTTTATTCAAGCGGCTCGGCAGCGCGAAGAAGCGCTTGATCATTTATTGATTTTTGGCCCGCCAGGGCTAGGTAAAACCACGTTAGCCAATATTGTCGCGAATGAGTTGAACGTAAATATCCGGCAAACTTCAGGCCCTGTGCTGGAAAAGGCGGGTGATCTTGCGGCATTGTTAACCAATCTTGAAGAACACGATGTGTTGTTCATTGATGAAATTCATCGGTTGAGTCCGGTGGTTGAAGAAATTCTTTATCCAGCGATGGAAGACTATCAGTTGGATATCATGATTGGTGAAGGCCCAGCGGCGCGTTCGATTAAACTGGAATTGCCACCTTTCACGTTGATTGGTGCAACGACGCGAGCTGGCGCATTAACGTCACCGCTGCGCGATCGTTTCGGTATTGTGCAGCGCCTTGAATTCTATAACGTTGAAGAGCTGACAACGATTATTCGCCGCTCGGCGAAGTATTTGAATTTAAACCTGGAGCCTGCAGGTGCTTTGGAAATTGCGCGGCGGTCACGCGGTACACCACGGATTGCCAATCGGTTATTACGCCGTGTACGTGATTTCGCTGAAGTAAAAAACAATGGTCACATCGATGAAGTTACGGCGTCGGCAGCGCTGCTGATGGTGGATGTTGACGAAGCGGGCTTTGATTACATGGATCGCAAGTTGCTGTTGGCAATTATCGAGAAGTTTATGGGCGGGCCGGTTGGTTTAGATAATCTGGCAGCCGCAATCGGTGAAGAAAAAGATACCATTGAAGATGTATTGGAGCCGTATTTGATTCAGCAAGGCTTCTTGCAGCGTACGCCGCGCGGTCGAATTGCAACGCCCCATGCGTATGCGCACTTCGGTTTGGGGAAGGGCAACGACGATATTAGCAATTAGATATTAGCGCTGAAGTATCGGGTTTTTGGTTTTGACTAATAACTAATATCGCCTTTGAATTTAGAACAAAAAAAAGCCCGCTCAAGGAGCGGGCAAAATACAGAACAACAAGGAAGTTAAATCCAGGGAACAATAACAGGAAGAAGTGACAACCGGTCTCTTCGTATCTGGTATATGCAGCGCATTATACGGAGGCCAGACCAGCTTTCAAACGAGAAAAATTGTATTTCACATTACTTTTACTAATGAGTTGATGTTTGAGCTGGTTAAAAATTATTCTCACATAAATTGGTCTGACCAAGTTTAGCCCCGAATATTAAGGGTTTTGTAAAAATTGGTCAGATCGTTAAGATGAAAAAATATCTGGTGTAAAATTGAACAAGTTAACATTTGAATGGCCGATACGGGTTTATTACGAAGACACAGATGCTGGCGGTATCGTTTATTATGCCAACTATCTCAAATTCCTTGAGCGAGCACGTACAGAATGGCTACGCTCCCTAGGGATTGAACAAAATACTTGGCTTGAACACCGTATTGGTTTTGTTGTGCGTCAGGTGCAAATGGATTTGATTGCGCCGGCTCGGTTTAATGATGAACTGACGGTGACTGTTGTGGTCGAACGCCTCGGGAAGGCTTCGGTGGTTTTTTCGCAGCAGGTACTGCATAGCGATGGAAGAATTTTTTGTGAGGCGCAGATTAAAGCAGCCTGTGTGAATTTGGGGCAATCGGGTGAATCTGTGAGAGCAGTGCCTATGCCAATGGAGATTTTTGAGGTGTTGAAACGTGCAAACTGAATTATCGATAACCGCGCTTATTTTAGAGGCTAGCATTGTTGTTCAGCTGGTGATGTTGTTACTGCTGGGCTTTTCAGTGGTGGGTTGGATGATGATTTTTCAACGCGCAAAAGTATTAAAAACTGCGTCACAGAGTGCTTTGCAGTTTGAAGACAGGTTTTGGTCTGGCGTTGATTTAGCGCGCTTGTTCCAAGAGGTTTCAGCACGAGCCCAGAATGCTTCAGGCATGGAAAAGCTGTTTCACGCGGGCTTTAAAGAGTTTGCACGGTTGCGCAACAACCAGGGGCTGGATCAACAGCAAGTGCTGGATGCGTCGTACCGCGCGATGCGCGTGGTGCATTCACGCGAACTGGACCGCTTAGAAAGCAATTTGTCATTTCTGGCCACCATCGGCTCGATAAGCCCTTATGTGGGTTTGTTCGGTACGGTGTGGGGCATCATGAACGCATTTATTGGTTTGGGTGCTGTGCAACAGGCAACCTTGGCCATGGTGGCGCCAGGTATTGCAGAGGCGTTGATTGCGACCGCAATGGGCCTATTTGCTGCGATTCCTGCTGTTATCGCGTACAACCGCTTTACGTATCGGGTAGAAAAAGTTGATAACCAATACGTGAACTTTATGGATGAGCTAATGGCCATTTTGCAGCGCCAAGGTTCACAAGTTAAAGCGAGCAAGCCGGCATGATGACGGTGACGCGCAGACGCCGTAAACAGGTGTCCGAGATTAATGTGGTACCCTACATAGACGTTATGCTGGTGCTGCTAATCATTTTCATGGTTACCGCACCGCTGATTACGCAAGGGGTGAAGGTTGATTTACCGAAGGCTTCAGCGGAACCGCTTGATCCTGAAAGTAAGCCACCCATTGTGGTTAGTGTTGATAAAGACGGGAACTATTTTTTAAGTACCGCCAATGACCCGAATGATGCAATTGACGTGGTTGATTTGGCAGTGGCGGTGCAAGCTGAGTTGCAAGTAAGCCCTGAACGACCGGTGGTGGTGAAGGGGGACGGTGCGGTACAATACAACCAAGTGGTTCAATTGATGGTATTGTTGCAACGTGCAGGCGTACCTCAAGTTGGTTTGATGACGGATAATTCGGCAGGTGAGCAGTAGTGGCAAAGAAAGGTTGGTCGTGGCCAAGTGAGTGGACAGTTCCGCTGGCACTTTCTGTGTTGGTGCATGTTGTCATCGTCGGATTAATGATATTTGGTATGAACTTTAAAATGCCATTTGATAAAACGCCGCTCCAGGTTGAATTAGCGACGCCGGACGAACCGCAACCGGATAACCGGGAAATTGTGCAAGCCGTTACGGTTGATCAAGCCGCTGTTGAGCAACGGGTTAATGAAATTCGCGAGCGTGAACGCCAGCAAGATATAGCTGAAAAACGCCGCCAGGAAGAATTAGAACGGCGTGCAGTTGAAGCGCGCAAAGCCCGTGAAGCGGAACAGCAACGTTTACGCGAGTTACAGCAAGAACAAGAAGCTGAACGGCGCAAGTTAGAACAAGAAAAAGCGGCGGCCCAGAAGCAACGCGAAGAAGCCGAACAGGCTGCAGCCGCAGCAGCGGAACGCCGCAAACGCGAAGAAGCAGCGGCGGCTAAAGCTGAAGCAGAACGCAAGCGTAAAGAAGAAGAGGCGCGTAAGGCGGAAGCTGAGCGGAAAAAACGTGAGCAGGAAGCGCGCGAGCGCGCTGAGCGCGAACGCCAGTTGCAAGAAGAGCTGGAGCGCGAGTCACAAGAACGCGCATCGGCGCGCCGGCAACAAGTTCAGAGTGAAGTCGACCGCTACTCAGCACTGATTCGAAATACTGTGACACGCAACTGGATTGTTGATGATTCGATGCGTGGTAAAGAATGCCGATTAAACATCACCTTGGCGCGGAGTGGTTTTGTGACTTCTGTCAGCGAAGGCGAAGGGGACCGCGCGGTTTGTGAGTCTGCACGCCGTGCAATTCTAAAAGTAGGCACGTTACCTATGTCGAAAGACCCCGATGTTTATGAACAAATGAAAGACATTACTTTTCCTTTTAAAGCGGAATAAATAAAGAAGCTTATGATGAAAAAACTGCTAATTTGTGTTGTAGCCGCTGCGGGCATGCTTATTGCGAGCCAGCAAGCGCGAGCGTCGCTCGAGATTGTTATCACCGGCGGAGTTGATTCCGCACGGCCGATTGCTGTGGTGCCATTCCAATGGAAAGGCACAGGCCCAAAACCCGACGGATTAACCGAGGTGGTGGCTGCCGACTTAATGCGCAGCGGGAAATTTAACCCGATTCCAATTACAGCGATGCCGCAGCAACCGACTAGCTCAGCGGAGATCGACTACACTGAATGGGCAAGTTTAGGCGTAGAAGCAGTTTTGGTGGGAACCATCGAACCGCATTCAATGGACCGGTATACGGTGTCGTTTGAAATTGTTGATATCTTGCGCGGGCAAATTACCAGTGGCACTCAGGTGCTACGCAATGGCCAGTTAGTGACGTCAGAAGATCATATTCTGGACGCGCGCTCTAGTGTGATTTCAGGTGATCAGTTCCGCCAATATTCGCACCGTATTTCAGATATTTTTTACGAAACCTTAACCGGCCAACGCGGTGCGTTTATGACACGTATAGCGTATGTTACTGTTAATCATAACTTAGATAAGCCGTATGAATTGGTTGTTGCGGATTATGATGGCTACAATGAACGTGTACTGTTACGTAGCCCTGAGCCGCTGATGTCGCCGTCATGGTCGCCAGATGGCAATAAATTGGCTTATGTCAGTTTTGAGAATAAAAAACCAGAGATTTTCATTCAAGACATCTATACTCGTAGTAGAGAACGGATTACGAATTTCCCTGGTATCAACAGCAGTCCAGTGTTTTCGCCTGATGGCAAAAGTATGGCAATGGTTCTTTCGAAAGATGGCAACCCTGAGTTGTATGTGATGGATTTGGCAAGTAAGCGGTTACGTCGTATTACCAACCATCACGCTATTGATACGGAACCAAGTTGGTCGCCAGATAGTAACTCGCTGATTTTTACGTCAGAAAGGGGTGGAAGACCGCAACTTTATAGCGTAAATTTAAGTGCAGGCCAAGTTCGCCGATTAACCTTTGAAGGTGAGCAGAACTTGGGGGGAACGTATTCGCCAGATGGTAAGCAAGTGATTATGGTAAACCGTACACAGGGGAACTATCACATTGCGCGCCAAGATTATCCAAACGGTACCATGCAAGTTTTAACGCAAACCGCTTTGGATGAGTCGCCAAGTCTGGCTCCTAATGGCAGTATGGTGATTTACAGCACCACCCATAATAACCAGCAGGTGTTAGCGCTGGTTTCGGTAGATGGACGGTTTAAAGCGCGTCTACCGGCGCGCGAAGGTGAAGTTAAATCACCGTCGTGGTCACCATTTTTACGTTAGAAAATGTGTTTAACATTGAAAGTTTAATCACTTACATGAAAGAAAGGAACGCGGATATGAACGCAAATAAAGCCTTAAAAAGTCTGTTCATTGCAGTACCTATGCTGACTTTAGCAGCATGTAGCTCTAACCAAGGTGCTGAAGAAGCTGTTGACCAGCAAACGAATCAACAACAGGAACAACAGCAAGACCAATCAGGTGTTGATGTTGGCGCAGTAGAGCGTCAGAAAACTCCTGAAGAAATTCGTGCTGAAAAAGTTGCTGAATTACGTCAAGAAAACATGGTTTTCTTTGCATTTGACGATTCACGTATCTCTTCTGAGTACGCACAAGTACTTGCTGCACACGCGGATTTCTTAGTTGAAAACCCAAATGTAACTGTGACTGTTGAAGGTCACTGTGACGAGCGTGGCACGCCAGAATACAACATTGCATTAGGTGAGCGTCGTGCGAAAGCTGTTGCTCAGTACTTGCAAAACTTGGGCGTAAGTTCAAGCCAGGTTACAACCGTTTCTTACGGTGAAGAAAAGCCGTTAATTAACGCTTCAAACAATGACGCCTACGCGAAAAACCGCCGCGGTGTACTCGTTTACTAAGTAACTGGTTGAGCCAATGCAAAAAGTAATATTAGTATTGGCCTTTCTGATTCCCGGTGTCCTGCATGCGCAGGCACCGGTTTCTAAGTTAGGCAGTGGTTCTCTCGAAGAACGTTTAAATCAACTTGAACGTGTCATGGATGCCCGTAATTCGGCACAGATGGCGCTTCTTGATCAAATGTCGCAAATGCAAGATGAGGTTGCTGATCTTCGTGGTAAAACCGAAGAGCACGCGTATCAAATCGAGCAAATTCTTCAGCGTCAGCGCGAAATCTACCAAGAAATTGACCGCCGCTTAGCTGCGCAGCCACAATCGCAGTCGCAATCGCCAAAGGTTGACCCGACGCCGGTTTCGGCAACCAGCGCCTATTCATCCGATGTTTCTGAAAATGATGCCTACGAGCAAGCGATTCAGTTGGTTCTGCGCGACAAACGCTATGATGCCGCTGTACCTGCCTTTGAGTCATTTATCAAAAACTATCCAGACTCAACCTATGTGCCAAATGCACATTATTGGTTAGGGCAATTGCTATTTGCTGAAAGCAAATATGACCAAGCGAAGGTTCACTTCTCGACCGTCGTGACCGATTTTCCTGATAGCAACAAGCGCGGCGATTGTATTCTGAAGCTCGGCATTATCGCTCAGCAGCAGAATCAAACTGAACAGGCGCGTGAGTTATACAATCAGGTCATCACCGAATATGCGGATTCGACTGAAGCCGGTTTGGCTCGCAAACGGTTATCGAATTTGTAAATATCCTGTAGAAAAATCGGCGAAACGTTCGCAAATTGAGCAAACGCACCCGATTCCTTCAATTTACAGTTGCAACGAGCGGCTTTTTAAGTAAACTATGCCGCCGTTGCCACTGATAAGTGCGCAGCAAGATAGTGATGGGTTGTTAGCTCAGTTGGTAGAGCAGTTGACTTTTAATCAATTGGTCGCAGGTTCGAATCCTGCACAACCCACCAATCACTCTCAACTTCTTCAAAAATTTATAGTGGGTTGTTAGCTCAGTTGGTAGAGCAGTTGACTTTTAATCAATTGGTCGCAGGTTCGAATCCTGCACAACCCACCACTATTTTCCCCCTGCAAGATTTTGATTTATACTACCGCAACTTTTTCTATGCACTGAAGTGGTACCATGAGCATTACGGCAGAAATTCAAGCACGGGTGATTGATAGTTTTGACTATCCGTTCCCGCCAAAACCAAAAGTTTTAACCGACGCGCAAAAGGCAGAATACATCGCCCGCATTAAGCAATTATTGCAGGAAAAAAATGCGGTGTTGGTTGCTCATTATTATACTGACCCTGAAATTCAGGCGTTAGCTGAGGAAACCGGCGGTTGTGTTGCTGACTCACTCGAAATGGCGCGCTTTGGCGCGCAGCATAAAGCAGAAACATTAATTGTTGCTGGCGTTAAGTTCATGGGCGAAACCGCCAAAATATTAACGCCGAACAAGCGCGTATTAATGCCCACTTTAGAGGCGACCTGCTCACTTGATCTGGGTTGCCCAATTGAAGAATTCTCCAAGTTTTGTGATGAGCACCCTGATCGTACGGTGGTGGTGTATGCCAACACCTCGGCCGCTGTTAAAGCGCGTGCCGACTGGGTGGTTACTTCAAGCATTGCGTTGGAAGTTGTTGATCACCTGGATGCTAATGGTGAGAAGATTTTGTGGGGGCCGGACAAGCATTTAGGTGCGTACATTCAGAAGCAAACCGGTGCTGACATGATTATGTGGCAGGGCGCCTGTATTGTGCATGATGAATTTAAGATGAAGGCGCTTGAAGATCTCAAACGCGTTTATCCGGAAGCTGCTATTTTAGTGCACCCAGAGTCACCACAGGCGGTGGTTGAATTAGCGGATGCGGTGGGGTCTACGTCGCAACTGATTAAAGCCAGCCAAGAATTGCCGAATGAAACCTTTATTGTGGCAACGGACCGCGGCATTTTTTACAAAATGCAGCAATTGTCACCGAACAAGCACTTCATTGAAGCACCAACAGCTGGTAACGGCGCAACCTGCCGCAGCTGTGCGCATTGCCCCTGGATGGCAATGAATGGTCTTGTAGCTATCGCTGAGGCACTAGAGAGCGGTGGTGCAGGCCATGAGGTTCATGTGGATGCTGCGCTTGCTGAGCGCGCGTTGAAGCCTCTGAACCGAATGCTGCAATTCAAAGGCTAATAAAACCCGTTGTTCGTTATTCGATCGCTTTGCTTGTCGTTGTTCGTTCACACCAACGATTAACCAATAACGATTAACGATTAAAGCGTTGGGTGCTTTAGAACGTAACCGGTCGCGCGCATCAGTTTGTTGCTTAAACGCTTGCTGCCGCGCGGCCCGACTTTATCGGTGCGTTTTAGATTGTCGATGGAAACGCCAAGGCGTGTGGCCATGCGTTGATAAGCATCGGCTTGCAACAATGGCTCATCATCAGTAACCAGATAAACCGGCGCATTGTGTGCAGGGTTTTCCAATAGATACGCAATAAATCCCGCAATATCGTCGCTATGAATGCGATTCGTCCACGCTGGCGTAATTACGGCCGAGCCTTCGCGTAATTGTTGCTGAAGCCGCTCACGACCCGAACCATAAATGCCCGAACACCGCAAAATACTGACAGCCGCCGGGCTGCCTTGAATCACTTGTTCAGCCTGTAACAGCATTTCACCGCTGTCACTGTCAGGTTTGGTTGGGCTGGTTTCGTCAACCCATTCACCATTGCGATGGCCATATACGCCTGTGCTGGAGATATAAAGTACCCGTGGTGGATTTGCCAGCTGATGCAATAGGTGTTGCAGGTGCCGACAGGGCACTACATAACCTTGGTGATAACCTTCGCGGCTGTAATCCGATGGTGTGAGTGTAACCACAATCGCATCGAACTCATGCGCTAATAAAGCGCTCAATTCACGTTCGTTGTTAGCATCTGCCGCAACAACCTCAACGCCGTTGATGGCCGGTTTGCGATCTGGATGTCTGCAGGCACCAACAACTTGCCAGCCCGCTGCCACCATAAGTTGCGCTGTACGCTGCGCGATGTCCCCATAACCTAAGAATAGTACTTTAGCCTGACTCATACCGCTCCTAACCAAACATCGAGAAATAACATCACCACCAAACCAACCATCAAACCTGCGGTAGCGCGGCTGTGATGACCGTGGCGGTGGGTTTCTGGAATAATTTCATGGCTAATAACAAATAACATGGCACCAGCCGCGAAAACCAGCCCCCAAGGTAATAGCAATTCGGAAATGTTGACGAAAACTCCGCCAAACAAGCCACCAATCGGTTCAATTAAGCCAGTCAAAGAGGCTACGCCAAATGCCAGCAATCGGGAATAGCCAACGGCGACCAGGCCAACAGCAACTGCCAGCCCTTCGGGTAAATTCTGCAAGCCGATCCCCAAAGCTAACGAGAATGCGGTTTCTTGTTGGCCACTGCCATAGGCAACGCCAACGGCTAAGCCTTCGGGAAAATTATGAATGGCGATGGCGAATATAAACAACCACACACCCGCTATTTTATCTGTGTTTGGACCTTCGGGGCCGCTAATAAAATGGCGGTGAGGCAGTAACCGATCAAGCAAGAAAATAGCGACAGCGCCGAGTAGAATACCGGCTACAGCAATGGCTGCCGGTAAGGGGCCTGCGCCATATATTTCGGTAGAAATATCGATTGAAGGAATGATCAGAGAGAAGAACGAAGCGGCTAGCATGACGCCAGCCGCAAAACCTAACAAGGTGTCGTTAAAGCGCTCTGAAGGCTTTTTACCGACTAAAATAGGAAGCGCGCCTACGGCCGTGAGTCCACCGGTTACGGTACTGGCTATCAATGCCGTAAGCACTAAATCCATTGTGTTAGTTCCTTATACGATTAATACCCTGCAGCATGGCCGTCTTTGCGGCTCTCTGATGCACCGTAATATACGCCTTCTTCATGGTTGCGCCAAATGGCTTGGTAGCCACCGTATGGGCCAACAGCTTCTTGCAAGGTATGGCCCATTTTAATCAATTCACGACGGGTATGGTCAGAGAAACCGTTTTCAAGGCTTATCGCACCGCCGTCGCTCATGATCTCGCCAGTCGGCTGACTTGAACCCGTGTGCAGGATTCGTGGTGCATCACCAGCTTCTTGCAAGTTCATACCAAAATCAATCATGTTGATAAGAATTTGCGCATGCATTTGCGGCTGTGTGGCACCGCCCATAACGCCGTAACTCATCAATGGCTTACCGTCTTTGGTTACAAACGCTGGAATAATGGTATGGAACGGACGTTTGCCCGGCTCATACACATTTCGGTGATTTTTGTCTAACGCGAACAGTTCACCACGGTCTTGAATGACAAAGCCGAGGCCGGTTGGCGTTACGCCTGAGCCCATGCCGCGGTAGTTGCTTTGAATCAGTGACACCATATTGCCTTCGGCATCAGCGGTAGTCAGGTAGATGGTATCGCCTTCAGTCGGTGGGTTACCCGGCTCGTAAGCTTTGCCAGCGCGTTCCATATTAATGAGTTTGGCGCGTTGCTTGGCATAGTTTTTATCCAACAAGCCTTCAACCGGCACATCGTTGAAATCTGGATCGGAGTAATATTTGGCGCGGTCTTCAAACGCTAACTTCTTCGCTTCGACAAATAAGTGCACGTACTCAGGGCTATCAAAGCCCATGCTAGCAAGGTCGTAGTTTTCCAGAATATTCAAAATCTGCTGGGCAGCAATACCTTGAGTGTTCGGGGGTAATTCCCACAAATCGTATCCGCGATAGTTGGTTGAAACCGGATTAATCCACTCTGAACTGTGGTTGGCTAAGTCGTCGTAGCTGAGAAAGCCACCGTGTTCTTGTACAAATTCGCCGATGGTTTTAGCAATTTCGCCTTTGTAAAAGGCATCACGACCGCCTTCAGCAATTTTGCGCAAGGTGTTAGCAAGGTCAGGGTTTTTAAACATTTTACCCTTTTGCGGCGGCACACCATCTTTCAGAAACACATCCGCAAAGCCCGGCTCGTCTTTAAGCACTTGCGCATTACGTTCAAAATAGTAAGCAATGACCTCAGTGACTGGAAAGCCCTGTTCAGCATATTCAATGGCTGGAGCCAGTACTTGGCTCATGGGCAGCTTGCCAAACTTTTCGTGCAACTCAAACCAGCCGTCTACTGCACCAGGCACAGACAGTGGCAATACACCCCGTGGCGGGATTGACTCGTAACCATTTTCAATAAAATAGTCGAGCGTCAGTGATTGCGGCGAGCGCCCTGAAGCATTCAAACCATGCAGGCGTTTACCGTCGGCATCCCAAACGATGGCAAATAAGTCACCGCCGATACCGTTACCCGTTGGTTCAACCAAACCCAGTAAAGCATTGGCTGCAATGGCCGCGTCAATGGCATTACCGCCAGCTTGCATGATGTCTAAGGCAACTTGCGTTGCTAGGGGTTGGCTGGTCGCTGCCATGGCGTTTGGTGCCATAGCCTCTGAGCGTGTTGCAAAATGATGCCCGGTTAGCCGGTCTGCGGCTGAACTTGAAAATGATGCAAAACCGCAGGCAAGCGCGAGCGCACAGCTTGCGATGGCGGCTTTGGACCCTGTAACGAGGTGGTTCATGGTGTTCACTCCATAGTGTGTACGTGCAAACCACTATATGAAGTGCTGCTACAATGAGCAATGTTTATAACCGCAGTAAAGGGGCGAACCGTCGCGAAGGGCCAAACTGAAGCCACAAAAAAACCGCCACATGGGCGGTTATTTTGTATCTGGCGGAGAGAGAGGGATTCGAACCCTCGATACGTTGCCGTATACACACTTTCCAGGCGTGCTCCTTCAGCCACTCGGACACCTCTCCTGAAGTGGCGGGTATGATAGGGAAAAGCCTTGAGTAAATCAACATCGTTATTCGTTATTCGTTAATCGATCGCTTCGCTTGTCGTTGTTCGTGCGCTGCGCTGTTCGTCCGCTACGCTATTCGATAAATCATTTCGAACAGTGAGCGGAGCGAACGCACGAATAACGAACAACGAATAACGAGCTTCATACCTAAGTCGTATGGGAAAAATCCCGTAACACGCTACATTAGAGCAAGTAGCAGTAAACAAGGAATTTACTATGAGTTACCCACGGGAATATGAGTCTTCATTACAACGCACCGAAGCATTTTGGCTAAAACAAGCAGGGCAGCTGCATTGGTTTAAGGAACCGACCAAAGCCTGCGCGATAAAGCCAAGCGGAATGGCGGACTGGTTCGCAGATGGCGAGCTAAATATTTCATTTATGGCGCTTGATTATCACGTTGATAATGGCCGTGGTGAGCAGCTTGCGCTGATTTATGATTCTCCGGTAACTGGGCAGAAACAAACCTATACCTACCGCCAGCTGCGAGATGAAGTGGCCCTGTTTGCTGGCTTGCTGAAAAAGCAGCATGTGAAAAAGGGCGATCGGGTTGTTATTTACATGCCCATGATACCGCAGGCGGCCATCGCAATGTTGGCCTGTGCCCGTTTAGGCGCGATTCATTCTGTGGTATTCGGCGGTTTTGCACCGCATGAGTTGGCGGTACGCATCGATGATGCCAAGCCTAAACTGGTTGTTACGGCCTCGTGTGGGGTTGAGGTTAACCGCGTGATTGCCTATAAGCCGCTGGTGGATAAAGCCGTGGACGAAGCCAAACATAAGCCAACCAATGTGATTGTATTTCAGCGCGAGCAGTGTAAAGCGGATTTAAGTCGCGCTGGCGATATTGACTGGCAGCAAGGCTTAAAGGGGGTAACCCCCGCAGAGTGCACTGTGGTGACCAGTACCGACCCTTTGTATGTGTTGTATACCTCGGGAACCACCGGCAAGCCGAAGGGCGTGGTGCGCGATACAGGTGGCTATGCTGTGGCACTCAACTATTCCATGCAAACGGTTTATGCCATCGCGCCGGGGCAGGTGATGTTTACTGCCTCAGACGTTGGTTGGGTGGTTGGGCATTCGTACATCGTGTACGGGCCGCTATTGGCTGGCGCGACTACCATTATGTATGAAGGCAAGCCCGTGCGCACACCCGATGCGGGCGCTTTTTGGCGCGTGTGCGCGGACTATAAAGTGAATGTGCTGTTTTCAGCGCCAACGGCATTTCGTGCCGTAAAAAAAGAAGACCCCGAAGGTACGCTGCTTGAGAGTTATGATCTCAGCTCACTGGAGCGTATTTATATGGCGGGGGAACGCCTCGACCCAGCAACCTATGATTGGACCACCGACATAACCGGTAAACCCGTGTATGACCACTGGTGGCAAACCGAATCCGGTTGGCCAATTTGTGCGAACCCAGTTGGCATTGCTGAGCATCCGATAAAGCCAGGCTCTGCAACCTTGCCATTACCGGGATACGATGTGCGTATCTTAGATTACAAAGCGCAGGAAGTTGCCCCCAATGAGCAGGGTGCGGTGGCCATAAAATTGCCGTTGCCGCCAGGCTGTTTAACCACCATCTGGAACGACGACGACCGCTTTATTAGCGGCTATATGAGTGAGTTTCCGGGCTATTACAGCACTGGTGACGGTGGCTATAAAGATGATGACGACTATGTGTTTATCATGGGCCGTACGGATGATGTCATTAATGTAGCGGGGCATCGTTTATCAACGGGCGAAATGGAAGAAGTGCTAACACAAGATGCTGCTGTGGCTGAATGCGCTGTTATTGGTGTGCAAGACGCGCTGAAAGGGCAAGTACCCGTGGGCTTAGTGATAACCAAAGACGGTGTAGCGATCAGTGACACAGAGCTGGCAGCCCGCTTGGTGCAACGGGTGCGCGATGAGATTGGTGCGGTAGCCTGTTTGAAGAAAATTTTGGTGGTGCCACGTTTGCCGAAAACCCGTTCGGGGAAAATTTTGCGCAGAGTGTTACGGCAAATCGCTGATGGTGAAGAAGTGGTGGTGCCATCAACCATTGATGACCCCACCTGTATTGACGAAATTCGTGATCGCTTAAGCTAAATTAAAGCTCTTCGGCAGCATCATTTTCAGGGCGTTTGTTTTTCGCTGATTTGGTGCTGCGTTTCTTCTCTTTGGCTTCCAAAGAGCCCATTTTCAACTGAGCATCTTCCGCCCAAGAGCGAATGTGCAAATCGCGTTGAGGGAATGGAATCTCAATGTCATATTCTTCGAGCGATGTATGAATTTCCCACATGAATGCGGCTTTAACGGCGCTGGGGCGGTTCACCGCTTCAGGCTGCAACCATACGACTAACTCAAAATTTAATGAACTGTCACCGAACTCGGTAAGCCACACTTGTGGCGGTCGGTGACTGCCATCATCGAGCGTATGGGGAACACGCGAAGCAGCCTCTAACACAGCCTTGCGCACTAACTCTTTGTCGGTTCCGTAAGCAACACCAAACTCAACTTTCAAACGACGAATGGTATCGCGCATGGTCCAGTTGGTGACGCGACCATTTACGAATTCAGAATTCGGCACCACGATATCGATGTTGTCATTGGTGGTAATAATGGTGCTGCGGATATTTATTTCTTGCACTTCGCCGGTAACACCGGATTCCAGTTCAACAAAATCGCCTACTTTTAAGGTTTTTTCGAACAGCAACATAATACCTGCGGTGAAGTTGCTGATGAGATTCTGCAAGCCAAAACCAACACCAATACCTAAGGCACTGGCAAAGATGGCAAACTTGGTAAGATCAATACCGATGGACGAGACAGCAATCAATGCACCGACTAACATCACCACGTAGTGGGTGATTCGCGTGAGTGCGTACACCGACGATTGAGCCAGTGATTTACGATATGACGCGAAGCGGCGTAAAGCATTTTGCAGCACCCGCGAGATAATGTACGTGACGATGAGGATAATCAGAACACGGAAAAATGACCCGTACGTAATTGCGGTTTCGCCCACTTTAAACAGCTCAGTGTTGAGCCAACTAAAGAGCTGGCGCACTTCTGCCAAAAATTCGTCCATCTGTGGTTATCTCACTTGTGCCTGTAAATACAGTGGTAGCCCCAACTTATCAATGAGCTCAAGTTGCTGACGCAGCCAATAAGCATGATCTTCTTCGGTATCTTTTAAAATCCCAACCAGCATGTCGCGGCTAACAAAGTCGCCGGCTTGTTCGCAAAAGTTAATCACTTCACGCAAGGTTTTCGCGTTGTTGTACTCAAGCTGCAAGTCATTGGCCAGCATGGTTGGCACATCGTGAGCGATGGTGTGTTGTTCGCGGCCATTCATATTCGGTTGGCCACCTAAAAATAATATGCGACGAATGAGCAAGTCGGCATGGCCGCGCTCGTCATCTACCTCATGATTAATGCGCTCGTAGAGTTTATCAAAGCCCATGTCTTCGTATTCGCGCGAATGCGCTGTGTACTGGTCAATCGAAGTGAGTTCGAACGCCAATAGTCGATTTAATTGTTCAATAATGGCCTGATGGTCAAGACTCATAGCTGCTCCTTTATGCGTCTAACTTGGTTTGCAAGTAATTAGCAATGCCAATTTTCTCAACCAGATCCAGTTGGGTTTCAAGCCAATCCAGTTGTTCTTCTTGTTGTTCGAGAATTTCCGTCAACTCATCACGGCTGACATAGTCTTGAGCGCTTTCGCACGTTTTGATTGCCTTGCGAATTTCAACCACATCATCGAGTTGCACTTTGTGATCGAGTTGCAGCATTTCGTGCGGGTCTTCGCCAATGTAGAGTTTGCCGAGATCTTGCAAGTTAGGCAGGCCACCAAGAAATAAAATGCGCTCAATGATGTCATCGGCGTGTTTCATTTCATAAATTGAGGCTTTATAGATGGTGCTATTTAGCTCACCAAAGCCCCAGTTTTTGTACATGCGGGCGTGTAGGAAATATTGGTTAATGGCTGTGAGCTTGCGGGTAAGTATGCGATTGAGCTCTTGCAGAACTTTGCTGTCACCTTTCATGGGTACTACTCCTTGCTGCTATTTTTTTAACAGCTTAAGCGTAGCACACCTCGATTGGCAATAAAGTTTCAGATTTGAGTCGGGCATTGCGCTCGGCAACTGCGTCTTTGACGATACTTTTCGCACATTGTGTACAGCAACCACACTGCGTACCCACACCATATTGCTGGCGTAGCTCGCGCATGCTGCTGAGGCCGTCATCGACGGCGCGGCGAATCGTTTTATCCGTGACGCCTTTACAAAGACAAACGTACATAGATAGCTCCGTATAGTTACTGAGCTAATGATAACGCAAACAAGAACGATTCGCAATAGCGAAAAGAAAAGAGCGTTATTCGTTACTCGTGCGCTTTGCTGTTCGTGCGCTGCGCTATTCGGAAAATCATTACGAACAGTGCGCAGCACGTACTAACAGTGAGCGGAGCGAACGCACGAGCAGCAAAGCGCACGAATAACGGTTTTCACTTAAATGCTTATGATGATTAGGATGACGTGCAGCGCTACAACGGTGAACGTGAGGCGGCTACGGAGCTCTAGGTACCAGCTGTGCTCTGCTAGCTTTCTGCGTTCGTAGTTGAGCCAAAACAAGTGCAGTAGTGCCAGAATGCTCAAGAAGGCGAGCGTGTAGTCGCAGCATAATGGCAGGGCGGCAATGAGTAAAATGCCAAAGCCTGCCACTGAGGGCAGCATGCTCCACTGCAATGCGCGCCGCTGGTCGTTGTCGGCATCGGCCATGCACAAGCCCCAGTGAATTCCACCAAGGAAGCTAAAAATGATTGCGCTGTAGATTATAAATAAACGTATGGCGAGCTCGCCGTTGAGATCGAGCAGCGCCACCAGCGTCAGCGCAATAAACGGGATTAGGCCTGCAAAGCCAAGCCGCTGCGCCGTATATTGCGAGATTAAATTCATACGTTAAATCCTGTTTGCAGCAAGTACACCGTGTAACCAATGTAACAGGCGATAAATATTCCGCCATGAATGCGATTGATTCGATTCGGGCGGTTATTTGGGCGAAACGCAAAAATCAGCAACAAGAACGTAAGCACTGTCATCACCAACCAATCGCGTTGCAACACTAAGGGTTCAAGTGAAATAGGTGTTATCGCACCGGCGATACCTACTACCGCAAGGGTGTTAAACATGTTGGAGCCGATGACATTACCCAGTGCTAAGTCATGTTCGTTTTTGCGCACTGCGGCAATGGCCGATGCCAATTCAGGTAACGAGGTGCCAATAGCGACCACAGTTAAACCAATAATCAAGTCACTTACGCCAAGCGCAGTAGCGATATCAACTGCGCCCCAAACGAGTATACGTGAACTTATAATCAGTAAGATCAAACCAACTACAAGCCAAGTGACCGCGCGGCCGATTGGCATGGCCGAAGCTTTTATCTCTTGATCGTACTCAGTACTGAGTACGTCAGTGCTGCCGGTCATACCTTGGTAAATGCTCCACCCAAGATAACTGGCGAAGATTGCCAATAACACCCAAGCCTCGAGTTCGGTAATGACGCCGTCCATCAGTGGCCAAGCGGATAATAATGTGATGGCAATAAGCATCGGCGCTTCGCGCTTTAATACTTGGCTGGCGACAGAAATAGGGGCAAGCACCGCGGTGATACCAAGAATTAAGGCTATATTGGTGATGTTGGAGCCGTACGCGTTTCCGAGCGCTAGCCCAGGATTTCCTTGCGAAGAAGCGAGTGCCGATACCACCATTTCAGGCGCGGAAGTACCAAACCCGATAATCACCATGCCGATAAGCAGTGCTGGCATGCCTAAGTGATTGGCGGTAGCGGCTGCGCCTTCAACAAAGCGATCCGCGCTCCAGACTAATAACGCGAGGCCAAAAATAATCGCAGCAATGGCAAGCAACATAATATTCCTTGGTATTTTTTTGAAGTTGGTCAATATTTTAGCGCGAATTGATAGTACTTGTGAATGCACCTTGTGAACGTCTAGACTGATTATATTCGAATGAAGAGGAATTTAGGCATGACGGACAAGCAGTTAGCACGCCCAGAATTTATGATCGACAGCTGGGATTTCAGCAGTCATCCAGCAGAACCGATTCACGATGCGTTTCATACACGCCAAAACAGTTGGTTTCATTTTCAACGCAATATTGCCGGATTATCTGCGTGGCTGGAACAGTCGGGTATTCCTGATCCTGTTATAGATGCGGTTTTGGAAGAGGACACGCGGCCGCGGTTTGATCGAATCAATGACGGTTTTCTGTTGATATTACGGGGCGTGAATAAAGCCGACGGTGATAAGCCGGAAGACATGATAAGTCTGCGTATTTTGTATTTCAAAGGCAATCTCTATAGCTTCCGTCGCCGTCCTGTTACTGCGGTACGACTCATTCAAGGCTTGCTTGAAACGCAACAGGGGCCGCAGTCTTTACCTGACTTTATTTTGCAGCTGGTTGATGAAATGACCAATAACATTGAGTTGCTGCAAGATAACATTGAAGCGGAAATGGAACGGCTTGAAGACGATGAGCGTGGCACCACCAGTGACCGTCAGCGTGCGCTGACGAATCTGCACCGGCGCTTGTTACGGTTAACGCGCTTTGTGCGCCCCCAGTTAACGGCATTAGACAAGCTGGCTGCAGACGGGCCGAAATGGTTTGATGCGGAGTGGGCGCAGTGGTTACTGAACGAGCGTGACAACACCCATCGTGAACTTGAAAACATGGAAATGTTGCTGGAACAGGTGTGGATGCTGCGCGAGCACCTGCATCAAGATTTGGCTGAAAAAATGAACCGCAACACCTATTGGTTATCGATGGTTGCAGGGGTGTTCTTGCCAATCAGTTTTTTAACTGGGTTGTTTGGAATTAATATTGGTGGCATGCCGGGTGTTGATGACAGCAACGCGTTTTGGATATTTAGCGGCGCGTTGCTTATCATCGCGGTTATCGAGTTTTTGCTGTTACGCCGACTGCGATTTTGGTAAAACGCTCGGTAACGGCTGCACTGTAGGTGCTTGCTCGTGAAAACCGGGTAGTTCGCAGTGATCTGCTGCGAATACGACGAGATGGTCAAACTCTGCGCGCAGGCCAATATCTGCGCCAACGTCAAGTACTTCATGCGACGGACTCAAAGTGAGCAATTCAATACCACTGCTTAGCTGCACCGTGTAGAGGTTGTGCGCACCACGAAAACCACGGGCCTTGATCTTGCCGCGCAAGCGTGACTCAGGGTCTGGCACGATGTCATCAGGGCGCACTAGAAAGCTTACCGGCGTGCCACCGGCTACCTGCATAAGGCTTGGGTGTTCAAGCATACCTAGTGGCGATGCCAGCGAGCCCTGGGTATTGACGGTGCCTTGTAATAACACACCGTGACCAATGAAGTCGGCCACTAATTGATGGCGCGGTTGGTGGTACAGTTGATACGGCGTGTCCCACTGCAATAACTCACCCTGATACATCACACCGGCTTTGTCAGCCATGGCGAAGGCTTCTTGTTGGTCGTGGGTAACCAGCAACGCAGTAATGCCTTCATTTTTTAATAACTCGCGAACTTCCACGGCCAAGCGTTCACGCAATTCGGCGTCGAGGCTCGAGAATGGCTCGTCGAGTAGGAGTAATCCGGGCTTGGGCGCTAAGGCTCTGGCTAATGCGATACGCTGTTGCTGGCCGCCGGATAATTCATGTGGGAACCGTTTGTGATAACCGGGTAGGCCAATGCGGTCAAGCAATTCATCAACGCGTTTACGGCGTTCGGTTGAGCTGGCCTTGCGCATGCCAAAGCTAATGTTATCGGCCACATTCAGATGCGGAAATAACGCAAAGTCCTGGAATACCATACCGACACCACGCTGTTCTGGTGGCACGGTTTTGTTACTTTCTGAAACGGTATTGTTGTCAATGCTGATGCTGCCAACCTGCAGGCTTTGAAAGCCGGCTATTGCGCGTAACAATGTGGTTTTACCACAGCCGCTTGGCCCCAGAAGACAGCCAATTTCGCCTTGCTCAAGTTGTAAGCTGACGCCGTTAACAATGTGTGCGGCGCCAAAGCTAATATGAATTTTATCAAGCTGTAACCGGGACAAACTCTTGCTCCTTCAGCGCAGATTGTTGCGACTTTAACATAGCGCGTGACAATAAAATAACTGGAATTAAGCCAACTAAAACCATCATCAAAGCCGGTGGGCCAGCATCGGGCAGCCGCTCGTCGCCAGCCATTTCGTATGCGCGAACGGCTAACGTATTAAAATCAAAAGGTCGCAGTACCAGCGTTGCGGGCAGCTCTTTTAGCACATCTACGCCCACTAAAATGAGCGCGGTGAGAACGCTGGGGCGCAGCAGTGGCAAATGTATTTTACGCAGCACTTGCAGCGGCGAGTAGCCTTGAATACGCGCGGCTTCGTCCATGCTGGGGCGAATTTCACCTAAGCCAGCATTAATGGTTTGCAGTGACACACTTAAAAAGCGAACACTGTAGGCAAACAGCAGGGCGAACAAGGTGCCTGAAAGCAGTAGGCCTGGATTGTAGTCAAACCATGCCTTGCTGAGCGCGATAATGCCGTGATCCAATGTGGTTAAAAACACCATTAAGCCAACCGCGATAACAAGCCCCGGAATAGCATAACCTAACCCTGCGAAGGCGACGCTGGTGCGGACAATTCGGGTGGGTAATTGGCGCCGACCATAAGCCAGCCACAAGGCCATAATGACCACCAAAACAGCAGCGAGAACAGCGAGCCCAAAACTGTTGAATGTGAGCTGCCAAAAGGCGCTATCGGCCCATACTTCGCGCCGTTCAAGCGACCAGCTGGCCAGCTGCAGTGCGGGCAGTAAGAAGCCAAATACTAGTGGCAACCAGCAGGCAATACTCGCTGCGATGGCTTTCCAGCCTGTCAGTTGAAAAGGTGGAGCAGGGCGATTGCTACGCTGGTCATAGCGCGCTTGGCTACGCGACCAGCGTTCGATAAAAATTAATAGAATTACCGCAACCAGTAGCATGCCCGCCAGTTGCAATGCGCCTTGCAAATCGCCCAACCCGTACCACGTGCGAAAAATGCCGGTGGTAAAGGTGGTGACACCGAAATATTGCACCGTACCGTAATCGGCGAGGGTTTCCATCAATGCCAGCGTGGTGCCAGTTACTATGGCTGGGCGCGCCAGGGGCAGCGCTAGCCGTAAAAAGCATTGCCACGGGTTAAGGCCTAAACTGCGACCTGCTTCTAAGGTGGTTGCCGATTGCTGGATGAACGTAGCGCGGGTGATTAAGTAAACATAAGGAAATAATACCAAACTCAATACGAGTATGGCGCCGCTTAAGCTGCGAACTTGTGGAAACCAGTAGTCGCCATAGCCCCAACCAAACCAGTCACGCAGCGTGCTTTGTACGGGGCCAGCGAAGTCGAGCATGCCGGTGTAGGTGTAGGCGGTAATGTAAGCTGGCATGGCGAGCGGTAACAGCAGCGCCCAACTTAGGAAACGCTGCCCGGGAAAGCGACATGCGGTAGTCAGCCAAGCGGTACTCACACCAATACTGATTACACCGGCTGCGACACCGAGCAACAGCAACACTGAGTTGCGAATGTACTCGGGCACAACCGTGGCCCATAAATGAGTTAAGGTGGAGGTATCGCCCCCACCTAATAATTGCAGCACCGACCAACAAATGACCAATAACGGCACGCCGATAACGACGGCCGTTAAGACCAAAGTAAATTGGCGCCACAAATTAAAACCCATTAACGCCAGCCAGCACGATTCATTAATTTAACTGCAGCGGCATTGTTTTCGCCAAGAAATGTCATCGACAAATCATCGGCTTTAAACTCGCCCCACGCTTGCAGGGTTTCGCTCCACTCAACGCCTTCAACAGCGGGGTATTCATTGTTGGTGGCTGCGTACCAAGCTTGTGATTCAGCTGATAATAAGAACTCGATGAGTTGCTCTGCTTCAGCTTTGTTCTTGGCGTGTTTGGTTAAGCCAATACCCGATACATTGACGTGAGTGCCGAATTCATCTTTATTTGGCCAGAAGATTTTAAGTTTACTGGCGGCTTCGCGTTGTTCAGCATCGTCACCGGTTTGCATTAAGCCAAAGTAGTAAGTGTTTGCTACGGCAAGGTCACAAACACCAGCGGCTGCGGCTTTCAGTTGATCACGATCGCCACCTACTGGCGGTTTGGCCAAGTTTGCCACTAAACCTTTCGCCCAGGCTTCGGTTTTCTCTTCGCCCCAATGTTCAATTAAAGCGGCGGTAAGCGATTGGTTGTAAATGTTGTCTGACGAGCGAATGCATACTTTGTTATTCCACTGCGGCTTGGCCAAGTCTTCGTAGCCACTGAGTTGACTTGGGTCAACGCGGTCTGCAGCATAAAAAATAGGGCGTGCACGTAAGCTTAAACCAACCCATAAATTGTCGGTGCCGTGCAGATGGTCAGGCACAGCTGCTAAGGCTGCAGCTGAGGTGAGCGGTTGAAATACGCCAGCTTCGGCCGCACGATGCAAGTTGCCCGCATCTACGGTGAGGAATAAATCGGCTGGGGTATTTGCTGCTTCATTTTGCAGGCGAGCAAGAAGCGCATCACCACCGCCTGTTAAAAGGCGTACTTCAATGCCAGTTTCTGCGGTAAACTTTTCCAGTACCGGCTTGATCAGTGCTTCTTTGCGGGCTGAGTAAAGGTTAACTGTGGCGGCTTGTGCTACTGTAGCAGTGAGGCCTGCAGCGATTGCTGTTAGAGTGAATAATTTACGCAACATAGTTGAACTCATTGTTGAATACCTCGTATTGATGGGGTGAAGTATATCGAAAAAAAAGAATGAACGATATTGATTCGCATTTGGTACCTACAAATAGTTTGACGCAAATGAGAATTATTATCAACACCAGATTTGGAAAATTTTAAAAGGATTCTTTATGTCAAATATGTCCGCGTTAGCCTTGATTGGTGTGCTATCAATTTTATGCCAATGGGGCGCTTGGCGCATGAAAGTACCGGCGATTCTGCCATTATTGATTGTCGGCATTGTAATAGGCCCGGTGTTTGGTGTGTTGAATCCCGATGCGGTATTTGGCGATATTTTATTCCCACTCGTGTCATTGTCCGTTGCGATTATCCTATTTGAAGGCTCGTTAACGCTGAAGTTTGATGAAATTCGCGGTCACGGTCGCATGGTGACCAACCTCGTCAGTATTGGCATGGTGATTACCTGGGTATCCATTGCAATAGCAGCCTATTATTTGATTGGTTTTAGTTGGGAGCTGTCGGCGCTGTTTGGTGCCTTGGTGGTGGTAACGGGGCCAACCGTAATCATGCCCATGATACGCTCAGTAAGGCCTTTGGCGCGTCTTGGCAACATCTTGCGCTGGGAAGGCATCATCATTGATCCTATCGGCGCGTTGTTGGCGGTATTGGTGTATGAGTTCATCATATCGAGTCAAGGTGCGGGCTGGACGCAAGCGCTACAAGCCTTTGCTACCACTATCGGTGTGGGCTTTGCACTTGGTTTTGCCGGCGGTAAATTGTTGGGCTGGGCCTTGCTCAAAAGTATCTTTCCGCACTATTTGAAAAACGTTGCAACCCTTGCTGTAGTTCTGGGTGTGTTTGCTGTCTCTAACGCCTTGCAGCATGAATCCGGCCTGTTGACGGTAACCGTTATGGGCATGGTAATGGCCAACATGCGTGGCTTAGATCTTGACGACATTCTCGAGTTTAAAGAAACCTTATCGGTGCTGCTAATTTCCGGGCTATTTATTATTCTTGCGGCGCGTTTGCAACCTGACGCGTTTAATTCGCTTGGCTTCCCGGCAGTGGTGTTACTGGCAATTATTATTTTTGTGGTGCGGCCATTAAGCGTGTGGGTTTCGTCGATAGGCACCCAAACAGCATTTAAAGAAAAGATACTGCTGAGCTGGATTGCGCCGCGCGGTATTGTTGCTGCGGCAGTGTCGGCATTGTTTGCATTGAAGTTGCAGCAAGCTGGGTGGGAAGAAGCCGAATTGTTGGTGCCGTTGGTATTCTTGGTTATTCTTAGCACCGTTGTACTGCAAAGCCTAACGGCAAAACCGCTCGCGCATGCGCTTAAGTTGCGAGAGCCACCAGCGCGTGGCTTCCTTATTTTCGGTGCCAACCCCACAGCACGATTGATTGCAAAGTCGCTGAAAGAGAATAAATTTCCGGTGTTGCTCGCGGATACCAACTGGGAACATATCAAGCAGGCCCGCATGGAGAATCTGCCGGTTTACTTCGGTAACCCAACCTCGGAACACGCCGAAAATAATATGGACCTCACTGGTATTGGCCATGTGCTGATTTTATCGCCGTATAGACAGTTAAATCCGGTGGTTGCGATGCACTTTATGGACTGGTTCTCAGAAGATAAAATTTATGCGTTGCACAGTACTGATCATGATGCTCCAGCGCGCAACCAACTGCCAGAAGTGTACCGTAAGCGTCTGAAACTATTCGGCAAAGGCGTTACATTCTCGAAGCTGGCTAGTCTAACTTTCCAAGGTGCGCAAGTTAAAACGACCGCGCTCACAGAATCGTTTCACTATGACGATTATCAGGATCGTTATGGAAACCGAGCGTTACCGCTTTACGCCCTAGATGAACGTGATTTTTGTCACCTTTTTTCAAGCGACCAGACATTTGAACCCAAGGCTGGATGGCAGATTGTGGCGTTGGTTAGCCCCGAGACGGAACAGTCTGAGGAATAATTATTTTTACACAAAATCAACTTTAAAAAGAGAAACTTAATAAATTGTTGCCAAATTGTAATTGAAATGAAACATTTAATTAGATATTATGGCTGCATGGATTAGGGATAGCACTCATGGAATGACGTTATCCCTTCGAACAAGGATGTTCTTCCCGCTTTTTAATTCCTTCTAGAGCCTTTATACTCCCAAGTCATATCGTTGTCTCAAATATGGGTGTGCTATGGCTTTCGCAAAATGGCTTGTTGTTGTCGGAATTACCTTCACGTTGCTGTCCGGCTGTGAGCCCCGTGCGACAGATGATTCGCTGGATGAAGCAACCCAGTGGGTACATGAAATTGATACGCTGCAACTGCCAACAGGCAATTGGGCGCTCTCAAACAGCATCATACAGTTAAGTTTTTGTCGCGATAGAATCAATCAAGCACTCATGGCTGAGCAAGACGAGCTTAATCGCTGGCGCCTGGTGGGTGACATTTCTGTATTCCCCAGCAACCGAGCCGAAGGCTTACAGCAGTTAATTGCCATATATAAAGAACATGGGGTGTTGTTATATCAGGTATCTGGAAACTTCGGTTCACAGATATTTCGCATTGCCTATCGCCCTAACCAACCTGAGCCAAACATTATTAATGCCTTCGCGAAGATCGGGCGTGATGACAGCGTCTGCTACAGTTCACTGGACGCCAACTAAACTTTAGAGGTGCTTATGACTGCACTTGAGCAACACATTCATGAAAAAATAACCCGGCATTTTGCACCCGCGCATCTTGAAGTCATTAATGAGAGCCACTTGCATGGTACGCCAAGTGATGATTCCCACTTTAAGGTTGTGTTGGTATGCAAAGATTTTGACGGCATGCGTTTGTTACAGCGACACCGCGCGGTGAACAAAGTACTTGCGGACGAACTGGCAGGGCCGGTTCATGCGCTCGCACTGCATGTGTATAGCGTGCAGGAATGGCAGCAACTGCATGCAGTACCTGAGTCACCGCAGTGCCGTGGTGGCAGTAAACTGGAATCGTAACAGCTCAGATCACTTGAGCGCGTGTGGTCGGTTACACTAGCCGGCATTTGTATCGATACGAATTTAAAAAAAACAGGACATAACACTATGGTAATTCATCCAAAAATTCGCGGCTTCATCTGTACCAATGCTCATCCAGTAGGTTGCGCGGCTCATGTACAACAGCAAATTGACTATGTGAAGCAACAGCCGGCTCTTAATGATGTACCGAAACGCGTGTTGGTGATTGGTAGTTCAACAGGTTATGGCTTAGCCTCTCGTATTAACGCGGCCTTTGGTGCGGGCGCAAAGACTCTGGGCGTATGTTTCGAAAAAGAGCCAACTGAGAAGAAAACCGGTACTGCGGGCTGGTACAATACCGCAGCGTTTCATAAGGCAGCTGCCAAAGAAGGGCTATACGCACATACGATTAATGGCGATGCTTTTTCGAACGAAATTAAAGACCAAGTGATTGAAAAAATAAAAGAAGATTTTGGTCAGGTTGATTTAGTTATTTACAGCTTAGCGTCACCTAAACGCAAAGACCCTGTAACCGGCGACCTTTACAGCTCAACGCTGAAGCCAATTGGTCAAGCGTACACCACGAAAACCTACAATACCGACAAAGACGAAGTGTCTGAAATTACCCTAGAGCCTGCTAATGACGATGAAATTCAGCAGACCATTAAAGTTATGGGCGGCGAAGATTGGGAATTGTGGATGGCTGCATTGCATGACGCAGGTGTATTGGCAGACAACGCAAAAACCACAGCGTATACCTACATTGGTAAAAAGTTAACCTGGCCAATCTATGGGCAAGCAACCATTGGTAAAGCCAAGGAAGATCTTGATCGCGCGGCCGCAGAAATGCGTACCCGTTATGCAGGCATTAACCTGGAAGCTTATGTGTCATCACTAAAAGCTTTGGTAACACAAGCGAGCTCCGCGATTCCTGTTATGCCACTTTATATTTCTCTGATATACGGCGTGATGAAGGAAGAAGGCACCCACGAGGGCTGCATTGAGCAAACCTACCGCTTGCTAAAAGATGCGCTATATAGCGAAAACCCGAAGCTTGACGAAGCAGGGCGCTTGTTTATGAACGACTGGGAAACCAACGAAAAAACGCAAGCAAAAGTGGAAGCCTTGTGGCATCAAGTGACGCAAGATAATTTCCACCAATTAGCGGACTACGCCGGTTATCACAGTGACTTCTTGAAATTGTTCGGGTTTGGCATTGAAGGCGTTGATTATGATGCCGATGTGGATCCAGTAGTCACCTGGTAACAACAGCAAACGCGCAATTAGATATTAGCTATCTGATATTAGAAAAGGACAAAACAAAAGGCGAGAAGATATTAGATGTTAGTGAAGGTCAATGCCTACTAATATCTAATATCGAATAGCTAATATCGGTTTTGTTTTGGCATGTAAAAGTGCTAAAATGCGCGCCCTAGGTGAAAATGGACAGAATTTGGTCAGTGCAGGCAGGCTGGGTCGTACCAAACTGCGTGTGCTGGAGTGAGATTAATCTTCCCTAACGAGTAGTGCAAACGCGTATGATTACGATCAAGAAAGGGCTGGATATCCCAATTTCGGGTACCCCCCAGCAAACTATCGAGGATGGCCAAGCCATCACCACCGTTGCCGTACTGGGTGAAGAGTATGTGGGAATGCGTCCAACCATGCATGTCAAGGTTGAAGACCGCGTTAAAAAAGGCCAGGTACTTTTCGAAGACAAGAAAAACCCAGGGGTTAAATTTACCGCTCCAGCTGCCGGCGTTGTTAAAGACGTACTGCGTGGCGCAAAGCGTGTTTTGCAAGCTGTTGTCATTGAAATTGACGGCGATGAGCAAGAAACCTTTGCCAAGTACGACAGTAGCGAACTGGCAAGCCTTGATCGCGCTAAAGTGGTTGAGCAACTAAATAATTCGGGTCAATGGGTTGCCTTGCGTACCCGCCCGTTTAGTCGTTCGCCTAAGCTAGATGCCGAGCCTACTGCAATTTTCGTGAACGCAATGGATACCAATCCATTAGCGGCGAACCCATCAGTTATTATCAACGAACACAAACAAGCATTTATCGACGGTTTAAAAGTTCTTAGTAACTTGACCCAAGGCAAAGTTTTTGTTGTTAAGGCTGCTGATGCAGAAGTTGATACCGACGATGCGAAAGTTCAACTCGAGAGTTTTGCAGGGCCGCACCCTGCAGGCTTAGTTGGTACACATATCCATTTCTTACACCCTGTGTCTGCGGCGAAGCCGGTATGGCACATTGGTTACCAAGAAGTAATCGCCTACGGCAAATTGTTCACTACCGGTGAACTATTTACTGACCGCGTTGTGGCCTTGGGTGGCCCAAGCACTAAAAAGCCGCGTTTGTTGCGCACCCGCATGGGCGCAAATTTGCGTGAGCTGACCAAAGGCGAGTTGTCGCAAGGCAAGAATCGCATTATTTCTGGCTCAGTACTCAATGGTCACAAAGTTGATGATGCACACCAATGGCTTGGTCGTTTCCACGATCAAGTGAGTGTATTGGCTGAAGGCGACCAAAAAGAACTGTTTGGCTGGATTAAGCCAGGTGCAGAACAGCACTCAGTGACGCGCGCATACTTGGGGCATTTAATTCCTAAAAAGTTGTTCGCAATGACTACCACCACAAACGGTTCAGACCGTTCTATGGTTCCAATCGGCAACTATGAGCGCGTGATGCCGCTTGATATTTTGCCAACGATTTTGCTACGTGACCTGCTCTCTGGTGATACCGAGCAAGCTCAGAAACTGGGCTGTTTGGAACTGGACGAAGAGGATTTAGCACTGTGTTCTTACGTTTGCCCGGGCAAATATGAGTACGGTCCAGTGTTACGTAACATGTTGACCGAAATTGAGAAAGAGGGCTGATCATGGGCTTAAAAAATTTCCTCGAGAAGATTGAGCCAAACTTCGAAAAAGGCGGCAAGTACGAAAAGTGGTACGCCTTATACGAAGCCGCAGCTACAATTTTCTACACGCCAGGCAAAGTGACGAAGGGCATTACCCACGTAAAAGATAGCGTTGACTTGAAACGCATCATGATTTTAGTGTGGATGATGACTTTCCCAGCAATGTTCTGGGGTATGTACAACGTAGGTAACCAAGCCGCTATGGCATTGGCGAACGGCTACGAGTTAGCTGACATTTGGCAGGTGGGCTTGTTCCAGTTGCTTGGTGGTGATTTCGCTGGCGCGGGCTGGGGTACCAAAATGTTTTACGGTGCCTGTTTCTTCGTTCCTGTTTATGCAACCACATTTATTGTGGGCGGCTTTTGGGAAGTAATATTCGCCTCGGTGCGTAAGCATGAAATCAACGAAGGCTTCTTCGTTACTTCTGTACTGTTTGCCTTAACCTTGCCTGCCACCATGCCACTATGGCAAGTTGCGCTAGGTATCACCTTCGGTGTGGTGATTGGTAAAGAAGTGTTCGGCGGTACTGGACGCAACTTCTTGAACCCTGCGCTTACCGGTCGAGCTTTCTTGTACTTTGCCTTCCCAGCTGCAATTTCCGGTGAGCAAGTATGGACAGCCGTTGATGGCTTCTCAGGTGCAACCTTGCTTGGCCAGGCTGCTTCAGGTGTCGATTATTTCGCTGACATGGATCTCTGGTGGAACGCTTTCTTAGGTAACATCCAAGGTTCAATGGGTGAAGTTTCAACCCTGATGATTCTTATTGGCGGTTTAGCACTTATTTATTTCAGAATTGCATCATGGCGTATTGTGTCAGGTGTGTTCGTGGGTATGGCTGCGTTGGCGTTCTTGTTCAATGCTATCGGTAGCGATACCAATCCAATGTTTGCAATGCCATGGTACTGGCACTTGGTTGTTGGTGGTTTTGCCTTCGGTATGATGTTCATGGCAACCGACCCAGTATCTGCATCATTCACCAACAAAGGTAAGTTCGCTTACGGTTTCTTAATCGGTGCAATGACAGTTCTTATCCGTGTGGTAAACCCTGCGTACCCAGAGGGGATTATGTTAGCGATTCTGTTCGCGAACGTATTCGCGCCGCTGTTTGACCACTTTGTTGTTCAATCAAACATTAAACGGAGAATGGCACGCAATGGCTAATAAAAACGAATCACTTGGGAAAACGCTATTTGTCGTTGTCGCGCTCTGTTTAGTGTGCGCGATAATCGTGGCGGGTTCAGCAGTTGGTTTAAAACCACTGCAACAGAAAAACGCAGCGTTAGATATGCAACGTAACGTTTTGGATGCTGCAGGTTTGTTAACTCCTGAAACTGACGTCATCGGATTGTTTGAAGAACGTGTTGAAACACGTTTATTCAACTTGAATACGCTTGAAGAAGTGGAGTCGGTTGACGGTAAAAACCCAACAGAATATGACCCAATTGCTTCTGCTAAGAAAGCTGGTCTAGGTACTAAGCTGGATAAAAAAGTAGATGTGGCTGGTATTGGCTCACGTGAAGACGTTGCTAAAGTTTACTTTATCAACGATGCACAAGGTGAGTTAGAAACTGTTGTGGTTTACATTCGTGGTTACGGTTTGTGGGGTACTATGTATGGCTTTATGGCTGTAGCACCGGACATGAACACGGTGAAAGGTATCAACTACTACGAACACACTGAAACTCCGGGCCTTGGCGGCGAAATCCAGAATCCAAACTGGGCTGCAAGCTGGGAAGGCAAAGAAATTTATGAAAGCGACAGCGTGGCGTTGGAAGTTACAAAGAATGTGACTGACAAAGACCATCAAGTGGACGCGCTTTCGGGTGCGACGCTAACGAGTAATGGTGTTGAGAACACCATGCAGTTCTGGTTCAGCGATAACGCTTACGGCCCGCTGTTTGATAAAATTCGTAAAGGGGAGCTGAACTAATGGCTAGTGCAAAAGAAGTTAAAGAGGTTCTGTTTGGACCGATTTTTGCCAACAACCCAATCGCTTTGCAAATTCTAGGTATTTGTTCTGCATTGGCGGTTACCTCAAAAATGGAAAACACCTTGGTTATGTGTATCGCACTGACCTTTGTTACGGCGTTTTCAAACTTGTTTATCTCAATTATTCGTAATCACATTCCTTCGAGTGTGCGAATCATTGTGCAAATGACCATTATTGCCAGTTTGGTTATCGTGGTTGATCAGATTTTACGTGCTTATGCATACGGCATCGCAAAAGAACTCTCGGTATTTGTTGGTTTGATTATCACCAACTGTATCGTTATGGGACGCGCCGAAGCTTATGCCATGAAGAGCACGCCAGGTTTGTCGTTCTTAGACGGTATTGGTAACGGTTTAGGCTACTCAGTGGTGCTATTAACTGTTGGATTTATTCGTGAATTGTTTGGCTCGGGCAGCCTGTTTGGCTATCAGATCATGCAACTGGCTTCTGAAGGGGGTTGGTATCAGCCAATCGGCTTGTTGGTTCTACCACCAAGTGCGTTCTTCATTATCGGTGGCTTTATCTGGGTACTGCGTACCTTCCGTACCGAACAAGTAGAACCGAAGGATTAAGGGGCAGACCATGGAAGCTTATATCAGTTTATTTATTAAGGCGATTTTCGTTGAGAACTTAGCGTTATCGTTTTTCCTTGGTATGTGTACCTTCTTGGCGGTGTCTAAGAAAGTAACTACTGCCTTTGGCTTGGGCGTTGCGGTTATCGTGGTACTGGGTATCTCGGTTCCAGTAAACAACTTGGTTTATCACAACATTCTGGCGCCTGGCGCGTTGGATTGGGCTGGCTTTCCTGATGCCGACCTGAGCTTCTTGCGTTTCTTAACCTTCATCGGCGTTATCGCTGCGTTGGTTCAGATTCTAGAGATGGCATTGGATAAATACGTTCCTGCGTTATATAACGCATTGGGTATTTTCTTGCCGTTGATTACGGTTAACTGCGCAATCTTTGGTGGCGTTTCGTTCATGGTTGAGCGTGACTACACCTTCGGCGAAAGTGTGGTTTACGGTATCGGTAGCGGTATTGGCTGGGCTCTCGCGATTGTTGCATTAGCAGCAGTACGCGAAAAACTGAAATATGCAGACGTACCAGACGGCTTACGCGGTTTGGGCATTACATTTATTTCGGTTGGTCTAATTGGTTTGGGCTTTATGTCATTCTCTGGCGTATCCCTTTAAGAAGCACCGGTAACGATAGCAACGGATTAACGAGAGGTACAAGTCGATGCAAGGGCAAGATTTGACATTAATAGCGCTCGGCGTAGGCATGTTTACCTTGATTGTACTGATTTTGGTGGCGGTAATTATGATCGCTAAATCAAAATTGGTCCCTCAGGGTGATGTCGAGATTTTAATTAACGATGATGAAGACAAGAAAATTACTACCCAGCCAGGTACTAAGTTGCTTGGTGCATTAGCAAATGCGGGTATTTTCGTATCATCAGCGTGTGGTGGTGGTGGCTCATGTGGCCAGTGCCGCGTGGTTATCAAAGAAGGTGGTGGTGAGATTCTGCCAACTGAACGTGACCATATTAACCGTAAAGAAGCTCGTGAAGGCTGCCGTTTATCCTGTCAGGTGAACGTGAAGCAAGACATGAAAATCGAACTTCCTGAAGAAGTTTTCGGTATTCGTAAGTGGGATTGTACCGTTAAGTCAAACCACAACGTTGCAACCTTCATTAAAGAGTTTGTGGTGCAGTTGCCTGAGGGCGAAGATGTGCCATTCCGTGCCGGTGGTTATATTCAAATTGAATGCCCACCTCACCATGTGAAATTCAAAGATTTTGATATTGAAGAGAAATTCCGTGGCGACTGGGAACACTTTGGCTTCTTTAACTTAGAGTCAAAAGTTAACGAAGAAGTGATTCGTGCGTATTCAATGGCCAACTACCCAGACGAAAAAGGCATTATCATGCTGAACGTGCGTATTGCTACGCCACCTCCGCGTGATATGAGCTTGCCACCTGGGCAAATGTCATCGTATATCTTTAGCCTGAAACCAGGCGATAAAGTGACAATTTCTGGTCCGTTCGGTGAATTCTTTGCTAAAGAGACCAAAGCAGAAATGGTCTTCGTTGGCGGTGGTGCAGGTATGGCGCCAATGCGTTCACACATTTTCGACCAACTGCGTCGTTTGAATACTGATCGTAAGATGACGTTCTGGTATGGTGCGCGTTCGAAGAAAGAAATGTTCTATGTAGAAGATTTCGATATGTTGGCGCGTGAAAATGATAACTTTGAATGGAACGTTGCGTTGTCTGATCCACAACCAGAAGACAATTGGGAAGGCTATACCGGCTTTATCCATAACGTTTTATACGAAAACTATCTGAAAGATCACGAAGCTCCAGAAGATTGTGAGTTCTATATGTGTGGTCCGCCGATGATGAACGCAGCCGTTATCAAACTGTTGAAAGACTTAGGCGTTGAAGATGAAAACATCTTATTGGATGACTTTGGTGGCTAACCTCGGTGGCTAACCTAAACGTTTCACTTATTCTACGCGTGTGGCTAGCCCTATTTGGGCTGGCCTTTTTCGTTTCGTGCACGCATGTACCGCAGCAAATATCCGTTTCTGGCGAAACCATGGGTACCACGTACCATATTCGTTATGTGACGGCGAACCCCAATCATTCGCCAGAGCGTGTTAAAGAACGCGTTGATGGTGTGTTGCAGCAAATCAATAGTCAGATGTCGACCTATGACCCGAGTTCAGAACTTTCGGTGTTTAACAGCCGCCAAACCACTGAACCAGTCGTGGTGTCGCGGTCGTTAGAGACGGTTGTTCGCCGAGCACTGGAAATTGGTGCTGAAACCGATGGGTTGCTGGATGTTACGGTTGGGCCGTTGGTGAATTTGTGGGGTTTTGGTCCGCTCGGGCGGCCAGAAACTGTGCCGACAGAAGCTGAACTCAACGCTGTTCGTGATCAAGTTGGTTACCATTATTTATCGGTCAAAAACCACCAATTGACCAAAGCTGTACCGGATTTGTATGTTGACCTGTCAACTATCGCGAAGGGGTATGGCGTCGATCGCGTGGCTTTATTGCTTGAACAAATGGAGATTCAAAACTATTTGGTCGAGATTGGCGGCGAGATGCGCATGAAGGGCAGCAAGCCTGGTGAGCAGCCTTGGCGCATTGCCATTGAGCAACCAGTGTCACTTGAACGTGCGGTGCAACGGGTGATAGAGCCAGGCAATAACGCGGTCGCAACGTCGGGTGATTATCGCAACTATTTTGAAGAAGATGGTGTGCGTTACTCGCATATTATTGATCCGCGAAGTGGCTATCCAATTCAGCACAATCTGGTATCTGTTACTGTCATTACGGAAACCTGCATGGATGCCGATGCCTATGCTACCGCCTTAACAGTTATGGGGCCGGAGCAGGCACTGGAATTCGCCAATCGAAAAGGTTTGGCAGTATTGCTGGTTACCCGTGAAAACGAAGAATTTAAAGAGTACACTAGTACTGCATTCAAACGATTTGAGCAGTAGCTCAGGAGGTCCACATGGGCGTTTTTTTTGCTGTATTCGTCATCATGTTGGTGGTGGTATTGGCCATGTCGGTGGGCTTTATAGCCCAGCGCAAATCGATTTCAGGTAGCTGTGGTGGTATTTCATCGTTAGGTATGGAAAAAGCATGTGATTGCGATGACCCATGCGATGATAAAAAAGCGCGTATGGCTGAAGAAGCCCGCGCGGCCAAAGAAAAACAGTGGCAGGAAAATCGCATCGACCAATAACAAGGAGTTGATTCAATGGTAACGCCGGTACAAATTCGCCCGAAAGCGGCTGAAATTTATCTTGATTGTAACGCAACCACACCGGTGTTGCCGCAAATCGCTCAGGCCGTCGAACATGTCATGGAACATGTCTTCGGTAACCCCTCAAGCAGCCACATTGCTGGCTTACAAGCGCGCTATATTCTTGATAATACCCGTCGCCTTGGGCGACAGGTGATTGGCGCGCGCGCAGGGCGCCTATTTTTTACCAGTGGTGCCACCGAAGGCATTCAAACCGCGGTATTGTCGGCCTTAATTGCGGCGCGAGATAACACCAATAGCGGTGCGCGCCGTTGGTTGTTGTATGGTGCAACAGAACACAAAGCGGTGCCGCAAGCGCTTGAGCACTGGAATAAGTTACTGCAACTTAATGCGGAGTTGAAAGCCATTCCGGTTGATAAGAATGGCTTGCTTGATCACCAGTTTATTGCTGAGCATGTTGGCGCTGCCCACATGATTTGCACCATGGCGGTAAACAATGAAACCGGCGTTAAGCAAGACCTCGTTGCACTAGAGAAGGTTATCCGTACGCACAATGAATCGGTGCCGTGGATGGTTGATTGTGTGCAGGCATTAGGTAAGCAACATCTACAGATTTCTGAAACCACCATTGATTATGCGCCATTTAGTGGGCACAAGCTGTATGGACCGAAAGGCATCGGCTTTATTTATGTGCGCGACGCGGCGCCATTTACCCCATTAATCATCGGCGGCGGGCAGGAACAAGGTCAGCGGTCCGGTACCGAGAACTTGCCAGGCATTGCTGCTTTGCATGCGCTGTTTGAGTTGTTGTTAGATAAGCAGCAACGTGTATTTCAAACTGAAGAAACATTGGAAGCCTACCGCGCCCAGTTGTTAGCGGCCTTGCGTAGTGTGTTTCCTACCTTACAGTTAAATCATGACTTCAAGCATTCGGTACCTACTACGCTGAACTTTTCCGTTCGCGGTGTGCCGTCGCGCGACATTATGGACGTGTTTGATGCGGCTAATATTCGAGTCAGCTCTGGCTCTGCATGCAGTTCAGGTGTTACCCAAAGCTTTGTGCTTGATGCGATGGGGTTAGAGAAATGGCGTTCAAGCTCAGCCATTCGCTTGTCATTTGGCCCCGCCACACAAGCAGCAACGATTGATGCTGCTTGTGAACGCATTCGTGATGCGGCTAAAGCTTTGCGTCAGTCATGCTTGCTGGTTTCTGATATCAACGAAGATATAGACAGTGATTTAGATGGCGTGGTGCAATTGCGTTTTGATACCCACTGTTGCTATTTGTTGATTGATAAAGCGGCTAAGGAAATGGCGGTCATCGACCCTGTTCCGGAACTCGCTGAACGCATTGAGCGATTAGTTGCGTGTCAAAATTATAAAGTGCGGGCTGTGCTGTCGACGCAACCGCATCAACCTGATAGCCCAGCCGCGATGTTAGCGCAATTATTATGCGCAAGTGGTTGTAGCGCTGCGCGCGACGCGGTGGGTTGGCCCGAGCAGCACGTTGGTGGCTGTGATGCTCCTGCTGAGTGCGAGACACCGGTGTTTGGCTGTTTGCCGGTTGGTAAGCGCCGACTTTATCGTGTTGGCACACGGTTGCCAGTTTATCTGTTGAGTTCACCGTTGGCGGCAGAGCATCCGTCTCCGCATGTCGATTTTGCCTTTATCGGTGAGCATCAAGACGCCAAACTGCTTAAGTCTTTGGTTCATGACCAAACGTTATTACTTGCTAGCCGCGATGACTCGTTCCGCGTGGTACAGCGGCTTTGTGAAGTTGCCGATGAATGCGTGGCTTGTCAGTTGGTTGATGTGCCTTTAGAGCAGCAACAAGAATGGCTAAAACAGCCAGAGACTTTAGTTGTCGACGTGCGCGAGCAGCAAGAGCATCAAGTTCGCGAGCTGTCGGTGGATGCTGAAGTTATCAATGTACCGCTGACACGCTTGGTGCAATTTATTTACACCCACCGAGACAAGTTTGCTCAGCGGCCTATCGTTTGTGTGTGCCGCTCTGGTCACCGCAGTGCGGTAGCGGCACAAGTGTTAGCCCGCCACGGATTTTGCAAAGTGAGTCATTTAACTGGCGGAACTGCTTTACTCATCGAAGCTGATGCGCGCGACGTACCCTTCCTTGCCAACTAAATAGCAGCGATTTTGAATGCAGGCGCTGTTCCACACGTTGGCGTCGCTCAATGACTGCCAGCGTTGTTCGGACGCGTGAAAATAAGCCGCGCCAGCGGGGTTGGATACAATCATGTCTTGGTTAGCACGCACGGTTAGACTATAAAGTGCACCTTCCAGTGGCGGCTCAGCCAAGGGCGTAAAGGTATCGTCTTTGTATTCCACCAAGCGGGGGCGTGCAGCGGCGTTGCTTAAATCACCGCCAGCTAACAATACGTGGGTTTCACTGAATGGCCAAACACTAGCAATACCAGCTCCTGGACCTGCAGGAAGCGGCGTATCAATGGCCTTGAAACGAATGCCAAAATTACGTTTTACTAACAGCCGTGCGGTATGCCCGTTGGCAGTACCAATAGCCCAAACTTTATTGTTATAGCGTACACAGCCGCCGCTCGCAGCCAAACCACCTTCATCGGGTAGGGGCTGGCTGTCGACCACATTACTGGCAGAAAGCCAGTTGCGACCGTCCGCACTGCGCACCATTTCCCATCTGCTTTCTTTACTGTCACCGTAAACCCACGCTTCGTTAGAACTGGCTGTTGCAATGCAGTTTAGAAATTGATTGCTACCGGCGCGAAAACGCAGTTGCCAGTCACGGCCGCCGTTTGAGGTGTAATAAATTCGGGAGTCACCATTTTCGCCAATGCTGAGTGCATATGCATGGTTGGCATCGAGTGCTTCAATATCACGAAACTGGAGCGTTGCTGAGGCGGGTTGTGAAAAGTCCCACGTTTCGCCAGCGTCAAGGCTGCGCGCTATGGTGGCGTTGGAGCCGCTCAACCACACTACATTCGTGGTTGGCGCACTCACGCCTATCCAGTGCACATCGGTTTTTGTTTCAAGTGCCGCAACGTTTATTGTTGCGGCCATCGCCATGGTTACAGCTAGCATAGAGTTCGTTGCCTTTAGCCCGAGTTGTAGTATGTATCGTGGCGCGTTCAGCGCCGAAACACAAGCTAACTGTCGCGTTTAATCGGCAATCGCTGTAAACGTAGCGCGTTCAGTACCACCGATACAGAGCTTAAGGCCATCGCACCACCAGCCAACCAAGGTGCTAAGAGCCCCGCCGCAGCAACAGGGATGCCTAAGGTGTTATACGCAAATGCCCAAAATAAGTTCTGGCGGATGTTACGAACCGTTTTCTCGCTGACGTAAAGTGCATCAACTAAACTGCGTAAATCAGCTCGCATAAGCGCGATATCCGCAGTTTCGAGTGCAACATCAGTACCTGTACCCATAGCGATACCGACGTCGGCAGAGGCGAGTGCTGGGGCATCGTTAATACCATCACCGACCATGGCAACCAATTCGCCTTGTGCTTGTAATTTCTTCACATGCTCAGCTTTGAGTTCCGGCAGTACCTCAGCAAATATATGCTCAATGCCGACTTGTTTGGCGATGGCATCGGCGGTGCGCTGATTGTCCCCGGTGATCATGACAACTTTGAGGCCGCGTTGCTTTAATGCACTAACGGCTTCTTTAGCATGCTCGCGCACGGTGTCGGCAACAGCAACAATGCCGACAGCTTGTTGATTCCAACTGATCAACATGGCAGTTTTGCCTTGTTGTTCCAATGCTTCTTTACGTTCTTGCCATGTATCGCAGGTAATATCGTTGTCCTGCATCAGTCGGCTGTTACCCAAACGAATCGTATGCTGACTGTTATTGAGTGTGATTTTTGCGGACACACCGCGCCCTTCATGGGCATGAAAGTTGCTAATGCTTAGCTGTTTGGTTGTTTCGTCTATGCCGCTGACAATCGCTTGCGCTAACGGGTGCTCCGACTGTTGCTCAAGCGCTTTGATAGCAGCTTTTAAGTCACTTTCGCTAAGTTCTTCAGTGTCTTTTAGATCAAGCTCCAGATCAGTGAGCTTGGGTTTGCCTTCGGTAATGGTTCCGGTTTTATCAAGCACTATGGTTGTCACATTGTGCGTAATTTCGAGCACATCGCTTTGCTTAAATAGCACGCCCATTTGCGCTGCCCGTCCAGAGCCCGCCATAATCGAGGTTGGGGTGGCTAAACCGAGTGCACAGGGGCAAGCAATGACTAATACCGCCACCGTTGCTTCGAGCGCTGAACCATAATCGCCAGGCTCGAGCCAGAACGCCCAAACCAAAAATGTAACCAAAGCTATACCCAATACAACGGGCACGAAAATAGCGGATACGCGATCGGCAAGACGTTGAATAGGGGCCTTGGAGTTTTGCGCTTGCTCAACAACTTTGATGATTTGTGCTAGCGCCGAGTCTTTACCCAAGCGCGTGACTTGAGCTTTAATGAAACCGTTTTTATTTACCGTGCCACCAGTTAGGTTATCGCCTTCATGTTTATCTACCGGCACGCTTTCGCCTGTCAGCATGGATTCGTCGACTGCACTTTCGCCGGATATCACTTTACTGTCGGCAGGAACCTGCTGACCGGGCTTAATATGCACCAAGTCGTCAACTTTAAGTGATGCTACATCAACGTTCTCAGTGGTGCCGTCAACAAGCTCCCGAATGGCTTGTTTGGGTTGCAGATTTAGCAGTTGTTTAATGGCCGCAGAAGAACGGCCTTTAGCCCGCGCTTCAAACCACTTACCGAGTAGGATGAGCGTGATCAGTACCGCGCTGGTTTCAAAGTAGAGGCCTTGATGGGCAACCTCAGCGCCGCCAGTTGTGGCAAGGTACACACTGTAGAAGTAAGCCGCCGAGGTGCCCAGCGCAACCAACACATCCATATTGGCCGCACCGCCGCGCAAGGCGGTGTAGCTGCCTTTATAAAACTGCCAACCGATAATAAATTGCACGGGTGTTGCGAGGGCCATTTGCACCCACGGGTTCATGACCCACTCGGGCACATAAATGCCCTGGGTCCAGCTGAAATGGCCGACCATGCTATACAGCAAAGGTGCCGATAAAATAGCTGCGGCAATGAATTTAATAAACTGAATGCGCTGTGCTTGCTCGCGCTGGTCAGGTTCATCAGCACTGCCTTTGTCATGGTCAATAACGCTGGCGTCATACCCTGCGTCCTTCACTGCTTGAACCAACGCATCAGGTGCTAGGTTTTCACCTTCAACCGCAGCGACCTCATTGGCGAAGTTAACATTCACAGAGGTGACGCCTGTGACCGTATTCAGTGCTTTTTCAATTGATTTAGCACAGCCGGCACAACTCATGCCCGCTAGCTGTAATTGATACTGTTGCGTAGCCATAGAAATCTCCTCAGCGTTTCAATAAACGCTCAATGGTGGTGTCTAGTTCATCCAGCACACTGTCATCACCTGCATTGAGCCGATGTTTGACACAGCTGTGCATGTGTTGGGTGAGTAGCTTGCGAGAAACTCCAGTCAGAGCAGCTTGCACCGAAGCTATCTGATTTAAAATGTCGTCGCAGTACGTGTCGGTTTCGACCATCCGTTGCAGACCTCGCACCTGGCCTTCTATTCGGGCAAGTCGTTGTTTTAAATTTTGTTTTAACTTATCAGGGTGCGGCGTAACAGTGTGCTTCATCATTAAAACCTCGGTTATATGATGAATAAAGTATAGGGGGCTACCCTATAAAGATCAAGGGCGTTAATCGTTATTCGTACGTTCGCTACGCTCACTATTCGTCCGTGCTGCGCACTGTTCGAAAAGCGAAGCGCACGAGCAGCGCAGCGTACGAACAGCGAAGCGCACGAATAACGCTTTCAGGTTTTACTGTGCGTTTAGGGATTGATTATTCACGCCGATGCTATCGTCCGCCATCAAATACACATACAACGGCATTAAATCCGCTGGGGTCTTTAGTTTGTTGGGATCTTCGGCTGGGTAGGCTTTTGAACGCATGGTGGTGCGAGTGGCGCCTGGGTTAATCACATTCACGCGCAAATTGGTGCCATCGTACTCGTCGGCCATAACTTGTGCTAAACCTTCGGTTGCAAATTTGCTGACGGCGTAAGGGCCCCAAAAGGCTTTGCCTTGGCGGCCGACACCTGAAGACGTGAACACGATGCTTGCGTGCGGTGCTTTCTTCAAAGCTGGCATTAACGCTTGAGTCATCATGAATTGTGCGGTGACGTTTACTTGCATGATGTCGTTCCACGAGTCGTGGTCAATGTGCTCAAACGGTGACAACACCCCCAACAAGCTTGCATTCTGTAGCAGGCCGTCGAGGTGTCCAAACTGTTCAACAATAGTGGCAGCCATGCCTTGGTAGTGAGATTTTGTCGCACCTTTCATGTCAAGTGGAACAATTGCTGGCTCAGGGCCACCTGCGGCAACGATCTCATCGTAAACCGCTTCAAGCTTCTTCACTGTGCGACCGAGTAGAATTACAGTGGCGCCGCAATGGGCAAAGGTTTTAGCTGCTTCACGACCGATTCCGTCGCCAGCGCCGGTCACTAAAATCGTTTTACCGGCAAGTGAATCGGGTTTTATCGCGTAATCTTTTGGGGCATTTTCTTGGGTATTCTTTTGGGTATTATGCATTGCGTTCATTTTATGCTTACACTCTAGTTAACTGAACGTTTAAATTAATATGTGGATTCGGTAAGTGTACTGGTTTTTGCTATTATTCTCAGCAGGTGCAGATAAATTATTGAGAAATACTTTCAAGTTACGCTCAGACAGTGTATAAAATTTTGTTAATTAAAACGTCTTGTCGTACCAGTTTAAAAAGGCGATGATAGGCGAAACGAACAATAGCATCCTGCAGGTGCTCAATACATAACAACACGAACAAGGATTGGGGAAGCCTCATGAAAAAACTCTTGCTTGTAACAGCGATCGGTAGCGCACTCAGCTTAGTCGGCTGTGGTAGCGGCGAAGATGCGCCAGAATCGGTGAAAGCCGAATATCAAGTAGCAGCAACACGCGTTGTATTTGACCCGTCAAACGGTCAGGTACCCGTGCCGAGCAATATTTTGTTAGGTGGTACTGTAGACGGTACCCTTAATATTCCTGTGGCCGACCCAACTGACGGTGGAAACCCGCAGGTTGCGATTAACGGCTTAGACGGTTGGGGCACGCACTCAACGTTAACATTCAGCTTTTCATTGCCAACAGATGAAAACGGTGACCAGGTTACTGTAAGCGCAGCGTCGCTTGAAGCTCCCGGTTCAATCCGTGTATTTGAAACCATCATGGGTGGCAGTGACGTGAGCGCCTCTTGTGCCGCAGCGCCAAGCCCAGCAGTAACCTGTGCGGTAGCCGCTGAGCTGGTTCATGGTCAAGACTTTATCGTGAAAGCTACCGGCCCTGCAGGTGTTGCAGTGGTGCCGTTGAAGCCATTTAAAGCGAAAACGGGTTACTTGGCTGTGTTGACCGATAACATTCAAGATTCACTTGGTCGTACGGTAAAAGCATCGCAAACTTATGGTTTGATGAAACGTCCCGTTAGCACTGATCCAGTTTCTGCTGATCCATCTGCGCAAAGCTTGCAAGGCTTAATCAACAGCCACGAAGCGGCATTGGCTGCGCATGGTGTAGATACTGATACCGTAACTTACGCGTCAAGCTTCACCACGCAATCAACGGCTGATGCGTTCTACATGGTAAAAACCATGATGGCTGCACAGTTCTCTGCAACTGCGCAAGCAGGTACGCCGTCACCGTCATTGGGTGTGGCGCCGTTAGGTTACAACGCAGCGCAAGCTTTGGTTCAGGCGGGTGCATTACCAAATGACCCATCGAATCCAGCATATCAGCTGTCTAGCACCGCTCAGGTTTACGGTGGCCAGGTTACATTGCCTTATTTCTCGCCGTTGCCAACCGCTGAAAGCCCAACTGCACCTTTAGAAGGTCGTTGGATGGCGAAATGTGACAGCGGTGTATCTGTACTTGGTGCAATTCAAGCCGGTGCCATTGATCCAACCAACACACCGTCAATTGACCCAACGTGGTTAAGCGGTGGCGCAGCAACATTTATCCCAGCTTGGGTGCAAGCATGTTTACAAGCGAGCACACCAGAAGCTGTTGCAGCAATGGACTTCCCAGGCGTTGATGAAGAACGTCACGTGACTAAATTCAACCCAGTACCTGCGGTACAAGCTAACGTCACCATAGATGCTGTGGTTACAGTGCCTGATTTGGCAACTGTGAATGCAGTGCGTGGCGGTATGGGTATGGATCCAATCACCATGCCAGCTGACGGTTGGCCAATTGCGATTTTCCAACACGGTATTACCGCATATAAAGAAACGTCACTGTCGTTAGCCGGTATGATGGCATTGAATGGTGTTGCGACTGTTGCTATTGACCATCCGTTGCACGGTGACCGTGGCTTCGGTGCTATCAATGCAACCTCAGGTAAAGGCCCAGCAACCGCTTACATGAATCTAGGTAGCTTGTTGACGACCCGTGACAACTTACGTCAGTCGGTATCAGATTTGCTTGGTTTGCGCTTAAGCTTGAATGCAACTAACGCTCCAATTGATGCAGACCGCGTTTACTTTGCGGGTCACTCGCTGGGTGCGATTGCTGGTACTGCATTTAGCTCAGTAGCAAATACGCCAATGACTGGGCCATTAGAAGCCGCTTCTGCGCTGTTCTCAGTTCAGGGTAGCTCGTTCATGGCACCAGGTGGCAGCATTGCCAACTTCTTGTTGGCGTCAAATAGCTTTGGCCCGGTTATTAAGAGCCAATTGCTGTATGCACAAAGCGCTGATTTTGCAGCGGCTGTTAACGCAGCTGCAGAAGCTGAAGGTGTCGCACCAACAGACCCTGAATTCCAAGGCTTGTTGATTTCAGTTTATGACCAGTTCTGGGCAAGCCTAAGTGGCGCCGAGCAAGCTGCAATTACTTCGGTATTTGAGCAGTTCGCTTTCGCAGCTCAAACCGTGGTGGACTCAGCTGACCCAATCAACTACGCGTCAAGCTTAGTTGCGACGGAAACGCCTGTGCACTTAATTGAAGTTGTTGGCGATGGCGCTGAGAACTTACCTGATCAGGTTATTCCGAATGCTGTGGCGAATAAGCCACTGGCAGGTACAGAGCCATTGATTACGGCATTAGGGTTAGAAGCAGTAACTGAAACCTTAGTGACTGTAGATGGTACGCCGGTTTCTGGTGCAGTGCGCTTCACGGCGGGTAGCCACGGTTCAATTGTTGACCCATCGGCTTCACCTGAGGCAACGCAAGAAATGCAGACGCAAACTGCGGTTTGGTTCAGCACAGATAACACGGTTATTCCTGTTCAAAACCCAGATGTTGTGCAACCATAAACAACAGCGAAGAATGAATAAAAAGGCCGCTTCGTCGGCCTTTTTTTATGGAGAAAAACGATGTGGGAAATAGCACAAGATTTAATGGTTTTCGTACTGAAGGCAGCAGTTATTGTGTTCGCCGTGATGCTCATTGTCGGTGTTATCGCACAGGCAGCGCAGCGTCAAAAAGGCCGTAAGGGCGAACTGGTTGTTGACCGTTTATCGGATGACTTACGTGATGGTGTGCATCGCTTAAAGCTTGAGTTGTTGGATAAGAAACACCGTAAGAAAATACAAAAAGAATTAAAGCGTAAGCAAAAAGAGCAAAAGGGCGCAAGCGCACGAAAGCGTATATTCGTGATCGATTTCAAAGGCAGCATGGATGCGCACGAAGTGGATTCGTTGCGCCGCGAAGTGAATGCCGTGGTGGCTGTCGCTGAGCCGGGCGAGCAAGTTATGGTGCGCTTAGAGAGCCCAGGTGGAGTCGTGCATGGTTATGGACTTGGGGCGGCTCAATTGCAGCGTTTACGGGATGCAGACTTAGAACTGATTGTGAGTGTCGACAAAGTTGCGGCCAGTGGCGGGTACATGATGGCTGCGGTCGCCAACCACATACAGGCAGCACCCTTTGCAATTATTGGTTCTATTGGCGTGCTGGCTCAGTTACCGAATTTTCATCGTTGGCTAAAGAAGCATGATGTTGATTTCGAGCAAGTTACGGCTGGCGAGTACAAGCGCACGTTAACGATGTTTGGTGAAAATACCGAAGAAGGGCGCCACAAATTTAAACAAGACCTTGAGAATATACATGAACAATTTAAGGCGCATATTCGTAAGTTTCGTCCAGAGTTAGATTTTGACAAAGTAGCAACTGGCGAATACTGGACTGCACAAGAAGCATTAACTTACGGCTTGGTTGACTCTCTGACAACCAGCGATGCTTGGTTATTAGAGCGTCGCGAAAGCCATGATATGTTTTTGGTGCGTTATGTGGTTAAAAAGAATATCGGTGAACGTGTTGGGCGTAACGTTGCGGCGGTACTCTATGCTGTTAAGAACTTTATCAGTAAAAATTAATCCAACATATTAATCCTACATAAAGGACAGATGAAGCCGGCATTACGCAGTAGAGGTGCACCATGAGCGATGATTTTGAATTGTTTCGTAGTGAGATGACCGGTGTAACACCGTTGGCGGGGCAGGACGTTGCGGATATTCGCACTGCCTTCGCGCCCACGCTGGCGCAACAAGAGCGCCGCAAGGCTGCCGAACAGCAGCTTGAAGAAGATATAAACTTTCTTTCCACGGAGTATGTCGATCTTGTCGAGCCGAGTGAGCTGCTTGCGTTTAAGCGAGATGGCGTTCAGCACGGCGTGTACAAACGGCTACGCCTTGGCCAATACCCGTTGGATGCAAGCTTGAATTTACATAACCATAGTTTGCGCCAAGCACGTGTTGCACTGTTCGAGTTTATTCAAGACTGTCACGCGAGTGGTGTGCGTTCGGCGTTGATTATTCATGGCCAAGGTAAGCACTCAAAGCCGCATCCAGCATTGATTAAAAGCTATGTGAACAAGTGGTTGCGTGAACTGGAGCCAGTTATGGCTTTTCATAGCGCGCAACGCCATCATGGTGGCAGCGGTGCCTTGTATCTGATGCTGCGTAAGAACGCCAACCAGAAACAGTTAAATCGTGAACGGCATCAACGTCGTTAATGGAGTGTGTATGGCACGTTCAAAGCTAAGTTTTATTATCATCAGTTTGGCGTTAGCGTTAACAAGTGTGCCCGCCAGCGCTGAACAGACCTTATCTGAGCGTCTTGGCGATATTTTACAAGAACGTGCCGATAGCCATCTCGGGGCTGATTTTGCCTACCGAAAATTGGAATTGATTACGCTACTTGGTGAGCTGCGTGCCGAAGATATTCGTTTAACGACCCGCGTGGAGGCGCTTGATGAAGGCCTCAATCAAGTTCTGCGAGCTGATCAGGTGTTGGTGAAGGGGGAGTGGCTTACGCCCCAGAAAAATAGTCTGGCGGTCGACTCAGTGGTTGCTCGTGATGCCCAGTTAACCGTTGCTTACTATGGCAAGGGCCAATCGAACCTGCATGCACTTTATGAAGCTGCAATGCGTCAGCAAGTGCTGCAGCGCGCTTCAAATTCGATTATGTGGCAAATAAAGCAGTCGCGTTTAGAAAACGTGGTGCTGAACCTATTTGACCAAGGTCAGCCTATACTCAGTGTACGTTTGGCGTTACTTAAACTTCCCCCTGCCCACGCCGATGATACCGCCGATACCTATATCGCTAAGTTGCTGTGGCCGGTATTAGAGCAGGTATTGGAGCAAGCAATGGCAGGCAATTCAGATGCAGTAGTGGATTATAGCCGGTTAACGCAGTTCATTTGGCGAGAAATTCGCTAAAAGAGCCGTTATTCGTTATTCGTTATTCGTTATTCGTTCGCTTCGCTGTTCGTCCGTGCTTCGCACTCTTCGAAGAGCGAAGCGTTCGAACAGTGAGCGAAGCGAACGTACGAATAACGATTAACGCTCTTGCCGTTAAAGGTTTCTTTCTTTCAAATCGGCTTTAGCGTCATTGAACACATCTTCATCCAATGCACCTTCGCTTTTTGCGACTACAACCGACACCATTGCGTCACCGGTTACATTCACTGCAGTGCGTGTCATATCAAGCAAGCGATCAACACCGATAATTAAACCAATGCCTTCAACGGGCAAGCCAACCTGACCAAGTACCATTGCCAGCATTATCATACCAACACCAGGTACACCTGCGGTGCCGACCGAAGCTAAGGTTGCGGTGAGTACCACCATCAGATAGTCAGCAATGGATAAATCGACCAGATAGACCTGTGCGATAAACACGGTTGCGACGCCTTGCATGATTGCCGTGCCGTCCATGTTGATGGTTGCGCCAAGCGGCACGGTGAATGAACCGACGCTATTGTGCACACCTAAACGTTTGGTTACGGTTTCAAGGGTAACCGGCATGGTGGCGTTTGAACTGGCAGTACTAAAACCAAAGATTTGAACTTCGCGCATTTTGCGTAAGAAAATCCTTGGGTTCATGCCTGACAAACCTTTCAGAATTACCGGGTAAGTGATGAGTGCATGGGCAATCAGCACAAATAATACCAACAAGAAGTACTTGCCGAGACTGAAGATGGTCTCAAACGAGGTTTCCGCGAACAGTTTCGCCATTAAGGCAAACACGCCATATGGGGCGATGTTCATCAGAATGATAACTAACTTCATGATGACTTCGTTAAAGTCATCAAATAGGGTTTTCACTCGGTCGCCCGCTTTACCCACTAATGCCATCGAGATACCAAACAACAGCGCAAACACAATGATTTGCAGCATATTGCCGTTGGCAAACGCATTGAATGGGTTGGTTGGGAATAAATCAATAATTACCTGAGCCAGCGACGGTGCTTGCGTCGGCTCGTAGGTTGCGTCCGTGGCGAGCTCAAGGCCCGTGCCCGGTTGTACCAGCACAGCCATAGCTATCGCAAAGGTTATGGCAATGGCGGTGGTGATGAGATACAAACCAACGGCTTTACCACCAAGGCGGCCTAATTTGCTTGGGTCGCTGAGTGAGCAAGTGCCTACCACCAAGGATACAAATACCAATGGCACCACTAACATTTGCAGTGAGGCGATAAATATTTGTCCAACAACGTAGAAAATACCCTTGGTCAAGTAGCCTTCGACAATGGTGCTGTCTGGGAATAGCGCTTTGAGTAAAATGCCGAGAACAATACCGGCAACCATCCCGATCACAATACGGCTCGTAAGGCTGAGCTTCTTTTTATTTTCTGACATACAAATTCCTTTCAATCACAGCGTGGCAATGTTGACGTGTGCGTAAACTATTAAAAACCGCTCAAGCCTATCAGATTTCTTATTTAAACAGTAGCACTGTGCGCTTGACTGTCATTGAATTGCCATGAAACTGCCAATCAACTGTCACGTTGACTATCTAAGCTGAAACGAATGCATGTTAGAGAGAGATTGGCGATGATAGAAGTAGAGCAATTACTCAATAGAAATTTACCTGCTCTAAACAACCATCAGCTATTGCATAAATCAGCATTGTGGATGCTACGGGGCTTATTGTGCGAGCGCGAAATTAAGCGTTTTGCCGAAGCTTACCCTAACCTACAAGGCGTAGAGTTTGTTGAGCATGTGCTCGATTTCTTTAATTTTAGTTTTACTGCGCGTGATAGTGAGCTTGATAACATCCCTACTGAGGGGCGTCTAATTATCGTCGCCAACCATCCCATCGGCTCGTTAGATGGCTTAGCGTTACTAAAATTGGTGAATAGCGTTCGCAGTGATGTAAAAATTCTTGCCAATGACGTACTGCAGGCAATTGAGCCATTGCACGAGCTACTGATTCCAGTTCCAGTATTTAAATCGCGTACTGCAGGCGTGCGCAGTGAACCCTTGAAACGGCTCTACCAGCACTTAGAAGCGGAAGGTGCTTTAGTCGTGTTTCCTGCCGGTGAAGTATCGCGCTTACGGCCTCAAGGCGTTCGTGATCACCATTGGAATACAGGCTTTTTAAAAATGGCGTTACGCGCGCAGGCGCCAATACTGCCAATCCATGTGAAAGCGCACAATTCTGCTTGGTTTTATGGCGCATCGATGCTTTACAAACCTCTGGCAACATTGCTGTTGGTGCAAGAAATGTTTCGCCAGCAATGCGGACATATTGATTTCCGTATTGGCGAGTTGGTGCCGTTAAAATCATTCAATGGTGAACAGCTTACTTTGCCGCAGCGCGCAAAACTGTTTCGTCGTCATGTTTATCGTCTTGGTCAAAACAAAAAAGGCGTACTCAAAACTCAGCGGCCGGTAGCGCGTGCTGAACCGCGACAGGTATTAAAGAAAGCTGTTGAGGCATGCGAACGGCTCGGCAAAACACAAGATGCCCTCGTACAGTTTTTTGGCGACCACTTTCCTGATCCTGATAATTTAGCGCAATCACGTACGCCTTTTATGCCAAATAGCCGGCCGTTACCAGATATCAGTGACGATTACAGCGACGACTTGCTTCATTTGAAGCATTTTCTGGCACATCAGGGCGCTGCAATTCCCACGCTATTTAAACAGTATGCTGATTTATGCGAGAAAGGTGGGGTGCGGTTTTTAGGGTTCAATGTTGATGCAGACTTTGCTAATGCCGTTGATGGTTTAGTTATGGTTGATGTTCACCGATTAAAGGCGCATAAGCGTCAGCGTTATCTCGGTGATTAGGTTGTAGTGTTCAACCTGCGCCAATAAAAAACCCAGCTCGTGAGCTGGGTTTTTTTGAACATATTGCAGTTACATATACTCAGGCCCGAAACCGTTGGTCCAAATAATTGCTGAGGTTACCATCAGTACGACCATCATGATTAGCCCCGCAGTAACTACTGAAGACGAATACATGAAGCCACGCTCTTCAGGGATATGCATCAGAATAGGAACACCTGAATAGAGCAGGTAGACCGAATAAGCCACCCCAGCCAAAAAGACCATAGTGACAAACCATAATTCTGGGTACAATGCCGCGACACCAGACATGATTGCAGGTGTTGCTGTATAGGCCGCTAGTTCAAGCGATTGCGTAAAGGTTGGGTCAGCCCCAAAGGTTTTTGCCATCCAGTGAATCAGGTAAGCTAATGCGAAGGTTGCGATAATAATACCGGCGTACATAGCTATTGCCATTGTCATCGCGCTGGATTGAGTTAGGAATGTAGCTTCACGAGCGCCGATACTCCAGCCTAAGTGTGCAGACGCGTAATATGCTGCCGCACAGGGTAACAGTGCAATAATCAGGATGTGACTAAGTGCAAAAGTCATACTTTCGTGACGTTGGTCGATGGATTTCCATTCATCGACCGGGTGAGCGTAGAGCCCCCAAATATGATTTAGAATCATGACATTCCTCAACTTCGGTTATTGTTCTGATTTTTTTATAGTTTCAATGACGTTTTTTTGCACGTCTTACAGTCAATATTGGTCGGATTTTCAGCAGAGTCAAGCAATTTTGCTGAGAATAACCATAAATTATTTGTGTGATTAAATTTTAATCAAGTTTACCGGTGAGAGAGTCAACAGTGGATGCACTATTAACCCCAATTCGCAATTTTTTACAGTGTGAAACGCCTACAGCGTGGCTAGATGACGCAGTTAAACCTGAAAATTTGCCGAATTTGCTGATTGATCACCTGGTGTGTGAGTTAAAGGCGGCACAATCGGCAATGTTATTGATTCGCCGTTATGCAGTAGATGAGGCAAGTGGCGACGCGTTGCTAGCTTGGTTGCAGCCCTATGAAGATTTTGCATATCGCAAACGCGGGGATTGGCGTGAGTTGGCCGACCACGAACGCCTCACTAAAGCGATGCTCCCGAAAAGTGACACCCCGTATAGCCAAGTATTAATTGATAAAATGGTAATGCTGATAAAAGAGGAGCTGCACCATTTTTATCAAGTACTGGAGATTATGGATGCACTCGGTATTACCTATGACAATATATCTTCAAGCCGTTATGCACGAGGCATGTTGCGTCATGTTCGTACCCATGAGCCGGCGACATTAATGGATAAGTTAATTTGTGGGGCTTACATTGAAGCGCGTTCGTGTGAACGCTTCGCTGCTCTGGCGCCACATGTTGACCCTGCGTTGGGAAAATTTTATAACAGCTTGCTGCGCTCAGAAGCTCGGCATTTTGAGGACTATCTTGAATTGGCAGAGCAAATCTCAGGGCAACCGATTGCTGCGCGCGTTGCGTTCTTTGGCGACATTGAAGCACAACTTATTCAGCAACCTGATACCGAGTTACGGTTTCATAGCGGGCCTGTACCAGCACGGATATAACGCGGTGAGCTAGTAATTGTCGTTGTTTAATGGGGTGGTGATCAGTTGGCTTTCGACTGCAGTGACTTTCAAAAAGCTACCTTGTGTGTACCAGTCACCTAACACGATGCGTTCGGCCATTTCACCATTAGGTAAACGGTGGTGATGCACTTTGGGCCGATGTGTATGGCCATGAATCATACGCTGCACATCATAATTGACGAAGGCTTCGCGCACGGCGTGTTCATTGGCATCCATAATGTGTAACTGGGCCTCACTGAGAGGTTTTTGGGTTTTGCTAGAGGCACGCAATTTGGCTGCGATGCGCATACGTAGTTTCAGCGGTAATGCTAATAGAAACTTCTGTATCCAGCGGTGGCGAATTACCTTACGGAAGCGTTGGTAGCTAACATCCTCAGTGCATAAGGTATCACCATGCAAAATAAGCGTCTGCTGACCATATAAATTGATGATGCTGGGTTCTGGCAGTACCTGAACGCCAGTCGTTTCACTGAAGCGACGGCCAATTAAAAAATCACGATTGCCAGCAATAAAATACACTGGCACACCGGAATTTGTCAGCTGCCGCAGCGCCGCTTGCACTGTGGCAGCAAAATCACTGGTGTCATCATCCCCAATCCAGGCATCAAACAAGTCGCCTAAAATATACAAGGCTTCTGAGTGACTGGCTTGTTCTTGCAAAAAACGCTGGAACAGCGCGGTCATATCAGGCCGCGCTGGGCTTAAATGCAGGTCAGAGATGAACCAAGTGGTCATGGTTTACTCGCTAATGCTGGCGCTCTTAATAACCACATCGTCAACTGGCACGTCTTGATGGAATCCAGCATGCGATGTACGTACGGCTTCAATAGCTGTTACAACGTCCATACCTTCTACAACCTCGGCAAAAACACAGTAGCCCCAGCCACCCATACTTTCATTCTTGAAGTTTAGGAATTCGTTGTCAGCTACATTAATAAAAAATTGTGATGTTGCTGAATGTGGGTCTTGTGTACGGGCCATTGCAACTGTGCCCCGGGTGTTCTTCAAACCATTGTTCGCTTCGTTATCAACCGGTGCTTTTGTTGGCTTTTGGACCATTTCGGTATTAAAGCCGCCGCCTTGAACCATAAAGCCGCGAATTACACGGTGAAACAGCGTATTCTCGTAAAAGCCTTCGCGTACGTAAGAGAGGAAATTCTCAACGGTTTTCGGGGCTTTGTCAGCGAATAATTCAAGCGTGATATCGCCATGATTTGTATGTAGGGTAACCTGCATCGATTGTGCTCCACGTTTTACAGATATAAACAGATATAATTTGCGCAGTAGTTTAGCATTGTTTGTGACCTAGGCGCACCTTGCGTTATCATGTCAGTCTTAATTTTATTGTAGTCATGCAGTGAGACAGGAGCAGCCGTGCATGTTGAAAGTTTTTAATACGTTAACCCGCCAAAAAGAGGCGTTTACGCCAATCACGCCAGGTGAAGTGAAGTTGTACGTTTGCGGGGTAACCATTTATGACTACTGTCACATTGGTCATGCACGCACCTATGTCGCTTTCGATGTAGTGGTTCGTTACCTACGTGCGCGTGGATACGCGGTCAAGTATGTACGGAATATCACGGACGTTGACGATAAAATCATTCGTCGTGCTGCTGAAAACAATGAATCAATTGCGGCTGTCACAGAGCGCTTTACGCAGGCTATGCATGAAGATTTTGATGCGCTGAACTTGGTTCGTCCTGACGTTGAGCCTACAGTGACGGGTCACATGGGTGACATCATTGCCATGATTGAAACCTTGATTGCCAATGGCAATGCCTACGTAGCCAATGATGGCGATGTGTTATTCGATGTCAGCACCTTTGATGCCTATGGCAAATTAAGTCGCCAAAACCTCGAACAATTGCAGTCGGGCGCGCGGGTTGATGTTGCGGACAATAAGCAAGATCCACTCGACTTTGTATTGTGGAAACAAGCAAAAGCGGGAGAGCCGAGTTGGCCTTCGCCGTGGGGTGATGGGCGGCCGGGCTGGCATATTGAGTGTTCAGCGATGAACAAACGCCATTTAGGTGAAAATTTTGATATTCATGGTGGTGGTTCAGATTTGATTTTTCCACACCATGAAAACGAGGTGGCGCAAAGCTGTTGTGCGAACCACAGTAATTATGTGAATTACTGGATGCATAGTGGCATGGTGCAGGTTGATGAAGTGAAGATGTCGAAGTCATTGGGCAACTTCTTTACAATTCGTGATGTGCTGGCGCAATACGATGCTGAAACTGTGCGTTATTTCCTGGTTTCTAGCCATTACCGCTCACAATTGAACTATTCTAAAGAGAATCTTGATCAAGCTCGCGCGGGCTTGGAACGTTTATACACAGCTTTACGCGAAGCACCTGAAGGCGATATTGATGCGGCACTTACTGAGTCCTATCAGGCGCGTTTTAATGCTGCGATGGACGACGACTTTAATGTGCCTGAAGCGATGCCGGTGCTGTTTGATTTAGCGCGTGAGATAAATCGGACCTTGCAAGATGAGCCGGGCAAAGCAGCGGCTTATGCGGCTGAATTGCGGCATCTAGGTGGTTTGTTAGGGATTTTGCAGCAGCCCGCCGAAAGCTTCTTGCAAGGCGGTGACAACGATGATGTTGCTGCCATTGAAGCATTGATTACTGAACGCAATGATGCGCGTGCCGCCAAAGATTGGGCGCGTGCAGACGCCGCGCGTGACGCGTTAAAGGCGATGAATATTGAGTTAGAGGATAGCGCGACCGGCACCAAGTGGCGACGCGAACGGACGAGCAACGAATAACGAACAACGAGGTTCTTATGTCATTTCCAAAAGTACGTGTATTCGAAAGTTATGCCGCAACAGCCAGCGGCGAATTTGACGGCGTGATTTTACTCGGTGATTTTCAGAGTGATATTCCGGATGACTTTGCTGAATTTGTAGCCCAAGCCCAGCAACTTGACGCACGCGTGGGGCAACAGCCGTTATTGACGCCTGCGGACGTATCCGGTGGGCGTTTGATTATTGCACCAACAGGACCACTTACCCGAGATTATGACGATGTGCGCAACGTTGCCGATGCAGCGGGCGCCGCTGCCCGCATTGCGCAGCAAGCAGGTATTGTGAAGCCGTTGCTGGTGGTGTTTGGCGTACCGAATGAAGCACGCTATGGGCAAGCAGAAGCGGTTGCGTATTGGGGAATTTGCCAAGCGCTGTATGAGCCGTTGGAAGCGCGTGAGCACTTGGGTGAAGAAAGCTTAGAGACCGTGCAAGAAATTGGCATTGTTGGCACCTTAGACGAAACTTGGTTGGAAGCGGTGGAAGCTGGCAAACGAGTAGCTCGTGATCTGGCTGGTACTGAGCCGGAACGCATGGCACCGCCACGCTTTGCCGAGTACTGTCAGCAAACGTTTGCGCACTCGCCTGTGCGCGTGACTGTGATTGATGATGTGCAACAACTACAACACGAATATCCATTGCTGATGGCCGTGGCGCGCGCTTCATTAGGGGTTGAGCGTCATCAACCCTGTGTCGTAAGGCTTGAATATAAAGCGCCAGCAGCTGAACAAACGCTGATGTTTGCCGGTAAAGGCATTGTCTATGACACGGGTGGTGCGGACGTTAAAACCGGTGGGCATATGGCTGGCATGAGTCGTGACAAGGGCGGCGCCGCGGGCGTAGCTGGATTTGTTAAAACGGTTGCTGAAATGCGCCCGGAAACATTGAATGTGGTGGCCGAACTTGGCGTGGTGCGTAATAGCATTGGTGCAGATGCATTTGTTGCCGATGAAATTATTACGGCGCACAGTGGTGTGCGTGTCCGTATCGGTAATACTGATGCAGAAGGGCGTCTCGTATTGGCCGACTTGCTGTCACATTTACGTGAAGAAGCGTCGAACTATCCGCGTCCACAATTATTCAGCGTAGCAACCTTGACCGGGCACGCAGCTTTAGCAAAGGGCCCTTACACCGCATTGATCCCGAACGGTCCAGCACGCGTAAATGAATTGACTGAAAAGCTATGGGAAGCGGGTGAAGTTTATGGCGACCCGACTGAAATCTCTTGGTCACGTCGTGAAGATTATGATTTTGTGCGTCCACGGACAAAATCTGACGACACGCTTTCTAGCAATAACGGGCCTTCAGCAACAACCCGACGTGGGCATCAGTTCCCAATGGCATTTTTAGCGATTGCGGCTGGTCTTGATAAACACGGTACCGATAGTCAACACCCGTTGCCATTTGTGCACGTTGACATTGCGGGTAGTGGTATTGAAGGCGGAGACTGGCAACATGGTAAGCCGACAGCGGCGCCAGTCACTTGCTTTGCAGGTTGTTACTTGCATCAATAAGCACTTTTAAGAAAGTGCTAACGCACTGACACAGGAGAAACTCAATGCGTGGTTTGAAATTTGGTTTTATTAGCGCGCTGTATCTATTTGCAGCTTTTGCAGTACAAGCCCAGTCGAACATGGATAACGTGGAGATTAAAGCCACGCAATTGAGCGAACGGGTGTATATGTTAACCGGTATGGGCGGCAATATTGGCGTGTACGTGGGTGACGATGGTGTGGTCATGATTGATGCTCAGTATAAAGGGCTGGCGGATAAAATTAGCGCCGCTATTACGGAAATTTCTGAGCAACCCATTAAGACCTTGGTCAATACCCATTTTCATGCTGACCATACTGACGGTAATGCAGCGTTTGCGCGCAAAGGTGTCAATGTAGTGGCGCACGATAATGTGCGCGCACGGTTGGCCGCCAACAGCGACTTTGATGCTGTTGGTTTACCGAAAATGACCTTTAAGCAAATGCACAGTGTCGACACCGGTGATGCGTCAATCAAGTTAACCCATTATCCGAATGGTCACACCGACGGTGACATTATTGTTTGGTTCCCAAATAGTAACGTGATTCATGCGGGTGATTTATTCTTTGTCGATCGTTTCCCGTTTGTGGATTTAAATGCTGGCGGTAACGTTCAAGGCTATATTGATAACGTGCGTGCAGTTGTTCAACAGTTGGATGCGGACACGCAAATTATTCCAGGCCATGGCGGGCTATCGAATCGTGATGACTGGATTCGTCTGGTCGACATGATGGAAGCAACGCGTGCCGAAGTTATGGCGATGAAAGAACAAGGCATGACCGAAGATGAAGCTGTTGAAAGCGGTTTAAGTGAACAGTGGGCCGATTGGTCATGGAACTTTATTACTGAAGAGCGCTGGATTCGTACGCTTTATAAGTAATACTGAACGTAATAAAAAAGGCCGAAACAACTGTTTCGGCCTTTTTTTTGTTCTGCTTAGATGAAACCTGACTAAATCGGCGTTTCGATAGGCAGTGCATCAAGCTCTGCTTTAGTTTTACCATGCGGTTGTGGTGTGCGGGTTTCTGGGTCGATATGAACGAAAACAATGTCATCGGCGACACAGATATTTTGTTTGGTTTGTTTGTTACGTACCACGCAGGTAACCGTAACAGACGACTTACCCACTTTTTTCACACCAAGACCAAATTCAACTACATCACCTTGGTAGGCGGATGTATCGAAGCTGATTGCCCCAATGTGTTTGGTGACCAGACTTTTTGCGTCAAGCTGACATGCAGCAAAAATATATGCTTCTTCGTCAATCCACTCGAGAATACGGCCGCCGAACAAAGAACCGGCGAAGTTGAGATCGTTTGGCATAACCAAGCGGCGGGATAAAAAGCGCATCTGATTTCACTCCATGTGGGTTTTGATGCGCTCAGTATAACGTATCAAGCAAGGTTAACGTAAGTGCCGAGAGAAAAACTCGGCAATCATGCTGTAGCGATGAATACTCGCCTCTCGCCCGCGAATACCGTGGGCTTTTCCAGGGTAGGCCATCATTTCAAAAGGCAGCATCGATTGCTGCAATCGGTGCGTTAGCAACGCGGTATGGCTAAACAGCACGTTGTCATCAGCCATGCCGTGATAAATCAATAAGGGTTGCTCTAGCGCATCTGCGTAGCTCAATACATTGGCCTGTTGGTAACCTTCGGGATTATCCTGCGGAGTGCCCATGTAGCGCTCGGTGTAATGCGTATCATACAGCGCCCAATCGGTAACTGGGGCACCGGCAACAGCCGCACTAAACAATTCTGGCGCGCGCATAATCAAGTGCAGTGCCATATAGCCACCATAACTGTGCCCAAAAACCCCAATCTGATTGGCGTTTACATAGGGCTGTTGTGCTAGCCACTGCGCGCCGAGTTTTTGATCGTCAACTTCCAACATGCTTAATTGACGATAGATGCCGGTTTCAAATTGGCGACCGCGATTGCCGCTGCCTCGATTGTCTAATTTGAATACCACGTACCCTTGTTGCACCAGATACTGGGTAAAATAGTCGCCCCAACTATTGGTAACACGTTGCGCACGTGGCCCGCCATAAACTAACACCACCGCCGGATGATTTTGGTTGTCGGCAATCTGGGCGGGCTTGTTAATTTGATAGTACAAGCGCTGGCCATCTGCGGCATTAATATGACCAAACTCCGGAAAGCTCCAGGTGGCCAAATAGGGCGAAAGCGGATGCTGTTGGTCTAAACGGTTTTCATGTAGCCAGGTGATGCGTTGTCCGGTAGGACCGTGCAGGCTCACCTGCGGTGGTTGACGCGCGCTGGAAAAATAGTCGATATAGCTACGGCCATCACTGGCAAATACCACCTGGTGCATGCCTGCGCGGGTACTGAGTTGACTGGGTTGGCCAGGTGTTGTGGTATTCAAGTTCACCCGATACAAATGGCGCTCAAGGGGCGATTGTTTGCGCCCAGTGAAATAAACCACGCCGGTAATTTCATCCACGTGGCTCAAGCTGTCGACCATCCAATCACCGCTGGTGAGCTGGCGAATCAAGCTGCCGTCGGTGCGATACAAATACAGGTGTTTAAACCCACTGCGCTCAGAGGCCCAAATGAAGTAACGGCTGTCATTAAGAAAGTACAAATCATCGTTCAGATTGATCCAACTGGTGCTGGTTTCTTCAATCATCGCCTCTGGAGCTTTTTCAGTGAGCTGCTGGCGATAAAGCGTCAGACGATTCTGTGCACGATTTTGCCATTGGTAGCTGATGCTTTTACTATCCGGCAACCAGTTAACACGGGCAAGATAGCCTGCCGGGTGGTTTTTTTCTAACCCCAGCCACTTAACTTCGGGCTTCTGCACGGTTTCAGCTTCAAAATTTGGTAACTGCATTAAACCAAGGTCAATATCGACATTGGCAGTACCCGCGGCTGGGTAACGCTGCTCAACCAGTTCGCTGCGATCGGCATGCACGTCAACACGGCGCTGTACATCAACAGGAGATAAATCGATTCGTGTGACCGCCAAATGCGTTTCGTCGGGGCTCCACCAGTAGCCCGTCATGCGTTTCATTTCTTCTTGCGCAACAAATTCTGCCGTCGCGAATTGCTCGTTCGCGTGGGAGCGCTGAGTTAGCTGATGGGTTTTGTTGGTGGTTCGGTCGATAACAAATAAGTTGTAGTCATGAACAAAACTGACGAAGTTACCTTGTGGGGAAAAACGTATATCCGTAGCGAATACGTTATCGTCGGTCAGTTTTTTCGCTTGCTTGGTGGCTCGGTCAAACAGGTAGAGCTGGCCATTAACCGGAAAGAGTATGGCCGTGCTGTCAGGCGCCCAATAATAATCAACGATGCCACTTGAGCGCACGCGTAACCGCTCACGTCGGGCCTGTTCTTCAGCTGAAAGTTTCTGGTTTGGGTCAGTAAGGTCGGCGGCTTTTACGATGCGTTGATGTTGATTTTCGCGTACATCATAAAGCCATAGATCAAGTACGTTCGGGTGTTCTGCGGAGCCAGCCAGATAACTTACATGCGTGCCGGAAGGCGAGAATTTGATTTGCTGTGGTGCAGAGGTGGTTAAATTGGGCGCTGAAAAAATACGCTCGATAGATAACGCCTCAACCGCTTCGATGGTTGCTGCTGACTGTGCCGCCGCACTAGGTGAAAAGCTGGTTCCTAGTAAGGCGACACATGTAATTAGTACGACTGCAATGCGCATTGCGACCTAGTCTCGTTAATAGAATGTACGTAACTAGTTTATCAAAGCCTGCAGCAATACTTGTGACAGTGCGATAAAGCGCACACTCAGTGCGCTAGAATTCTCCACGCAGGCCAATACTGAAATTACGGCCGCGTATTGGCGCATCATCTTTGAGGAAAGATGTGTGCACAAAAGCAAGCTCGTCAGTGAGGTTTTCGCCTTTTAAATAAATACTAATATTATGATTCGCAAAGGCGCGAGGAAACCAATTCACTTGCGCATTGAGCAAGCCAAAACTGTCCGTTTGGTCCTCGAAGGGTGCTACAAACGTCTGTTTGTTGTACCAGGTGTAACCCAACTTGCTTTCCCATTGATCAGCGGCGTAGCGCAATTCAGTGCCAATGCGCTGCGAAGGAATGCGCGGCAGATTCTCATTATTATCGCGCGTTTTCGCTTTAACAAAATCACTAAAAGCATGCAATTCAAGTTGGCTGGTAAGCTCGTAATAACCACTTAGTTCAAAGCCGTACAGGGCAACATCACGTTGGGTGTACGCAATGACGGGTAAGCCGTCTTCATGATCATGGATGTCGTCGTGGGCATGCTCATCGGCATGTTCTTCCGGTTGTTCAATGTCTAAACTATTGATACCGGTAAACTCACCAAAAACGAAGTCATCAACTTGGTTGTAAAACAGGTTCCAATCCATATGGAAACGGTCGAAGTCGAGGTGCAAACCTAAATCGAGATTGTTTGACTTTTCAACTTGCGGCGACTGGTCTGCGGCTTCAAGGTGATAGGCATGCTCATCTTCAGGGTGCAGCGCGTAAGTTAAGCCAATTTCATAGGTTTGCGTAGCGAGGTGAGCACCGTTTGAGAATAGCTCATTGGCCGACGGTGCCCGCTGCGCATGACTCACGTTCGCAGAAAGCTGCATGCCGGTTGCAAAGGGGTAGGTAAACCCAACAGATGCTGATAGCGGCGAAAACGAATAGTCGTTAATTTCGACGTCTTCAATACGCGCACCCACCTGCCAGTTGAATTCAGCCACGTCGCGCTCGAGCAACCAAAATACTCCGTGCTTGGTGGTGTCCGAATTTGGTGTATAGGCTTCTTCACCAAAAGCGGTTTGTGCTTGGTCGAAATAGTGGTAACCGAAGGCACCAGTCCAGCCAGCAAGTGCAGCGTGGTTGGCTGTTATACGTAATTCGTGCTGATTGTTGGTGAAGGTGGTGCTGGGAGCATTGTCTTCAATTTCTTGATGCTGATAATCGGTAAATCCGTAGCTAAGTTCAAGCCGCTCGATGCCGGCCGTTGGACTGGTCATGGCGCCACGCACTTGCACACGGTTTTGCCACATATCGGCAAACGGTCCCGCTTCTGCAACTTCATCTTGATGCACTTCTTCGTCCGCATGCTCGTCTTCATGGGCATGGTGACCAGGAATGCCATATTGTTGCTCAAGTCGGCCATAAGAAACGCCAACAAAACCTTTGTCAAAAATATAGCTAAGCCCAAGGTTTGCGCCTTGCGCGTCAATGAAACTATTTTCAATCGAAGTGGTTGTTTCGCCTTCGTCATTCACAAACTTAGGCACATCATAATCGTCACTGCGCCGTTTAAAGCCGTCAAAGTGCCACACGGTGTTGTTGTGATCGGCACTGAAACCAACAGTTGCTTCACGTAAGTTACTGGCCGTATCAAAGGTTGTGCCATAAAAGCCTTTCGTACCGCCAATAAGCTCTTGTGCAATGCGGTTATCGACCACGTTAACTACGCCGCCAATAGCGCCTGAGCCGTACAACAAGGTGGCCGGGCCCCGGAAAATTTCGATTTGCTCGGCTACGGAGGTTTCAGTGGTCACGGCATGGTCAGGCGAGCCGCGCGATACATCACCGGTGTCGAGACCATTTTGGGTGATCTTAACCCGCGGGCCGTCTAATCCGCGAACAATGGGGCTGCTGGCAACGCCAGCAAAGTGGGTCGCATTAATGCCAGGCTCGTGGGCGAGCGTTTCACCAAGCGTATGCGCTTGCTGCTCGCGTAACTGGTCGCCAGCCAGCACCGAAATTGGCTGTGCTGAATTCAAGACCGTACGATTTAAAGGGCTTGCGGTAACAACAATAACTTCCGTATCTTCGTGCTCATGACCTTCAATGTCGACTTGCTGAGCTGACGCTGTAGTAAGCGTGGCCGCGCTGACAAAACTTGTTACTAATAATGCCAAGGGGCTTTTACGAAACTGCGATACCATAGCTAGGGATCTCCGAATTGCCGTATGTAATGTTATAATATAACAATACAATAAGTTTTTACGTGCAGCAAGCGCTAGTATGCGTTGATTAGGTTGGTTACACTGTCGGCGATACTTTTATTTTATTCATAACTGGAAGTTTATTATGCGATTTTCTTCTTATATTGGTGTTATCGCATTAACACTTGGTCTTGCTGCCTGTGTTGATGATACGCAATCTACTGCCGCACCGAGTGCGGATGCAGTCGCGCTACAAGCGCATTTGGAATTTTTGGCAAGTGACGATTTAGAAGGCCGGGACACTGGCAGTCGAGGTCATGAAATAGCCGCCAAATACATTGCCACAGAATTTAAGCGCCTTGGCCTTGAGCCAGCGGGTGATGATGGCACTTACTTTCAACGAATTAAATTTCGCCGTAGCTTCTTAGAAGAAAATAGCGCGTCTTTTACGCTAAACACAGGTGACGGTGAAGTGGCGTTGGAATACCCAAAACAGTTTCTGACAGGCCCAAGCCCATACAGCGAACAAGACGATGTTGAAGCGCCGTTGGTGTTTGTTGGTTATGGCTTAGTTTCTGATGCCTTTGGTATCGATGATTATGCTGGCCTTGATGTTGAAGGCAAAATTGTGGTCATGGTAACAGGCCGTCCAGAAAGCTTGCCAAGCGAAGAGGGTGCGCACTTAAATAGCAGCAAAACCAAATTCGCTGCTGAACGTGGCGCAGTAGGTATCATCAACTTACATACGCCAGCACGTGAAGAAGTGCGTCCGTTTGAAGTTAGCATCATGTATCAACGTGCGCCGAGTGTGCGTTGGTTGCACCCTAATGGTGAACCTAATGTAGCCTTTAAAAATATTGCGGCTTCAGCTTATGTTCATCACGAAGCTGCACAGCAGTTATTCGTGAATGCGCCAGTTAAACTTGATGATATTTTCGCACAACTGGAAGCGGGTGAATCGCCACAGGGGTTTGACCTGGGTGTAACAGCACGTTTGCAGCGTGAGTCGCGTCATGAAGAAATCACCAGCCCGAACGTTGCCGCGGTATTGCCGGGCAGTGACGAAAACTTGAAAGATGAGTATGTGCTGTATACCGCGCATTCTGATCACATTGGTGTCACGAAAGACTTAAGCCAAGACGATCACATCAACAATGGCGCTATGGATAACGCTTCTGGCGTGTCAGTAATGCTGGAAACTGCACGGATGTTTACCGAAGCAGGGCAACAACCTAAGCGTTCAATTATGTTCTTGTCGGTTACTGCAGAAGAGCGTGGTTTATTGGGTGCTGATTACTTTGCGCATCACCCAACTGTGCCGTTAGGCCAAATTGTGGCTAACGTGAACCTGGATATGCCGGTATTGTTGTATGACTTTGCTGATGTTATTGCGTTTGGTTCTACGCATTCTACGTTAGGTGACAGTGTTTCGCGTGCTGCGGGTCAATTTGGTATTGAGCTGAGTGACGACCCAATGCCAGAGCAGGCTATTTTCACACGCTCAGACCATTACCCATTCGTGAAAAAGGGTGTTCCGGCAGTATTCTTGATGACTGGCTTTACATCAAAAACTGAAGGTGAAGACGGCGGCGAAGTTTGGGGTACGTTCTTTGCTGAGCATTATCACCGCCCAAGTGACCAGCCAGATTTACCAATTAACTACGAAGCAGGGGTTACTTTTACCAATATTAACTATGCGATTGGTCAAGAAATTGGCAATCAAGTAGAACGCCCACGTTGGTTAGAAGAAAGCTTCTTTTCGCAGCTTGATTAATACATGAGTTAGCAGCGCAATTTAGGCTACTAAAAACAAAAAACCACCAACGTCTGTTGGTGGTTTTTTTATGGGTACGAAGTTATCTATGAGTTAGATTGGTGAACCCGGTGGCAGTGCTGGCGCTGGTTTCAATGGCCAAGGTTTTCCGGCCTGCCATTGCGTGAGCGCATACACCGCATAGTCACGATGTGCCGATGCGGGGGCTTGTTGCCATTGTTGTAACTGGCTCTGCAAGAAGCTAAACAAAGGTGCTTTGATTGCTGCACTAAGTTGCTCGTTCTGATAAGCACGCACTATTGCGTCTAAGCTTTCAAAGGCTAAGCGCTGGGTCAGAGTATTTGCCTTGGTTGCTTGAGCAGGCGCAATCGCAGCTTCAGCAACTTGGTTCAATACCGCGGTGACATCAGGAATCGCTGCGACACGGCTGTGCTGTTGTTGCAAACGCTCTAAGCGCTGTGGGTGAAGCAACAGGTCGAGCACAAAGCGGGCACTGCTGGCCGCCATAGTATCGGTATCAGCGACGAGCCCGGTTAGGCCGGTAAAACGTTCACGGTCGTAACCTTCGCCATAGGCCGATGGCGCCAGTAATGAAATAATGTGCTCGGGTAGGCTGAGCGTGTCAGCTGTAAGTGTCTGCGTAATCACCTGCAAGGCACGACGCTGTTGTGAGGCATTTACCGGACGAATATCTGCAGCTTCTTCGCCTTTAACAGCGTAGCTGTAATGCAAACCAGCGACCATTTTCACCGCAGCCTCAACTTGGTAGCGGTGTAATAAATACATCGGCACCAACACATTATTGAGTTCACTTAATGGGCGACCTGCAGCTAAATTGCCTAAGCCGAAGCGTTGCAGGGCAGTTTTTCGTACCGCCAAAACGCGTTCCAGCTCAGTCACAGCATCACTGCCGTTATCCCACAAGTGGGCATCAGGGTGTGCACCGCCTGCCGCACGGGCATCACGGTCTGATATAAATTGCAGCCCAAGGCGTTTATTTTGCGCTAATACGTTATCTAAATCGCCGTTTCCATAGCCATAGGCAACAACTTGCATATCCCAAATGCCTAAGCCTTCAGTGTATGCACCGGCTAACGTTAAGCCGCCAGAGGCCGTGTCGATGCTAATCAGAGGATGCGGATAATCCATCACCGAGGCGCGGTCGTTGGCACTGGCTGCGAAATTATGGGCGATACCCAAGGTATGGCCAATTTCATGTGCCGAGAGTTGCCGAATTCGGGCCAAAGCCATGGCTTCTATCTTATCGAGCAGTTCTTGTTGTTGCTCTGGTGTGTCTGCGGCAAAAGGCGCCAACAAGCCTTGCGCGATTAACATGTCTTGTCGCACACGCAGTGAACCTAAGGTGACGTGCCCTTTGATAATTTCACCGGTGCGTGGGTCGATAATCGATGAACCATACGACCAACCGCGGGTAGCGCGGTGTACCCACTGAATCACGCTGTAGCGCACATCCATTGGGTCAGCACCAGCGGGTAACTCACGCACTTGAAAACCATTCGGATAATCAATTGCTGCAAAAGCTTCAGCCCACCAGCGGCCGCCCTCAAGCAAAGCGGTGCGAACAGGTTCCGGCACGCCAGGGTCAAGGTAATAGATGATGGGCTCGTCTTTGCTCAGGCGGTGGCGCGGAATGTGTTGCACCTTGGTGGATTGACCCAGTGGTGCGGCATAATCACTGTGGGTTTCAGCCCAGAAGCCGCTTTCCGGATGAAATTCACGGGTTACATAATTATCGTCAGGAAGGCGAATAAACGAATGATGTAAATGCAAGGTAATATGATTCGCATCCGCAGCAACACTGCGCACATATTGCCCCGTGCCTTCGCCACTGAAGGTTATCTTGGCTTCTAATTCAGTATTATCCGGAAACGCTTTGCTGTGCGCCGGATAAATCACTGACTTATCAGCACTTAGTTTGAATTGGCCCTGTTTGGTGTCGCGTAAGCGGTTCACAACCCCGTGCGTGTCACTCAATAAAAATGGGGTGTAATCAATGATAACTGCGCTGGCATCTGTCGCTACAATGTCAAAGCCAGCAATCACCGAGTCGGCGAAAGCTTCATTGATGCTGGCGCGCTCTGCGGCATTGTCAGTATTGGCACGAAATTGCGTGTTGTGTTGCAGTAACAATGCTTTGTTACCTTCAATGTAGAAACTGGCTAAGCGCGTCGCGCCAAGCTGACCACGGTCAAGGCCAATATCGTTTGAGCCAAAACCCCATGGTAAACTGGTTTGGAAGATGAACTGCGGTGCTTGACGCGGAACCTGCAGATAAATTTTCCCTTTTGCTTGGTCGTGGTAGAAGGTAAAAAAACCTTCATGCTCGGTTAACTCAGCAGTAAACTGAGTGACAGCAGAAGACGATTGCGCCTTCGCTTGCGGTGTTGGTGCCGCCGTAGCCGGTGATACACTCAGGCTAACGGCAAGAGTTAGAGCAATAATGAAAACGATGCGTAGCATGCTTTTGACCCACAAATTTGATGGATTGAACAATGATAAAAAACCGTTATAGCAAACTCGCTGCCCAAAGTAACCACACGAATACGACACAAGCGGCTGACGGCCAATTATTTACGTTAGATCAGCGCTTGGGTCATGACAGCTTTTTGCTGGCGCAGTGGCAGTTATGTGAGCTAAGACGTTTCGATGACGCGCGCTATGATTGGTTGATGTTGGTGCCGAGGGTGGCTAACTGCGTGGAATTTACTGAGCTGTCGGAGTCGCAACAACAGCAGTTGGCAACAGAAATCCGGCAAGCCTCGTTATTGTTGAAACAGCACGGGCGGGGCGAGAAGTTAAATATTGGTGCTTTGGGGAACGTGGTGAGTCAGTTGCATGTTCACTTGGTACTGCGCAGTGAACAAGACCCAGCGTGGCCAGGCCCGGTTTGGGGGCATTCGCCCGCGCAACGATTCGATGATGCCTCGCGGGCTGCTGAGCTTAAACGCTGGCAAGCTCTTCTTTAAGCTGCGCACACCATTGTTGAATACGTGCTTCGCTCAATTCATATTGGCTGTCTTCATCCAGTGCTAAACCAACAAAAAACTCGTCACCGGCGGTGAGCGCTTTCGATGCAGCGAAGTCATAGCCTTGATTGGGCCAAAAACCGATGCGCACACAGCCTTGCGTGCCGGGGTTTGCTGCGAGTTCGTCGTGCAACATACCTAAGGCATCTTGAAACCAGTCGGTGTAGCCAACCTGATCGCCCATGCCGAATAACGCAACCACTTTATTGTTTAGTTCAAGTTCGGCAATATCACTCCAGTGACTTTCCCAATCTTCTTGAATTTCGCCAAAGTCCCACGTTGATAAGCCAAAAATGATGACGTCAAAGTCTTCAGCTTGCTGCAAGGGAACATCTTTTATGTTGAACAACTCAACTTCACCGTCGGCAAACTGAGCTTGAATTTTTTCCGCTGCAATTTCCGTGAAACAAGTGGTTGAGCCATAAAATAAACCAATACGTAAAGCCATAGTATCTCGTATGGATAGCGTCAATGAATGAGGTATTAGTGTATCAGAAAATCATCGGTTTATGATATGCTTCGCCGCCTAAATCATCCGACCCACATTCGCTTTTTTGAGGTATCGCAATTATGGCATCCGCAGCATTTAATCATTTCGTGCAATCGCTTGAAACCGTGTTTGATCAGGCCGTAACAGATGGTACTGATGATGAGCTATTTGCCAGTGGTTATTTGCGAGGCCATTTTGACTTAGTGGTGGCGCAACTTGAGTTGAATGATGCTGCTCGTACCGATGCGGTATTGCCTGCAGTGCAAGCATCGGTTGATAAAGCCAAGCATGAACTGGCGCCCGCTGACATGACCCACATTCAAGCTATGTTAGATCGGCTTGAAGCCGCTGCGGCGCAAGCCGACTAATCAGGTCAGCACTCAAAGGCAGGGGTTCTTGCAGCCACTGCCCAACCAGCAGCTCCGCACATAGCGGGGCACTGGTGAACCCGCGCGAACCTAAACCACCCAACACGCCCAATGAAGGTGTTAGCCAGCCACACGCGGGTAAGTGATCACGTGTGGTGTTGCGCAGCGAGGCTCTATCAGCAATCGGTTCAAGTTGCCCAGTCCAGTTGCTGTTCAAATTATCATGCAAGGTAGCCAAATTTTCGGCGGTATCTTGCGCAGTCGGTTGTGCAAATTGTTCGGAGTCAAATTTTCGCGCATAGGTGGCACCTACACAATGCGTGCCATCTTGTGCCGGGGTGAAATACCCCTTGTAACACACCACTACCGGGCACTGTTCACTGACTTCATTTGCTTTAACCTGAGTGACCTGCCCGCGGACATTTTGAAATGTCATTTGCCAAGGCTTGAGTAACTGCTCTAAACCCGCCCCAGCCGCAACTATCAGGGTGGTTGCATGAAGCTTTTGGCCTGTGGTGGTGCTAAGTTGCCAGCCATCGGCATCTGTCTGAATGTCGGTTATTGGGTCAATAGCAGTTAGCGTCACCGTCTCAGCGCATGCGCCCAGTATTTGCTCTACTAACTGATGGGGCGGCACCCAACCAGCTTTTGGATAATATAACGACGGCATCGCGGGTAAATGAGACCAAAGCTGCTGGGTTTCATCGGCGCTTAAGCCCTTAACTGTTGCTGGGCTGTATATATCGGCAGCAATAATTTTTTCATGGCGCTGCTCGCGCGCCGAATTAAAAGCCAATTGCACCACGCCTGTTTCATGCCATTGGGCAGGTGCTACCTGCTGATAGAATTGGCGGGCATGGTCAAAAGCACTAAGGAAAAAGTGTGTTAACGGACTGAGCTCAGCATGCAGCAATGGGTAAACCGCACCTTGCGCATTCCCAGACGCGCCGTCGGCGATTCCTGTGGTGAGAAATTCAACGCGATACCCGCGGCGGCTTAATGACCATGCTGTACACGCTGCAGCGATTCCGCCGCCAACGACAGTAATGGGTTTATCGGCGATTTGAGGTGCTTTATTGGATGTTTGCACGTGGCCATAGAGCATTTCACGTTTATGGCGAAACCCTTTGGCTTTGTTGACGGTAAAGCCCGCTGCCTGTAAATCACGGCGCACGGCACCGGCCGCGGTAAAGGTGGCAAATGTTGCATTGGCGCGGCAGCTTTCGGCCATTGCAGCATAAATGCTTGGTTGCCACATTTGTGGGTTTTTGTCTGGGGCAAAACCATCAAGAAACCAAGCATCAACGGTTTGTTGTGCATGTGGAAGCCATTGGGGCAACTGGTGATGTATATCACCAAGCCATAAGTCGAGTACTACGCGCCCTTGGCAAAATTGCATGCGATGACAGCCCTGATGGGGCACCGGATAAGCTTTTAGTAGCTCAGCTGCTTCGCTCGCAAGTTCCGGGAAGTGACTTAAGGCACGTTCTAAATCCGCTTTAGGTAATGGGTGTTTTTCAAATGAAATAAAGTGCAGTCGAAGTTGCGGCGGCGCATGCTTTTGAAACATGGCCCAACAGGCGAGAAAATTCAGTCCGGTGCCAAACCCAGTTTCCGCAATAGTAAAGGTTGTATAAGAATGCGTTTGCCAGCGCTTTTCTAGATCGTTATGCTGAATGAATACGTATTGGCTTTCGGCCAACCCGTTTTCGTTGGTAAAGTAGATATCGTCAAATTCAGTGGAAACAGGTAACCCAAACGCGTTATAGGTAACTTTTGCGGGTGACAGACAATCAGCTGATTGATGATTCACGAGTGAAAACTCACAACATTCGGTTAAACATGCGTATTAGTTTAACAATATTTGGGTAAAAAAGCGGAAAGCAGACCACTTTTTTACAGAAGTGGGCTAACATACACGAGCGCTCAGCAAGACAGGATATGAGAATGAGAAGAGCAGTGATTACCGGCCTTGGCATTGTGTCAAGTATCGGCGTGAACAAACAAGAGGTGTTGGAGTCGTTGCAACAAGGACGCTCGGGCATCGAATTCTCTCAAGAGTTTGCAGATATGGGTCTGCGTTGCCAGGTGTGGGGGCCAGTTCGGGCCAACCCGGCTGACCATATTGATCGTAAAGCATTTCGCTTTATGGGCAACTCAGCCGCTTATGCCTATATGGCTATGGCGCAAGCTATTGAAGATGCAGCTTTAACAGAAGAGCAAATCTCGAACCCTCGTACTGGGTTGGTGGTAGGTTCGGGTGGTGCGTCTGGTGAGCATCAAGTGGGTGCCGCAGATACCTTGCGTGAAAAAGGTGTGAAACGTGTTGGGCCTTATATGGTTCCGCGTTGTATGGCATCAACAACCTCCGCATGTTTGGCAACGCCATTCAAAATTAAAGGGGTGAACTATTCGATTAGTTCAGCTTGTGCTACGTCAGCACATTGTATCGGACATGCACTTGAACTGATCCAATTAGGCAAACAAGACCGCGTGTTCGCAGGCGGTGGTGAAGAGCTGCATTGGACGCTCGGCATGGAATTTGACGCCATGGGTGCATTGAGTACGAAGTACAACGATGACCCAACGAAAGCGTCACGTACTTACGACGCTGACCGTGATGGGTTTGTTCCTGCTGGCGGCGGCGGTATCGTTGTCGTTGAAGAGTTAGAGACCGCGCTTGCACGTGGTGCCCATATCTACGCAGAAATTGTGGGTTATGGCGCAACATCTGATGGCTATGACATGGTTGCGCCTTCTGGTGAAGGTGCAGTACGTTGCATGAAGATGGCGATGGAAACAGTTGATACACCAATTGACTACCTGAACACGCACGGAACTTCGACACCAGTTGGCGATACCAAAGAACTGGAAGCGATTCGTGAAGTGTTTGGTGATGCATCACCATTTATCAGTGCAACCAAAGCTATGACCGGTCATTCACTGGGCGCTGCAGGTGTGCATGAGGCCATTTACTCATTGTTAATGATGAAGCATGGCTTTGTAGCTCCTTCAATTAACATTGAAAACTTGGACCCTGCTGCAGGCGACATGAATATTGTTCGTGAACCTAAGCAAACTGCTCTGACGACCGTTATGTCGAACAGTTTTGGTTTCGGTGGAACTAACGCAACGTTAGTTTTGCGTAAATATCAATAAAATTAACATCTTCATCTAATAGACGATGGTAAAAAGGTGCGCATTGGCGCACCTTTTTGTTGTATGCTCTTTAACAATTCATCCATCGCTAAATTTTAGAAGGTCTGGTCAATGCATGTATTGGCGGATGCCTCGATGCCTTTGGTTAACGAACTCGCTGATGCATTAACGGCTCAGGGAGTAGGGTTAACGCTGACCACATTTCAAGGGCGACAACCGCAACCAGAACTGTTAGCGCAAGCTGATGCACTGATGATTCGGTCGATCACTAAGGTTGATTCGCAATTATTGGCGCAAGCTCCTAAGCTGCGCTGGCTGGGTACGGCTACCATCGGTACCGAGCATGTTGATACTGCTGCTTGCAAAGCTGCTGGGGTTGCCTTCGTGTCGACGCCCGGTGTGAATGCAAATGCAGTTGGCGATTATGTGGCAAGTGCAGTCAGCAATTTTGCCTTACAGTGCCAGCAACTGCCGTCGGGTGAGGTTGCTATTATTGGCGCTGGCCATACCGGACGGGCTGCTGGGCAACGTCTCAGTGGGCTTGGTTTTACCGTGCACTATTATGATCCACCGCTGGCAGAGCAAGGTGTTAAAGGCGTGCATGCCGATTGGCAGCGCGTTCTGAACAGTGGCGTCATTAGTTGCCATGTACCCTTAACGCAAGCTGGTACGCACGCTACCTACCATTTATTCGACAGTGCCGCGATAGCCGCTTTACCCGCAGATTGTTTGCTAATTAATGCAAGCCGTGGGGCGGTGGTCGAGGAACAAGGTTTACGGCAAGCAATGCAAGCGCAGCAGCCCTTGCACGTGGTGCTGGATGTGTGGGAGCACGAACCAACCATAGCTGCTGACTTAATGCCTTGGTTACTCTATGCAACTCCGCATATTGCAGGCCACAGCGTAGCGGGTAAAGTAGCAGGTACATTACGACTGTTTGAGCATGTTTGCGAAACCTTGCTGATACCGCAGCAGCGGGTTCGTTTGCCGCAGCTTTCGCAGCTACTGGAACATTGGCCTGAAGCAACGCGCAAACGGCAGTGGCAGACTTTACAGGCGCCGACATGGCAAATGCTAGCATCTTGGGTGCGTGACATTTATGATATACGAAATGACGACCAGTTATTACGTCAGAACGCGTTTACCGAGGCGGACTTTGATCGCCTGCGCCGCAATTATGCAGCGCGCGCAGAGTTATCCTGTGGTGAAGTTCATGGTAACGACTGGTTGGCGCAGAGTGAGTGGCAAGAACGACTTGCTCAGCTCACCTTTTCATTCAAATTTATACAGGAGCAGTAATGTCACGCGCTTATAATGTTGCGGTACTTGGAGCGACTGGCCTTGTCGGTCAGCACATGATTGAAATTTTAGAAGTTCGCGACTTTCCTGTCGCTCAGTTATTTCCGCTGGCGAGTAGCCGTTCAGCGGGTTCGACAGTTACCTTTCGTGGTGAAGAAGTTACCGTGCTCGACGCCGACACCTTTGATTGGAGTCAGGTTGAACTTGGCTTTTTCTCAGCGGGCGGAGCAATTTCGCGCATGTATGCGCCGCGAGCCGCGGATGCTGGCTGCATTGTTATTGATAATACCTCTGAGTTTCGCTACGAGCCGGATATCCCTCTGGTGGTGCCGGAAGTTAATGCGCACGCGTTAGCTGATTTTCGCAATCGCAACATTGTTGCTAACCCGAATTGCTCGACCATTCAAATGTTGGTGGCACTTAAGCCTATCCACGATGCTGTGGGTATTGACCGTATTAACGTGGCAACGTACCAGTCCACTTCGGGCGCAGGTAAAGAGGCGATGGATGAATTAGCGCAACAAACGGCAGCTTTATTGAATGGCCGCCCAGTTGAGGTCGACTGCTTTAGCCGTCAAATTGCGTTCAATTGCATTCCACAAATTGATGTATTTATGGATAACGATTACACCAAAGAAGAAATGAAAATGGTGTGGGAAACGCAGAAGATTTTTGGTGATGAAAGCATTCGGGTTAATGCGACAGCCGTGCGTGTGCCAGTATTTTTCGGACATGCGGAAGCGATTCATATAGAAACCTTGCAGCCGCTTGATGCAGTGCAGGCGAAGGAATTATTACGCAATGCACCGGGTGTGCATTTGTTCGATAACAATGATGATTTTCCGACACAAGTAGGTAACGCAGCAGGACACGATGAAGTTTTTGTAGGCCGCGTGCGAAACGACATTTCACATCCACAGGGTTTAAATTTGTGGGTTGTAGCAGATAATGTGCGTAAAGGCGCCGCGACAAACAGTATTCAGATTGCAGAACACTTAATTCGCGACTATATGTAAAACTATCCATCTTTCAATGCGGTACCGATAATTACAACGATTACAAAAGAGGGAACCAGCTCAATGAAACGGAATACCTTGGCAGTTGCAGCCGGTATAGCACTGGCACTCGGCTCGTCGACGGTGGTAACCGCAGACGCTAGCTTTGTGAATACAAGTGCAGTTGTGATGCTGCAGGGGCAGGCGACCTCACGGTGGCAAGCTGATCGGTTTGGTCCAATAGTTTCATCTGACACACTTTGGTCTATTGCCATGTATTACGGCGATAAAACCGATTTGTCAGTGTATGAAATGATGGATTTATTCATTGAGCTGAATCCCGAAGCGTTCATTAACGGTCGTGCTGACCGCATGATGGATGGTTACTATTTGAAAGTTCCACCAGCAGCGCAAGTTCAACGTGCGCAATCAGCGCCGGTAGTTACCGACGAACCAGCTGATACTGCGCGCACCGAAGAAGTGGTTGAACCGGCGTCGCCAGGTGCGGTGACAGAAACACCTAGCGCAGATGCCGAAAATGTTGAACCGGCAACCGAATCGATTCAATTTGATGCACAAGAGCTGACTCAATTGCGCGGCCAGTTGGCGGAGTCTATTACGTTAATTGAGCGGTTAAATAGCGAAAATAATGCGCTGCAAGAGCGACTGGACAGTGTGACAGCGCAGCTTGAGCAAATGCAGTTGAAAATGAATGCCGAGCAGCGGGCTGAGTCGGATTTACAGCAACAAATTGAAGCTGAATTGGCTGCAACGCAGCAGGAGCAAGTTGATGTAGCCGACACAACCGACGCAACGACGGCAGAGACCACCGCCGAGATTGCTGACGAGCAACCTACAACTGCGGCTGCAGCTCTAACGGAAGAACCGGACGCGGAAGTTACAACTCAAACGGAAGTGAAACCTGAGCCAGAAGTTGAACAGAAACCTGCTGCGACACCAAAACCAACATCCCGCAAGAAACCATCGGACTATGAAGCCTTCGTCGAGTGGTTATTGCAACCGTTCCAGTTAACCTTGGCGATTTTGATTCCATTATTATTGGCGGCGATTATTTGGTACATGCTGTATGTGCGTCGGCTTAATCGTGAACATTTAGGCCCATACAACGGCGCTATGCAGGCTGCTGCGAAAGAGAAAGAGCAAGGCAAAGAAGAATCGGCCGAGAAACTCAGTGCCTTTGAAGAGGCCGAGCAGGCCGCTGCCGCTGAAGAAGCTGCTGAGATGCCGGAATTTGAGCGTTTGGATGATGACGATGACTACGCTCAGTTGGAAGACGATGTCGACGATGAGGCGACACAGCTTGAAGATGAGCTTGCTGCGCTGGACGAAGAAACAGAAGCGTCTGAAACCGAGCAGCCAGCTGATAACGATGAAGATACCGATTTAGACAGTTTGTTGGCATCAAGCTTTGACCAGGAAGAGAGCACTGACGAAGCTGAAGTAGCGTCTGAGTCGCAATCTGAGTCTGAGCCTGAGTTTGAAACGTTGTCAGAAGTTGAACCTGAGCCAGAGCCAGAACCAGAGCAAGACGATACGGAAGAAACTAAAGCTGAGGTTAGCAACGACGATGATATGACTTTGGATTTTCATATCGACGACGAGCCAGCGAGCAAAAAACCGGAGCCAACCGACGTTGATGTTGAACTGGAACAATTTGAAGATATCAGCCTTGATGACATTGACTTAGAAGGCCTAAGTGCTGAAGAACCGAGCGATGACAGTGACAGTAAAGCAGAGACTGAGTTGACGCTTGATGAAGACGCCAGCGACGAGTTCCTCGAAATTGATGCGTTATTGGAAGAGGCTGAATCTGAGGATTCTGATTTTGACAGTCCACGTTTTGAACGCGAAGCGGGTCAAGTTGATGACAGTGAAGAAACGCCATCAGGTATCTTAGATCTTGCTCGTGCTTACATGGATATGGATGAGTACGAGTTAGCGCGTGAAGAGCTGGAAAAAGTTGCTGCTTCTGATGATGAAGATGCTAAACGTGAAGCCGCAATGTTGTTACAAAAAATTGAAGAACAGGGTCATTAATGAGTAGTACGCGCATCGCGCTTGGAATTGAATACGATGGCAGTCAATATTTTGGATGGCAACGGCAACGTGAAGTTGTTTGCGTGCAGGAAGTATTGGAACGGGCGTTAACTAAAGTAGCGAATCACCCGGTTGAAGTAACCTGTGCGGGGCGTACTGATGCCGGTGTGCATGCAACCGGTCAAGTCGTGCACTTTGACACGGTCAGTGAGCGTGCAATGCCCGCTTGGACGATGGGCGTGAACAGTAACCTGCCGGACTCGGTCGCGGTGCGCTGGGCTAGCGAAGTGCCCAGTTACTTTAGTGCGCGCTTCAGCGCAACTGGGCGTCGCTATCGTTATATTATTGCCAATCAAAAAATGCGCCCAGGTATACTGGGACGCGGTTTGAGCCATTATCATCAACCTTTGGATGCGCAACGTATGCATAACGCTGCGCAGCATTTACTTGGCGAGCATGACTTCAGTGCTTTTCGGGCAGCGCAGTGCCAATCGCACTCCCCGAATCGCTGTGTTACCCGCATCGATGTGAGCCGCCAAGGCGACTTTGTGGTGGTGGATATCGCCGCCAATGCCTTTTTGCACCACATGGTTCGAAATATTGTCGGTAGCCTGCTGGAAGTAGGCAAAGGCGAGCAACCGCAGGACTGGTTAGCAACGCTACTAAACGGTCGCGACCGTAAGCTGGCAGCTGCAACCGCGAAGGCCGAAGGTCTGTATTTGGTTCAAGTGGACTATCCAAGTGAATTTAAATTACCCATATTGCCGCCAGGGCCTTTGTGGTTACCTGACTGTTAAGACCACTTTTTGCTAAACTGATTACCTTGAATATGCTTTAATAGAGGCATATTTATGGCGTGCTGGTCATACTAACGAACGAGTTAATAACGGAATCTTATGAGCTGGATTGAGCGAATTCTTGCAAAACCGAAGAGCAACAAACGCCGCAACATTCCTGAAGGGGTGTGGGCGAAGTGTACAAGTTGTGATGCTATTCTTTATAGCGCCGACCTTGAGCGCAGCTTAAATGTGTGTCCGAAGTGCGATCACCACATGCGTGTTTCGGCGCGGGTGCGCCTCGCACACTTTTTAGATGACGGCAAAGGCGATGAAATTGGTGCTGAATTAGAGCCTAAAGACATTCTTAAATTCCGTGATTCAAAAAAATACAAAGACCGTATTGCCGCAGCGCAAAAGGCCACCGGCGAAAAAGACGCATTGATTGCCCAAAAAGGTCGACTCAAAGGCATGCCAGTAGTGGCCGTTGCATTTGAATTCGAATTTATGGGCGGTTCAATGGCATCGGTTGTTGGTGCGCGCTTTGTTAAAGCTGCAGAAGTTTGTTTAAGAGAACGTATTCCACTTATTTGCTTTTCAGCCTCAGGTGGCGCCCGGATGCAAGAAGCCTTGCTGTCCTTGATGCAGATGGCAAAAACATCAGCTGCTTTGGCGCGTATGAGCGAAGAAGGCATTCCGTACATATCCGTGCTAACCGACCCAACCATGGGTGGTGTTTCAGCAAGCTTAGCAATGCTGGGCGACATTAATATTGCTGAACCGAAAGCGCTAATTGGTTTTGCGGGGCCGCGTGTTATTGAACAAACGGTGCGTGAAACCTTGCCGGAAGGCTTCCAACGGGCAGAGTTTTTGTTGGATCACGGCGCGGTGGATATGATCATCGATCGTCGCCAAATGCGAAATCGCATTGCAGCGTTGTTGGCGAAGTTCCAACATTTACCGGCCGTTGCTGACGAATATTAATTTATGAGTAACGTCGCCAAACCTTCTTCTTCAGCCGGGCTAAATGCCTGGCTGAATTATTTAGAGCACCTGCATCATAGTGCCATCGATATGGGGCTAGACCGCATCAAGCAGGTTGCCAACCGCCTGGAGCTTACCACCACGTCAGCGCAAGTTTTTACCGTTGCGGGCACCAATGGTAAAGGTTCGACCGTGCGCTATCTAGAAACCATTTTGCAAGAAGATGGGTACTCGACCGGTGTATATATTTCACCGCACTTGCACCATTATGCTGAACGCGTTCGAATCAACACCAAGCAACTTAGTGAAGCCGAGCATGTGCAGGCATTTGCGGCTATAGAGGCCGCTCGTGGTGATGTTTCACTGACCTATTTCGAGTTTGGCACCCTGGCCGCTTTGTGGTTGATGAAGCAGCAGCCATTAGATGCATGGATATTAGAAGTGGGTCTTGGCGGACGCTTGGATGCTGTCAATATTGTGGATGCTGATGTTGCGTTACTAACAAGTATTGGTATTGATCACATTGGCTTCTTAGGTGATGACCGAACTGGTATTGCGCGCGAAAAGGCGGGGATATTTCGAGCCGAGCGTCCAGCTATTTGTGGTGAACCTGAATTCCCGCAGGAAGTTGCTGACGCAGCATTAGAAAACGGGGTGTTATTGCAACAGGTGGGCATTGATTTCCATTACCGTATGGCGGGTGCCGGCGTGTGGCACTTTCATAATCAAGATACCGTTTTAAACAATCTGCCTTTACCTCAATTACCCTTACCAAATGCAGCAACAGCGATAGCCGCGCTTGCCGCGAGTAACTTGCCTATATCTGATAAAGCTATTCGAGCCGGGCTGGAAAAAGCGCGCGAGCCGGGTCGGCTGCAGTTGCTTGAAGCATCAGCAAATCGCCCGGTAGATACGCTGTTGGACGTGGCCCACAACCCGCATGCAGCGAATTATTTAGTGCAAGCCTTGTTGAATCTCTTCCCCCAACGGCCTATTTACGCCGTGGTGGGCATGCTGCAGGACAAGGACATCCGTGGTACCTTGTCTGCGTTGGCTCCAGCTGTAAAGCAATGGTACTTTGCCAGCTTGAGGGAAGCGCGCGGGGCAGCCGCAGAACAACTGGCAGAACAGGCGCCCGTTCAAGCAACTGTGGCGGGTTGTTTTGCCAGTGTTGAGCAAGCCTATCAGCACGCTTTACAGGACGCCTTAACCATGCAAGATACACAACCGCTGGTATTGGTGTGCGGGTCGTTTTACACTGTAGGAAAAATACCAACCACGGAGTAGTGCATGGCGTCGAAGCTGCAGAATCGAATTGTCGGAAGCGTTATTTTAATTGCTCTTGCAGTGATTATTTTACCTGAGTTGTTTGACGGCAAGCCGCAGAAACAAGAGGAATCGTTTGAAACAATTCCACTTCAACCCGACGTTGAAGTCGCTGAAGTTCCGGCTCAATCTGTACCTGAACGCGAACTGCCGCAATCGCTTGATCGTGTTGAAACACTTGAACTTGATGCCGATGATGCACCACAAATCAAGAAACCTACCCAAAAAGCAAATGAAGCCCCAAGCACGGCGGAAATCGAGCAACCCGGCTGGATTATTCAGTTGGGCGTGTTTCGCAATCAAGAGTCGGTTGAGCGCTTGGTAAAAGAATTGCGCGCCGCCGGCTACCCTGCTTACCGTGAAGTTGTGCAAACTGCTCAAGGCCCTCGCAACAAGCTGCTAGTGGGGCCGGGCCTCGTCAAGGCTGAGCTTGAAGCTGACCTGCCTAAACTGAAAGAACTGACCGAGCTAAACGGTCGAGTCATGCGTTATGAACCATAAGTTTTTTGACGCAAATTGAAAGGCTTTCTGTTACAATTCGCGCGAATTTTAAACCGGCTACGGAATGCTAACTATGGTCTGGATTGATATAGCGATTATTGTCGTGATTGGCTTGTCAACGCTAATCAGTTTAACCCGCGGGTTTGTCAAAGAGGCGTTATCCCTTGCTATCTGGATAGCCGCTTTTTTTATCGCTAAATTCTTTTATCTCGACTTAGCCGTGTACTTTACCGGCATCAGCGACGAAATGTTGCGCAATGCCGCTGCTGTAGCAGCGCTGTTTGTGGCAACGCTTATTGTTGGCGCGCTGATCAATTATTTAATTGGGCGATTGGTCGAAACAACTGGGTTAACCGGTACCGATCGTCTGTTAGGTGGCATTTTTGGCGCACTACGTGGTGTTCTGATTGTTGCTGCTTTACTGTTTTTTATGGACTCTTTTACCGGGCTACCAAGCGAACCTTGGTGGCTAGAGTCGCAGTTGATTCCGCACTTTGGTGTGGTAATTCAATGGTTCTTTGAATACTTGCAGAATACGTCAAGTTTCTTACCAAAAAATGTTTAATGAGGTTGTAGTTGCATGTGTGGCATTGTTGGAATTGTAGGTAAAGACCCAGTCAATCAAGCGTTATATGACGGTTTAACGATGCTCCAGCATCGCGGCCAAGATGCAGCAGGCATCATGACAGTCGATAACGGTACGCTACGTTTACGCAAAGCCAACGGATTGGTGCGCGATGTGTTTCAAACGCGCCATATGCACCGCTTACAGGGGCGTGTAGGCATCGGTCATGTGCGTTATCCTACCGCCGGTAGTTCAAGCTCAGCCGAAGCGCAGCCGTTTTATGTGAATTCGCCGTTTGGTATTGCGATGGCACACAATGGTAACTTGACCAACGCCAGCGAACTGCAGGAGCAATTATTTGCGAAAGCGCGCCGGCATATCAATACCACCTCAGATTCTGAAATCCTGCTTAATATTTTTGCCCACGAGCTGTATCAGCAAGAAAGCCTGCACTTAACACCGGATGACGTATTTGCGACAGTTTCGCGTGTGCATCGCCAAATTCGTGGTGCTTACGCCGTGGTAGCAATGATAATCGGCCATGGCGTTGTCGCATTCCGTGACCCGTGGGGCATTCGTCCTCTGGTTCTCGGTATGCGTGAAACTCCGAAAGGCAATGAATATATTGTTGCTTCTGAAAGCGTGGCAGTCGACGGCACCGGTTTTAAATATGTGCGCGATGTTGAGCCCGGCGAGGCCATTTACATCTCCGAAGACGGCGAGCTGTATTCACGTCAGTGCGCGGACAATCCGCAACATTGCCCATGCATTTTTGAGTATGTTTACTTTGCGCGTCCAGATTCGTTTATTGACAAAATTTCGGTGTACGCATCACGCGTTAATATGGGCCGTAAGCTCGGCGAAAAAGTAAAACGTGACTACGCTGATTTAGACATTGATGTGGTGATACCGATTCCTGAAACGAGCTGCGACATCGCGCTCGAAATGGCGAATGTGCTTGAGTTGCCGTATCGCCAAGGGTTTGTAAAAAATCGTTATATTGGTCGCACCTTTATTATGCCGGGGCAGACCCAACGCCGGAAATCAGTACGCCGTAAGCTGAACGCAATCAGTGCCGAATTCCGTGGTAAAAACGTACTGTTAGTGGATGACTCTATTGTTCGTGGTACCACTTCGGAGCAAATTATCGAGATGGCACGCGAAGCTGGTGCGAAGAAAGTGTATTTTGCTTCTGCAGCGCCAGAGATTCGTTTTCCGAATGTGTATGGCATCGACATGCCAAGTGCTAATGAATTGATAGGTCATGGCCGTGAAGCCGCTGAAATTAACGATTTAATCAAAGCTGATGGACTTATCTATCAAGAACTTGATGATTTGATTGCAGCTGTACAACAAGAAAACAAAGAGATTAAACGCTTTGAAACGTCGGTATTTAACGGCGAGTACATTACCGGCGATATCAATCAAAGTTATTTAGACCGTTTAGACGCTGCCCGAAATGATGTGGCTCGTCATGGCGGCGATAGCAGCGAAGACGCGAATCTGGAAGTTCACAACGAAGATGAATAACCCGGCAGTGTATGCCGGGTCATACGTGTTCGTTTGACTAGAGCTGGAACGGGTAAACTGACCCAAGTTTTAGAATTTGGGTCAATTCATCAAGTGCAGTGCGAGATTCATTCAATAGCAGTGGATCGCGCAAATCAGCAACACTCAGTTCATCACGATAATGTTTATCAACCCAACGATTAAGACGGGCAAATAGCTTATCGTTCATAATCACGGCTGGGTTTACTGCTTCCAACTCAGTGTCATTTAGTGCAACGCGCAAACGCAAGCAAGCAGGGCCGCCACCATTGCGCATGCTTTGTTTTACATCGAAATAATGCACCTGACGAATCGGCGTGTCACGGGTAACTAATTCAGCCAGGTAAGCAGCGACACGCGGATTTTCCTGACACTCAGTTGGTGCAATAATTGCCATGCTGCCGTCTTTTAAGGTTAACAGCTGGGTATTAAATAAGTACGTTTGTACGGCATCGGCCACTGATACTTCATCTGTTTTTACTTCGATAAAATGCAATTTTTCGTCACCAAACTTTTTCTGCATTTCAGCAAGTTTGGCTGGCGTGTCTAAAAACGCTTGCTCGTGATAGAACAGCACGTTTTGGTTGCCAACAGCGATAACGTCGTTGTGGAAAACACCTTGATCAATCACGTCAGGGTTTTGCTGGATAAATACCGTGTTGTCATCGGTTAAGCCGTGCGACCGAGCAATCGTCTGTGAAGCTTCAAACGTTTGTCGGGCTGGATATTTTGATGGTGCGGGCTTGGTGCTGTCGAATGCGTAGCGGCCAAAGGTAAACACTTCAATACCTGCATGCCCATAATTGCTGCACAAGCGCGTGTGGTTCGCAGCGCCTTCGTCACCAAAATGTTCGTTGTCTGGTAAGTGCAGGTGATGTTCAAAATAGCGGCTATTATTGAACATAGCTTGCAAAATGCGTCCGCTGGTAAGCGGCTCTAACGAGCGGTGAAACTTGTTGGTCAAGTTGGCCGGGGTAAAGTGTACTTTGCCGTCGGCTGTGTCAGCACCAGGCGACACCGTTGCCGCGTTGGCTGTCCACATGCTTGATGCAGAGCAGACCGCTTGAAAAATTTCTGGCGCCTGCTGTGCAGCTTTACTCAGTACTTCGCCGTCTGATCCGTTGAAGCCGAGGCGACGTAACGTTGCAATGTCAGGGCGTTCGTGCGGCGCTAAAACGCCTTGCACCATGCCCATGTCATGCAATGCTTTCATTTTGGCTAAACCTTGCTTGGCAGCAGATTTGGGGCTTGAGCTTGACTTAGCATTGCTTAATGAAGCAACGTTTCCGAACGACAGCCCGGCATAATTGTGGGTTGGGCCAACAAGGCCATCGAAATTGACTTCATAGTGATGGGTGCTCAAACAAACCTCCATTGCAGTTGCAAGCGTTTAATTGTTGGCTATTATACCCACAACTTGGCCTCGGCGTAAGGCCTGAACGCCTTGATTTTATTGGTCTGATAAGTCGACATATGAAACTATGCATGGATATGAGGCGAAATCGTATTTTTATAATTTTTGCGTTCGGTGGTTGTTTCGCAGCCGCATAACAGATATATCTAAAAAAAGAATCCCACACCTTACGGATAAAAAGAGAGTCGCATGGCAAAAGCGTTAGTTATTGTCGAGTCGCCCGCCAAGGCGAAGACAATTAATAAATATTTAGGGAATGATTTCGTGGTGAAGTCTAGCGTGGGGCACGTTCGTGACTTGCCAACACGGTCGACAGCCACCGTCAAAACCAAGCCGCCCGCGGAAGTTCGTAAGATGTCGCCAGAAGCAAAGGAAGCTTACCGCCAAGAGCGTGAGTTCCAGAAGCTGGTCGCACGCATGGGCATTGACCCTCAACATGGCTGGGAAGCGCACTACGAAGTGCTGCCCGGCAAAGAAAAGGTTGTCGCTGAGCTACAAAAGTTAGCAGCGAAGGCCGACGCTATTTACCTCGCGACGGATTTGGACCGCGAAGGGGAAGCCATCGCGTGGCATTTACGCGAACTCATAGGTGGTGACGACAGTCGCTTTCAGCGCGTGGTGTTTAACGAAATCACCAAAAAAGCCATTCAGGAAGCGTTTTCGCGCCCAGCCGAACTCAATATCGATCGGGTGAACGCGCAGCAAACCCGACGCTTCCTTGATCGCGTTGTTGGCTTCATGGTGTCGCCACTGCTGTGGAAGAAAATTGCTCGCGGCTTGTCCGCGGGTCGGGTGCAGTCAGTAGCGGTACGCCTGGTGGTTGAACGTGAGCGCGAAATTAAAGCGTTTGTACCGGAAGAATATTGGGATATTTTCGCTGATTTGAACACCCAAGCCAAAGCTGAATTGCGCATGCAAGTGCAAAAGCATCTCGGCAAGGCATTCAAAGCGGGCGATAAGGGCGCTGCTGAGGCCGCTGTGGCCGCATTGCAGTCAGCCCAGTACAAAGTCATTGATCGGGAAGATAAGCCCACCAGCAGCCGCCCATCGGCTCCGTTTATTACATCAACGCTGCAACAAGCAGCTAGCACCCGTTTAGGTTTTGGCGTTAAGAAAACCATGATGTTGGCACAACGGTTGTATGAAGCCGGGCATATTACCTATATGCGTACCGACTCAACCAACTTAAGCCAAGAAGCAGTTGCCACCTGCCGTGACTATATTGGTAAGAATTTTGGCAATGATTATTTGCCGCCGAAGCCGAATGTTTATGGGTCGAAGCAAAATGCACAAGAAGCGCACGAAGCGATTCGTCCTTCCAGTGTCGGCGTAAAGTCCGAACAGTTGCGCGAAATGGAACGTGACGCACAGCGGTTGTATGAGCTTATTTGGCGTCAATTTGTCGCATGCCAGATGACACCAGCCCAATACGATGCCAGCACCATTTCAGTGCAGGCTGGCGATTATGAGCTGCGTGCACGCGGCCGTGTGATGCGCTTTGCCGGTTGGACGAAAGTGCAGCCACCCGCGGGCTCAAAAAATGAAGATGCAACGCTGCCTGATGTGAAAAAAGGCGAAGTGCTGAGCCTGCAGCAGTTAGATCCGCAACAACACTTTACCAAGCCGCCAGCGCGCTTCAGCGAAGCGTCATTGGTAAAAGAGCTAGAAAAGCGCGGCATTGGCCGCCCATCAACCTACGCATCCATTATTTCAACCATTCAAGACCGTGGTTATGTGCGGGTTGAGAACCGTCGTTTTTACGCAGAAAAAATGGGCGAAATTGTCAACGACCGTTTGGTTGACAACTTCCCACGGTTATTGAACTACAGCTTCACTGCAGAAATGGAACAAGCACTGGATGACGTTGCAGAAGGTAAACGCAATTGGAAAGCCATGCTGGATCAATTCTACGAAGAGTTCAGCAAGAAGTTAGCGCAGGCTGAAATGACGCCGGAAGAAGGCGGTATGCGCCCGAATCAAATGGTGCTCACCGATATTAAATGCCCGAAATGTGGGCGTCCGATGGGTATTCGTACCGCATCTACCGGTGTGTTCCTTGGTTGTTCAGGCTATGAGTTACCGCCGAAAGAACGCTGCACACAAACCATGAACCTGTTGCCAGGCGAAGAAGCGGTGCGTGTGAAGGACGATGACGATGAAGCTGAAACGCTTGCGTTGCGCGCGAAAAAGCGTTGTCCGAAGTGTGGCACTGCCATGGACAGCTATCTGATTGACGAAAAACGCAAACTGCATGTGTGTGGTAATAACCCGGCCTGTGATGGCTTTTTGGTTGAGCAGGGCGAATTCCGCATTAAAGGCTACGATGGGCCAGTACTTGAATGTGACCGTTGTGGCAGTGACATGCAGCTAAAAACAGGGCGTTTTGGTAAGTATTTTGACTGCACCAACAGCGAATGTAAGAACACCCGTAAACTGTTGAAAAGTGGTCAGCCGGCACCGCCAAAAGAAGACCCCGTGCCGTTCCCAGAGTTACCCTGTGAAGATTCCAATGCGCACTACGTGTTGCGTGACGGAGCTTCAGGTGTGTTCTTGTCGGCTAACACCTTCCCGCGTTCACGTGAAACCCGTGCGGTGAAAGTAAGCGAGCTGAAACGCTTTAAAGATCGGATTCCAGCGAAGTTCCATTACTTAACGGAAGCGCCGGAAAAAGACGATGATGGCAACGAAGCCATTGTGCGTTACAGCCGCAAAAACAAAGAACAGTACGTAATTACCGAAGTGAACGGCAAAGCCACCGGTTGGCAAGCGCTGTATCGCGACGGTAAATGGGAAGTACAAGAAGGCAAAAAACGTAAGTAAAAAACCGCCGTTTTATGCTCGATTACCGCCTTGTTAGCAGCCCGTGGCTGGGCTAGATTAAATAGCTACTGCAACGGAATGCAGTGCCATGCTAACAAGGAGGTTTTATGGTTTATCAACCATGCCGGACCATGGTCCAACAGTGCGTCATCGCAAGCAGCTTAGCGCTGAGCTGCTTGTGGTCGACGTCAATTCTTGCTCGGACATGTCCGGTTTATAACTTCTCCGAATCCGTCATGCAAGGCGCCACTTTAAGCGCGCCAAATCGCCGAGTCGGCACGGTGACTCTGGAACTCGAGAAAGGGCTTTTACAGCCTCAGCTAGAAGCATTCATAACCACACAATTTCCAGTCGACACGATCGATTGGCGCGTATCACCGCACTACCAGTGGCCAGCTACTTTCACCTTGCAGGCACCAAATGCGCAAGAAGTGCTTGAGCGCCTTATTACCCCTTATCAATTCGCTGTAACCTTCTATGCAAATCGTTCCGCTGTTATAAGCTACCGCTACAGTTCGTCGGAGGCGTTATGAAACGCTATTGGACGCTGCTCATGTTGGTCTGGATAAGCGGTTGTTCTAGCTCGATTCAGGAGCCTTTAGGGCAACAGTATGCTCAGGCCAATGAACGTTTGGCCGTTCTTCAGGACGCGCACAAACCCAGTGGTTCGGTATTGTATGACGATGCATTTTATATTCCTCCGCTGGCTGAATTACGAAAGAAATTACCTGCATGGAGTGCGCAAGCCGTAAAGGTTTCTGCACAAGGATTAGCGGCTGGAACATTGCTTACGCGTGTATTAGAGCCGCACCATGTAACGCCTTACTTCAATACCGAAAAACTATCCAATATATCGGTCCATATGCAGTTTGACGGCAGTCTGGCGGACTTTTTACAGCAGATAGCTAGCCGTTATCGTTGGCATCTTGAATGGGAAGATAATTTGGTGGCTATTCATGAGTTTGAGGTGGCTGAATTTGACGTGGCGTTCATTGCTGGCGATACCAGTTATTTTTTAGGTAACCGCGATCAGCAGCAACAAAGTCAAAGCTTTGGTGGCGATGCCCTGCAGGCAACCAGCATGACGACGAGTAGCGAACAGTACTTAAATTTCAGTAGTGAGTCACTCTCGGTTTGGCAAGATCTAGAACATGCCTTGAGCATGCTGCTATCAGCGGAAGGTAAGTTAACTGTTAACCAAAGTTCTACTTCGGTATTGGTTCGTGATTACCCCCAACATGTGGCACAAGTGAAAGCATATCTGGCGCAGCAGAATGAACGTTTCACACGTCAGGTTGCGATTGATGTCCAAATTTTGGAAGTTACTTTTACCGACGATGAACAGTTCTCAATCGACTGGGATGCGATTGTCAAAACAGCAGGCGGTGAGGGCGTACTGGGATTTGCCTCTGCGCAGTTAAACCGTATAAGCGGTGGCGAGTTATTTTGGCAGCAACAACAAGGTAAAGCGCAAGGGTCGCAAGTTTTAATCGAAGCACTGGCGCAGCAGGGGCTGGTACAAACCAGTAATCATCCACGTGTGGTGAGCCTCAATAATCAAATCGCAAAAATAGTCCTGGAAGATAATGCTACCTACTTAGCTGCTGCCGGGTCTGCTGCAACCGCGAATGTCGGCAGAGCAGATGTGTTGCAACCAGGCGTTGTAACCACCGGTTTTGAACTGTACTTGCTACCCAGTATCCGCAAAGGGGAAGTTATCTTGCAGCTGTCAACCGAGGTTTCCGATCTTGAGCGGATTGATGAAGTGCGCTCGGGGGAGCAAATGATTCAGACGCCCCATACCAACCGGAAGAAGTTCTTTATGAAAGCGATGGTTGCGAACGGTCAAACCTTACTGATGAGTGGACTGAAAAATGAACGTAGTTTCACGCAACGTCAACAAAGTTGGTTTAGTAAGGCGCTTGGTGGTGGCGATATGTCACAACAACGACGCAGTGAAACCATTGTTCTGTTGACGCCACATATTATTACTCGGGAGTTAAATTTATGACAGCCTGGTGTTTTGAAGGCTGGCGCCACCAATCTCATGACCGCGACCAGATATTGACATGGTTAACAGAAGCAAAACAGCTTGGTTTTCAGCGCTATAGCTTGTGGAAATGTGGAGCCCAGTATTGGCTTTGTTGCAGCGAAACGGCTGATCACGATGGCGCTATAGAGCTACGGCAATGCATTGATGATAACGCAGTGGTGGTGGTGCAAGTATGGCAGCAACGGCTGGTATGTGTGGCATGGCGTGATGATGTTCTGCTCGGTGCGTGTGGCTTCAGTGCTGACCACACAGGCGTACTAAATTTATTATTTGTTGCGCAAGACTGGTTGGCGCCAGAAAAAATGGGTTGCTCACTTTTTATTTCAGGCAATCAAGCGAAGGAATTACTGGCATGTCATGTCACGGCATATACGCACGTTCGTTACGTGAATATAGAGCTTCCAGATATGCCGAACAAACAGGCTAGATTCAGATCGTTGCGGCAGCATCCAGCCTGGCTACGTCGTCGTGTTTTAGTGTTGAGTACCATCACCGCGCTGACAATTTCTCTCGGGTTTACATGGTGGTTTTGGCCCGAGCCCGAGGCTCAACCATTAGCCAAACCGGAGCAAGCGTTATCCGTACTGAAGCAGCCGCAAGTTGGTTGGGATGCAAATCAAATTGCTCATCTAAGCCAGCTCTTGTCGCAGGTCAGCTATTTGGCTGGGTGGCAGGTGCTGCGCTGGGAATTGACGGCCCGAGGGGAGCAACTCATCGTGCAACCAAGTTATGGGCGGGTGAGTGAGTTGCTGAGTCAATTAACTGGTAGTAATTGGGATTACCAGAAAGATAAAGGTGAACATCGGCTTGTACGGCCGCTGAAAGACTTAACGCAAATGGATGGCTCGACTGAAAGTCCAGCAAGTGCCGTAGGTGACCAACTTGAGCAGCTTGGTTTTTCAGTAACATCACGAGGGAAAGCCTTGTCAATTAAACATGATCTATTTGATCCTCATGACGGGGATGGGTGGCAGCAGTTTCTGACCTGGCTTTCGGTAAACCATCCTAATGCGCGACTAATCGCTGCGAACGCGGTTTTGAGCGATCTAATTTGGCAACTGCAGATATCAATTGAAGATAATTCTCAAGGAACCCTACCATGATGATTTGGACCCTACAGATTATTCTAGGTGGCGCGATCATGCTCGATGCGCCGGATACGACGATTCAACGGCTCCGCGCGAGCGAGCTCTCGGAAAGGCTCGCACAAACTGAAGCCAAGCGATTGCAGTTAGAGTTACAGATTGCCAAGGCACGCCATGCGATTGACGCTTTGCAAGGGCAGCCATCAGGTTCTTCCGAGGTTGCCTCAGAGCTATTGCGATATAAGTTGGTTGGTATTGTCGCTACAGCAGACAAAACGCATGTGGTATTGCGTTATGGCGATGAACTAATTCGATTGTTAAGCGGCATTGCGGGGCCGATGGAGTTGACCGCCGAAGTTGGACCGGGGCGCGTGCGCTTAAAACGCTTTGGACATTTCCGTGATTTACCCCTAACAGAGCGGTGGTAACGATGCTGGTTATGACCGATGAAAATGTTGCGCGTGTTGAGGTGAATCGTAATCTAGTCGATACCTGCCTGTGTTTATCTGAGCAATATTCGCAAGACAACGTTGCTGTGTTGATTGGCGAAGATGGCGCATTGATTGCAAGTGAACAAACATGGCGACAACATCTGTTGGAGTTGTTAACGATATGTGCACAATCGCAACTGTTTGGTCAGCAATCACGCGCGTGGTTCGTGGCCGATGCTCGAGCCATTCGCAGTCAACTTCATGATGCCGCGGCGCGACGAGAGCACGTTCATCAGCGTGTGCCAATAGAACTCGACCACACTCGCGCACAGCAGGCGCTAGAAGACTTGGTACTTCAAGCATTAGTATTGGAAGCATCCGACATTCATTTATTATTTTTACCATCACATGCTTCGCTCGCGTTTCGGGTGCATGGGCGCTTGGTCGGGCAGGTTGAACGTAATCGCGAAACCATGGCGGCGGCTATAGCAGCAGCACTTAATACGCGCTCGGAAGACTTCCATGAGTTGTTTGATGAGCAGCGGTTATCGAGCGCAAGTATTTCGCTTTCTGTTATGCACAATAACGAAATAAAGCGCATGCGACTAAGGGTTCAAAAGTCGCCAACGCGAAACGGCTTTGCAGTCACCATGCGGATGCAATCAGAGCAACAGAAAGCGTTAGAGTTAAGTGGTATTGGGTTGCTCCCTGAGCACTTAAGCAGCCTGTTGGCTATGTTAGGCCAACCGGCGGGAATCATTATTGTTGCGGGACCTACCGGCCAAGGTAAAACAACCACGCTTGCGGCTATAAACTGGCATATACCGCGCACAGCTAAAGTGATTTCACTTGAAGATCCCATTGAGATCATTCAACCATATATCGAACAAAAGCCAGTTATTGCCGACCATCAAGAATTGAATTTTGCCAACATGGTACGTGTTGCGTTACGTGAAGATCCAGATGTCATTTCCATCAGTGAAATTCGTGATGCAGCTACTGCACGTGCAGCATATACGGCTGGTTTGACTGGGCATCTGGTAACCGCAACCGTGCATGCACATGACACCTTTGGGGTCATCCAACGATTGTTGGACCTTGGGCTCAGTGCAGAGTCTTTATCACAGGTTGGGGTGCTTCGCGGGATTCTAGCTCAGCGCTTAGTGAGTCGGATTTGCGAGGACTGCGAAGGAACCGATAGGGGCTGTCCGAATTGCAAAGGTTCGGGCGTGATTGGTCGTCGCTTAGTGGCGGAGCTGTTAGAAATTGACGAACGGGTTCGCAAAGCTATTCGGGCGGGAAGCTTGGAAGCTTGTCGAGAGCGACTCATTGCTGCCGGCTGGCAGGCACTTGAGTCACAATTACAAAGCCATTCGTCATGCGCTTAACACGAGCCCGTCAATTAGCTTTTCTGGAAGATTTAGCGCTGGGTCTTGCGGATGGCTTAAGCCCTTTAACCTGCTGCCATGAACTGCTGGAAAACGCACGGCACCTTCACTTGAAGCAAGAGCAAGAAGTTGCTGCGCAATTGATTAAGCAATTAAATCATGGCCGAGCTTTGGGGCCATCATTGCATCATTGGTTTTCTGAAGATTTAGTGATGCTGGTTGCGGTTGGCGAAAATAGTGGAATTCTTGAGCAGATTTTGTCGCAACATCAACTGTTCGAGCAGCAGCGTCGCGAAGCCTGGCGTCAGTTTTGGAAGCCATTGATTTACCCTGTGGCTATGTTAGCGCTGGCTTTTGCGGCAACATTTTTTATCGGACGCGGTGTGATGCCAAAGCTCGCGCAGTCGTTGCCTGAGTGGCAGTGGCCGCAATTAAGTCACTGGCTGATGGTGCTCACGCACAGCGCCATGTTGCCAGCCTTGTTAATGGTAGTTGTGGCAGTATTCATATGGAGTTGGGGTCCGCCCGGTTTGGTCAACTTTAAATGGTATTGGTGTCAATTACTCGCAAACAAGGGCGCTTTTCTAATTCATCGTTATTTTAGTGCGGTACTGTTGCTGCAAACGTCTACAGTTTTGCTGCAAGCTGGCATTAATCTCGATCGTTCACTGGCAACCATGCAACGGTTTGGAGGTAACTCCTTGAACGCGCATATTACTACGATGCGCGCAAAGCTAGCTAATGGCGAGCGGCGTTTGGAGCGTATATTTGATAGTGGATTATTGTCTCCTCGCATGCTATTTCGACTCGGTAATGGAAGTAGAAAGGCAACTGAACACGGTACATTGAAACGTGTGGCAAGTTATGCCGCGCATGATGCTGTGCAGGCGTTGGCGCGGCTTAGAGCAGCCCTGCAAGGGTTCTGCTATGGAATGATTTTTGCGTTGTTGATCGTCATGCTTGGCGGTATGGGAAGTATGTTAATGGCGATAACGCAGCAGAGTATCGTTTAGGCACGTCAATTAGGGCTGCTGTTCGACATCTATCAATTTTTTCAACAATGGAGTGTTAATTATGCAATCTCAAAAAGGATTTACGTTTATTGAAGTGTTGACGGTGTTATCAATTATCGCGCTGGCAACCATCGGGTCGCTCGCCTTAAGAGACTGGGCGGTCGGCAATTCGCGCGTGAGCGAAGCAAAAAGCCAAATCATCACAATTCAGTCAGGAGCGCAGCTATGGCGACCACGAACAGGTGACCTAACTGGAATAAGTATGTCAGCCATGTCAAGTATCGCTGCGGTTCCTGAAGTATGGGGGGCAGGCACCAGCATTAACCCTTGGGGGGGTGACATTAGTATCGCGGTTGATGGGACCGACACTTCGCTGTACGTGATTACGGTCAACGGCATAGAGCAAACCGCGGAGGGGGCTCGATTGGCTTATGATTTCACGGACTATGCCATTGAGAGTAGCTTTTCTGGAGACACCTTGACGCTCAAATTTCAGGGCTAACCGATTCGGGGCGAACCCATGAAAGCTGACTTAGAGAAGCAAAGAATTGCAAGTAACCGTGGCTTTTTGGTGCTGGAGTGGGTTATCGGTTTGGCAGTTCTAGCGAGTGCCGCCGTTGCAGTGTCGTCATTGATAGTGGCTGCTGCGAATCTCAGTGAGCAGCAGCGCGAGAAGGCTTTTGATCGAGACCTGCAGCGACAAAATATTCGTCTTGAACGGCAGTTGCAGCAGCATCAACGTTTTCTGCAGTTGCATTAAGACTAAACAAGGAAGTTAATCATGCGACCCCGAGGTTTTGTGTTGCTCGAAATTATCACTGCAGTGGTCATTATGAGTGGGTTATTGATGATAGCGACTCAAGCGTGGCAAATGCATCAACAGCACCAGAAACAGCGAATTTGGGTTGAGGATACGGAGGTGATACGTGACGCAGCAACAACCTATTGGACACAGAATCGTGTCGCACCAAAGGCGGTAGACGACTTATTCGCACCTGAAGATATCATTTATCTCAATTACCCTTGGCAACAGTCATGGTCGTTTATGGAACGTGACAACTGGCTTGAGTTGACGCTCCAGGCGCCAAGTAGTGAAAAAGCCGATTGGCTATCCGGTCAGGTCGCGGGCTCGGTTTCACGCGGCACTGAATTTGTTCTTATCATTTGGCCGCCAACAGTGGCATCGGCAGGCGAGCAATATTTACATCGCCTGCCGATGTTAGATCAAGAGCACCTCAATAGTATGGCAACCGATCTAGATATGGCTGACTTTGATATAACCGCTGTCAGCGCGTTGGAAGCACAAACGGTAGAGGCGCAAACGCTAATTGCTCAGGAACTTGAAGTCGTTGCGCTGAAAGCCAGTGAGCTAACAGTGCAAACGGTCTATGCTCTGGATGTAGTTACTCCGGCTACAAGTATGACTGAGCTGCGCACACGTATTGATGAATATGCCCAGCTATGGCGCAACTGTCAGTTGCAGGGATTATGCAAATAATATATCGCAGTCTAGGGAACCATCAACGAGGCGTAGCAACTATTGAAGCGATGCTACTTACGCCACTTATCTTTTGGATGCTGCTGGCGGCACTGCAATTAATTTGGTTATTCTGGGCGCAACATTTGTTGCACAACACCAGTCACTACGTGTTACGAGCCGGTCAACTGCAACATGGTGATTTGTCTGCAATGCGCAATGTGTTAGCAACAGGGATGGCTAGTACTCAGTTACAGTGGCATGCGCATCAACAGGACGAACCTGAAGCCGCTAATTTACGTGATGGCGCATGGCGAGCAACTGTAGCCGCATTGCTGCATGCGCGGCTAGCTTCAACCATACAATTACACAGTCCGACTGTTAGAGCGCAAGAACTGTTTAGTGAACGGCGTTATGATTTGCGTAAGCAGCAGTGGGTGACCGAAATAGCTGTTGATCATGCGCTTGCGAGAACTGCGAATATGGATGCTACGGATGACTGGCTGGACGCGCGGCAGTTAGACATTGAAATCTGGTGGTGTATGCCGCTGCAAGTGCCGTTAGTCGCTCCGGCATTGCAAACTTGGCGACAATTTTTTGAGAGTCCGGCACAGCGCTTTTGTCGCCTACGAGAAGGGTTCGTCGGTAGGCCGATGTGGCCACTTATTTCGCGGCGCGAAGGGCCTATGTTATCAGGTTTTCGCGCCGACCAGTAACCTCATAAGCACAAGCAAAGCAAACGCTTACTTGAGCGGCGCATGCCACGTATCACATGCCTGCAAGGTATTTTGCATTAATGTGGCTACGGTCATAGGGCCTACGCCGCCTGGTACTGGGGTAATGTAGGACGCCCGTTGCTCGGCGGCGGCAAATTCAATGTCGCCCACCAGTTGGCCCGATGGTAAGCGGTTAATGCCCACATCAATGACCACAGCGCCTGGTTTTACCCAGTCGCCAGGAATAAAGTTCGGTTTGCCAACAGCAACCACCAGCACATCGGCACGTTGTACGTGTTCTTTAAGGTCACTGGTAAAGCGATGGCATACGGTAGTCGTAGCGCCGGCCAACAACAGCTCAAGGCTCATGGGGCGGCCGACAATGTTTGAAGCACCAACAACCACGGCATTTTTGCCGTGCAAGTCTAAGCCGATGGAATCAAATAAGGTAATTACGCCGCGCGGGGTGCAAGGGCGCAGGGCTGGGTTACGTTGGGCAAGTCGGCCCATGTTAAACGGGTGGAAGCCGTCAACGTCTTTAAACGGGTGAATGCGTTCAAGTATGGCTTGCGCGTCAAGCCCCTCAGGCAACGGCAGTTGTACCAAGATGCCGTCAATGCTGGTGTCTGCGTTAAGTGTATCGATAAGTGCTTCAAGCTCGGCTTGCGTTGTGCTTGCGGGTAAGTCGAACGCTTGAGAGGTAATGCCTACCTCTTCACAAGCACGGCGTTTGCTACCTACGTATACCTGCGAAGCTGGGTCGCTGCCGACCAATACAACCGCTAACCCCGGTGCACGGCCACCAGCGGCAAGGCGCTTGGCAACGGCCTGTTTTACTTGATCACGAACTTGTTGAGCTACTTGTTTACCATCGATACGTTGCGCAGTCATTGCTGGGAGCACCCTTTAGATTGATCGCTAGAATAGTGATTTCAAGAAGTGCTATTTTCGCATGTTTTTTGCTAAGGTTGTAGCATCTAATGTTGATGCCCTGAATAAGCGTAATGAACAAATTTCCGGCACGCTGTTGGTATTTTCAGCAGTCAGACAATTCGGGCAAAAAAGTGTTTGACGGCATACGGCCCAACAGGTAATATTCGCCCCCGTTGTCAGGCCGCGTCCTGCACCGGTTTTTAGAATTTGTCGGCGAGTAGCGCAGCTTGGTAGCGCACTTGTTTTGGGTACAAGGGGTCGCTGGTTCGAATCCAGTCTCGCCGACCATTTTAAAGCAGGTAAGATATGCGCCCGTAGCTCAGCTGGATAGAGCAACGGCCTTCTAAGCCGTCGGTCGCAGGTTCGAATCCTGCCGGGTGCGCCAATTTAGCCCTGGCAAAACAATGTTGTAAAGTGGTGGCTGTAGCTCAGTTGGTAGAGCCCCGGATTGTGATTCCGGTTGTCGTGGGTTCAAGTCCCATCAGCCACCCCATTTTCTTCGCTGTTCAGCACTATCTCAAAAATAATAATGTCGGCGAGTAGCGCAGCTTGGTAGCGCACTTGTTTTGGGTACAAGGGGTCGCTGGTTCGAATCCAGTCTCGCCGACCATTCTTCTTGCAATTTTCCTTTCTGGTCTTTTTCCGTAGATTTCTGGTTCTATATGCGTATACTTTGAGCATCTATTTCATTTATGCTACATGCTATAACAATTATAAGAGCGTGATTTATGTTAGAGACAACGCCAAACCAGTATGATGCTGTGCACTCTACTTCAACGGATGAAGGGTTTGGGTTGGTGATCTCGGTAATTAGCATGCAGCTGATAAATTCCACACCCGACCAAAGTCAAACGCACATTGAGCATGCATTAGCTCTGTTAGGGCGGGGTGGTAGCAAAGACCGTTGTTATGTTTTTGAGTTTTCAAATGATTATTCAGAAATGTCAAACACCTATGAATGGACCAACGACGGTATTACGCCCCATAAAGACGAACTACAAAATATTCCTTCAGAAACCATGCCGTATTTTTTCGAGCGTATGCTTGAAGACGGTCAAGTATTAGTGGATGACGCCTGTAAACTGAGTGACTCAACGGGCGGCTTTCGCGACGAATTATTGCGTGAAAACATTCGCTCCATGATGGCTGTTGGTATGTTTTTGGAAGGAAAACTGGTTGGCTTTGTCGGCTGTGATTTGGTGAACCGCCAAACCGACTGGGTTGAACGCGATATTCGACAAATGCGCCTTGTTGCCGACATGATTGCCAACACTATTTCGCGCCACCAAACCGAAGCACGTTTGCGTGCTACAGAAGAAGAATTATTGCAAGCCAATGCGAAGCTGGCGCAACTTGCGCGGCAAGACAGTTTAACCGACTTAATTAACCGCCGTGGTTTAGATGAATGCCTGGAGCATGAGTTACGAAGAGCGGTACGCGCCAAACATTCGCTAACTTTAATGATGGTTGATGTTGATTATTTTAAGCGATTGAATGACGAGTATGGTCATTTGCATGGCGACGAAGTATTAAAGTCGGTGGCAGATATTTTACAGAGAAACTTTAAACGCACGGGCGAATATGTGGCCCGTTTCGGTGGCGATGAATTTATGATTGTCTGCCCGCAAACGGAGCTCTCTGAATTAGCTGCACAAGCAAAGAAAGTATTAACTGAAGTTCAGAAATTAAAAGGAAAGCTCGGTACACCAGTAACTGTAAGCATAGGTGTTACGTCGAGTATTCCAGAAACAACGACGAACACCGATGATTTAATGCGTGAAGTGGATGAAGCTGTTTATTTAGCGAAGCAATCCGGACGCAATCGTATGGAATTAAATCCACAATTTTCAACTGACTAATAGAGCGACATCTAAGCAGTCTGTAGCTTAATCGGTGCAAAAGTACCCGTTGACACTCGACGTGAGCCCGTGGCTTCGCTATAATGCGGCGTCATTTTGAAGGGCCCCGTTGGTAGTGGGCTCAGGCCAATAGTGAAGCCGAGGTAACAAAGCAATGCAGGTTTCTGTAGAGACAACCCAAGGATTAGAGCGTCGCGCCACGATCACCGTGCCAGCTGACGTTATCGAAAACGAAGTCAAGCGTCTGTTAAAGGACGAGTACCGTAACCGCCGTATCAACGGTTTCCGTAAAGGCAAAGTTCCACCTAATGTTTTGCAGAAATTGTATGGTAAAGAAGCGCGTGCGCGTGCCGCGTCGAACCTGATGCAAAGCAAATACTTCGAAGCCATGATGCAGGAAAAAATCAACCCAGTGGGTATGCCTGCGATTGAGCCGAAAGTTAACGAAGAAGGTAAAGACCTTGAATTCGTTGCTACGTTCGAAGTGTATCCAGAAGTTAAAGTTGCAGCATTAGACAAGCTGAATGTTGAGAAGCCAGACGTTGAAGTTACTGACAAAGACGTTGACAACATGCTTGATACATTGCGCAAGCAACACGCAACTTGGAAAGAAATTAAGCGTAAGTCGAAAAAAGGCGAGCGTATCACTATCGATTTCACCGGTTCAATTGACGGTGAAGAGTTCGAAGGTGGTAAAGCGACTGATTTCGCACTTGAGCTTGGCGAAGGCCGCATGATTCCAGGTTTCGAAGACGAAATTATTGGCATGAAAGCTGGTGAAGAAAAAATCATTAAGGTAACTTTCCCAGACGACTATCATGCTGAAAACCTGAAAGGCAAAGAAGCACAATTCGTTGTGGTTGCGAAGAAGGTTGAAGAACGTGAATTGCCAGAGCTAAGTGACGAGTTCGTGACTCAGTTTGGTATTCAGGAAGGCGGCGTTGAAGCGCTTAAAGCTGAAGTTCGTAAGAACATGCAACGCGAATTGAAAAACGCAGTGCAAAGCAAAGTGAAAGAACAAGTACTGAAAGGTCTTGTTGAAAACAACGACGTGAACTTGCCGAAAGCAATGATTGACCAGGAAGTAGACGTTCTGCGTCGTCAAGCCATGCAGCGTTTCGGTGGTAACCAAGCACAAATGCCGCAATTACCAGCTGATTTGTTTGAAGAACAAGCAAAAGAGCGCGTAAAAGTTGGTTTGTTACTGGGTGAAGTTATCCGTGGCAACGAGCTGAAAGTTGACGAGAAGAAAGTTGACGAGATCATCGAGAACAACGCATCTGCGTACGAAGATCCAGCTGAAGTTATCGCGTATTACAAAGGTAACGAAGAAATGATGCAGCAGATTCGTAACGTTGCATTAGAAGAACAAGCAATTGAGTTCATCCTTGAGAACGCAAAAGTTAAAGCTAAGAAAACCAGCTTTGACGAGTTGATGAACCCTAAAAAGTAAAACAGTTGGTGGAACTGTCACAACATCGTTGACGGCGTCCATAACAACTTGGTTTAATGGCTCGTATAACCTTATACGGGCCATTTTTATTTCAGGAGTCGTAAATTATGTCGGATATGGCGCTAGACCCAATGGCACAATTGGTGCCTATGGTAGTGGAACAAACTGCAAAAGGAGAGCGCTCGTACGATATCTACTCGCGCCTACTTAAAGAGCGCGTGATTTTTTGCTGCGGTCAAGTTGAAGACCACATGGCTAACCTGATTGTCGCGCAACTGCTATTTTTAGAATCAGACAATCCGGATAAAGACATTTATTTGTACATCAACTCACCAGGTGGTGCAGTGACTGCCGGTATGGCGATTTATGACACCATGCGCTTTATCAAGCCCGATGTTAGTACTGTATGTATGGGCCAAGCGGCCAGTATGGGTGCGTTCTTATTAGCCGGCGGTGCGCAAGGTAAGCGTTTTTGTTTGCCAAATTCGCGCGTAATGATTCACCAGCCATTAGGCGGATTCCAGGGGCAGGCGTCTGATTTTGAAATTCATGCACGCCAAATTCTTGATATTAAAGATAAGCTTAACCGTATGTTGGCCGAAAATACCGGCAAGGACATCGAGCAAGTGGCAAAAGATACCGACCGTGACTACTTTATGTCTGCGCAAGAAGCTGTAGACTACGGTGTAGTTGATAAGGTGTTGACGCAAAGAGGCGGAGAATAGAATGACTGATAAAACTGAAGGTAACGGCGAAAAGCCGTTGTTTTGTACCTTCTGCGGAAAAAGTCAGCATGAGGTTCGCAAGTTAATTGCCGGGCCGTCGGTGTTTATTTGTGATGAATGCGTTGACTTGTGTAACGATATTTTAGAAGAAGAAATTCAAAATATTGCGCCACAAGAAGAGCAGAAGAAGCTACCGAACCCCCATGAAATTCGAGCGCATTTAGACGAGTACGTTATTGGTCAAGATATGGCTAAAAAGGTCCTCGCGGTTGCAGTTTATAATCACTACAAGCGTTTATATAACAACGAAACCACCAATAAAGACGAAGAGCAGATTGAACTTGGTAAAAGTAATATCTTGCTGATTGGTCCAACGGGTAGTGGTAAAACGTATTTAGCTGAAACGCTTGCGCGCTATTTAGATGTGCCTTTTACCATGGCCGATGCGACCACGTTAACTGAAGCGGGTTATGTTGGTGAGGATGTCGAGAATATCATTCAGAAATTACTGCAAAAGTGCGACTACGATGTTGAAAAAGCACAGCGCGGTATTGTCTACATTGATGAAATCGACAAAATCTCGCGCAAGTCGGACAACCCATCAATTACTCGAGATGTGTCGGGTGAAGGCGTACAGCAAGCTTTATTGAAGCTTATTGAAGGTACGGTAGCTGCGGTGCCACCGCAAGGTGGACGTAAACACCCACAACAAGAATTTTTGCAGGTTGATACCTCGAAGATTCTGTTTATTGCCGGCGGAGCATTTGCTGGGCTTGATAAAGTTATTGAGCAACGCATTAGCGTTGGCAGCGGTATCGGTTTTGGCGCTCAGGTGAAAAGTAAAGAACCTAAAGCCGAAGGACTGACGCTTGCCAGTGTTGAGCCTGAAGATTTAGTAAAATATGGTTTGATTCCTGAGTTTATTGGGCGACTCCCTGTATTAGCAACGTTGACTGAGCTTGATGAAGACGCGTTGGTACAAATTCTACGTCAACCAAAGAATGCATTGACCAAACAATACGGTAAATTATTCTTGATGGAAGATGTTGAGCTTGAGTTCCGCGATGATGCATTGCGCGCAATTGCTCGTAAGGCAATGACCCGTAAAACAGGTGCGCGTGGCTTGCGGTCAATCGTTGAAGCTGTGCTACTCGATACCATGTACGACTTACCGACTATTGAGAATGTGGTCAAAGTTGTTATCGACGAGTCAGTGATTAAAGGCGAATCTGCACCCATTTTGATTTATGCCAATCAACAAGAAGAAAAGCACGCATCAGGTGAGTAAGTCTGTTGTTTAGCATGAAATTTATGCAAAAAGGGCCTTTGTGGCCCTTTTTTTGTGCAAAACATTGAACTTTCGCTGGAGAGCCTCATATTAAGAGGTAAGATAGAGTGATTCGAATCACGAACCCGTTACCTGGAGAAGTTTATGAGTGAAGAACGGATTGAACGCTTGAGTATACCGGTGTTGCCGCTACGTGATGTTGTGGTTTACCCCCACATGGTTATTCCGTTATTTGTCGGGCGTGAAAAGTCTATTCGTTGCTTAGAAGCAGCGATGGATAAAAACAAACAAATATTTTTGTCAGCGCAACAAGACGCATCGGTGGATGAACCCGAGCAAGATGACATTCATCGCATAGGTACTGTTGCAACCATTTTGCAGTTATTAAAACTACCTGACGGCACGGTGAAAGTGCTAGTTGAGGGCAGTCAACGCGCCGAGATTGAACAGTTTGAACCGGAAGAGGGCTTCTTTCGGGCGCAGGTGCATTACCTTGATTCAGAGGCGATGGACGAGAAAGAAGAAGAGGTGATGATTCGCTCGGCCATCAACCAGTTTGAAGGCTATGTAAAACTGAACAAGAAGATTCCACCGGAAGTGTTGACCAGCTTGTCAGGTATTGAAGAGGCCGATCGTTTGGCGGATACCATGGCGGCCCACATGCCGTTAAAGCTTAATGATAAGCAAAAGGTATTGGAAATAACCGATGTACGTGAGCGCCTTGAGTATTTGATGGCACTTATGGAAGGTGAGATTGACCTGCTTCAGGTAGAGAAGCGTATTCGCTCGCGCGTTAAAAAGCAGATGGAAAAAAGTCAGCGTGAATACTATCTGAATGAGCAAATGAAGGCGATTCAAAAAGAACTGGGTGAAATGGAAGATGGCCCAGATGAGTTTGAAGCGCTTGAAAACAAAATCGACGAAGCGAAAATGCCTGCAGAGGCTGAAAAGAAAACGCGTGCTGAATTGCAGAAGTTAAAAATGATGTCGCCGATGTCTGCGGAAGCGACCGTAGTTCGTGGTTACATCGATTGGATGGTTTCAGTGCCGTGGAAGAAGCGTTCACGCATTAAGAAAGACCTCGCCAATGCAGAGAAAATACTTGATGCTGACCATTATGGTTTGGAAAAAGTTAAAGAACGTATTCTTGAGTACCTTGCCGTGCAACAGCGTACCAGCAAGGTGCGTGGCGCCATTTTATGCTTAGTAGGCCCGCCAGGGGTTGGTAAAACCTCGCTTGGCCAATCGATTGCGAAAGCAACCGGCCGTAAGTATGTGCGTATGGCGCTTGGTGGCGTGCGCGACGAAGCTGAAATTCGTGGTCACCGTCGTACCTACATTGGTTCAATGCCGGGCAAACTCATTCAGAAGATGGCAAAGGTTGGTGTGCGTAACCCACTGTTCTTGTTAGATGAAATCGACAAGATGGCGTCAGATATGCGCGGCGATCCAGCTTCCGCGCTGCTTGAAGTATTGGATCCTGAACAGAACGTTAATTTCAACGACCACTATCTTGAAGTTGATTATGATTTGTCAGACGTGATGTTTGTCGCAACGTCAAACAGCATGAATATTCCAGGGCCGCTGCTTGACCGTATGGAAGTGATTCGCTTGTCGGGCTACACCGAAGAAGAGAAACTTAATATCGCTAAGCGTCACTTGCTGAATAAGCAAATTGAACGCAATGGTTTGAAGGCCAAAGAAATTAACGTAACCGACGATGCCATTATAGGGATTATTCGGTACTACACCCGTGAAGCCGGTGTGCGTAATCTCGAGCGTGAGATTTCTCGCTTATGCCGTAAAGCAGTGAAGAAGATTGTGCTGGATAAACGTATCAAGCATGTTGAAATCACAGGTGAGAACTTATCTGACTTCTTGGGTGTGCAGCGCTTTGACTACGGTAAAGCGGAAGAAAACAACCAAGTAGGCCAAGTAACTGGTCTGGCTTGGACCGAAGTAGGCGGTGACTTACTTACCATTGAGGCAACGAATGTTGCGGGTAAAGGCAAGATTACTTCAACGGGCTCTCTTGGCGACGTCATGCAGGAGTCAATTCAGACCGCTCTCACCGTTGTGCGCAGCCGTGCAAACATGCTGGGTATTCCGGAAGACTTTCATGAGAAGCGTGATATTCATGTGCACGTACCTGAAGGTGCTACGCCAAAAGATGGCCCGAGCGCAGGTATCGCTATGGTGACCTCATTAGTGAGCTCGTTAACGGGCATTCCAGTGCGCGCCGATGTTGCGATGACTGGAGAGATAACCTTACGCGGTGAGGTGTTAGCAATTGGTGGGTTGAAAGAAAAACTTTTGGCGGCGCATCGTGGTGGCATCAAACATGTGTTGATTCCAAAAGAAAACGAGCGTGATTTGAAAGAAATCAGTGACGAAGTAAAGGGCGATCTTAAGATTCAACCGGTTAAATGGATTGATGAAGTACTCGCCGTTGCGCTTGAATCCGCACCGAAAAGCTTGGAAAAAACCGCTTAAAAACGCAAAAATGCGGGCTGCGAGGCCATAACTGGCCTGCAGGCCGCATTCTTTCGTCAAAAAAATTGTTAAAAAGGGTTCTCAATCCGAAATCTTGTGGTAGCCTAGAGTCAAAGTGATTAGTCAGACTCAAACAAAAAAGAATCTGGCGTGCCACTTGCGTGATGGATTAATAAGGAAGATGTCTGCTAATCTATCACTACTGCTTGAACAGTAAGTTTAAGCTTGTTATAACCTTCGCTGGCCCATTGAAACAAACAGAACGCAATGGAACCATGCAAATCTGATAATAACAATCTAAGGGGATGATACTGTGAATAAGTCTCAGTTAGTTGATAAAATTGCAGACGGAGCAGAAATTTCTAAAGCTGCGGCTGGACGTGCTCTTGATTCTTTCATTGAAGCAGTAACAGAAGCTTTGAAAAAAGGTGATCAAGTAGCGTTAGTTGGTTTTGGTACTTTCAGTGTTCGTGAGCGTTCAGCTCGTACTGGTCGTAACCCACAAACTGGCCAAACTATCCAAATCGCAGCTGCTAAAGTACCTTCTTTCAAAGCCGGTAAAGCACTGAAAGATTCAGTAAACTAATAAAAGCGGAGCGGTAGTTCAGCTGGTTAGAATACCGGCCTGTCACGCCGGGGGTCGCGGGTTCGAATCCCGTCCGTTCCGCCAGCATTTGCTGAAAATAACCCGAAGCTTGTCTTCGGGTTATTTTTTTTCTGCAGAAGCAGATATAATACCCGCCCAACGAATGGGAACAATTGAGGTTTAGTGGATTATGTTGGACAGGATTCGAGAAGGGTCACAAAGCTTAGTTGTGAAAGTGATTCTAGTATTGATAGCGCTGACCTTTGCGTTGGCGGGGATTGGTGGATACATCACGAACCAGCCAGAACCATCGGTGGCTGTAGTAAATGGTGAAGAAATTAGCCGGGTTGAATTTGACCGCGCCGTCGAAAACGAGCGTTCGCGTCAAAAAGAGCAATTCGGTGATTTTTATGACACCTTAGCGGCCGACCCAGCGTTTAACCAACGTTTGCGTAGCCAAGTATTAGATGATTTGGTCAACCAGAAGCTTGTTGAGTTATTTGCTCGCGACGCAGGATTACGCGTTTCTGATGATCAAGTTAAAGCCGCCATTCGCGAAATTGGTGCATTTCAAGTAGCAGGTCAATTCGATAACACGAGCTATCAAATGACTCTAAGCGGGTTGGGTTATACCCCTGACGGCTTTGCGGAACTTATGCGCCGCGATTTAGCGCGCACACAACTGTTACAAGCCATGGTTAACTCTGAGTTTGCATTGCCAAGCGAAACCGCAGCGGTGCAGCGTTTAGTGAATCAGAAGCGCAGTGGTTCCTACGCTAGCATGCCACTTGAACAGTACCTGGATACCGTTGAAGTTACCGATGCAGAAGTTGAGCAGTGGTACCAGAACAATCAACAAGCTTTTGCGGTACCCGAGCAAGTTAAGGTTGAGTTTGTCGCACTCGACGCCGATGCGGTTGCTGAATCGGTTGAAGTTGATGAAAGTGTCGTTCGCGAATGGTACGACAACAACCAAGCAAATTACGAAACGCCAGACCGCTATCGTTTTGCGCACATCTTAATTGAAGGCGAAGACGAAGCAGCCCAGCAAGAAGCACAAGAAGTTCTGGAAAAGCTCACTGAAGGCGCGGATTTCGCCGAAATGGCAGCCGAGTATTCGGATGATATTTTTACCGCTGAAACGGGTGGTGATTTAGATTTTATTGAGCAGGGCACTATGGATCCTGCTTTTGATGAAGCAGCTTTTGCATTAAAAGACGTTGGTGAAATGACCGGTGTGGTAAGCACTTCGTTTGGTTATCACATTATTAAACTAACTGACTTTGAAGCAGGTTCGTCTACGTCATTTGAAGAAGTGCGTGACGAAATCGTTGCTGATATGCGTGAAGACCGTGTCAAGCAAGCTTATTACGAGCTGCAGCAACAGGTATCTGAGTTAGCCTTTGATATTCCTGATACGTTGAAGCCGGTCGCTGAAGAAACCGGTTTGGCTGCGCGCGAAAGCGACTGGTTTAGCCGCAACAATGCGCCATCTGCATTGAATCATCCAGCTGCCTTACAACTGGTATTCAACCGTGACTTCATTGATGAACGTTTGAATAGCGACTTGATTGAAGTGAATGATAAGCAGGCTGTTGTGGTGCGCGTGGTTGACTTTAAAGCAGCTTCGACAAAGCCACTTGAAGACGTTCGTGCACAAGTTCTGGATAATCTACGTACTGAAAAAGCCCAAGCTGCTGCGCGTGACGATGCCGAAGCCATTGCTGCCAAACTGCGTGCCGGTGAGCCTGTGCAGGTAGAGTTGACAGCCATTGATGCGGCTGACCGTCGTGCGAGCGATATACCGCGTGCAGTATTGCAAAGCTTATTTGAGCAAGCAGTACCAGCTGCGGATGCTGTGCAAGTTGCCGTTACCGAGTTAACTAATGGTGATTTAGCCATTGTGCAGTTAACAGACGTTGTGGATGGCGAAGTTGACGAGGCGATGCAAGCGCAGATGGCTGATCAACTGATTAATAGCTATACCCAGCAAAGCTACGGTGCGTTCATTGAGGCGCTGCGTGAGCAAGCGGATATTGAAGTACGCCTTGATTCAAGCGGTAACATTCGCGATCAAGAGTAACCTTTAATAACTGTTTAAGACTGGTTAGAACAAAAATCCCGGAGCTTGCTCCGGGATTTTTTTATGGGTCACAAATCGACTGGCTAGTTAGGATAAAGCGGCGATAGACTGGGTTTGGCTTTGGGTTGTTGTTTTAAATGCTTCTGTGCCGCCTTTAGCGCACGTAGCAGTGCTTTTCCTTCTAACCATGACTTGTCCGCACTGGCATAGCGACAACGCTGTAAATGGTCGATTTGGCTGTGCAATGGTTGATGTTTAAAGTGCTCAGCAATCTCGCGTAGATCGTGCATCGGTAAACTAAGCTGTTGGTGCGCCCAATCACGTAATGCTTGTTCGGTTGCAACAGCATCATTTGCCAACGCTGCTTGCTGCAACTGTTGCCATGCATGATTGGGTTTATGAACTTGCTCAGCGTGTGCGCTGACAGATTTACTACGTTGCTGGCGTAACCACCACCAAGCCCAGACGATTAATGTTAATAACCAAAGCCCTGCGAAAACTACAGCCAAAATGAAGTAGTGAGACTGCAGTGGCGCCAAGGCGGTTGGTGCATCGTGTTCAGCAGAAGGTTTGCTGTCAGCACTGATAGCGGAGTCCGGCTCCGCTGTTTGTTGCTCGGCCTCTGATGGCGCATTCGGTGCCGGCTGCACGTTGACGACTATCGGCTGCGAACTCGCTAATTGCTTTTGTTGCAGACGCGTATTAAACCAGGCAACATCGAGAGCGGGCAGTGTTAGTTCGCCGCTGCTGCGTGGGATAATCGCTACCGTTTGGCTGCGCTGGGCAATCACACGGCCATTTCGGGTTGTACTGGCGAATTCCGCTGCTTCGGGATACACCGATACATCTGTCAACCCGTCGAAGTTAAGTTCAGGTAGCTGCTCTGGGCTTACGCCAATAGCAGTCAACCGATACGTTAGCGTTATTGGCTGACCCACTTCAACAGTCGCTTCAGGGTTTGCCCGCTCAACACTCAAACTGACTAATTCCGAAGGCAACCAATGACCAGTCCAGTCACCTGGACGCGCGAGTACGTTAATTGATTTTGGCGCCGCGGCGGCGCTGACCGGTTGGGTGGTGGCGATTGATGAAAATACCGAGCGTCCAGATTCGCGGCTTATTTGCCCTTCAAAAATAGGGCCGCGAATCGTTAATTCCCCGGAACGCAGCGGAGTGACTAAATAGGTGCGCTGAAAGACTTGATAGCGCTTGCCGTTGATAATTTCATAGGACTCTTCGTCTTGGCCAAACTGGCTTACTTCGGCGTCATCAAGCTCGGGCGCAACAAGATTGCCACTGTGTAAATTAGCACTCAGGTAAAGTCGTGCGACCAATTTAAACTGCTGTTGCACATACACTTGGTTTGATTCTAATGACGTACGAATAAACGCCGGGCGTTGCTCAAGTTCATTGGCCGATGTGGCAGCGTCTAAGATAGTGAGTTCAATCGCGTTGCTACTGGCGTTGCCTATTTGCAATGGCGGAATACGCACAATACCAGCCATGTCAGGAGCCTGCAGGTTTACGATGAACGAAGTGGTGCGTGAGGTTTCGCCATTGATTACACTGGTACGCCGCGATGAGCGAACATTAAGCACGCGGAAATCGCGCAACTGCTCTTCGGGCTGCCAAGCCGCTTGGCTGACATCGTCATTGATGGTGACTGTGAGTGTAAAGGGTTCGCCTTGAATTACCGGGTTTTTATCGACACTAGCAATCACTTCCGCAGTTTGTGCGGCGGCTAGCGGGCTTACAAGAATTAATAAGACCGAAAATAAAATTGTTCTAACCATACAATTTACCACTGTTTTTCAACTCCTGGCGGCGGACTTTGACGTCTGCGCTGTTGCGCTTCATAACGCATTTTATTGCGCAATAATACGGCTGGATCATCCTCAATCCTATTCAACCATTGCTGCATTTGCTGCTGCAATTCTTCTTCCGAGGCATCGCCGAACTCACTTTGCAGAGGCTTTTCTTGCTCGCCTTCAGGTGCAACTTGCTGCTGCTCTGACTCAGTGCTTCGCTCGGTCGATTCTTGTTGTTGTTCTTGTTGTTGCTGTTCTTGTTGGCCAGCCTGCTGGTCGTTTTGTTCAGATTCGGATTGCTGCTGTTCACCAGATTGCTGCTCACCTTGCTCGCCTTGTTGATCTTGCGAATTATTATTCTGCGAATCACCTTGCTGGTTATCTTCGGATTGTTGCTGTTGTTGTTCAGCGAGTTGCTCGGCAAGGTCCATGTTGTCTTGCGCTTGCGGCCAATTGGGGCGTCGTTCTAGCGCTGCAGCATAGGCATTTTTTGCTTCGTCATAGCGTTCCATTTGCATCAAGGTATTGCCTTGATTATAGAAGCCTTCTGCACTGTCGAGCTGGGAAAAGTCAACCAAGGCCTGATCATAATTACCAGCACGATAATTTGCTGTGCCACGTTGCCATGCGTCTTCCGCTATCTGTGCTGCGCGTTCATTATCACCAGCGCGTAATGCCTGATCGGTTTGCTGATAAGGTGTTTGCCACAGTTTGTCCTGCCATGATAACGGCTCACGCTCATTGGCGTGAGCCGGTAACCAAAGACTACTGCTGAGCACGAAACAAACGAATACAGGTAACGCACCGCGCCGCGCCAACGGCAGCAACAGCAGCATAATAATAGGTATCAACCACGGGCCCTGATCCTGCCACTGGTCGCCTGCTTGCATGGCGCTGGCTTCGCCTTCACGTTGCAAGGGCGGTTGATTTGATAAATATTCGAGATCTTGCTGATCAGAGCGGATTTCACTATATCGGCCACCACTGCGCGCCGCCAGCGTTTGCAGTGCGCCCGGTTGCAGTTGTGGGATTACCACATTATTGCTTGCGTCACGCAACAAACGGCCATCTGGCAGCGTTATTGGTGCGCCTTCTTCGGTACCTACGGCAAGTACATTAAGCCGGTGCTGCGTGCGATTTAGGAAGTCATTGATATCTTGCTGGTCACGGCTATCAATGCCGTCAGTGAACCAATAAATATCGCCTTGCGGGTACCCGGCATCTTGCAACAGTTGATCGGCAAGGTTTAATGCGCGAATCGGGTAGCTGCCAGGGGTTGGCATAATATCTGGGCTCAGTGCTCGGATTAGGTTGGTTAGGTTCCCGCCATCGCCAGTTAGTGGGCTAATGGTAAAGGCATCACCAGCATAAGCGATTAAACCGATCTCGCCGTCGAGTTTATCGCGTACAAGGTCAGTCGCTTTGTACCGCATTTGGGTAAGCCGGTTGGGGGCAAGGTCGGTACTGTAAACCGACAATGACATGTCCATAATAACCACTGAACCAGCTTGCAACTGAAACACTGGTTGCGGCAATCGTTGCCACGTAGGCCCAGCTAGTGCTAAAGCGGTTACCGCTAGGGCTGCATTGACAAACAACAGTGGCCAGCGTGCTGCACGGCCCGTGCTTTCAGGCAGTAACAACGGTTTCAAATGGGTGGGCAGCAATCGCGACCAACCGGTTTGCTGACCGCCATTACGCCAAGCGATGACCGCTAATACAACAATCGGAATCAGTGTTAATAACCACCACGGACGCAATAGATGGAAATCAGCCATGTTGCCTCCGAATGGTTTTCGTTTTGGCGAGCAAAGCAAGCATCAGAAGCAGCCAGCTAGCTCCAAGTGGCCAATGATAAAGTGCAGTTTGCGGGCGGCGTAACTGATTTTCACCTTGCACCGGTTCGTAGCTGTCCAGTTGAGTATAGATGCGCTCGAGTTCTTCAGTGCTGCGTGCGCGGAAATATTCACCACCGGTTTCAGTGGCCAGCTGACGCAACATGCCTTCGTCCAGATCGCGACTAGGGTTAACTCGGCGTTGGCCAAAAAAGCCATCGACAATGATTTCTTCGGCACCAACACCAATGGTGTAGATTTTGACGTCGTAATATTTAGCAAGCTGCAAAGCCTGCTCAGGTGACACGTTACCCGCGGTGTTCTGACCGTCAGTGACCAGTACCAGAATCTTGTTACTTTGCTCGCGTTCGGCAAAACGTTTAACACTCAAAGCAATCGCGTCACCGATAGCTGTGCGTTCACCAATTAGCCGTAACACGGTTTCATCGAGCATATTTTTCACGGTTTCACGATCAAAGGTCATCGGCGCCTGCACATACGCAGTATCCGCAAATAATACCAAGCCTAATCTATCGCCAACGCGGCGCTCAATAAAATCACGCATCACGTGCTTTAACATGGTTAATCGGTCAACTTGTTCGCCCGCAATGGTCATATCAGCAATTTCCATGCTACCGGAAAGGTCGACCGCGATCATCATTTCGCGTGCTTCGTTTTTAGCCGAGACAGGTTCACCAAGCCATTGGGGGCGCATTAGTGCTACCACCAACAGCGTCCAAATCAACACCCCCAAGTAGCGCGACAAGCGGCCACTGGTTGGTTGTCGCTGCGCCGAAGCCATGGTCGGCAGATAGGTTACCTGCAGTGGCTGCAGGGGCTGTTTATAGGCTTTGCGAAGGCGCCAGTAAATGAGCGGTAGCGGCCATGCAAGAATGGCCCAAAACCATGCGAAATCAATCATTGGTTGACTCCTGCAGGGCCTGTATATTTTTTCGCGACGACGGTAAAGCTTGCCGCAACCAATAGTCCGCAAATTCAGTGTAGGGGCTCAACCACGGCTGTTGCTGCGGGGCTGGTTGGTAACTGGCCTGGCTAACAGATTCCGCGAGGGCAGCGAAGCGTTGGCGTTGTTTTGTCGACAACTGTTGCAATAAGAAATGCCACCATTGTTGTTGGCTTTGGCTACTCACATGTTCCGCCGGGAAGTAAGCGAGCGCAGCTTGCTTAAGCAATAGCGATACCGCAGCCAATGACTGCGGTGGGTGTTGATGCAATTGTGTGAGAGCCAAGCGGCGTGCATGGCGTGCACGGTATGCACGTCGTATTGCGAATAGGCTGGTTACTAAAAGCACTGCGCCACTAATGATAACGACGTACCAACCGATGGCTAACGGCCACCAGCTCGCCGCTGGTGCTGCAACAATATCGTGCAGTTGAACGGCATTATCGAGCATGATCATAACACCACTCCCGGCCATTGGCTTTCAAGTGCATCGGCCGCACTGAATTGGCGCAGCTCGCCCCCCAGTTGCTGCCATTGTTGCACCAGGTGAGCTTGTCGCTGTTGCTGCGCATGCGCATAGGCGTGGCGCTGATGTTGGTCGGCAGGGTCAACGAGCAGGTGTTGCTCGCCATCGGTCATTGCCAGGTGTTGATGGCCGGCATGCTCAGGTAGTTTTAGCTCCAATGGGTCGATAATTTGAAATGGTAGCAGTTGGCAGTGACGCTGCAATGCTAAGCAATGTTGCCAGATGGCAGGATCATCGCTGAGCCAATCACTAATCAGGTAGATCAAGCTGCCCGGCCGAGCCACGTGCTGAATACGTTCAAGTGCAGTCGCGAACACGTTACTCTTACCACGCTGCTGTTGCCATTGGGTAACTGCGAGTTGCTGTTGATCAATTAAGTGATGGATAACATTCAAGACCCCGTGATGTCGGCCTTGAGGTCTAATTTCCGCGTGCCCTTGGCCACTGGTGATGACTGCACCAATGCGATCGTTGCGGGCCGCAGCCAGCCAAGCCAAAGCGCTTGCCAGATGGCAGGCTTGCACAGATTTAAACAATAATTGGCTGCCAAACTGCATGCTGTCGCTTAAATCAACCACCACAAATACCGGACGCTCACGCTCTTCGCGAAACAGCTTGGTATGCGGCGTACCGGTGCGAGCGGTCACGCGCCAGTCAATGGCACGAATGTCGTCGCCGGCTTGGTAATGACGAAACTCGTCAAACTCCATACCGCGGCCTTTGAATTTGCTCAATAGCGCACCGGTGCGGCCGGGTGGTGGATTCAGTCGACGAAACCGCGCGAAGGCATTGACCTTGCTGCGGTAATACATCAGCTCGTGACTGGTAACATGCACACCATCACTGCGCCAGGTGTTGAGCCATTGGGACACGTTAGCAGGGGCAAGCATTGTCATTTACGGCGCTGGAACAAGTTGAATAATCTGATCCAGCACGTGATCTGCGTTTATCCCGTCAGCTTCAGCTTGATAGCTGAGAATGATGCGGTGACGTAGTACCTTGGCATACACCGCATGAATGTCATCAGGTGTCACGAAATCACGCTGTTGCAGCCATGCACGCGCCCGTGCACAGCGATCAAGCGCAATGGTCGCACGTGGACTGGCGCCATAACTAATCCAGCGGGCTAAATCACTGCTATAAAAACTTGGTTCGCGCGAGGCTATCACTAACTGCACCAGATAGTTTTCCACCGCTTCGTCCATATAAATACTCAACACCTCTTTGCGGGCATTGAAAATATCCTGCTGTTGCAGCGGCTTCGGCATTTCTGCCTGACCCTGCAGCTCTTCACCACGGGTTAAGCGCAAAATGTCACGCTCGGTTTCTGCATTCGGATACCCAAGGCTTAAATGCATGACAAAACGGTCAAGCTGAGCTTCCGGCAGTGGATATGTGCCTTCTTGCTCAAGCGGGTTCTGGGTTGCTAGCACCATAAACAGTGGCGGCAAGGGGTAGGTTTTTTGTCCGACAGTAATTTGTCGCTCAGCCATGGCCTCAAGTAACGCAGATTGCACTTTAGCAGGGGCACGGTTGATTTCGTCGGCCAACACAATGTTATGGAACAGCGGACCCTGCTGGAATACGAACTCGCCAGTTTCAGGGCGGTAAATATCGGTGCCGGTTAAATCAGCGGGCAATAAGTCAGGAGTAAACTGCACCCGATGAAAGCTGCCTTCAACGCCTTTAGCCAGCGCATTTACGGCACGCGTTTTGGCTAATCCCGGGGGGCCTTCCACCAGCAAATGGCCATCGGCAAGCAGCGCGATAAGCAGGCTTTCAGTGAAATCAGGTTGCCCCAATACTTGACTGTCAAGGTAGTTGCGTAATGCTTGAAACTGTTCAGCTGCCATCAGTATCCTCTGCTGTTTGTATAATACCGCTATACTATCGTTATACTCTAAGTTCGCACTTTACCGAAAACAACGGTTTAATTCTCGCCAAAGACCCGTTAAAATTTGTAACTATCTATGAGGTCAGACCAGATTAAGGAATGACCATAACAAAACAACAGAGGAAAAATCTATGGCCGCACGTCAGAATCTGACCACTGCTTCAGGCGATCGCATTGCGATTGTGGCAGGCTTACGTACACCGTTTGCCAAGCAGGCGACCTATTTTCATGGCGTTCCTGCCTTGGACATGGGCAAAATGGTTGTACAAGAGCTGCTCAATCGTTACAGCTTAGACCCTCGTGAGGTTGAGCAACTGGTGTACGGCCAAGTGGTTCAAATGCCAAAAGCACCAAACATTGCTCGCGAAATTGTTTTGGGTACAAGTTTACCGGTTACAACGGATGCATACAGTGTATCACGCGCTTGTGCCACCAGCTTCCAAACTACGGTAAACGTGTTAGAAAGCATGATGGTTGGCAATATCTCAGTGGGTATTGCGGGCGGGGCTGATTCTTCTTCGGTATTGCCGATAGGTGTTTCGCGCTCGTTGGCACATGCCTTGGTTGATTTGAACAAGGCCCGCACGTTAGGTCAACGCTGGTCAATTCTGAAGCAGTTGCGATTTAAAGATTTATTGCCGGTGCCACCAGCTATTGCCGAGTACAGCACTGGCTTAACCATGGGCGATACTGCGGAGCAAATGGCGAAAACCCATAATATCAGTCGTGCCGATCAAGATGCGCTGGCACATCGCTCGCATAGCTTGGCACATGAGTCGTGGGAAGCGGGCAAGTTAGATGGCGAAGTGATGACGGCTTATGCTGAACCCTACAAAGATTTTCTTAAGCGCGATAACACGGTACGTAGCGACTCGAAATTGGATGGCTATGCCAAGTTACGCCCTGTATTCGATAAGAAACATGGCACTGTAACCGCCGCCAACAGCACTGCATTAACCGATGGTGCGAGCGCTATCTTGTTGATGACCGAAAGCAAAGCCAAGGCTTTAGGTTATGAGGTGTTGGGTTACATTCGTAGCTATGCGTTTAGCGCAATTGACGTGTGGGAAGACATGTTGATGGGCCCATCGTATGCAACCCCAATTGCACTTGACCGCGCCGGCATGAAGTTAAGTGACTTAACGGTGATTGAAATGCATGAAGCTTTTGCTGCACAAACACTGGCGAACATGAAGATGTTCGCCAGTAAGAAATTTGCGCAAGACAAGCTGGGGCGCAATGAAGCCATTGGTGAAATTGATATGGATAAGTTTAACGTGATGGGCGGTTCACTGGCCTATGGTCATCCGTTTGCGGCGACAGGTGCACGTTTGATTACGCAAACTTTAAATGAACTGAAGCGCCGCGGCGGTGGGGTAGGTTTAACGACTGCCTGTGCTGCCGGTGGTTTAGGTGCAGCAATGATTGTGGAGACTGAATAATGAGCGAACAAAAAGCCTTTACGCTAGAGTTACGCGACGATCACGTGGCGGTCATTCACATTGATGTGCCGGGCGAATCAATGAACACGTTAAAAGCATCTTTTGCTGAAGAAGTGGCACAGGTGCTTAACCAGCTCGAACAGCAAAACGACCTTAAAGGCGTGGTTGTGATAAGCGACAAGCCAGGGTCATTTGTTGCAGGTGCCGATATCAGCATGATTGATGCTTGTGAAAATGCGGCGGATACTGAAAGTTTGGCACGCCAAGGGCAAGCCATGTTTGATCGCATTGAAGCGCTGAAAGTGCCGGTTGTGGCGGCAATTGATGGGGCGTGTTTAGGCGGCGGTTTAGAGCTTGCGTTAGCCTGCCACCATCGTATTGCAACCGACAGTAACAAGACGATTATTGGCTTGCCGGAAGTTCAGCTTGGTTTGTTACCAGGCTCTGGCGGTACCCAGCGTTTGCCGCGCTTAATTGGTGTACAAAAGGCGTTGCCGTTAATTCTTACGGGTAAGCAATTGCGTGCGAAGCAGGCGAAGAAACTAGGCATTGTTGATGATGTTGTGCCGGCGAGCATTCTGCTGGAAGCTGCCATTAAACTAACGCTAGCGAGTAAGGCGCGGGTAAAAAAGGTGAAGCACTCGTGGTTGAATAAGGCTCTTGAAGGTACCGGTGTGGGCCGCGGAATTATCTTTAGCAAGGCGCGCGAGCAAGCTCAAGCGAAGGCTAAAGGCAACTATCCAGCTTTGGATAAGATAATCGATACGATTGCTTATGGTGCTGATAAAGGCTTCCAAGCTGGGCTGGAGTTTGAAGCTCGTGCGTTCGGTGAGTTGGCGATGACGCCTGAGTCGAAACAGCTACGAAACATTTTCTTTGCCACGACGGCGATGAAAAAAGAAACCGGTGCCGGTGATACTAAACCACGCAAAGTTGAGCGCGTAGGGGTGCTCGGTGGTGGCTTAATGGGCGGCGGTATTGCCTATGTAACAGCAGCCAAAGCAGGCCTTACGGCGCGTATTAAGGACATCGCTGAAACAGGCATAGTGCATGCGCTGAAATACAGCTATGACTTAATGAATAAAAAAGTTAAGCGTAAACACATGACGCGTACTGAGCTTGAAGCAACCATGTTGCGTTTGAGTGGCAGTTTAGATTACAGCGGTTTTGATCGCGTAGACGTAGTCATTGAAGCGGTATTTGAAGATCTCAAGTTGAAGCAACAAATGGTGGCAGATATCGAGTCTGTGGCAAGTGAGCACACTATTTTTGCGACCAACACGTCGAGTTTGCCGATCACCAAAATAGCTGCGACCGCAAAACGTCCGGAAAATGTCATCGGATTACATTATTTCTCGCCGGTTGATAAAATGCCTTTGGCTGAAATCATTACCCACAAGGGTACCTCGGGTGAAACCATCGCCACCACGGTAGCGCTTGCCAAGAAGCAAGGTAAAACGCCAATTGTGGTCACCGACGGTGCAGGCTTTTATGTAAACCGTATTCTAGCGCCCTACATGAACGAAGCGGCACGATTGGTGTTGGCTGGCGAACCTATAGAAGCGGTTGATAATGCTTTGGTGAAATTTGGTTTCCCAGTTGGCCCGATGAAACTAATGGACGAAGTGGGTATCGATGTGGCTGCGAAAGTTGCGCCAATAATGGCCGATGAGCTTGGCGACCGATTCCGTGCCCCAGATGCATTTGATAAATTGTTAGGCGATGATCGCAAGGGCAAAAAGAACAAGAAAGGCTTTTACAGTTACTCAGGTAAAAAACCAGGTAAGCAAGTGGATGACTCAGTTTATGGTTTGCTTGGTATTACACCTGCAGCGAAGCTCGGCGCAGAAGAAATTGCCCAGCGCGCCGTATTGCTGATGCTGAATGAAGCCGTATATTGTTTGGACGAAGGAATTATACGTAGCCCACGCGATGGTGATATCGGTGCAATCTTTGGTATTGGTTTCCCGCCATTCCGTGGTGGCCCATTCCGTTACATGGATGCCTTGGGCATTCACGAAGTTGTAAGTCGTTTACAGGACTACCAACAACAACATGGCGATCGTTACACGCCAGCACCGTTGTTGTTGAAAATGGTTGAGAATAACGAGCGCTTTTATTAAGCGCTCGTAAGTTAAAACATATCTGGAGTTACAATGTTTATTGCGCTGTGTTGTTTGCTGTCTGCGCTGATGTTATACATTCAAGCTTTAACCCATGCGATGGGTGCAAAACGGTGGGGTGTTCTAGGGTTGCTCTTTGGGCCCTTTATTCTGCCGATGTTTTTTACCCACAAGCGCATGCGTATGCTGAAAGCTCAGGGCCAAACTAGTGTATCGATGCTGGTACGCTAATGTGAGCTAAAAACGCATCACTACTGAGTGGCTCGGCAAACAGGTAACCTTGTGCAAATTCACAGCTCAAGCGGCTTAATGTAGCTGCTTGAGCTGTATTAACAACCCCCTCAGCAACTACATCCAGACCCATGTTATGGGCCATTGCCACAATCGAGGCAACCATATTGCGGTCACGATCTGCACCGTTGATGTCATCAACAAAGGCTTTATCGATTTTGAGTGTTTGAATGGGGAAGCGTTTTAAGTACGCAAGAGACGAATACCCTGTACCAAAATCGTCCAGTGCTAAATGGATGCCGCAATTATTTAACTCAGTCATGATTTCGATGGCGCGCTCAGGGTCTTCCATCACCACACCTTCAGTAATCTCAAGCTCAAGGTATTCGGGCGACAGATTTTCTTCACGCAGTATGGTCATAATCCGTTGAGTTAAATCAGGCTGAATAAATTGTTTGGCTGATAAATTGACCGCCACGCGACCCTGCACCATGCCTTGTTTGACCCATTGGCACATATCACGACAGGTTTGGCGCAATACTTGTTCACCCATTTCAATAATGAGCCCAGTTTCTTCTGCCAGCGGAATGAATTCGCTCGGATTGATAACGCCAGTGCCAGGTATGTTTAAGCGTACTAAAGCCTCCAAGCCGACGAACTCATACGTGCGCAACGAAACTTTGGGTTGATACATCACTTGAATATGTTTATTGCGTAATGCCTGGCGCAATTGATTTTCTACCTGTAGCCTTCGCACCGCATTTTTGTTCATGGAGTCATTGAAAAACTGATAGCTGTGACCACCGCGATTTTTCGCATGGTACATGGCTGTGTCAGCATTTTGCAGCAATTCTTGAGATGATGCGCCGTCACTCGGATAAACCACGATACCGATTGAACTGCCAACCACAATATCGTTGTCATTGATATGGAATGACTCGCCAATATGGGCGAGTATTTGGGTGGCCACATCGGTAATAACGCTCAAATCACTGGTATCTTCGAGCATCAGTACAAACTCATCACCACCTAAGCGGAAGAATGTATCTTGCGGTCGGCCCACTTCGGCAATGCGTTCAGCAACCTGCAACAACAACTGATCGCCGATATCATGACCGAGTGAGTCGTTAATTTTCTTAAAGTCGTCTAAATCGAATAACAGCAGGGCATGTTGGATACGCTTACGCACTAGATTGGCATGACTAACCTGAAAATAAGAACGATTGGGCAAGCCGGTCAGGGTGTCTGTATTTGATAACCTGCGCAGTTCTCTTTCTGCAGCTTTACGTTCGGTAATATCGGCAAAGGTTGCAACATAATGTGACACGCGGTCGCTGTCGTCACGAATAGCATCTAAGGTCAATTCAACCTGATACAAGCTGCCGTCTTTGCGTAAATCTTCTACTTCGCCACGCCAACTGCCATGTTGATTCAATAAACGTTTTATTTGTTCAATATATTCAGGGCTATACAGTTGCAGCGCGAGCGGCCTACCGAGCATATCTTCACGCGAATAACCGGTTATCTTCGCCACTGACGCATTGGTTTCAATAACGTTGAAACTGGCATCATAAATACATACACCGTCCGAAATGTTAGTGATGGACGTTGCTAACATTTTCAGTCGCTCTTCTGCGGCTACCAATGGGGTGATGTCTTTTAGGGTTCCGGTCATACGAATCGGTTGATGGTGTTCATCGCGCTCGACCACTTTGCCGCGATCTAAAATCGACATCCAACCTTGGTCTGTTTTTACACGATAGGTCATCTCAAAGTAGTTGGTGCTCCCATCTAAATGTTTGCGTAAGTTTTGCTGCACTTTACGCAGATCAAGAGGATGGATATTAGTTGCGGTGCCGCGCTTGCCGGAGCGAATATGATCAATGGGGAACTCATTCAGATTGCGCCAACTGTTGTGTCGATGAATGGTGCCGTGCGGAATATCCCAGTCCCATAGCTGATCACCACTTCCCCAAAGGCTAAGCTTGAGGCGCTCTTCACTGTTACGTAATTCAACTATGGCAAGATGGCGCGCCCGTATTACAAAGAATACAGCGACCATGGCAGCTAAAAAAATAAGCGCGTAGAGCGCAATCGCCCATGGCGACAGCCAGCCTGGCGCCGCAACATCCAACATAATTTGGCGTGTACCGGTCCATGTTTTGCCGTCATATGACGCTTCAACCTTAAATACATAGTTACCATAACTTAGGTTGGTGTATGTGGCCCGGCGGTATTCGGTATCGGTGTATACCCAGCCGCGGTCAAAACCTTCCAGCTGGTAGCGGTAGTACAGCATGCGCGCATTGGGCGCATACGGCGCACCAAACTCAATGCTAAAGGGGTCTTGAATGGCTGGAACGTAAAGAACTTCAGTATTATATAATTGTGGTCGGTTTCTGGGGTCGAGCTGTTGAGCGCTTACGGGTTGATTAGCGAGTCTTAAGTTGATTAATTCGACTTGCCAGTCTTGCGCCTGAGCTGTTGGGACGAGAATAGCAAGCACGCAGACAATAACAATTGTCATGATTACGTTGCGTAAACTGTAATAATGCTGTTGCAGAAGCGACACGGTCGTCCCCAAATGAGGCTGTTTTTTGTACAGCTCTTCTATTTGTTATGTTATTCATCAAATTAAACAATTTAGCGGGATCTGTCAAAGTTCATGGGGCTTGCGGAGAGAAACATTTGGCTTGAGTTATTGTTGAATAATTGTTTTACGCTGATTGAGAAGTGCTCAAAGGTCATCTGTTCAATGTCAGCAGAGATACGATTTAAACGCGAAAAATCAAAATCTTGTTGTGTGATAGCGCTCCATAAACGCTGGCTTCGCGAGCGTAAACTTGAGTCTTTTTCGGTCAGTTGTTGCGTTAAGCTCTGCTGCGCTTTGTGGAACTCTTCCTCAGATATTTCAGCCATTGTCCTATTTATGGCGCCGAAAAACTCGCGAATTGCAGATTCAATCGTGTCGCCATCGACTCGCGACGATTGCACGTAAAATAGCAGGTGAGGGTGCTCTTGCATCGGCAAATACGTGGTACCGACTAAGTAGCCCAACTGCTGTTCTGTGCGTAACTGGGCGAAAAACCGCGGCTGCAGAACATAGTTCATCAGCATAAATATGCCCTGATTTGAGGTGCTGGTATCCAGAGATTGCACCACAGCAATCACTGCATGATCCGGGTGCTGTGTTTGAACTTTTAACGGCTGCTGGAGCTTAGACAGTGGTGCGGGCGTTAAATCAGCGACAGGCCGTTGCTCGGTAAGCCCCAACCAGTCAGTAAGTGCGCTGTGCACTGGCTCCAGTTGTGAATCATGCAAATCACCATGGGCGAACATCTTGGCAGTTGCCTGTTGGAAGAGTGCGCCGCTGGTTTTGTTGAATACAGCAAAGTCCATCTGCTCGAGCTCTTCAGCAAGTTGCAGTACCGAAAAAGTATGTGGCTGCAGTTGCACATTCAAGTATGAAAACAAGAAGTTTAATGGTTTATGCAAGAGAGCTTGGCGCCAATTTGTTAACAGGCGTTGGCGTAAATCCATCCAACGCTGCTGGCAAAATTGCGGCGCTGCCATACTATGAATTAGCGTTTCAGCTAACTGCGGGACATAATATGCTGGCCCCGAAACGTGCAGCGTAATACCTTGTTGCTGTGGATAGAGATTGAAATGCAACCCAGCAATTTCTGCGTCGTAGCATTGCTCATTGAGTTTATCGAGCATCAGTTCGCACCATAATCGCGCTTGCGCAAAGCTCGCTGGTGTAGCGATAACTTTAGGCAATTGCAGGCCTAAATAAAGATGCGCTTTCGGCTGGCGGAAATCTAAATCATGTAAATGCCAGCTTTCTAATCCCGGTGTAATCAGACTTTTTTCTGGATATTCAGTGGCCTCGTTTGGTGCAATGGTTTGTAACTGCCACGGAACTTTTAAATAAATATTGGCTTCAGGCAAGCTTGCCGGAATGGGGTCGTGCTTCAAGTACGCTGTTTGACGTTCTGCGCTAATAGGCTGTATGGCGTAATGGGTACCATAAATCGGCTCGACCTGGTCGGTTTCCAAAGCCTTATGAATAACAGTTACGCGCATGTTATCCGGTTGCATGCAGTCTAAGAACTGGCGGAGCTTCGGTTCAAACAAGCCATCCATTCGATAATCGCCAAAAATAATATCTTCAGCCAAATAATGGTGCAGATTAATCGCTAGCTGCGGTGCAAGGTCGCTGGCGCGCGGTTGCTCCTGAAAGTGAAATGCGTTCATAACGCTAACGCGCCGCTCGTCGTAACGCCAGGGAGTTACACCGGATTCGCGTATGGTTTGAATATAACTAAAGATTGCTGCAATTATTGCATCCCGATTGGCCATGCCTTGGTCGGTTAGCTGCATGTTGATATTGAAGTCTTTAAAGTTACTGCCACTTATGCCGCCCCCGGCAGCTAACGAGTTGATCCAATGTTGGTCACGCAGGTAGCCGTACAAACTGCCAGGGCCTTCGTAGCCGAGCAGGTGAGCAATGTAGCTGGTGGTTTTATTGGCATAATCATCATCAATACCGGGCAATGCGAAGGTGATGATAAGTCGCCGCGCATCTTTAAGTGGTTTCACATGCAGCTCAACCCCAAGTTGCTCAGGTAAATACAATGGGTCATTGAGATACAGCATATCGGCACAACCACTTTGTATCGACTGGGCATGGCGCTGTGCAATTTCAGCGAGCTGTTCAAGTGATTGCGGGCCAACTAACACCAGGGTCATGCGACGTGCGCAATACCAGCGCTGGAAAAATTGCTGCAATTGCTGTTGCAAGGTTGCTTGAGCCGAGTCTTTCAGTGTTGAGAGATTGCCAACTGAGAACTTGCTAAACGGATGCTTTGGGTTCGAAGTGGCCTTGTGCACTTGGTAAAGCCGACGCAGTTCATCTTGGCGTTTCAGTTGAAATTCGGATTCAATCGATTGCAGCTCTTTTTTAACCCATTTTGCGTCAAACAGGGGCTGGTAAAAGAAACGCATGAAGCGGTCGAGTGCTTGGTCAAAATAAGCCGCGTCTACGGTGAAGTAATAATTGCTAAATTCAGTGCCAGTCCATGCGTTGTGGTTGCCGCCATGGCCACTAATAAAGGCTTGATAACTGTTTGCGTCGGGGTATTTTTCTGTGCCCAAAAACAACATGTGCTCTAGGAAGTGCGCCAGGCCATGGGCGTTGTTTGGATCATGGAAATGACCAGCAGCGACAGCGAGAGCTGCGCTTGACTGTCGCGCTTCAGGTTCATGCACAAGCACGCAACGCAGCGCATTATCCAATTCGATAATACGGTAACTGCGTTGGTCTGTTGGGCTTTTCGTGATTGCGTGATCGTCTAAAATCACGCGTGCCGAAGATTCGACTCCTGAGCTGTCAGTCGCCATCGTGCTCCCTAAATCAAGCTTCCAGCGCGGTAACCAAGCAGAGGCCACTGCGCGTTTCGGAAGAACGCCGGCTCAGTTTGGTTATTACTGCTCCAGCGGTGTGTCGAAGTTTTCTGGTCGATCGAAGTTACCTTCATAGGCAACTAACTTATCTTGCTCAAAAGTTAGGATGACTTTGTGCTGATAATCTTCGCTCTTGCTTCGACCAGAGTTTAAGTTAAATACGTAATACCACACATCTTGATCAAAAACATTTTCAGCAACGGGCTTGCCAACGACGTAAGCAACCTGCTCTTTGGTCATGCCAATGCGAAGCTGATCGATGTCACGCTGCTCAAGGTAGTTACCCTGCGGAACGTCAATCCGATACACCCAACTGTCAAAAACGGAGCATCCGCTAAGAACTAATAAACTACCTGCAATAACTAAAGCTTTCATAACACCTGCTGTTGATTAATGATTCTGTGCTCGATGATAAACAATGGACCTAACCGACCGCAAGTAATTCAGCAGCATTAGCCTTGGTTGTTTCAGTAATTTCATCACCACCGAGCAGTCTAGCCAGTTCAATAACACGCGCATTTTGGTCAAGGCTGACCATGTGCGTCTCAGTACTGGCACCGTCTGTGACTTTATCCACGCGTAGTTGCTGATGCGCTTTCGCTGCAACTTGCGGTAAGTGTGTGACACAGATAACTTGATTTGATTCCCCAAGCTGGCGTAATAATTTTCCAACGGTTGCCGCAGTTGCGCCGCTAACACCCACATCAACCTCATCGAACATTAACGTTGGCGTGGTTAATTGGCTGGATGTAATCACCTGAATGGCGAGGCTGATGCGCGACAGTTCGCCACCGGAAGCGATTTTGGCCAAAGGCTGTAACGGCTGCCCCGGGTTCGCTGTAACCGTGAAACAAACTTCATCGGTGCCCAAGCGTGTTGCGGGTGCTTGGGCTTGATGGTCAACATCAATCACAAATCGGCCGTGTGGCATATTCAGTTGCTGCATGCTTTTGGCAATGCGTTCACTCAATTCATGAGCCGCCTTTTTACGACTTTCAGAGAGTTTGGTTGCAACCTGACGGTACTTGGCTGCGGCACTTTCAACACGCGCGTCAATATCGACGGACTCGGCTTGGTTGGATTCCAGCTGATTGAGCTCAGTGAGCAATTGCTGGTGATGTTGCGGCAACTGGCTCGGTTCCAACTGATGTTTGCGCGCAAGATGAACCGCTTGACTTACGCGGCGTTCAGCTGTGATCAACTGCTCATCATCTAATTCGATGTTGTCTTGATACTGGCGCAATTCGCGCGCTGCTTCTTCAACTTGTACGCTTGCGTCTTTTAGCATGCGCACCGCCTCAGTGAGTGCAGGATCGGTGTCTAATTGCTGCTCTAAACGGCTTACGGCGTTTTGCAATAAGCTGAAGGCGTTATTGTGCTCGCCTTCATAGATGGCGTTCAAAGCAAAACCCGAATCTTCGAGCAATGCAGCGCTGTTAGTTAGCCGTTTATGCTGTTGCTCAAGTTCAACATATTCGCCTTCTGCCAGCGCAAATTCGTTTAACTCTGTTACTTGATAGCGCAACAACTGCATGCGCGATTCAACATCGCTTTGTTGCTGCAGTAACTGCTTTTGTTGTTTGCGCAGGCTGTACCAAGTTTGGTATGCGTTCTGAACATCATCGAGCAACCCTTGATGGCGCGCGTAAGCATCGAGCAAATTGAGTTGGTGTTCTGGGCGTGTCAGCAGTTGGTGTTCATGTTGCCCGTGAATATTAACCAATAACGGTGCGAGTTGTTTGAGTTGCGATACAGTGACTGGGTAGCCATTTATCCATGCTTTGGAGCGGCCTTCACGAGTAATTAAACGGCGTAAGACACAGGCACTTGGTTCATCATCTTGTAATTCTTGTTCAGCCAGCCACTGCCGGCCCGGAGAAGTCGCTTCGTTCAAATGAAAGGTTGCAGTAACTTCTGCTTTTTCAGCGTCAGCTCGGATTAAATCAACATCGGCACGATTACCCAAGCATAAGCCGAGGGCATCAAGCGCAATTGATTTACCGGCACCGGTTTCTCCGGTAATGGCTGTCATTCCAGAAATAAAGTCGACATCAAGTTGACGAACAACCGCAAGGTTGCGGATTTGCATATGAAGCAGCATAGGATACCTCAAGCACTGTTTAAGTATACAGTAGTTATACAGTATTTATACAGTAATGCAAGTGGGCGCAATAAAATTTAAAAAACGCGGCTACCCCAGCCCAGCTTGTTGCGTAATACGCGGTAATAGCTATGGTCTTTTGGATGTACTAAACGCAGCCGTTGTGGGTGTTGTTGAATAACAATATCGTCTTCAGGTTGCACCGACATACGCACATGCCCGTCACAGCTCAGTTGCAGGGTGTCGTTCTCGGTAGCTGCCCGTAACCTAATAATACTGTGTCCATCGACAACAATAGGGCGGCTGCTTAAGGTGTGAGGGAACATGGGAACCATGCTGATAGCGTCGAGCCCTGGCGTTAAGATTGGACCACCGCCAGAAAGTGAATAGGCAGTAGAGCCGGTCGGTGTACTGATGATTAAGCCGTCGGAACGCTGGCTGTAAACAAATTCGTCGTTTACGTACACTTCGAATTCGATCATGTGGGCAACTTTGTCCGAATGCAGAACAACCTCGTTGATGGCGCGGCCCACACTTTTTGATTTGCCATTATGAAATACTTCGGCTTGCAGTAAAAAACGCTGTTCAGTTTGGTATTCGCCGGCTAACACGGCTTTTAATTGTTCAATAACATGGTCGGGGTCGATATCCGTTAAGAAGCCGAGGTTGCCACGATTCACACCAATAACCGCGATATCGGCTTCGCACAAGATGCGTGCTGCACCGAGCATGTTGCCATCACCGCCTACTACTACGGCAAGGTCGGCTGCCTCGCCTAAACGATGCAACGGCAATATCTGGGCGCGGGTAGAGTTAAGTTGCTCTGCCGTACGCGATTCAATGATCACGTCAAACCCTAAGTCGAGCAGGCTGTGTTCTAGTTTTAATAAGGTGTTGCGCGTTGCTTCATGGTGAACCTTACCAATTAAGGCAATACGCTGAAATTGTGGTTGTGCCTTGGTAGACATATTTTTTCCTTTTTTCGCCTGCTTTGACTTGAATCGCCAGCAGCTGACCCCATAACTGGCTGCAAGGTAAGTTATATCACAACAAATTATTGTTCATTTGTGAATTTCAACAAGAGTACGCAGTTATGACCAAAAATGATTCAAGCACGTCAGCTCAAGCTGAACAGGAAACGCAAGCGGTAGACACGCAAGCGGAAACGCAAGAGCAGCAAGTCGATGCGCAAGAAAATAAGCAGGACGCTGCAAAAGATACCGTGCAAGACGAAACACAACAACGTTTAGCCGATTTAGAGCTTGCTTTGAGCCAAGCTGAACAGCGTTCAGAAGATGCCAATGACCGTGCAGTGCGAGCTGTTGCCGAAATGGAAAATGTTCGCCGCCGGGCTGCCTTGGATGTGGATAAAGCCCACAAATTCGCCTTGGAAAAATTTGCCGGTGAGCTGTTGGACTCGGTAGATAATCTAGAACGCGCGCTGGAAATAGCCGCCGCCGCTGATGACGTTAACCAAAGCTTTTTAGAAGGCATTGAGTTAACGCACAAGAACTTGTTATCAACGCTTACAAAATTTGGTGTTGAAGCGGTTGGTCAGGTGGGCGATGCATTTAATCCTGAATTGCATCAAGCGATGGCCATGCAGCCGTCAGAAGAGCATGAGAACAATACGATTTTGGCAGTGATGCAAAAAGGCTACACCTTGAGTGGGCGGTTGTTGCGTCCAGCCATGGTGATGGTTGTGAAAAATTCTTAATAACCCTACTTGGGGTGTTGAAAAGCGAAAAAGCTGCCCCATATCTGAGTTATGAAACCTATTTTGGATTATGAAGTTGGAGATGAATCATGGGTAAAATTATTGGAATCGATTTAGGTACTACAAACTCTTGTGTTGCAGTACTCGATGGTGGAAAACCACGTGTTATTGAAAATGCTGAAGGCGATCGTACAACGCCTTCGGTTGTCGCATTCACTGACGATGGCGAAGTGTTAGTCGGGTCACCGGCAAAACGCCAGGCAGTAACCAATGCGAACAAAACCTTATTTGCGATAAAGCGTCTGATTGGTCGTCGTTTTAAAGACGAAGAAGTTCAGCGCGATATCGGCATCATGCCATTTAAAATTGTCGAAGCCGACAATGGCGATGCATGGGTACAAATTAACGACGAGAAAAAAGCGCCACCACAAATCTCTGCAGAAGTTCTGAAGAAAATGAAGAAAACTGCGGAAGACTATTTGGGTGAAAAAGTGACGGAAGCTGTTATCACGGTTCCGGCTTACTTTAACGATGCGCAGCGTCAAGCAACAAAAGATGCAGGTCGCATTGCTGGCCTTGATGTGAAGCGTATTATCAATGAGCCGACAGCAGCAGCTTTGGCGTATGGCCTGGATAAAAACAAAGGCGACAACACCATTGCAGTATACGACTTAGGTGGCGGTACCTTCGATATCTCAATTATTGAAATTGATGAAGTTGACGGCGAGCACACCTTTGAAGTGTTAGCGACAAATGGTGACACGCACCTTGGTGGTGAAGACTTCGACAACCGTTTAATCAACTATTTGGTTGAACAGTTTAACAAAGACCAAGGCATTGACTTGCGTAAAGATCCTTTAGCGATGCAGCGTCTGAAAGAAGCCGCTGAAAAAGCTAAGATTGAATTGTCATCAGCACAACAAACCGAAGTCAACCTGCCGTATATCACTGCAGATGCGACTGGGCCGAAGCACTTGGCGATTAAAGTAACACGCGCCAAACTGGAGTCTTTGGTTGAAGACATGATTGCAAAAACGCTTGAGCCATTAAAGCAAGCGCTTAAAGATGCAGACCTGTCAGTTGGTGATATTAACGACATTATTTTGGTCGGCGGACAAACCCGCATGCCGAAAGTACAGCAAGTTGTTACTGACTTCTTTGGTAAGGAGCCACGTCGTGACGTGAACCCTGATGAAGCAGTGGCTGTAGGTGCTGCGGTACAAGCGGGTGTCTTGCAAGGTGACGTGAAAGACGTGCTATTGCTTGACGTAAGCCCACTGTCGCTGGGTATTGAAACCATGGGCGGCGTGATGACCAAGTTGATTGAGAAGAACACCACGATTCCTACCAAGCAATCGCAAACCTTCTCAACAGCGGAAGACAATCAGTCAGCGGTAACCGTGCATGTTATTCAAGGTGAGCGGAAGCGTGCTGCGGATAACAAATCTTTGGGGCAATTTAACCTTGAAGGCATCCGCCCGGCACAGCGCGGCGCACCACAGATTGAAGTGACGTTCGATATCGATGCTGATGGTATCTTGCATGTATCTGCAAAAGACAAGGATACCGGCAAAGAACAGAAAATCACGATTAAAGCGTCATCAGGTTTAAGCGATGACGAAGTCGAGAAAATGGTTCGTGACGCCGAAGCGCACGCTGAAGAAGACCGCAAGTTTGAAGAAATGGTGCAGGTACGTAACCAAGCTGATGCGCTTGTGCATGGTACCCGTAAGCAACTTGAAGAAGTTGGTGATAGCCTTGAAGCTAGTGACAAGGAAGCCATTGAAACTGCGCTTAGCGACTTAGAAACAGCGATTAAGGGCACGGGCAACGACAAAGCCGAAATCGAAGCGAAGCAGCAAGCGCTTATCGAAGCTTCTGGCAAGCTGATGGAAGCGGCGCAAGCAAAAGCGCAGCAAGAAAGCGGTGACGCTGGCGAAAGCGCGAAGAAAGACGCTGATGATGTTGTCGATGCTGAGTTTGAAGAAGTCAAAGACGACAAAAAGTAAAGGCACGCCCACCGGGTGTCTGTAATTCAACACACGGGGGTTGCCGCAAGGTAGCCTCCGTGTGCTTGTATCAGGCAGGATATAAAGGAACGTGGAAATCACATAATTATGTCGAAACCAGATTTATACGAAGTGCTGGGTGTCAGCAAAGATGCTAGCGAACGCGACATCAAAAAAGCCTACAAAAAAATGGCGATGAAGTATCACCCTGACCGCACCAAAGGCGACAAAGACCTTGAAACAAAGTTTAAAGAGGTCAAAACCGCTTATGAAGTGCTGATGGATCCACAAAAACGTGCGGCTTATGATCAATATGGGCATGCTGCGTTTGAACAAGGCCAAGGTGGCTTTGGTGGAGGCGGTGGTGCCGCTGACTTTGCGGACATTTTTGGTGATGTGTTCGGTGACATTTTTGGTGGCGGCGGCGGTCGGCGCGGGCGTCCGCAAGCGCAGCGCGGTGCGGATTTACGCTACAACCTTGAACTGAATTTAGAAGATGCAGTACGCGGTAAAGAAGTTGAACTGAAAATTCCTAAGCTGAGCACCTGTGAAGACTGTGACGGCAGTGGGGCAAAAGCTGGCAGCTCGGCAGAAACCTGTGGTCACTGTCATGGCTCAGGCCAAATCCAAATGCGCCAAGGTTTCTTTGCGGTGCAGCAACCTTGTCCACATTGCCGTGGTCGAGGCAAAGTTATCAAAGACCCGTGCCGCACTTGTCATGGTGATGGTCGCGTAGAGCGTACCAAAACCTTGTCGGTGAAGATTCCTGCCGGTGTCGATACAGGTGACCGTATTCGCTTGAATGGCGAGGGCGAAGCGGGTGAAATGGGCGCGCCATCAGGTGATTTGTATGTGCAAGTGCATGTGCGTGAACATCCAATCTTCGCGCGTGACGGAAATAACCTATACTGTGAAGTACCTTTAAGTTTTACGCGAGCAGCGCTTGGCGGTGAAATTGAAGTGCCAACGCTTGAAGGTAAAGTGAAATTGAAGGTGCCAGCCGAAACCCAAACTGGCAAGTTGTTCCGCCTGCGCGGTAAAGGTGTGAAGTCTGTTCGTTCAGGCGCGGTTGGTGATTTGATTTGCAAGGTAGTGATTGAAACGCCAGTGAACCTCTCAGAAAGCCAGCGTAATTTGCTCAACGAGCTGGAAGAGTCAATGGGAACTGGCGAAGAAGCTGGTAAGTATCGGCCGAAAGAAAAAGGTTTTTTTGACGGAGTTCGCCAGTTCTTTGACGATCTCCGCTCGTAAGACAAACGGGTACACGGAGGGGTTATGCTGAAATGGACTAAAATTGGATTGATCGCATTAGGCTGCAGCGCAGTCTTAGTTGCTTGTACACAATCGCCGACTGGGCGTAATCAGTTAATGCTGTACTCAAGCGGGCAACTGGCATCACTTGGCGACGATAGCTATGCGCAATTGAAATCCAAGGAAAAAATTAGTACCGATGCGGCAACTAACGCCTACGTGCGCTGTATTACCGATGATTTAATTTCAGTCTTACCTACCCCGTGGCGTGATAAACAGTGGGAAGTCACGGTTTTCGACAGTGAGCAGGTGAACGCTTTTGCTCTTCCGGGAGAAAACATTGGCGTGTATACAGGCTTGTTGAAAGTTACGGAAAACCGTGACCAACTTGCCGCTGTTATTGGGCATGAGATTGCTCACGTGATTGCTGATCATGGTAACGAGCGGATGTCCAATCAAATGGCTGTAGGCCTTGGTTTACAAGTCGGCTCAGTGATTGCAGCGACACAACTGGAAGACGATACGGCAGCGATTGTTATGGCTGCTTTAGGTATCGGCGCCCAAGTCGGTGTGCTGCTGCCGTACTCGCGTGTTCATGAAAGTGAATCGGATCAATTGGGCATGGATTATATGGCTGCGGCGGGTTACAACCCAGCTCAAGCAGCTGACTTGTGGCGTAATATGGCGCAAGTTGGTGGTGCCAGTGGCCCCGAATTCTTATCCACGCATCCATCGCCACAGTCGCGTATTCAAGCGATAGAGGCCTACGCACCAAAGTTACAAACCATTTATCAAGAAGCGCGCGCTAATCGTCGTAAGCCCTTGTGTTCTATGTAACTCACTTTTTTATCCGCAGTTGTAGCCCAGCGTTTCGCGCTGGGTTACTTATGTGCGATCGGCAATAAAACTTCTCGGTTATAAGTCAGACCAAATTGAACTAAATCATAAGCCTCTGCGTTAGTACAATACAAAGCAAAAGCGTTGTTCGTTATTCGTCCGCTGCGCTGTTCGTCCGCTTCGCTATTCCAACAGTGCGAAGCACGCACGAATAACTAATAACGAATAACGAAGAACGAATAACGTACTTACAGAGGTGTTATGTTTAAAGCTTGGTTTGCAATTCCATTTTGGCAGCGTGTGCTCGGTGCCTTCGCTGTTGGTGTGATTATTGGTGTCGTTCAACCTGAAATCGCGCAGTCATTGCGGCCCTTAGGCACGTTATTTATTAACGCGTTAAAAATGTTGGTTGCGCCGTTAATTTTCACGGCTATCGTCAGTGCAATCCTGCAACTGGGCGGGGGCGAACGTGCTGGCAAAATTGGTATAAAAACCATAGGTTTGTTTTTATTGACGGCCGTAATTGCGAGCTTGATAGGGCTTGCAGTTGGGCAGTTACTCAATGTCACCCCATCGCCAGATCTTGTTGCTGACAGTGGCTATGTTCCCAAAGTTGTTCCGGGGCCAATTGAGGTATTGCTGAGCTTCGTGCCAACCAATCCTTTCGCTGCGCTAGCCGAGGGCAATGTTATACAAATCGTGGTGTTTGCCGCGCTAGTTGGCGTTGCGATCAATCAGCTAGGTGATGTGGCGAAGCCGCTGGGTGATGCGATAAAAGCTGGCGCGCAAGTCATGTATCGAATTACCAAAATGGTATTGGAGCTAACGCCATTTGGTGTTTTAGGTTTGATGGCCTGGGTGGTTGGGCATTATGGTTTGTCGAGCTTGACACCGCTGGCTGCGTTTATTGGTGCAATCTATTTAGCCTGCTTACTTCATATTGTGTTTGTGTACGGCACGATGGTGCGCTTGGCGGGCATGTCGCCCTGGTTTTTCTTCAAATCGATATTCTCAGCCCAACTGGTAGCGTTCACAACCTGCAGCAGCTTCGGCACAATTCCGGCAGCGCATCAGGCGATAACAGAAAAACTTGGTGTTAAAAAGGAGTATGCGAGTTTTGTACTCCCGCTAGGCGCTACGATCAACATGGACGGTTGTGGCGGTATTTATCCTGCAATTGCGGCTATTTTTATTGCTCAAATCTATGGGATTCCTCTTGATTGGGCCGATTACTTGCTTATTACGCTAACTGCAACCTTAGCATCTGTGGGCACCGCAGGCGTGCCGGGCACAGCAATGGTTATGTTGACGGTAACCTTGAATGCTATTGGCTTGCCACTTGAAGGAATAGCGTTTATTGCGGCAATCGATCGAATTATTGATATGGCACGAACGGCCACCAATGTGACAGGGGATATGGCTGTGTCAGTGGTGTTGGGGAAGGAGCGTGAGTCGTTAAAGGGTTATAGCTAATCCCAGTGAGCTTCGCTAAACTCTCACTAACGATTAACGATTAACGATTAACGATTAACTAATAACGACGAGGTTTTATGAACGTAGGAATTCTCGGGGCCAGCGGGCGTATGGGACAGGCCGTTATTGCAGCTGCTAAGCAGGCAGGATTGAATGTTACTGCTGCAATAGTTAGTGATCAGTCCGAACACCGTGGGCAACCAGTATTCGCGTCACTGCGTTATCAAACACTCAGTGAGCTTGCGCCCCATCAAGCTGATGTGCTGATTGACTTTTCGCTACCGCAGGCACTGACAGATAATTTGCAGCATGCACAGCGGTTAAAGCTGCCAATCGTTATTTGCACCACCGGACTAAACGCGCAGCAACACCAAGCTATTGATGCTGCGGCGCAGCAGATACCTGTTTTATATGCCGCGAATACCAGCGTTGGCATCACCTTGTTGCAACAGCTGGTGAAACTAACTAGCGCGGCACTACCGAACTGCGATATTGAAATTATTGAAGCGCACCATAGCGCCAAACGCGACGCGCCGTCAGGAACCGCACTAGTTCTTGGTGAAAGTGCAGCCGCAGGCCGTGGTCAGTTGTTGGATAATGTGTCCGCAGGAATTCGTGGTGACGGCGTTCGTGAAGCAGGTAGTATCGGTTTTTCGGTAATTCGTGCCGGCGACATCATTGGCGAGCACAGTGTATTATTTGCGCAGCCGGGTGAACGTATTGAGTTGATGCACAAAGTGGGTAATCGCACTATTTTTGCACAAGGTGCGGTGCAAGCCGCTCAGTGGTTAACTCAGCAGGCGAAAGGGCGTTATGCTATGGCTGACATGTTGGCGTTGAATACACTTTTGAAACAATTGGCTTAGCTTAAAGCCGCGTGATTTTTCAGTTTACCCAAGGCCGTATTTTCTGTAGAATACGATCAATTTGCCGGTAACTTTCAGGCAAGCTGAAACGCGCACTCCACTGGTATTCATTGAATGAATATCCGACGCTGGTGCAAGGTAATCAACGGGGAAGTCATTATTTGATTCACCCGTTTTTTTATGTACGGAGGTTAACCTTGAGTATTCTAGCGAGCCACTCAGCAAGTAAAGCCATTTTGGTACTTGCCGATGGGACTGTTTTTCACGGCACGGCGATTGGCGCCGGCGGTACCGCAGTTGGTGAAGTTGTCTTTAACACCGCCATGACCGGTTACCAAGAAATTCTCACCGACCCCTCCTACGCAGAACAGATCGTCACTCTTACTTATCCCCACATCGGCAATTACGGCACCAATCACGAAGATGAAGAATCGAATCGTGTTTGGGCGAAAGGCCTGATTATTCGTGACCTGTCGTTAAAGGCAAGTAACTTCCGCGGCGAGCAGTCGCTAGGGGATTACTTACGTCAACGCAATGTGGTTGGTATAGCGGATATCGATACCCGTAAATTAACCCGCATTTTGCGCGAAAAAGGTGCGCAGAATGGCTGCATTATTGCAGGCAATATCGCGGGTGAAATTGATGCGGACAAAGCGCTTGAGCTGGCACAGCAATTTCCGGGTTTGAAAGGCTTGGATTTAGCCAAAGAGGTAAGCATCCGCACACCTGTTGAGTGGACCAGTAAAAGCTGGAAGCTCGGGCAGGGCTTTAACGAATTAAGTGACGCGAAGTTCCATGTTGTTGCTTATGATTACGGGTGTAAACGCAACATTCTGAGAATGCTTGCGGACCGTGGTTGTAAGGTGACATTGGTTCCGGCGCAAACGTCAGCCAAAGACGTGCTGGCGATGAAACCAGATGGTGTGTTCTTATCGAATGGCCCCGGTGACCCAGAGCCATGTGACTACGCAATAACTGCAATTCAAGAATTGATTGAGGCGAAAATGCCAATATTTGGTATTTGCCTTGGTCATCAACTGTTGGCGTTAGCCAGTGGCGCAAAAACCATAAAGATGAAGCTTGGCCACCATGGTGCTAACCACCCGGTGCAAGACTTAGCCACGCGACGCGTCATGATTACCAGCCAAAACCATGGCTTTGCCGTTGATGAAGCAAGTTTACCGGAAAACATTAAAGCGACGCATAAGTCTCTCTTTGACGGTACGCTGCAAGGTATTGAACGCACTGATGTGAAAGCATTTAGTTTTCAAGGCCATCCGGAAGCGAGTCCGGGGCCGAACGATGCCGCACCGTTATTTGACCACTTTATTGAATTGATGAGCCAGTAACTATGCCAAAACGTACCGATATCAAAAGCATTCTGATTATTGGCGCTGGCCCGATTGTTATCGGCCAGGCCTGTGAATTCGACTACTCTGGCGCACAAGCATGTAAAGCGCTGCGCGAAGAGGGTTACCGGGTCATTTTGGTGAATTCAAACCCGGCAACCATCATGACTGACCCGGAAATGGCCGATGTGACCTACATTGAGCCAATTCATTGGGAAGTCGTCGCTAAAATTATTGAAGTTGAGCGCCCCGACGCAGTATTGCCGACTATGGGTGGGCAAACTGCTCTTAACTGTGCTCTTGAGCTGGATAAGCATGGCGTACTTGAAAAGTACAACGTAGAAATGATTGGTGCCAACGCTGATGCTATCGACAAAGCGGAAGACCGCGATCGTTTCGATAAAGCAATGAAAGCCATTGGGCTGGAAACACCAAATGCTAAAGTGGCGCGCAGCTTACAGCAAGCCTTCGAAATTCAGGAAGAGTTTGGCTTCCCGCTAATTATTCGCCCAAGCTTCACCATGGGTGGTAGCGGTGGTGGTATTGCCTATAACCGCGAAGAATTTGAAGAAATTTGTCGCCGTGGTTTAGATTTATCGCCAACCAAAGAGCTGCTGATTGACCAGTCGTTAATTGGCTGGAAAGAATACGAGATGGAAGTAGTTCGCGACAAAGCAGATAACTGCATTATCGTGTGCGCGATTGAAAACTTTGATGCCATGGGCATCCATACCGGTGATTCAATCACTGTAGCCCCGTCACAAACGCTTTCTGATAAAGAATATCAGCTGATGCGTGACGCGGCGATGGCCGTATTGCGCGAAATTGGTGTTGAAACCGGCGGCTCAAACGTGCAGTTTGGTGTCGATCCGGATACCGGGCGCATGGTTATTATTGAAATGAATCCACGGGTTTCTCGTTCATCGGCATTAGCCTCAAAAGCAACAGGTTTTCCAATCGCCAAAGTGGCGGCGAAACTTGCTGTTGGCTATACCCTTGATGAACTCGAAAATGAAATTACTGGCGGTGTAACGCCTGCGTCGTTCGAGCCTGCGCTTGATTACGTGGTTACTAAGATACCGCGCTTTAATTTTGAAAAATTTGCCGGATGTAACGACCGCCTTACCACCCAGATGAAGTCAGTGGGTGAGGTGATGGCCATTGGTCGTAACCAGCAAGAATCAATGCAAAAAGCTTTGCGTGGTCTGGAAATTGGCGTGTCAGGCTTTGACCCGATGGTTGATCCGAATGACGCAGAATCGCGCGGCAAGGTGATTCGTGAACTGAAAGAGCCAGGCGCCGAGCGTATCTTCTATATTGCTGATGCATTTCGCTTGGGTATGACCGTGCGTGAAGTATTTGAACTGACGCGCATTGATGAGTGGTACTTAATTCAGATAGAAGAAATTGTGCTGCTTGAAGACGAAATTCAGAAGCTTGGTATGGTAGGCCTTGATGAATACGTATTGCGTTTATTAAAGCGTAAAGGCTTTGCCGACAAGCGCATTGCCGATCTACTTGATGTGGCTGAAACTGAAGTGCGTCGTCGTCGTAACGAGCTGAATATTCACCCGGTATACAAGCGTGTTGATACCTGTGCAGCGGAATTCCGTTCTGACACGGCATACATGTATTCAACCTACGATGAAGAGTGTGAAGCAGCGCCGAGCGACCGCGACAAGATCATGGTTATTGGTGGCGGGCCTAACCGCATTGGTCAAGGTATTGAATTTGACTATTGTTGTGTTCATGCGGCGCTGGCGCTGCGTGAAGATGGCTATGAAACTATCATGGTGAACTGTAACCCTGAGACGGTTTCTACGGACTATGACACCTCAGATCGCTTGTACTTTGAGCCGATTACTCTGGAAGATGTACTGGAAATTGTTCGTGTTGAAAAACCGAAAGGCGTTATTGTGCAGTATGGCGGTCAAACGCCACTGAAACTGGCCCGTGAGCTTGAAGCGAACGGCGTGCCGATTATTGGTACATCGCCTGACGCGATTGACCGTGCGGAAGACCGCGAACGCTTCCAAAGTGCCGTAACGCGGTTGGGTTTAAAGCAGCCTGAAAATGCAACAGTAACTAAGGTTGAACAGGCATTGCGCGAAGCGGAGCGTATTGGTTATCCGTTGGTGGTGCGTCCTTCATACGTGTTGGGCGGTCGCGCCATGGAAATCGTGTACGATGAAGTTGACTTACTGCGTTACTTAACCGACGCCGTGAAGGTTTCAAATTCAGCACCGGTTCTGTTAGACCGTTTCCTTGATAACGCCATTGAAGTGGACGTTGATGCCATCTGCGACGGCACCGATGTACTGATTGGCGGCATCATGCAGCATATTGAGCAAGCCGGTGTGCATTCTGGCGATTCCGCCTGTTCATTACCCCCTTATTCGTTAAGCGATAAGATTCAGGACGAGTTGCGTGATCAGATGCGTAAACTGGCGTTTGAGCTGGGTGTTAATGGCTTGATGAACGCGCAGTTTGCGGTAAAAGATGATGAAATTTATCTGATTGAAGTGAATCCGCGTGCAGCGCGCACTGTGCCGTTTGTTTCGAAAGCTACGGGCTTGCCACTGGCGAAAATTGCCGCGCGAGTTATGGTGGGACAGTCACTTGCACAGCAGGGCTATACTGAAGAAGTTATTCCGCCATACTACTCAGTGAAAGAAGTGGTTATTCCGTTCGCGAAGTTCCAAGGCGTGGATCCAATCCGTGGTCCTGAAATGCGCTCTACTGGCGAAGTGATGGGCGTAGGTGAAAGCTTTGAAGAAGCGTATGCGAAAGCAAATTTGGGTGCAGGTGAAGCACTGGCGAAAGCTGGTAAAGCCTTGCTATCAGTGCGTGATGGCGACAAAGCTCGTTTGTTTGACTTGGCGCGAGGTCTTATTGGGCTTGGCTTTAGTCTGGAAGCGACACGCGGCACCGCAAAATTACTTAAAGACGATGGTATAGCGTGCTCTGTAGTGAACAAGCTGCAGGAAGGCCGGCCGAATATTGTTGATGCAATTAAGAACGGCGAGTACAGTTACATTATCAATACAGTTGAAGGGCGTCAGGCGATTGAAGACTCAGTTTACATTCGTCGTGAAGCGCTGTTGAATAAAGTAATCTATACCACAACATTAAACGCAGCGTTTGCGACAGTGAAAGCGAATACGGCAGATGACCGTGCGCGCGTAAATTCGTTGCAGGCACTGCATAAAAGGGTTTTAGAACGATGAATCAAATTCCAATGACTACCCACGGCGCAGAAATGTTGCGGGTAGAATTGAAACGTTTAAAAACAGAAGATCGACCGCGTATTATTCAGGCTATCTCTGATGCGCGCGAACATGGCGATCTTAAAGAAAATGCCGAGTACCACGCGGCACGTGAACAACAAGGGTTTTGTGAAGGACGGATTCAAGAAATTGAAGCTAAATTGTCCAATGCGCAAATCATTGATGTCACCAAAGTACCAAACCAAGGCAAAGTCATTTTTGGGGCGACTGTGACGCTTTATAACACAGTGACCGAAAAGGAAGTTACCTATCGTATTGTGGGTGATGACGAGGCTGACATTAAGCAAAATCTCATTTCAATCAATTCGCCCATTGCGCGCGCATTGATTGGTAAAGGTATTGACGATGTTGCACGGGTCAACACACCAAACGGTGAGGTTGAATACGAAGTGGTGAACGTTGCTTACGTTTAGCCCTTTGAATATAAAAGGTTAGAAAGTATTAACCCTTCAACAGCGCGACCAGTTCGCGCTGTTTTTGTTTGCGTTGTTCGCTCGTTAGAGGCTGTTGATGATACGCCTCAACGTCAGGAAACACGACTTCAATATCCTCGCCCAATGCTTTCGCAATTGCCAGCGCCACCGGTTGTGAGCGCGCTTTGCGGGACGCAACCTTCGACACCAGAGAAGGGCTCTTCCCGAGTGCTTCGGCAATCATCGAAAAATCGAATCCGCGCCGCATTAATTCCTTTTTGATTTGTTTACTGTCCATCAGGTATAGTGCTTCTTGTTCAATGGTAGTGAATAATTAATTCACAGAGAGTTCCAAAGTTAACTCATATGAAGGCTTTTTATGTCAAATGACGTAAAAAATAACAGAATAGTGTCAAATGACATAACCGCACAAAATAGACCACAGACAACGTTCAAAAGCAACCTTGATTTACCGGATGTGGATACCTGTATGGCGCGGTTAGCATTGGTGTCACAGCAAAAGTCAGCGAGTGCGATCATGCGTTGGTTGGGGCTTCCACCAAGTACACATAGCAACTGGAAACGCCGAAACTCGGTGAATTATGATCGTGTTGTAGAAGGATTGCTGCGACACAACGTGTCGTTAGATTGGTTCTTCGCGCCGAGCACCGATTTGTTTTATCCGAATGTGAGTTCCGTTGTGAGTGAAACGGGAACCGAGTATCAGTCTAATGAAGCCGTGACTTTAACGCTCAAGGCACTCGAGCACGTAGAGCCGATAATGCAGCATTATAAGGTCGAAATGACCGAGCAGAACCGTCAGATAATGGCTGAAACATTTTTGAAACGGCGCGGTGACGGTATGTTACTGGACACTGCGCTGCGCCAAGTAGCAATTGCATTGGCGACAGCACAGGGTAATGCAGAAGGGTAGTTTAACGCGTTAGCTACGTGGCAGTTGAATTTTTCCCGCTGAGCTTGGCTTATACAGCGTTAAAATCTTACCCACAACTTGAACTCTGGTGCCGCCGGTATGCGCAACGATAGTTGCGTAGACTTGCTCACGTAATTCCCGATCTTCATCAGGTACTTTTATTTTAATCAGCTCATGATGTTCAAGAGCCAGTTCGATTTCCGCCATGACGCCTTCAGTCAGACCATTAGCGCCCAATAAGACGACCGGTTTTAACGAATGAGCCAACGATTTTAGGTGTTGTTTCTGTTTATTGCTTAAGGTTACGGCCGTTGCCATGTAATATATCCCATCAATTGACTTGAATTTTCGCTATTCTACCGCCATCTGGGTAGAAGAAGCCAGTTTGGTAAGAGAAACATGACAAAAAAACGCTCCGCCAGCAGTACGCGCTGGTTACAAGAACACTTTAGCGATCATTATGTACAGAAAGCGCAAAAAAAGGGCTATCGCTCCCGTGCAGTGTTTAAAATAGAAGAGATTCAGCAACGTGACCGAATTTTAAAACAGGGTCAGACGGTAGTGGATCTTGGTGCAGCGCCGGGTGGTTGGTCACAGTTTGTGGTGGACAGCCTGCATGGCAATTGTGAAGTTATCGCCTGCGACATTTTACCGATGGACCCAATCGCCGGCGTCGACTTTCTTGAAGGCGATTTTTGTGACGAAGAAGTTTTAGCGGCGCTGTTGAGCCGAATCGGTGGCAAAAACGTAGATGTTGTATTATCCGATATGGCACCCAATATGAGCGGTAACGACAATGTTGACCAGCCGCGATCAATGTATCTTGTTGAATTGGCTTTAGATATGTGTCATCAGGTATTGAAACCAAACGGCAGTTTCGTCGTCAAAGTATTTCAGGGGCAAGGGTTTGAAGAGTTTTTGAAAGATTTACGTGCGGCATTCACCACGGTGAAAACCCGCAAACCTGATTCATCACGGGCGCGTTCTCGTGAGGTGTATCTGGTAGCGACCGGTTACAAACTGTAGTACTCTGTAAGGCGTGCTACAAATGCAAACAAGAGGTAGTCAGCTTTGAGCGATATGGCAAAGAATCTCATACTATGGCTCGTAATAGCCGTAGTTTTAATGACTGTGTTTAACAACTTCAGTCAAAGCGGCAGCACTAGCCAGCAAGTGCCCTACAGCCAGTTTATTAGCCAAGTGCATAACGGTGGCGTAAGCAAGGTTGATATTGATGGGCGGGTGATTACTGCGCAAGCGCGCAGTGGTGAGCCGTTTACCACGGTAGTGCCGACTCAATATGATCCGAAACTTTTGGATGACTTGTTAGAAAACAACGTTGAAGTAAACGGCAAGCTTCCGGAAGAGCCGAGCATGTTAGCTCAAATCTTCATTTCGTGGTTCCCCATGATTTTGCTGATTGGCGTGTGGATATTTTTCATGCGACAAATGCAAGGTGGCGGCGGTGGTCGTGGCGCGATGTCGTTCGGTAAAAGCAAAGCGCGCTTGATGAGCGAAGACCAAATTAAGACAACGTTCGCTGATGTGGCTGGTTGTGATGAAGCCAAAGAAGAAGTCAGCGAATTGGTTGATTACTTGAAAGACCCAAGCCGTTTCCAACATCTTGGCGGTAAAATTCCGACTGGGGTGCTGATGGTAGGGCCTCCAGGTACAGGTAAAACATTGTTGGCGAAAGCCATTGCCGGTGAAGCACGGGTACCTTTCTTCTCGATTTCAGGTTCTGATTTCGTAGAAATGTTTGTTGGTGTGGGTGCTTCACGTGTACGTGACATGTTTGAACAAGCCAAGAAAGCTGCACCATGCATCATCTTCATTGATGAGATTGATGCGGTAGGGCGCCAACGTGGTGCCGGTTTGGGCGGCGGTCACGACGAGCGCGAGCAAACGTTGAACCAAATGTTAGTGGAAATGGATGGCTTTGAGGGCAATGAGGGCATAATCGTTATTGCTGCAACAAACCGTCCGGATGTTTTAGACCCTGCGTTACTGCGCCCTGGTCGCTTTGACCGTCAAGTTATGGTCGGTTTGCCGGATGTGCGCGGACGTGAACAAATTCTGAAAGTGCATATGCGCAAAGTTCCGCTGGGCAAAGACGTTGAAGCTTCGGTGATTGCGCGTGGTACGCCAGGGTTCTCGGGTGCTGATTTGGCCAACTTGGTTAACGAAGCAGCCTTGTTCGCGGCACGTGGCAACAAAAAAGTTGTTGCTATGGAAGAGTTTGAAAAAGCCAAAGACAAAATCATGATGGGCGCGGAGCGTCGGTCAATGGTGATGACTGAAGAAGAAAAAGCCATGACCGCCTACCATGAAGCTGGTCACGCTATTGTTGGGCGACTGGTGCCCGAGCATGACCCAGTTTATAAAGTATCCATCATACCGCGTGGGCGTGCTTTAGGGGTTACCATGTACTTGCCTGAGCAAGACCGTGTCAGTCATTCTAAGCAGCATCTGGAAAGTATGATCTCGAGTCTGTTCGGGGGCCGTTTGGCCGAGCAAATTATCTATGGTGACGAAAAAGTTACCACCGGCGCGTCAAACGATATCGAGCGGGCAACGCAAATTGCTCGCAAGATGGTGACGCAATGGGGCTTGTCTGAGAAGATGGGGCCATTGCTCTATGCAGAAGATGAAAACGAAGTGTTCTTAGGGCGCTCGGTAACGCAACATAAGCACATGTCCGATGATACTGCACGTGCCATCGACCAGGAAGTGAAGCTGTTTATTGACCGCAACTACGATCGTGCAAAACGCATCTTGGAAGAGAACGTCGACATCTTGCATACCATGAAAGATGCGTTGATGAAGTATGAAACCATTGACGCGGACCAGATTGATGACCTGATGAATCGTCGTGACGTACGTGAGCCACGAGACTGGCAACAGCGTGACAATAATAAGCCCGGTGGTGATGACGGTGAGTCTGAAGTTAGCAAACCGGTGCCAACGAGCAAACCAGCTGGAGATTCTCCAGCCAGTTAAACAATAATAAGAAGCCCCGTAATTCGGGGCTTTTTTTTGAGTGAATACGGGTACGAAGTCATGTCGGATACACGCACAAACATTGAAGTCATGGGAATATTGAACGCAACGCCTGATTCGTTTTCAGACGGCGGCAAGTTCAATCAGCTCGACCGAGCGCTTTATCAAGCCGAACAAATGGTTGCTGATGGCGCCGCATGGCTTGATATTGGCGGCGAATCAACGCGCCCAGGAAGCCAAGGTGTGGGCGTGCAAGAAGAGCTCGAGCGGGTCATTCCGATTGTGGAGAAGCTGCGTCAGAACTTTGATGTGTCGCTGTCGGTCGATACCTGTAAAACAGCGGTAATGGCCGAAGCACTCAAGTACGGCGTGCGCATGATTAATGATATTAATGCGCTGCGCGATGAAGGGGCTGAGCTGCTGTTAGCCAGTAGGCCGGACGTTAAAGTGTGTCTGATGCACATGCAAGGCGAACCACGTAGCATGCAGCACGAGCCGCGCTATGACGACGTGGTGGTGGAGGTAAAACAGTTTCTCGACGCGCGTGTACGCGCTTGTGTGAACGCGGGCATACAAAAAAATAATATATATCTCGATCCGGGCTTTGGATTTGGTAAGTCTGTCAGGCATAATTACCAGCTGCTACAACGCTTGCAAGCGTTCCATGAGCTGCAACTGCCATTGCTAATTGGTATGTCGCGCAAATCTATGGTCGGTCAAGTTACCAACCGTGAGGTAAGTGAGCGCTTAGCAGGTAGCATTGCAGCGGCAACGATTGCCGCGATGAAAGGGGCACAGATTATTCGTGTGCATGATGTCAAGGAAACGGTTGATGCAATGAAAGTCGTTGCAGCAACCTTGGCTGGAGAATTCGCTTGAGTGAGCGTAAATATTTTGGCACTGACGGGGTTCGTGGCCGCGTTGGTGATTTTCCGATTACCCCAGATTTTGCTGTAAAACTGGGATGGGCTGCGGGTACCGTATTGTCAGCTAATGGCAACCATCGTGTATTGGTGGGCAAAGACACCCGTTTGTCTGGATATATGCTGGAGTCAGCGCTAGAAGCCGGTTTGTTATCTGCTGGTGTCAGCGTGGAATTTTTGGGCCCAATGCCAACACCTGCGGTTGCCTATTTGACGCGTAATTTTCGCGCAGCAGCCGGGATTGTAATTAGTGCTTCGCATAATCCTTATTACGATAATGGCATTAAGTTCTTCTCAGACTCAGGCAGTAAATTGCCTGACAGTGTCGAAGCAGAAATAGAACGCTTATTGGATGAACCGATTCGCTGTGTGCCTTCTGAAAATATGGGGCGCGCCAGTCGTATTGATGATGCACCTGGGCGCTATATTGAATTTTGTAAAAGTGTATTCCCGTCTGACTTATCACTCAAAGGCTTAAAAATAGTGGTCGATTGCGCTCATGGCGCAACTTACCATATTGCCCCAGATGTGCTCAGCGAATTGGGTGCAGATATTTGGGAAATTGGTACTGAGCCAAATGGCGTCAATATCAATGAAAAATGTGGTGCCACCCACCTTGATGCGCTACGCGCCAAAGTGCTTGAAGTGAACGCTGATCTCGGCTTTGCGCTTGATGGTGATGGCGACCGGATTATGATGGTAACCGCATCAGGCCGCGTGGTTGATGGTGACGATATTATTTATATTCTGGCGCGTGCAGCACAGCAAGACGGCTTGCTGCAAGGTGGTATTGTTGGCACCTTGATGAGTAATTTTGCGTTAGAAAAGTTTTTTACTGATCGCCGCATTCCTTTTGTTCGGGCTAAAGTTGGTGACCGTTATGTGATGGAAGAGTTGGTGAAACGTGATTGGCGTATCGGTGGCGAAAATTCAGGCCACATTATTAATCGTCAATTCCATAGCACCGGCGATGGCATCATTGCAGGTTTGCAAGTACTTACCGCAATGCAACGCGAAGGCCGAAGCCTTGACGACTTATTGCAAAACTTTACCAAGTTTCCGCAAGCTTTAGTGAATGTCCGTTTCGAAGCTGGAACCGACCCTTTGGCAGCTGACAATGTGCAGGCGGTGGTTACCGAAGTTGAACAAGCTTTGGGTAACAATGGTCGGGTACTGTTGCGAAAGTCGGGAACTGAGCCGTTAATACGTGTCATGGTAGAAGGTAAAGACGCAAAAACGGTACGCAAGTTTGCTGAAGAAATTGCCAGTGAAGTGGAAGCGGCTAGTAATTAATCAGTGAACAACTATTTAAGCATTCACTGCTTGTAACTTGGGGCGAGGTTATGTAATATCTCGCCGCTCTCAATGAAGTCAGAGGTTTAGATGCAACGCCAACCGTTAGTTATTGCTAACTGGAAAATGAACGGCGACCGCGCCTTGGTCGTAACCATGGCTGATGCACTCCGAGACAGTGCTGCACAGCACGCTGGAGTAAGCGTGGTGGTATGTCCACCCGCAGTGTTAATGCCCGCTTGGCAGCAAGCAGCATTCTACGACAACGTGCAGTTAGGCGCGCAAGACGCAAACGAGAACTCGAGCGGTGCCCATACTGGTGAACATAGCCTTGCACTTGTGCAAGAAGCTGGTGCCAGCATGGTTCTTATCGGGCACTCGGAGCGCCGCCAGTTTTATGGTGATAATGCGAAGCGTATTGCTGCGAAAGTTAGCCATGTGCTGGAAAGCTCACCGATGACTGCAGTGCTGTGTGTTGGCGAAAGTGCGCAAGAGCGTGAGCAACAACGCACGTTTGATGTTATTGCGCAGCAGTTGAACGAAGCCTTGCAGAACATTGACAGCGCCGAACGTTTAGTGATTGCCTATGAACCAGTTTGGGCAATTGGAACTGGCTTGACCGCTTCGCCGGAACAAGCGCAGGAAGTTCACGCGTTTATACGTAACTGGTTAAATGAAAAATTCGGGCCTTCAGGCGCCAACTTACAGATTTTGTATGGTGGTAGCGTGAAAGCTGATAATGCTGAGCAACTTTTTGCACAAGCTGATATAGATGGTGGTTTGATAGGCGGCGCAAGTTTAGTGCCAGAGCAATTCGTAGCCATCTGCGATGCTGCACAAACCCGGAGTAAGTAAGCTATGTACGAAATATTATTGATTGCCTACTTGATTGTTGCGTTAATCCTGGTTGGTTTCATTATGATCCAACAAGGTAAAGGCGCAGACATGGGCGCTTCATTCGGCGCTGGTTCGTCGAATACTGTATTCGGTTCAGGCGGTTCAGGTAACTTCCTAACCCGTACAACCGCTGTTTTGGCTGTTGTGTTTTTTGTACTGAGTTTAATTCTAGGTAACTTATCCTCAGGCAATGGCGACACCAAAGGTAACTTCGATGAAATTGAAGTACCAGTGGAAGAAGTTCCTGCAGTGCCTACGAACGACAGTGACGTTCCAGGTAGTAACTAAGCATTTAATTGCTAAAAGATTTTTTGCGGATGTGGTGGAATTGGTAGACACGCTATCTTGAGGGGGTAGTGCTTTAGGGCGTGCGGGTTCAAGTCCCGCCATCCGCACCAAATTAGCGACCGGCCACGGTTGCGTTTCCGTTGGAAACCCTTATAATATGGACACGTTTTCGGACGCGGGGTGGAGCAGTCTGGTAGCTCGTCGGGCTCATAACCCGAAGGTCGTAGGTTCAAATCCTGCCCCCGCAACCAATTACAAAAGGGTCCAGTGTTTTAAAAGCCCCGCAGCAGTTCGGGGCTTTTTACTATGTGACCTTTGCTGCGGCAGTTCTACGTATGAGCGTACAACTGAGTGGGCAGTCAACAACACTGGGCGTTTACGCCCTTTTTTTGTTTTTAGGAGTTAGCAAACTTGGCTCGTATTGAAGACCGTTTATTCGACATGATAGAACCTGCTGTTTCAGCACTTGACTATGCCTTGTGGGGCGTAGAATTTGTGCGTGCAGGTAAACATTCTACGCTGCGCGTTTATATTGACCATGAAGATGGCGTAAGTGTAGATGACTGTGCAAAAGTCAGTCATCAGGTTAGCGCTATTTTAGACGTTGAAGATCCAATTCAAAGTGAATATTTCCTTGAAGTTTCTTCGCCTGGTATGGAACGGCCTTTCTTCAAAGCGGCTCAGTACGCTGACTACCTGGGTGAAACGGCAGCCGTAGAGCTGACCATGGCCCAACAAGGTAAACGTAAATTTAAAGGTGTAATTGCCGCAGTTGATGGCGATTACGTTGAATTCAATATTGATGGCGAAGCGTTTAAAGTAGCGCAGTCATCAATCAAGAAAGCTCATTTAGTTCCTCAGTTTAACTAAGGATTGCGTAGGCGAGGCAAAACAATGGCAAAAGAAATATTATTGGTTGCAGAAGCAGTTTCAAATGAAAAAGATGTTTCAAAAGAAAAGATTTTTGAAGCGCTTGAATCTGCGCTCGCGCACGCAACCAAAAAGAAATATGACGGTGACATCGATGTACGCGTAAGTATTGATCGCCATACCGGTGAATTTGATACCTACCGTCGTTGGTTAGTGGTTGACGACAGTGAGCAACCGCTTGAGCACCCGTATCGCGAAATCAGCTTAGCAGCTGCTCAGTATGAAGACGAAAGTGTTCAAGCTGGCGACTATGTTGAAGAGCAAATTGATTCAATTGAGTTCGACCGAATCACCACGCAAACCGCTAAGCAAGTTATCGTACAAAAAGTTCGTGAAGCCGAGCGGGCGAAAGTGGTTGATGAATACCAAGATCAAGTTGGCGAATTAGTCAGCGGTATCGTAAAACGCGCAACGCGCGAGCACGTTATTTTAGATTTAGGTAACAATGCTGAAGCAATTATCTATCGTGAAGACTTGTTGCCGCGTGAATCATTCCGCGCTGGCGACCGGTTGCGTGGTTTATTGTTTGAAGTTCGCCCAGAAGCTCGTGGTGCACAGCTATTTATGAGCCGTACCCATCCTGACTTCTTGATTGAACTGTTCCGCATTGAAGTGCCGGAAATCGGCGAAGAAATGATTGAAATCCGTGGTGCTGCGCGTGACCCAGGTTCGCGTGCAAAAATTGCGGTGAAGAGTAATGACCGTCGCATTGACCCTGTTGGGGCTTGTGTTGGTATGCGTGGTGCACGTGTACAAGCAGTGTCGGGCGAATTAGGTGGCGAACGTGTTGACATCGTACTGTGGGACGATAACCCAGCGCAGTTCGTAATCAATGCCATGGCACCGGCTGAAGTTGCGTCTATTGTGGTTGACGAAGAAGCGCACACAATGGATATCGCAGTTGAAGAAGGCAACCTTGCACAAGCTATCGGTAAAGCCGGCCAAAACGTTCGCCTTGCGAGCCAGTTAACAGGTTGGCAGCTGAATGTCATGTCAGTTGACGAATTTAATGAGAAGAACCAAGCCGAAGCGCAGAAAGTGCTCGACTTGTTTACGTCGAAGTTAGGTATCGATGAAGATTTCGCTGGTGTATTGGTGGATGAAGGCTTCTCAACCTTAGAAGAAATCGCGTATGTACCAGTTGACGAGCTGTTAGATATTGAAGGTATGGACGAGGACATCGTTGAAGAATTACGTAGCCGTGCGAAAGGCGTGTTAACAACACAAGCCTTGGCCAACGAAGAGTCGTTAGAAAGTGCTGAGCCAGATGAAACACTACTGAACCTTGAAGGTTTAGATCGTCATTTGGCTTTCGTATTTGCAAGTCACGGTATTGTCACCTTAGAAGACCTTGCTGAGCAAGGTATTGATGATTTGGCCGATATTGACGAACTAACCGCAGAGCGAGCAGGCGAGCTGATTATGCAAGCGCGTAACATCTGCTGGTTCGGTAATGAAGAATAAGATCAACGGGGGTACTACAGACTATGGAAGAAGTAACGCTGGATAAACTAGCTAACGATGTCGGTACGACAGTTGATCGTTTGGTGCAACAGTTTGCGGAAGCAGGCATGAAAAAGCAGCCAGGCGACGGTGTGACGGAAGACGAAAAACAGGCCCTGTTAGCCCATTTAAACAAAGCGCATGGTGGCAGCGGCCCAAGTGAGCCGGCCAAAATGACGTTAAAGCGCAAAGAAAAGAGCACCTTGAGTATTGGTGGCGGCCCCGGCCGTAACAAATCCGTACAGGTTGAAGTACGCAAGAAACGCACTTATGTGAAGCGCTCAGCGCTGGAAGATCAGCAACGTGAAGAACAAGAAAAAGCTGATCAGAAAGCAGAACAAGAACGTTTAGCTGCAGAAGCCAAGCGCAAAGAAGAAGAAGCGAAAGCAGCGGCAGAAGCCAAAGCAAAAGCAGACGCTAAAGCGGCGGAAGAAAAAGCGAAGCAAGAAGCAGCACGCAAAGAAAAAGAAAAAGCGAAGGCCAAAGCTGAAGCGGAAAAACGCGCAGCAATGACACCTGAAGAACGTCAGAAAGCTGATGAAATCAAAGCTGAAGCTGATCGTTTGCGTAAAGCGCAAGAAGAAGAAGCACGTAAAAAAGCTGAAGCTGAAGCGCTAAAACAAGCGGAAGAAGCACGCCGTTTGGCAGAAGAAAACGAAGCGCGCTGGCAAGAAGAAGAAGCCAAGCGTAAAAAAGCTGAGCAAGAAGAAGTTCACTTCACCACATCACAAACCGCGCAAGCGGCTGAAGATGAGCAAGACGAAGGTGAAGAACGTCGTGCCCGTCGCAACAAGAGTAAGCGTCGTGGTAAAGATGACGAGCGTGATGAATCACCACGTCGTGAAAAACGTCGGAAAGGCTCAAAGCGTTCGACCTTGCAGCACGGCTTTAATAAGCCAGCCGCACCGGTAGAGCGTGAAGTGAAGCTTGGTGAAACCATCACCGTTGGTGAACTTGCAAACCGCATGGCTGTTAAAACCGGCGAAGTGATCAAAACCATGATGAAAATGGGTGAGATGGTCACGATTAACCAGGTTTTAGACCAAGAAACAGCGTCATTAGTCGTTGAAGAAATGGGTCATAAAGTGTTGTTGGTTAGTGAGAACGCGCTTGAGCAAGAAATTTTGGCAGACCGTAATGAGTCTGAAAACCAGCAGCAAGTGTCGCGTGCACCGGTTGTAACCGTTATGGGTCACGTTGACCACGGTAAAACCTCGTTGTTGGATTATATTCGTAAAGCGAAAGTGGCAAGCGGCGAAGCGGGTGGTATTACCCAGCACATTGGTGCTTACCACGTTGAAACCGATCAAGGCATGATTACCTTCCTTGATACTCCGGGGCACGCTGCATTTACCTCAATGCGTGCACGTGGTGCTGGTGCAACGGACATCGTTATCTTGGTTGTTGCAGCCGACGACGGCGTGATGCCGCAAACCTTGGAAGCGATTCAGCACGCGAAAGCTGCTGGCGTTCCATTGGTTGTTGCAATCAACAAAATGGATAAAGAAGAAGCTGATCCAGATCGTGTTAAAAACGAACTCGCGCAGCGTGACGTTATCCCTGAAGAATGGGGCGGTGACGTGATGTTTGTGCCGGTATCAGCTCATTCTGGCGAAGGTATCGAGCAATTACTTGAGTCAATTCTATTGCAAGCTGAAGTACTCGACCTAAAAGCTAATGCCAGTGGCATGGCCAAAGGTATCGTGATTGAGTCACGCTTGGACAAAGGCCGTGGCCCAGTGGCTTCGGTATTGGTTCAAGAAGGTACATTGCGTCAAGGCGATATCGTACTCTGTGGTCTGGAATATGGCCGTATTCGTGCGATGCGTGATGAGACTGGTCAAGAGATCAAAGAAGCAGGCCCATCAATTCCAGTAGAAATACTTGGTTTGTCGGGTGTGCCACAAGCGGGCGATGAAGCAACTGCTGTTAAAGACGAGCGTAAAGCCCGTGAAGTTGCAAATTACCGTCAAGGCAAGTACCGCGAAATCAAATTGGCGAAACAGCAGAAAGCGAAGCTGGAAAACATGTTTGCGAACATGCAAGAAGGCGACGTGCAAGAGCTTAACATTGTACTGAAATCTGACGTACAAGGCTCGCTCGAGGCTATTTCTGACTCATTGATGAAGCTGTCTACCGATGAAGTGAAAGTGAACATTATTGGTAGTGGTGTTGGTGGTATTACTGAAACTGACGCATCATTGGCAAGTGCCTCAAATGCTATCGTGGTTGGTTTTAACGTACGTGCTGACGCATCAGCGAAACGCTTGATTGAGCAAGACGCTGTTGATTTACGCTACTACAGCGTGATTTATGACCTCATTGACGAAGTTAAAGCGGCAATGGGTGGCATGTTAGCACCAGAATTCAAGCAACAGATTATTGGTTTGGCTGAAGTACGTGATGTATTTAAATCACCGAAAATTGGCGCCATTGCTGGTTGTATGGTTACCGAAGGTGTCGTGAAACGCTCTGCGCCAATTCGTGTACTGCGTGACAACGTGGTTATCTTTGAAGGTGAGTTGGATTCATTGCGCCGCTTTAAAGACGACGTTCAAGAAGTTCGCAACGGTATGGAATGTGGTATCGGCGTGAAGAACTACAACGACGTGAAAGTGGGTGACCAAATCGAAGTATTTGAAACAGTTCAAGTAGAACGGAGCTTATAAACCGAAATGGGCAAAGATTTTAGCCGTACTGACCGCGTGGGTCAGCAGTACCAGCGCGAAATAGCGATGATATTGCAGCGTGAAATTAAAGATCCACGCGTGTCGATGGTCACTGTGTCGGACATTGAAGTGTCGCGTGATTTGGCGTACGCCAAAGTATTCGTGACCTTTTTCAATGACGATGAAGCCTATGTAACCACCGCATTGAAAGTATTAAATGATGCGTCGGGTTTCATTCGGTCATTACTCGGTAAACGTGTACGCGCTCGGGTCATGCCCGAGTTGCGTTTCGTGCATGATCCTTCGTTGAATGAAGGTATTCGAATGTCACGGTTGGTTGATGAAGCGATTCGTCGCGATACTCACCGTGATGATGCCGGTGACAAGGATTCGAACGGAGACGATTAAATGGGACGTCGTAAGTCGGGCCGCAATGTAAGTGGCGTGATTTTGTTAAACAAGCCCCGTGATATCACATCAAACGCCGCACTCCAGCAAGTGCGGCGTTTTTTTAATGCCAATAAGGCAGGGCACACGGGCGCATTAGACCCGCTCGCAACGGGCTTATTACCATTGTGTTTTGGTGAGGCCACCAAAGTATCGCATTTTGCTCTTGAAGCGGACAAAACCTACCGTGTTGTTGCGCAACTTGGCGCTCGAACCACCACCAGTGACGCGGAAGGTGAAGTGGTTGAACGTTGCCAACCGGAAGCGCTTGAACGGCTAACACGCGACTTGATCGATAAAGCAATTATTCAGTTCACCGGCAGCCAAGAACAATCGCCATCAATGTACTCCGCGTTGAAGTATGAAGGGCGCCCGCTATATTGGTACGCTCGGCAGGGCATTGAGGTGCCACGCAAAACACGCACCATTACCATCCGTGCGATTACTTTCATTGATTGGTCGATTGAAAGTAATCAGCTGACGCTGGAAGTTACCTGCTCTAAAGGCACTTATATTCGTACGTTAATCGATGACATGGGGCAATGGTTGGGCTGCGGTGCGTATGTGCAGGAGTTGCATCGTACTTGGATTGAAGGGGTCGAGGGCCCGGTTCTCAGTATGGACGAGATAGCCGCAATAGCAGCCACTACGAACCCTGAAGAAGGCGATTATACTGCGGTTGATGCATTGCTACAACCGAATGACTGCGTGATTCGGCAAGTGCCGGCGGTGGAAATTGATGCTATTAATGCAATACGTTTCACCAGTGGTAATCCGGCAAACCTGCCCGAAGAGCCGCTGAATCCAGACCAGCCTATGCGCGTTTTTCGGGCCTCAGACGGGGTGTTCTTGGGGATTGGCATTTGGCGCGATGGTGCTTTGGCACCGAAGCGCGTGGTCAATTTAGCAGACTGAGATTAGCTGCTGTTAGCGTTGCGTTTTAGCGCGTTCATGCGTATAATCCACAGCGATTTCGTCGGTGCTGAATTAGTGATTGGCACTGACATCTTTTAACAATCAGGAGTAATATATGTCACTAACTGCGGCACAAAAAGCGGAAATCGTTAAAGAATTTGGTCAAGGCGAAAACGACACTGGTTCTCCAGAAGTTCAAGTAGCGTTGTTAACTGCGAACCTTAACGAGCTGCAAAGCCACTTTAAAGAACACGCCAAAGATCACCACTCACGTCGTGGTCTGTTGCGCATGGTAAGCCAACGCCGTAAATTGTTGGACTACTTGAAGCGTAAAGACAATCAGCGCTATGCAAGCCTGATTGAGCGACTCGGTTTACGTCGCTAAGCACTGTTCGAGCAAAGGGGCCCAACTGCGGCCCCTTTTTTGTTTAATGAAAAACTAAAGCGATATTGGATATTAGATATTAGATATTAGAAAATCGAGCCGGCATTTCGCTAGTATCTAATATCTAATATCTAGTAGCTAATAGCGCTTTAGAATTTAAGAGAAAGACAAAGGAAAATAACACGTGAATCCGATTACAAAGAAATTTCAGTATGGTCAACATACAGTAACATTAGAAACCGGCGCGATGGCGCGTCAAGCAACGGGTGCAGTTCTTGCAAGCATGGACGACACAACAGTATTAGTTACGGTCGTTGCCAAGAAAGAAGCTAAAGAAGGCCAAGATTTTTTCCCGTTAACAGTTAACTATCAAGAGCGTACTTACGCTGCAGGTAAAATCCCAGGTGGTTTCTTCAAACGTGAAGGCCGTCCATCTGAGAATGAAACCTTAACTTGCCGTCTTATCGACCGTCCAATTCGTCCACTCTTTCCTGAAGGCTTCAAAAATGAAGTGCAGGTTGTGGCTACGGTTATCTCGGTAAACCCGCAAATTAACCCTGATATTGTTGCCTTGATTGGTACCTCTGCAGCGCTTGCTATTTCTGGCGCGCCGTTTGCTGGCCCAATTGGTGCAGCGCGCGTTGGTGTTATCAACGACGAATACGTGCTTAACCCGACAGCTGATGAATTAGCAACTTCGAAGTTGGATTTGGTTGTTGCTGGTACTGCAGGCGCAGTATTGATGGTTGAATCAGAAGCACAAATGCTGTCTGAAGATGCGATGTTAGGCGCGGTTGTTTATGGTCACGAGCAAATGCAAAGCGTGATCACTGCAATCAGCGAATTCGCAGCAGAAGCAGGCAAAGAGAAGTGGGATTGGCAAGCTCCAGCAACCAACGACGCGTTGCTTGGTAAGATTAAAGATTTAGCAGAAGCGGGTATCGGCGATGCATACCGCATCACTGAAAAAGCAGAGCGTTACGAGAAAATCTCAGCACTGAAAGCTGAAGTGACTGAAAAGTTACTTGCTGAAGATGAAACGTTAAACACCAAAGAAATTGGCGATTTGTTCCATTCGTTGGAAAGTAAAGTTGTACGTGGCCGCATTATTGCTGGCGAGAAGCGTATCGACGGTCGTGAACCTGATATGGTTCGTGCGTTGCACATTGCGACTGGCGTATTGCCACGTACTCACGGCTCAGCTGTATTTACGCGCGGTGAAACCCAAGCTTTAGTGACCGCTACCTTGGGTACGGAACGCGATGCACAGATGATTGACGACCTGTCAGGCATGATCAGTAATCGCTTCATGTTGCATTATAACTTCCCTCCATACTGTGTGGGTGAGACCGGCATGGTTGGCTCGCCGAAGCGTCGCGAAATTGGTCATGGCCGTTTAGCGAAGCGCGGTGTGCAAGCAGTTATGCCGTCGCAGGAAGAATTCCCGTACACCATTCGTGTGGTTTCAGAAATCACTGAATCAAACGGCTCAAGTTCAATGGCGTCAGTATGTGGTACGTCACTGGCATTGATGGATGCTGGTGTACCGATTAAGGCATCGGTTGCAGGTATTGCTATGGGTCTGGTGAAAGAAGGCGATAACTTCGTTGTTCTTTCTGACATTCTTGGTGACGAAGATCACTTAGGTGACATGGACTTTAAAGTGGCGGGTAGCACTGAAGGTGTCACTGCACTGCAAATGGATATCAAAATTGACGGTATCACCCGTGAAATCATGGAAAAAGCCTTGGCTCAAGCTAAAGCTGCACGTTTGCACATTTTGCAGGTCATGGACGAAGCGATTTCTGGCGCTCGTACTGAGCTTTCAAGCTATGCGCCACGTTATACCACTATCAAAATTAATCCGGATAAAATCCGTGACGTGATTGGTAAAGGTGGTGCGGTGATTCGTGAATTAACTGAAAGCACAAATACCAACATCGAAATTAATGATGACGGTACCGTGCGCATCGCAGCAACTGATCAAGAATCAGCTGACGCAGCAATTGCCCGCATCGAAGAGCTAACAGCTGAAGTAGAAGTAGGCCGTATTTATCAAGGTAAAGTAGCGCGTATCGTCGATTTCGGCGCGTTCGTGACAATTCTGCCAGGTAAAGATGGTTTGGTTCATATTTCACAAATCGCTGAAGAGCGCGTGAATGACGTAAACGAATACTTGAAAGTTGGTGATGTAGTACCAGTTAAGGTACTCGAAATTGACCGTCAAGGCCGTGTGCGTTTGAGCATGAAAGATGCGTCTGACAAGCCAGCTGCTGCACCTGCTGCAGAAGCAACGGATGCAACTGAAGATAACTCAAGCGATAACGCTGAGAGTTAATCAAAGGCAAAGCTGATATTAGATATTAGATATTAGATATTGGATATCGGATAAGGGCCGCGCTTTGGCGACAAAGCGCGGCCCTTTTATTTATATTTCTTAACATTCCGTTTTCGTCTTTTTTGTCAATCTAAGTTATTATGCTTACATCATGTTATAGACAAGGTCGTGCTTCATGAAAATCCGTTTTGGGGCGTTAGCTTTGGTTGCCCTGATGCTCAGCGCTTGTGCGCAAACAGGGCCATCACAAAGCGCTGCGTTAACCAATTTGTTTGTGGTTACGCCACAAGCACCTGATATGCGTTACCAGCTAGAAATCGCTAAACTCAATGAGATTGTCGCGCGCGACATGGAATTGCCGGAAGAAAGCCAAGCAGAGCTTCTGTATCGCCGCGGCTCGCTTTACGATGCCTTGGGTCTGGTTACCCTTGCTCGTATCGATTTTAATCATGCCTTAGAGTACAACCCGCGTTTAGCTGACGCCTATAATTATTTAGGTATTCATTACACCCAACTGGAAGAGTTTAATTACGCGTACGAAATGTTCGATGGGGTATTAGAGCTTGAACCTGACCACCCATACGCAACGCTGAACCGCGGGGTGAATGCTTATTATGACAATCGTATTGATCTCGCAATTGATGATTTCACGACCTTTTACGAAGCCCAACCGGATGATCCTTATCGGGTTATCTGGCTGTTTTTAGCAGAAGTTGAAGAAAGCCATGAAGCGGCAAGGCTTGCTTTGGCGCAACGTCGTGTTGAACACGGCAATACCGATTGGGGCTGGAGCTTGGTTGATTTAATGCTCGGAGCAATTGATGAGCAAACATTTTTAAAAGGGTTTGCGGTGCGCGATCTAAAGCCGGATGAAACGCTGGCAGAGCGGATGTGCGAGACCTACTTCTACTTAGGTAAACTGAAGCAAATGGAAGGTGATTTTCAGGCTGCTTCGGTGTACTTCAGACTCGCCATGAGTACCAATGTATTTATGTTCCTTGAGTACCGCTATGCGAATTTGGAACTCGAACGCAGTAAACAAGCGATTGAAGCTGCGTCAGCCAAGTAGTCGCGTCGCCAGGCAATGGGCGTTAATCATAGCGTGCTGCGCGAGTTTGTTGTCGCCCCATGCCGGTGCCACAACAATTCCGGAAGCCTTTGAGCAAGCAGCGCGAGCGGCACAACCACAATTAGCCGGACAACAGTGCGGTGTGCTTGCTGCCGTAACATTGTGGCTACCAGAACAGCAACAAGATCAACCGTTAGCAATGTTATCAAGATGGCAGCATCACCCGTTGGCTGCCTTTATAAATTGTTTTTCCGTAGCAACGTACACCCCAGAACAATTAAACTGCACCACGGTTGGTATGCGGGGTCGGGCTCAGTGCGCCTTACGCGAAGCACACCACAAGAACAATCGCCGGATTTTGTTTGTGGCCGATGAGCTTGGTATTGCGAGCAGTCAAAATCATTCTATTGTGTTGCCCACCAATGCATCATTAAGCCTGTTTGCCCATGAAGTCGCACACTGGCTAGGGTTTGTCGATGAATACGCGATGAGCGAAGAGCTGGCTGACAACTATTGTGCTGGGCGTTACGCGCATCCAAGCCTTAATGTTGTGACCACTGCAAGCACAACACTTGATCGCGATGCGTTGATTGATTTGTGGATGCAACTGCCGTGGCGTTTTGCAGTACCTGATTGGCGAGCACTAGGGCAGCCATTAGATACCAATGAGCAGCGCTGGCGGTTGGGGTCGACGGACGAAGATGTTGGTTTGTATTCGATTGCGACGTGTCAGCAAACTGAGAGGTATGCATGGCGCCCAGTAAATACTATGACGCCAATGCAATATTACGATATTGGCCAGTGGCCTGATTTGTATCTAGAGCTTATTGCCCGACCACGGTAATTGCCGTTTGTGCAATCATTAATACCGGGCACAGCAGCGCAAATAACCATACCAAACTGCGTAGTTTATCCCAATTGGTTAAATAGAATACGTGGTAGGCAATGCGTAAGCCGATAAAGCTCACCGCTAAGGTGGTGTTTAACGCAGTAAGTTGCTCAGTAACAATGACCAACAATACGGCCGCAGCGAACAGAGGAAATGCCTCGTATGCGTTGTAGTGGCCTGCAACTGCACGAGCGCCAGCACCGGTTAAACGTTGCTGCTGCGCGCGCGGATGGCGATTGTCGTAGCCTTTGTCACGGTTTTGAAAGTAAACCACGGGTGCCTTGGCGGCAATCGGCAACAAACCAGCAATAAGTAAACACCAAATGAGCGTACTCATTTCACTTCCTTCCCAGCAGCTTGCATATCAGCATGGTATGACGAGCGGACCAGTGGGCCAGAAGCTATATGGGTAAAGCCCATTTTCTCACCTTCTTCACGGAACATTTCAAACTCTGCTGGTGTTACATAGCGAGTCACTGGCAAGTGGTGGCGGCTTGGCTGCAAATATTGGCCAATTGTCAGCATTTCAACATCGTGTGCACGCAAGTCACGCATGACATCGAGAATCTCTTCATTGGTTTCACCCAAGCCGACCATTAGCCCAGATTTGCTGCGCACATCTGGACGTGCTTTCTTATAACGCTGCAATAAATCCAATGACCACTGATAGTTAGCTCCTGGGCGCGCTGCTTTATACATGCGCGGCACGGTTTCGAGGTTGTGATTGAACACATCAGGTGCTTCGTCAGATAAAATATCGAGTGCAACGTCCATACGACCGCGGAAGTCAGGTACCAAAACTTCGACTTGAATACCCGGGCTGTGTGCGCGAATTTCGCGAATACAATCCGCAAAATGCTGAGCACCGCCGTCACGCAAATCATCGCGGTCGACCGAGGTGACCACGACATATTTTACTTTCATGTCACGTACAGTCGCGCCAAGTTTAACAGCTTCTTCGGGGTCAACTGGCAATGGACGACCATGCGCAACATCACAGAATGGACAACGTCGTGTGCAAATCGCACCTAAGATCATGAAGGTTGCGGTGCCGTGATTAAAGCACTCGGCTAAGTTAGGGCAAGAAGCTTCTTCACACACTGAGTGCAAACCGTGCTTACGCATGGCTTGCTTAATTTCGTCAATGCGTTGGGTTGATGCTGGTAGCTTCACCTTCAGCCATTCTGGCTTACGCAACATTTGATCGCGTTCAGTTGGGACAATCTTGACTGGAATCAACGCCATTTTATCGGCGTCACGTAATTTTACTCCAGGTTCAACTCTAACTGGCTTTGACATAATTTCTCGCGAATCCTGTTTCTTCAGTCGTGTGTTCATAACCCAGCAATTTAGCAAATATCTGGGTGACGTGTTGCGCCGCTTCGCTTACGCTTTGCGGCCCATTCAAATCAATACTTTGTACCATTTCCATGCCGGCGTAACCACAGGGATTAATGCGTAGAAACGGAGTTAAGTCCATGTCGACGTTTAACGCAAGCCCATGAAACGAACAGCCTTTACGTATACGCAAACCTAAAGAACATAGTTTAGCACCGTTAACATAGACACCTGGCGCGTCTGGACGTGCTGCCGCCTCAACGCCGTATTCGGCCATCATTGCAACGATTGCATCTTCAATCGCATTGACCAGTTGGCGCACACCCATTTTACGGCGACGAATGTCCAACAAGAAATAGACCACCAATTGGCCTGGGCCGTGATAGGTGACTTGGCCACCGCGGTCAACTTTCACAATTGGAATGTCGCCGGGTGCCAAAATGTGTTCTTCTTTGCCTGCCTGGCCTTGCGTAAACACCGGGTCGTGCTCAAGTACCCAAAGTTCATCGGTGGTGTGCTCGTCACGTTCATCGGTGAACGTTTGCATAGCTGTCCATACCGGTTCATAGGGTTGCCGACCAAGATGGCGAATAATCAGTTTAGAGGACATAACGAACTTCTTCGATATCGGCAAGAGCGCGATATAAAGTCTCAATGTGTTGCTGACTGGTTACTTGAACCTGAATGGATATCGAATGGTAGTTGCCTTTACTACTCGGCTTTACCGAAGGCGAATAATCACCCGGTGCATGCTTCTGAGCAACGGCAACGACAGTATCCGGAAGTTCTGGCGTGGCGAGTCCCATTACTTTAAAGGTAAAATGGCATGGAAACTCAACCAATTCGTCAAAGCTAGTTTTTTGCATGCTTTTACTCCTGAATTAGGTGTCGTTTGCTGGCGTGAAACGCTTCAGCTAAACGCGCGGTAACTTCACCGCACTGACCATTGCCAACAATTATATCATCAATTTGACCAACCGGCTGCACTTCGCGGCTTGAGCTGGTTAGGAATAACTCATCGAAGTGGTGCAGTTGGTTGACATAAATAGGTTCTTCAACCGTGTCAATTTGCAGCTGTTGCGCAAGGTGCAGTACCCATGTGCGGGTGATACCTGCCAAAATCAAGTGATCAGCTGGCGGGGTCAGTAATTTACCTTGGTGCACAGCGAAGTAGTTACACGATGCGCCCTCTGTAATACGCCCGTCACGATGAAGGAGAGGCTCTATTGCGCCACGCGCAGCGGCCTTGCGCTTTAACATGATATTGCCTAGCAAACTAATGCTTTTAATGTCACAACGTTGCCAACGGATGTCGTCAAGAACCGCCACTTTGGCCGGTTGGGGTACCTGCCAATGCACGTGTAATGGTGAACTACAGGCGAATATAGTGGGTTGCAAATCGCCTGTTGGTAAGTGCGAACGCTGTGCCTCTGCACCCATGGTCACTTGAATATATACCAGGCAGTCACTGTCTGCATTGCGTTGTATCAATTCAGCAACCAAGTTGTTCCAAAAGTCTTCGGTGGGTGTTTGAATGCCAATTTCTGTAAGTGACCGATGCAATCGTTGCAGGTGCAATTCAAGTAAGAAAGGGTGGCCTTGATAGACGGGAACAACTTCATAAATGCCGTCTGAAAACAAAAAGCCTCGGTCGAAGACCGAGACTTTTGCTTGTTCACTGGCGAGCCATTCGCCGTTCAGATAAACCGTTGTGGTCATACAAGTGGTGACCTACGATTCGTCGCTAAATTGTTGTTTTGCCCAATCCATGAAGCGCTTAAAAATGCCGCCTTGTTCAACACTGTTGAGTGTGACCAGCGGGTAACTGGCAATGTCTTCGCCTTCCAGTTGCAGATAAACAGTACCTACTTGGGTACCTTTCGCAATAGGTGCCTCAAGGGTTTGATTAAGCTCGAAGTTTGCTTTCAAATTATTACGTTGGCCTTTAGGCAGCGTAATAACAACAGCTTCAGTCACACCTAACTGCACGGTGTCTTGCTCGCCGCCCCATACGCGATGGTCAACAAAGCTTTCGCCGGCTTGATACGCAGTAACGGTTTCATAGTAACGAAAGCCGTAGTTAAGCAATTTTTTGCTTTCAACTTTACGGGCTTGTTCGCTTGATGTGCCCATGACGACTGCGATAAGACGTGTATCGCCCTCAGTTGCAGATGAAACAAGGCTATAACCTGCTTCGTTGGTGTGGCCGGTTTTTATGCCGTCCACGTTCATGCTGCGGTCCCACAGTAATGAGTTGCGGTTGTATTGCTTAATATTGTTGTAGGTAAACGATTTTTCCGCGTACAACGAATATTCTTCAGGCACATCACGAATTAATGCGCGAGCCAAGGTGGCCATGTCACGTGGTGAGCTATATTGATTTGGATCAGGAAGGCCATGACTGTTGGCAAAACTGGAATTAGACATGCCCAATTCAGCCGAGTAAGTATTCATTAAATCAGCGAAGGCATCTTCGCTACCGGCAATGTGCTCGGCCATAGCCACGCAAGCATCGTTGCCTGATGAAATAACAATACCGCGATTCAAGTCGGCGACAGAAACCTGTTTACCAACTTCGATGAACATTTTCGATGATTCAGGGAAGTTTTTGGCCCAAGCATTGTTGCTAATAGTCACCAAGTCATCGTTATTGATGCGCCCGGCTTGCAACTCGCGACCAATAATGTAGCTGGTCATCATTTTGGTCAAACTTGCCGGAGCTAATGATTCGTCTTCATTACCTGCGGTAATGACATGACCGGTGGTGTAATCAATCAGAATGTAACCTTTGGCATTGATTGATGGTGCCGGGGGAACAATTGCGGCTTGTGCGACTGCTGTAAAAGCGGCTGCAGTGAAGACAACTGTGCGAACAAAATGACGGAGTACACGACGCATAGTATTCATTCTCTGGTTTGTTTAGCTCTAGATGAAAAAAAGGGTGCTGAATATAGCACAAACAACGGTAAAACGCAGTGATTAGGGCACTGCAACCCGAAACGCATCTGGATAGCCGGCATTTCGTAACTGTTCCAGCAATTCATTCGTTTGTGGTTCAGCGAACGGCCCCAAAACTACACGATATAGACCATTGTTTGGCTGAGTAGTTGCAGGAACTTGGTATAAATCTTGTAATTGTTGCGCTTCGGCCTTTAAGCGCTCGGCGTCGCTACCGGCATGAACTTGAATATAAAACTGTTCAATGTCGTCCAGCTTCAATGGTGGCGTAACGGCTAACATCTCATTGTTGGAACTCGGTTGCAGGGCTTCAACACGCACACGGGCGGTACCAGAGTTCAGCATATCGAGCTTGTAGGCCGCAACGTATGAAAGGTCGATAATACGGTTGCCATGAAAGGGGCCGCGGTCGTTTACACGAACCACTACGGATTTTTTGTTATCAAGGTTGGTGACCCGAACGTAGGTTGGCAGCGGCAGTGTTTTGTGTGCAGCACTCATGGCGAACATGTCATAAATTTCGCCATTGGAGGTTAAATGGCCATGAAACTTTTCACCATACCAAGATGCTGTGCCTTCTTGACTGAATGCAGACACGTCATCAAGGATGTGCCAGGTATTACCGAACAGTGAGTAGGTACGGTTGCCTTGGCGACTTGGTGCTTCGAAGGTGGGTTCTGGCTCAATTAATTCATTCGCGGTAGGTAAGCGGGTTGGAATCGAGTCATGTTTCTGGCTATAACGCGAATTCGAAGCCGTTGAGCATGCACCAAGCACACTCACCAGCAAAATAATGAAAACAAAACGAAGTCCAACCATAAGTAATTAGCGCGCTTGTTGTAGTTGTTGACTAAATTGGTAAACCGCCATGGCATATAACGGACTGTGATTATATCGCGTGATCACATAAAAATTATGCAAGCCCAGCCAGTATTCATTATTTTCCACCTGCTCAAATTCGAATACTTTGCCAAGCATATCATCGCTTAACGCATGACCTTCTGGTAATTTTAGACCGTCTTGTAAAAGGTTAGCAAGCGTCGCTTCAGGCTTTAAACCTTTGCTGACCAATTCTGCATGGGTGTCTGTGGTTGCCAGCTTGAGCGCTACAGGGGCGTTTTGCTTCCAGCCGTGACGTGAAAAGTAGTTGGCGACACTACCTATCGCATCGACGGGGTTGCCCAATAGGTCACGCACTTCATCGCCGTCAAAGTCGACAGCATAGTGCCGGTATGATGACGAAATGAATTGGCCATACCCCATAGCGCCGGCGTAAGAGCCCATTAACTCGGTTGCAGGTAGCGATTCTTCACGCGTTAACAACATAAACTGTTCAAGTTCAGAGCGAAAAAACTTGGACCGCGGCGGGTAATGAAAGCCGAGTGTGTAGAGCGCATCGAGCACACTGTATTTGCCGCGGTATTCGCCGTAAAAAGTTTCGACGCCAATAATGGCAACAATGATTTCTGCAGGAACGCCATAGGTTTGTTCTGCGCGTGCTAGCGTATCTGCATGTTCTTGCCAAAATTTGAGGCCAGCACTGAGGCGTTTTTCCGTCAAGAAAATAGGATAATACTGGTGCCACGGTTTGGCTTCCCAAGGTCGGGCAATCGCTTCAAGAATAGTTTCGTTCCGTTCTGCCTGGGCGAGTAGTTGTTCAACTTCAGCGCGTTTGAAATCGTGCTTCGTGACCATTTGCTCAATAAATTGTTCGGTTTCTTTGGCCGTTTCATCCTGGGCCACAGCCGCTTGCGAGAATAGCCCCAATCCGCATAGTGCGAAGATTATCTTGGCGATGCTTAGTCGTGAAGGTACGAAGCCACTCATTGCATTACTCCTGTGATGTTTTAATCATGCATAACCAAGCGTTGGTTTGTCGCTATAGCCATCAGTAAACCAAACCCGGCTAGCAATGTCACCATTGACGTGCCGCCATAGCTGATTAACGGTAAGGGTACACCAACCACCGGCAATAAGCCGGAAACCATGCCGATATTTACAAGAACATAAACAAAAAAGGTCAATGTTAAGCTACCGGCCAATAATTTCTGGTACACACGTTGCGCACGCATCGAAATAATCATGCCGCGGAAAATTATAAATCCATAAACCAAAAATAGGCCGATAACACCAACCAAACCGAATTCTTCGCTAAACACAGAGAAAATGAAATCCGTATGGCGCTCAGGTAAAAACTCGAGTTGCGACTGCGTGCCTTGCATCCAGCCTTTGCCCTCAATACCACCTGAGCCGATGGCAATTTTTGACTGGATAATTTGATAGCCAGCGCCGAGTGGATCCCGTTCAGGATCTAAAAAAGTGAGTACGCGCTGACGTTGATAGCCATGCATCAAAAAGGTCCAAAGAATTGGAATGAACGCTCCAATAGCAACTGCAAAAAATGTAATTAACCGCCAGCTAATGCCCGCTAAGAACAACACAAAAATACCTGAACAAGCGATAAGCAATGAGGTGCCCAAGTCAGGTTGTTTGGCAATCATTAACGTTGGCACCATCAATAAAATGAAAGCGGCTGCCATACGGCGCTTGGTTGGGGGAATACCGTGTTCTGCAATAAACCATGCGATGGCCATAGGTACAGCCAGTTTCATGATTTCGGAAGGCTGAATGGTAGCGACACCCAGATTTAGCCAGCGCTGTGCGCCTTTGCTGGACTCACCAAACAACAGCACGCCCAATAGCAGCACCACACCAATGGCAAATAACGGCAATGAGAAGCGCTCAATGGCGCCCAGAGGTATTTGTGCGATGACCAACATGCCAATGAAGGCAATACCGATACGTACAATTTGACGCTGTGTCATCGCCCATTCTTGGCCGCTGGCTGAATAAACAGTAGCCGCGCTAATAACCGCCAATAGTAACAGGCCAACAAACAGGGGACCGTCAATGTGAAAGCGGGTAAACCACTTACTTTTTTGATCAGCGCTTTGCATCATCCCGCTCCTGTTGGAAATAGAAGTCCAGTAGTTTTCTGGCCATTGGTGCGGCAACGCTGCCGCCACCGCCAATGGTATTTTCCGCTGCAATCACCACCACCACCTCCGGATCTTCAGCCGGGGCGTAACCGACATACATGGCATTATCACGATAACGTTCATCAATTTCTTCGGCATTGTATTCTTCTTCTTGGCCGATGCTGCGCACTTGCGCGGTACCAGTTTTACCACCACTGGTGTAGGTAGCATCAGCGAAGGCTCGGTGCGCAGTTCCCTTAATAGAACTGACTGTCAGATTAAGCGCATTGAGCACGACGTCCCAGTTTTCAGGTTTTTTCAGTGTGACCGGTTCGCGTGTTTCAACTACGGCAGGTAAGACAACTTCACCCTCTTGCAAGGCGTGCAACAGCCTAGGCACGGGGCGTTCGCCTCTATTTGCTACCACTGCGGTACCCACTGCCAATTGAATTGGGGTAGTGGTCCAATAGCTTTGACCAATACCTATAGAAACGGTTTCACCGGCATACCAAGGTTGATTAAAACGCGCACGTTTCCAGCCGCGGGATGGCATCACGGCCGTTGATTCTTCCGCGATGTCGATACCGGTACGCTCGCCAAAACCATAACGAATCATGTCATCATGAATTGCATCAATACCGAGCTTTAGGGCAAGGTCGTAATAAAAAGTATCACAGCTCTCAACAATGGCTGATGTGACATCGGTCCAACCGTGCCCCCATGCTAACCAGTCACGATAGCGGTGATCGACACCTTCAATTTGAAACCAACCTGGATCCCAGATGCGTGTTTCCGGGGTAATAGTGCCTTGTTCCAGCCCTAATATTGCAAGCTGCGGCTTAATTGTTGATGCAGGTGGGTAGCCACCTTGTGTTGAGCGATTCAATAATGGTGAATGCTTCGAGTTTAGTAGGCTTTGATATTGCGCGTAAGAAATGCCTTGAGCAAACCAATTGGGGTCGTAACTAGGTTTACTTACCATCGCACGAATAGCCCCATCGCGCGGGTCCATCAGGATAATTGACCCACGGTCGTCAGCCAGTAAATCATAGGCAAATTGCTGCAGTTCAACATCGAGTTCTAAATAGATGTCTTGGCCCGGTACTGGCGGTTCAATCGATAGCGTGCGAATGGCGCGGCCATGAATGTCTACTTCTACCTGTTGGTACCCGATGCTGCCGTGTAGCAATTCTTCGTAATAACGTTCGACACCTAATTTCCCAATGACACGTGTAGCGGCATAGTTGGCGTGTCGACCTTGCTCACTTAAGTCAATTAAGTCATTGCGATTGATTTTCGCCACATAGCCTAAGGCGTGGGTTATTGCATCACCGTACGGATAGTGGCGTACTAAGCGAGCTTCAATACTGACCCCTGGGAATTCGTGTTGGCGAACGGCAAAACGTGCCGCCTGCTCTTCAGTGAGTCGGTCGAGCAAAATCACTTGATTAAAACGACGTTCACGGCGGCGGTTATCGTGAAAAGCCTGTAACGTCTGCGCATCAATGTTGAGTAAGGCTTGCAAATCAGCGAGGGTTTGTTCGAGATTACTGACTTTCTCAGGGGTTACTTCAAGACTTAAAACAGGCCTGTTTTCAGCCAAAATGCGGCCATGTCGATCATAAATGATGCCACGATTAGGTGCCAATGGAACAACCTTAATACGATTGTCATTGGAACGCGTCTGGAAACTTTGATGATCGACCACCTGCAGATGATACATGTTGGTCAGCAGCACCCCGAAGGCAATCACAACAAGAATCAGGCTTACGAAAACACGTCGCCCGAAGAGCGCGGATTCAGCGTGATGATCTCGGATGGTTACGCGGCGATGCTTCATATTATTCGCGATGATATGGGTGGTTAGCGGTTACGCTCCAGGCACGGTATAAACTTTCAGCAATGACCACTCGTACCAACGGGTGAGGCAAAGTGAGTGCTGATAATGACCAACGTTCGTCGGCAGCGGCGACACATTCTGGCGCAAGCCCTTCAGGGCCGCCCACCAGTAAACTGATATCACGCCCGTCCATCAGCCAGTGCTCAAGTCGCGATGCCAATTGCGGCGTGGTCCAACTTTTACCGGTTACTTCCAGCGTTACAATTCTATCGCCTTTTCCCACGGCGGCGAGCATAGCTTCACCTTCTTGCCGGAGAATACGCGCAATATCTGCGTTTTTGCCGCGCTTGCCCGCTGCGATTTCAACCAGTTCAAGTTGGCAATCGGCGGGGAAACGTTTGGCATAGGTTTGATAACCGGTGCTGATCCAATCGGGCATTTTCTGCCCAACCGCTATCAGCTGGATCCGCATTACTTGCGTCCCCAAAGCTTTTCGAGCTCGTAAAAGTCGCGAATTGATTCTTGCATGATGTGAACGACCACGTCAGCCAAATCAACCAAAACCCACTCTGAGTGTTCGTGACCTTCGACGCCAATTGGCGGCACACCATGATGCTTCGCTTCAGCTGCAACATAGTTCGCTAAGCTGCGAACATGTGTTTTTGAGCTGCCTGAACAGATGATCATGTATTCAGCTACATCGGTTTGTTCACGCACGTCCATCACTTTGATGTCACGGCCTTTAAGATCTTCTAACTTTTCTACAACGAAATCGCGTAATTGTTCTGCTTGCAAGAGTTCAACGCTCCAATTTATACGGCAAAAATCTAATTTAATGAAAACCGCGGTAGTTTACCACGAAGGCGATGCAAAAAGCAGCTAGCGATATAGCTCTTCTGTTTGGATATAGTCGGCCACACTCGGTGGTACCCAATGTTGCCAGGGTTGATTGGCTTGTATGGCTTGACGTATCGCTGTCGCCGAAATATTCACTGCCGGTGTTTCGGCAAGGTAAACATGGCCATGCGTGTTTTGATGCAGGGCGCTCACACTATCAACCTGAACCTGTGTCAACCATTGCTGCAACGCAGGTGAAAACTTATTCTGCGCATGCGGACGGCGCATCACTACAAAATGCGCATGGTCGAGTAACTGCTGCCAATTGAACCAACTTTGCAGTCCGGCAAAGGCATCTTCGCCAAGTAGAAAAACTAAGGTGTCGTTTGGCCAGCGTTGATGCAGTTGTTGCAAGGTAAGTTGGGTGTAAGATTTACGCTGCTGTTGCAGCTCCCAGCCGTCAGCGCTGCAATTAACTAATTCACTGGCCGCCAGTTCGGCCATCGCCAAGCGCTGTTCCGCCGTGGCGCCAGGATAACTGCGGTGCGGTGGTTGTGCGCTGGGCATTAAATGCAAATGTTGCGCTTCAATATGAGCAGATACAGCAAGTGCCGGGCGTAAATGACCCCAGTGAATCGGATCAAAGGTGCCACCAAGTATTGCCCGCATCATTGGGGCAGTTCACCAACCGCCTCAGGGCGGCAGTAAAGGGTAACAAGGTGAGTTGCCAAGGTAGTGTAGTGCTCACCAGAGTCACGTTTAAAGGCGTATTCCATTCGTGCCAAAAGCTGGGCAGCTTTGCTTATAGCCGCCGGTGACATGCGCTGGCAGAAGTTCCGATAGGCAGCTTCTTGATTTCGCCATACGCCATTTTTGCGGCAGGCATCGGCATAATTATCAGCATTCTTTAGAGTGCTGACGAGTTGCCACTCGCGTTGTAACATCCAACTCAGAATAGCTTCTTCAACACCGTCTTCAAATAGCCGAGCAAGTCGATGTAAGGCAGTGTCAAGATCGGCCTGTACAATAGCCTCTTGCAGTGCGAACACATTAAATCGACTTTGGTCCTCAGCTGCGCGCTGAATATCAGCCATGCTAAGTGGTTGTGGTAAGTCGGAAAGCGCAAGCTTTTGCAGTTCTTGATCGAGTGCTAATAAATTGCCTTCAAACCAGTCTGCCAACAGCTGCGTTGCATCAGGTTGAAGTTGTACCTGATGCAGTTGCGCGCGTTGTTGAATAAATCGGGGTAGGGCGCTGCGCTCTGGGCTATTCGCAGTTACAACGGGGCCAGCTGCAGTCAATTCTTTGTACCACTTAGCTTTGAGTTGTTCTTGCTTCAGCTTTGGGCCGATGATGATCAGTATCTGGTCCGCTGTGGGAGCCTGCGCGTAGTTCCGTAATGCTTCACCGCCTTCGCGGCCGGGCTTCCCTTCGGGCAGTTCTAACTCTACCAGTTTAAGGGTTGAAAACAGACTCAGACTGGCGCTTTGGTCGTTTAATTGTTGCCAATCAAATTGGTTATCCTGTAACCAGCGTTGGCGCTCATCAATGCCTTGCTCACGTGCAAAACGTCGAATTTGTTGTAGTGCGTCATCAATCAACAAGGGGGTATCGCCAAACACACTCATAATGGCCGGCAAACCGTGGTCGGTTAAGTGGGCGCTAAGCTGTGCTGGCGTAAGTTGCATAGGTTACTTGCTACTCGCTAAGTTGGGCGATGGTTTGGCGCAACAGTTGTCGTGCGGCGTCGTCACGCATTTCACGGATTAAGACTTCCCGTTCGCGGGTTTTAGCTAATGCGAAATTCGGGTCGTCCTGGTAATCCCGATACACTTCCACTTGCATTTTTTTTGGCTCAGAACCCTGCTGAATGATCTGATAATTAACGGTATAAATCATCTCATATTCGGCAACTTGGCCTGATTGTGAAAGTGATAGCGTGCGTCGGTCAAGTTGATCACTGAGAACTTCGATGGTTACACCAGCTTGCGCACTATCAACCAGTTCAGCGCCGGCCAAACTAAGGCGCCGTTGTAGCACCTGGCTAAATTCGCTAAAGGCAGGCGCTTGCACTGAAACATCTTGCATTGCAGCGGGTAACTGGTAGTTGTCACGCAACTGAAAACCACAGCCGCTCAGGGCTGTGGTTAAAATGACAAGGCCGATATAGTGCACTAGTTTGGTCATCAGTTAGTTCGCTACGATATTAAACAGTTTGCCGGGCACGTATATTTGCTTACGTACTGTTTTATCTTCTATAAAGCGCAGTACATTTTCATCTGCCATGGCAACTTGGGTAACCAGCTCTTGTGTGGCATCGGCTGGCACGGTGATTTTACTGCGCACTTTGCCGTTTACCTGAACCACAACCAATACCGAAGTTTCAACCATAGCTGCTTCATCAAACTCTGGCCAGGCCGCGAAGTTAATATCACTGTCGTGCCCTAAGGCTTGCCATAAGGCTTCGCTTAAGTGCGGTGTGACTGGGGCTAACATCAACACAACGGCATCAAGCGCTTCGGCCATAATGCCACGGTCAAGTTCGGTTGCCAGCGGCGCTTTTTGCAAGCGGTTTAGCAGTTCCATGATGGCCGCAATAGCCGTGTTGAAGTGCTGACGGCGGCCCATATCATCGGATACTTTCTGAATGGTGCGATGCACTTCACGGCGCAGCTCTTGCTGTGCGTCGTTGACATCTGCCCATGCCGAGCTTTGCGGTTGATCGGCAACTTCAGCGTAGTCAGCGACTAAACGCCAGACCCGACGCAAGAAGCGTTGTGCGCCTTCAACACCTGAATCAGCCCATTCCAGAGTTGCTTCTGGTGGGGCTGCGAACATCATAAATAAACGCACGGTGTCGGCGCCATATTTATCAATCATTACCTGTGGGTCAATGCCGTTATTCTTTGATTTCGACATTTTGGTCATGCCGCCGTGTTGGACCGGTTGACCATCTGTTCGCAATATTGCTTTGTTGATTCGGCCTTTTTCGTCGCGCGTGATGTCGACATCTAACGGCGAATACCATGTTATTTTTCCAGACGCGTCTTCGCGGAAGTAACTATCAGCTAAGACCATGCCTTGCGTGAGTAGACGCTTGAATGGTTCATCTGAGTTAACTAAGCCGGTGTCGCGCAAAAGCTTATGGAAGAAACGCGCGTATAACAGGTGCAAAATCGCATGTTCAATACCGCCGATATACTGATCAACAGGCAACCAATAGTTGGCTTGCTCTGGATTGAGCATACCGTCGTGATGGTTCGCGCTGCAGTAGCGTGCGTAATACCAGGAAGATTCCATAAAGGTATCAAAAGTATCCGTCTCATGCTCTGCAGGCATGCCATTATAGGTGGTTTTGCGCCACTCTAAATCAGCTTTGATTGGTGAGTTGGTGCCATCCATGACGACGTCTTCTGGCAGAAGCACCGGCAACTGGTCTTCCGGTACAGGTACCGATTCGCCATTGGGCAAGTTTAACATTGGAATTGGGGCACCCCAGTAACGCTGACGAGAAACGCCCCAATCACGTAGGCGATAATTCACCTGACGACGTCCAATATTGCGCTGTTCCAGATGCGCGGCTATTGCATCAAACGCAGCGTCGCTGCTTAACCCGTTGTATTCACCTGAGTTTATCGTGGTTCCTTTGGCAACAATGGCACCGTTGTTGATGTCTTCATCGCCTGACTCGGCTTCAATCACAACTTGAATTGGCAACTTATAGGTTGTTGCAAACTCCCAGTCGCGCTGGTCGTGCGCAGGAACGGCCATAACTGCACCTGAGCCGTAATCCATGAGTACAAAATTTGCCACCCAGACCGGAATTTCTTCGCCGGTCATTGGGTGAATGGCGCGAACGCCGGTGTCCATACCTTTTTTCTCGATGGTTGCTAAATCAGCTTCAGCCATCTTGGTAGTTTTAATGGACTCAATAAATGCTGCTAAATCAGGATTTGATGCGGCAGCTTTTTGCGCCAGTGGATGCTGCGCAGCCACGGCCATATAGGTTACGCCATAGAGCGTGTCTGGGCGCGTGGTGTACACGGTTAGCTGTGCATCACTTTGCGCTATAGAAAAGTCAATTTCGACACCTTCAGAGCGGCCAATCCAATTGCGTTGCATGGTTTTGACTTGTTCTGGCCAGCCGTCAAGCTGGTCTAAATCGGTCAATAACTCATCGGCGTAGTCGGTAATTTTGATAAACCACTGTGGAATTTCTTTTTGTTCAACCAGTGCGCCAGAACGCCAGCCGCGGCCATCAATAACTTGCTCATTGGCAAGTACGGTTTGATCGATAGGGTCCCAGTTAACTGTAGCGTTTTTCTTATAAACCAAGCCTTTTTCGAACAGCTTGGTGAAAAACCATTGCTCCCAACGGTAATATTCGGGAGTACAGGTTGCCAATTCACGTGACCAGTCGTAACCAAACCCTAAAGATTTTAGCTGATTACGCATGTAGTCAATGTTTTGATAGGTCCACTTTGCCGGTGCGGTTTTATTCTGAATGGCAGCATTTTCCGCAGGCAACCCGAAAGCATCCCAACCCATGGGCTGCAATACGTTTTTACCTTGCATGCGGTGATAGCGGGCAACCACATCACCAAGGGTGTAATTGCGCACGTGACCCATGTGCAATTTCCCACTTGGGTAGGGGAACATCGACAAACAATAGAACTTTTCTTTGTTTGGGTCTTCGGTAACTGTGAATACCTGATCGCGTTCCCAGCGCTGTTGAACGGCTGGTTCAACTACGGATGGATCGTATTGTTCCGCTATTTTTTTTGACATCTGGCTTTCCGTTTAACTGCTCGGTTAAAAAATTAAAGTGCGTACCACATCATTAGCATCACAACGACGCCAAAAAGACCAAAGAAAGCGTATTCAAGACGCTCGCGTTGTTGGGTGTCACGGTTTTCATGACGGTGAAACGCAAACATACCTAAGCTAGTAACACCTAAGGTGCCCGCAGCGACTAAAACAGCAAATAATAACGCGGCAATGATGTTTTCCATGGCGACTCTCCATGCAGTGGTTAATTAATATGAGATGAATGCTGCTAGTTTACTGATTTTGAACGCGCTTGACCATGCCGAAATGCAGCCAAAATACTGCTTAATGCAATTAGAAGCGCAATCAGCCAAGCGCCGATAGAACCGTAGCGGTGGTAAGCTGTTTGCCCAGTTACTACCGGTACTTGGGCGCTTAACGATGTTGCTGAAAACTGAGGAGCGCGCGCAATTTCGTGGCCATTGGCATCAACAACAGCACTGATGCCATTATTGGTAGCGCGCAGCAAAGGGCGGCCAAGCTCCAGCGCCCGCATGCGTGCAATTTGCATGTGCTGCGCTGGGCCGTGCGATGCACCGAACCAAGTATCATTGCTGACTGTTAAAATATAGTCGGTGGTTGGTAACACGTTGGCTCGTACTTGGTCGGGAAAAGCAATTTCGTAGCAAATCGCACCGGCTAAGTGGAACCCTTTCGCACGCAAGTTCTGCTGTTGGTAATCGCCCCGTGAAAACGAGCTCATTGGTAAATCAAATAACGGCGCAAGCGGGCGCAATAAATCTTCAAATGGCACAAATTCACCAATCGGTAATAATTGATGCTTTTGGTAGCGGTTAGTATGGCCGTGCGTGTAGGGCTCAACTGGTTGGTATGGCGCGTCCAGCCCCAGCACAATCATGGTGTTGAAGTATTCATTCTGCTGATAATCGATGATGCCCGTTATGAGGGTGGTGTCGGTTTCAACCAAGGCATTGTGAATATTGCTCAGCACGTCATCGGTGTATGGCTCGGGCATGGTTACTGCTGATTCAGGCCAGATAATAATATCGTGGCTGAGGTAATGCGGCCGACTTAAATCCAGGTAGGTCATTAGCGATTGCCAATGCTGATCAGGATTCCATTTAATGGACTGCTCAATATTACCTTGCACCAACAAAACACGGGCTTGTTCACCGGTTTTCTCAATGGTACTTACCCAAGGTAGGGTGAATGGGATGATCAATAACCCAAAGGCGATTAAACCGAACTCTTTGCGTTTGCGGTCAAACCACACGAACAAGGCAATGGCGATTGCCCAGAGCATTACGGTAACGCCCACACCACTTAACCATGGTGCGTAGTTGCCTATCCAACTGTCAGTTTGCGTGTAGCCCAGTTCTAGCCATGGAAAACCGGTAAGAAACCATCCACGAATGGATTCACTGATTAACCAAGTTAGCGGCAAAAGGGCTATCGCGAAGTAACCGAACCAGCGCTCGCTGTACTTCCACAAAAACAATGCTAATGCGGGGAATAAGCTCAAATAAAGGAACAACACCATGAGCACAGCAAGCGATGCGATTACGGGTAAACCGCCAAATTGGTCGATGCTAACGTAAATCCAGCTTAGGCCCGCGCTAAACCAGCCCAGGCCAAAGTAAAAGCCAATACGCCAAGCCATGCCTGCAGAGGCTTTGCGGGTAAGCAGCAACAGCCCAAATAACACCGGCAACACCAGCCATGCTTGTTGAAAAGGTGCGTAGCTGAATACCAAGCTACCGCCGAGTAGTAGCGAGGCGACCCGATAGTTCCTCATTTAGTCGGCATCTGCAGCATTATTGGTATCCGTAATGGTTACCTGAAGTTGTTGAATGCGGCGCTTATCGGCACCGGTTATTTTGAACAAAATACTGCCCAAAGTGAGTTCTTCACCCACTTCAGGTAAATGTCCGAAACCATGTGCAACCATGCCGCCAATAGTGTCATATTCCTCATCACCAAACGTTGTGTTGAAGTAGTCGTTAAAGTCTTCAATGGTGGTCAAGGCTTTTACCGAGTATCGCGACTTGTTGATGCGGCGAATATCGGCTTTGTTGTCTTCGTTGTAATCGGTTTCGTCTTCAATCTCGCCGACAATTTCTTCCAAGATATCTTCAATAGTCACCAGGCCAGAAACACCGCCATACTCATCGACAACTATTGCCATATGGTAACGCTGGGAGCGAAACTCTTTGAGTAACACGTCAACGCGTTTACTCTCTGGAACGATAACCGCTGGGCGGATAACATCGGCGAGGGCAAATTCTTGGTCGGTCATACCGAAACCGTACGCGAGCAAGTCTTTTGCCAGTAGGATGCCTTCAATGTGGTCTTTATTCTCACTGACGACAGGATAGCGGCTATGTTGTGAGTCAATCACGATAGGTAAAAACGATTCAACGCTTTGATTGATATCGATAGTGACCATCTGTGAACGTGGCACCATAATATCGCGGACCTTGAGTTCGGCAACATCGAGTACACCTTCAATCATCTCTTTGGTGTCGTTGTCGATCAGATCGCGTTCTTCAGCGTCTTGGATTAAATCAACTAACTCTGCGCGGCTATTCGGTTCTCCGGTAAAAAGTTGCAACAGTTTGGTTGCCCACGTTTTACGCGCAGAACCGTTGGTAGAGTGTGGATTGTCATCGCTCATTTGCTGTTATTGCTCCAGTTAATGCTGATCATCAGCGTGGTCATCAGCGTAAGGGTCAGCATACCCTAAGGCTGCAAGAATATCTTTTTCGAGCTGTTCCATGTGCTCGGCTTCGTCGTTGTTAATATGGTCATAACCTAGCAAATGCAAGGTTCCGTGTACAACCATATGCGCCCAGTGTGCGACCAATGGCTTATTTTGAGCCTTGGCTTCATCGGCAACAACAGCTGCACAAATGACAAGATCGCCGAGTAAATTGACCGGCAAGGGAACGGGGGCTTCAAATGGGAAGGACAATACATTCGTGGCGTAGGCTTTACCGCGATACTGATGATTCAAGGCTAAACCTTCTTCGGCATCGACAATGCGTACCGTAAGCTCGGTTTCAGTACTGCAGCTTAAATGTTGCAGTACTGCCTCAATCCAGGCTTCAAACGAAGCGTCTGAGGGCAAATTGTCTGCTTCACAGGCAATTTGCAGGTCAACAGTTAAGTTTGTCATGATTTTTCGTCAAACGCCTCGTAGGCTTGTACAATGCGTTGCACCACAGGATGACGCACAACATCAGATGCCTGAAAGAAGGTGAAGCTAATTGCATCGATGTCTTTGAGCACTTCAATAACATGGCGTAAACCCGACTTCTGCCCACGCGGTAAGTCAACTTGCGTGATGTCGCCAGTAATCACGGCGCGCGAATTAAAGCCGATACGGGTAAGGAACATTTTCATTTGTTCACAGGTAGTATTTTGGCTCTCATCCAAGATAATAAATGCATCGTTAAGTGTGCGGCCACGCATGTAAGCGAGCGGTGCCACTTCAATGACATTGCGTTCAATAAGCTTTTCAACCTTTTCAAAGCCCAACATCTCAAACAGTGCGTCATACAAAGGGCGCAGGTATGGGTCGACCTTTTGCGCTAAATCACCCGGTAAGAAGCCCAGCTTTTCACCAGCTTCTACCGCGGGACGCGTCAGTAATATCCGGCGAATTTCTTGCCGTTCAAGCGCATCAACCGCGCAAGCAACAGCAAGATAAGTTTTACCCGTACCGGCAGGGCCCACACCAAAATTAACATCGTGCGTCAAAATGGCACGAACATACTCAGCTTGATTATGATTACGCGGCTTAATTAAGCCACGTTTCGTTTTAATGTGAGTCATTTTTTCAGCGGCGGGGTCGTCGGCTGGTGTCTGTTCAAGCACTTTTGCTTGTTGTACCGCCAGATGCACCATTTGCGGGGTAACTTTACCCTCGTCGCCTTTCACTGTCGCAGTTTCGACATAGAGATCGCGTAAAATTTTAGCACCAGCCTGAACGGTATGGCTGGGGCCGATAATACGAAACTCGTTATGGCGATGGCTTATTTCAATGCCTAAGCGCCGTTCGATGTGCTTTAGATTTTCATCTAAAGCGCCACATAAATCCGCAATTCGGCGGTTATCTGCAGGTTCTAAATCGATGTCTATGGTGCTAACAGATGGACTCAAATTTACCTCACTTTAATTGGTTGCTGGTGGAACAAATGTTGTCACACCAAGCTCATCGGGCTGTGTACGTGATTGACGCGCCAAAATAGTTTGCGGTGCGGTATCAACACGCAAGCCCATGTCTGACTCAACGCGCAGCACATCACCGCGTAATGAGTTCACAAACACGTCGGTGACTTTTACATCAACAAATTTACCGATCATGTCCGGTGTTCCGACAAAGTTCACCACACGATTGTTTTCAGTACGGCCGCTTAACTCCATCGGGTCTTTTTTCGACGGGCCGGTAACTAAAATACGTTGCTCAGTACCGAGCATACGACGGGCATGTATATGTGATTGTTGATTTAAGCGCTGTTGCAGCAGCTGTAGACGCTGCTTTTTGGTTTCTTCACTCACGTCATCAGGCAGGTCAGCCGCAGGGGTGCCTGGGCGCGCACTGTAAATGAAGCTAAAGCTCATATCAAAATCAACCGCCTGGATTAAATCCATAGTCGCTTCGAAGTCAGCATCGCTCTCGCCTGGGAAGCCGATGATAAAGTCTGAACTCATGGCGATATCTGGACGAATCTTTCTCAGCTTACGAATTTGTGACTTGTATTCCAGTGCAGTGTGGCCACGTTTCATCATTGCTAGAATACGATCTGAACCGCTTTGTACCGGCAAATGTAAGTGGCTGACCAATTCAGGAATGGTTGCGTAGGCTTCAATGATATCGTCGGTAAATTCAACCGGATGCGAAGTGGTGTAGCGAATACGGTCGATGCCGTCAATCGCGGCAATCATATGCAACAGTTCAGAGAAGCGGCAAACGCTGCCGTCGTGGTAATCACCGCGGAAGGCATTCACGTTTTGACCCAACAAATTCACTTCGCGCACGCCTTGTTCGGCCAATTGCGCAATTTCAAACAATACGTCGTCGACCGGGCGACTAACTTCCTCGCCACGGGTATAGGGCACCACACAGAACGTACAGTATTTGCTGCACCCTTCCATGATGGAGACAAAGGCGGTTGGGCCGTCGGCTTTGGGTTCAGGCAAACGATCGAATTTTTCAATTTCTGGAAATGAAATATCAATCATTGGGGTGTGATTCGTTTGCACTTGCTTCACCATTTCAGGTAAACGATGCAAAGTTTGTGGACCAAATACGATATCAACGTATGGTGCACGTTCACGAATATGATCGCCTTCTTGTGAGGCAACGCAACCACCCACACCAATAACTAAGTCTGGATTCTTATCTTTCAGATTTTTCCAGCGTCCCAGTTGGTGAAAGACTTTTTCCTGCGCTTTTTCGCGAATGGAACAGGTGTTGAGCAGGATCAAGTCAGCCTCTTCAGGCTCAGCTGCGACGTCATAGCCATGAGTTGCCTTAAGTAGATCAGCCATTTTTGCTGAGTCATACTCGTTCATCTGACAACCCCAAGTTTTAATGTATAACTTCTTACTCATAAATCTTCGCGCTCACTTGCTCAATTACGTTAAATACACCACACATAAAAAGGGCTGCTATTTTAGCCTGAACAGCCCCTAACTGCCAACTTTGCCGCCAGTTTCTGCTTTGCGGCGGGTGCGAATGGCTAAATAGCCTGCGACAGTGATAATGGTGGCACCTAAAATCATACTCACGGTAATGGGTTCATCCCAAAACCAATAACCCATCAAAGCGGCGAATATCACCGAGCTGTAGGTGAAAACTCCAACCCGTGCTGCTGGGGCTAAGGCAAACGCCTTGGTCATGCCGAGCTGACCCGCCACGGCGAGTGCCCCCATCACCATGATCCCAAACCAGTGTTCACTGGCAATGGACTCGCCGCGCCAAATGAGTGGTAGCGCCGAAATCACGGTGGCGAGGGTCGCAAAATAGAACACAATTTTACTGGACGACTCGGTGGCAGACATCTGCCGGATCAATGTTTTGGTGAATGCGGCTAAACATGCCGCAATAAAGGCAATACCAACAATGGGCGACAATGTGGTTTGCGCGGGATTTAAAAAAACAAACACCCCGATAAAGCCGATGGCGATTGCCAGCCAGGTTTGGGCAAGCACACGTTCTTTAAGCCATACCCGCCCAATTATTGGAATCAGGAAGGGCGATAGCAACAGGACTAAGGTTGCTTGCGCCAGCGGCAAATTGGCAATCGCGTAGAAAAATAAATACATCGCCGCAAGGCCTGCTAAACCGCGGGTTATATGAAATCCCCAAGCCTTGGTTTTAAAAGCACTTGGCCCTTTACGCCATATCCACGGTAACAGCACCACAAACGCCATTAAATTTCTGAAAAATACCAGCTGTTCAGATGGTAAGTCAGTGCTCAGATACTTCACCAATGCGCTTACGCCAGCAAAGCAAAGCTCAGCGCCAAGCACTAGCGCGGAGGCAATAAACACCGTTCGTTGTGGGGTGTCCATAGAATCCTTACACGGCTTGCGGTGCCGCTGAAAAGATGAGAGCTAAATAAGGTACTATCTTATCACGTTCACAATGCAGGCGTTTAGCAATGTTTTTTGGCGTTGTTGGTGTATTTGTGGCGCAGTATTTTCTATGATGCGCAGTACGTTAAACGATTCAGTGGATTATAGAGATGCAAATTGTCGTAATCGGTGGTGGCATGGTGGGAGCTTCAGCGGCATTGGCTTTCGCGCAAAGCGGCCATGACGTAACCGTGATTGAGGCGGGTAAACCAGCTACCAGTACAGGTGACTGGGATTTGCGAATTTCTTCAATTCATCAACGTAATGTCGCCTGGCTAAATGAACTTGGCGTGTGGGTTGATGTGCGCCCTGAGCGGCGGTTTTGTTACACCGATTTAGCGGTTGAATGCCGTGATGGTATACGCGTTAATTTTGCGGCCAGCGAAGTTAACGCCGAAGCACTCGGGGCAATGGTTGAAAACAATGCATTGCAACAGAGCTTATGGCAGCTTCTGAACCAACATGGCGTGCGCTGTTTAAGCTCAACGCGCGTGGTCAATATGCAGCTGCCAGCGCAACGGGTTGAGCTAGACACCGGTGAGCAACTCCCTTACGACTTACTGGTTGGCGCTGATGGTTCAAATTCGCAAGTTGCGAAAGCCGCAGGTATTGCCATGCGCGGCTGGGATTATGACATGCGCTGCTTGTTGGCAATTGCTGATGTCAGTGAGCCGATCCAGCCTGCAACATGGGAAGTGTTTCGTGAAGCTGGACCATTTGCGTTATTGCCGTTGGGTACTCACCAGGCGTGCCTGATTGATTACCGCAGTGAGCAGGAGTGGCAGCAACTTAGTGGCGATGCGCAGCAGGTTCATCGCGCACTGTACGAAACCTTTGCCCCACATATTGGTGACCACAAGGTATCGCGATTCGCGAGCTTTCCGCTTAGGCGTCAGCGCGCTTTAAGATATCACGCACACAACTCAGTCGTACTGATTGGTGATGCAGCACATAGTATTCACCCATTAGCTGGGCAGGGCGTTAATATTGGGTTTGCGGACGTTCAAGAATTGCTTAGCCAGTTGAATGATCAACAACCGGTAGCTGCAGCATTGCGTGCTTATGAACGTGCACGCGAGCGCGAAAATCAACAAATGATGCGCGCGATGGATGCGATTCACTTCGGCTTTCGTTCACAGCACTTGATTCCACGGGCATTAATTGCCAGCGGTTTAGTGTTAGTTGATCGGGTGAAGCCACTGAAGCGAGCGTTAATCAAGCAAGCGATAGGAATTAAGTGAGGAAAAGCGAAAAGCGTTATTCGTTATTGGTTATTCGTGTTTAACGAATAACGACAAGCGAAGCGATCGAATAACGAATAACGGTTTTAAATGTTTGTTGCGGTTTTCACCACCGAAGTGGTGCGGAGGGGGGGACTTGAACCCCCACGAGCGTTAGCTCACTAGCACCTGAAGCTAGCGCGTCTACCAATTCCGCCACCCCCGCAACAAACAGGGGAAAAAATGGCTGGGGTACCAGGATTTGAACCTGGGAATGGCGGGATCAAAACCCGCTGCCTTACCGCTTGGCTATACCCCAACACTGGGTGCATCAAGAAGAGAAGGGCGATTGGCTGGGGTACCAGGATTTGAACCTGGGAATGGCGGGATCAAAACCCGCTGCCTTACCGCTTGGCTATACCCCAACTTGTGTATACCGCCTGACAGTTTGAGTTGGTGCGGACGGAGAGACTTGAACTCTCACGCCGTGAGGCACTGGAACCTAAATCCAGCGTGTCTACCAATTCCACCACGTCCGCCCAAAAGGGATTTGATTGGTGGCTACGGCGAGATTCGAACTTGCGACCCCAGCATTATGAGTGCTGTGCTCTAACCAGCTGAGCTACGTAGCCAATATCAAATTTTCTATCAAACTGCACTCGTTGAGTGCGGCGCGTATTATGCAAATCAGGGGGGAAACCGTCAACCTCTTTTTCCTAAAAAATCCATGATTTCGGTGCGATTGCTTAAAAAACGGATAGTTTGCCTATTTAATCGACGACTAATCGACCAGTTGATACGCAACAGTGGACACTACACGCACAATTTTTAGGTGCGGTGTATTCGAGTCGCGATCATAAATAGTAAATTGACCTTGATTGGCACTGCGAATCTTCCCTAATTCACTGTCTGAATGCTCAGCGAACCTTAATGCGACCTCACGGGCATTACGCGCAGACTCTTCAATCATGCTCGGCTTAATCGCGTTGAGGCCATTAAAATGGTATTCAACCTGCGTATCATAGCCATTACTACTCAAGCTTACGCCTTTTTTGCCTAGTTCGGACAGTTGTTGGCGCAGTTCACGCACTTGGTTCACTTTTTCAGTGTATACGGTGATGGTTTGGTCGCCGGTAAAGCGCAGGCCAACATCTTCGGTTGCCCAGCGCTCGGCTAGCTTATCTAACACATTAGGTGCAGAAACAGACAATTCACTCTCATCAAAGCCATTAACCAGCAAAAAGGCACGAATCGCTTGTATGTCTTGGTCGAGTTCCTGATAAATGGTGTTTTGTGTGTTGCCCGCGCGGGTCACTTTTAAGGGCCAAATTGCGGTATCCGCGGCCACCTCTCGCTCGGCTAAGCCTTTTACTTCGACGACCCGATCAAAACTACGAAAGTTATTTATGCTGCTAGTCAGCCCTGAACTTAATAGCGCTGCACTAGCGATGGCTGCAACAGCAAAAATAATGGCATTAACGCTCGAGCGAGAAGTTGACATGATTATATCCTCAAAGTTACCACGGCAACGAATCGCCGTTGCTATGCCTAAATTGACCCGTGGACTCGATGTTAAGTTCATCCATGCGGGCAATTAGGCGTTCAGCTGCTGTATCCGCGCTGATATCACCGGCGTTATTGACCATTTCCGTTTGCACAAAACCTGGATGCAACATAGCGACAGCAATGCCTGCATCTTTTAAGTCGTTGGCGAGTGACACACCGGCCGCGTTGAGTGCAGCTTTACTCATACGATATCCATAATAGGCGCCAGAACCGTTATCCGCCATTGAACCCATGCGGCTGGTAATTAAAATGACTTTACTGCCTTGCTTAAGATTATCGCGTAGCGCATCGGTAACCAATAACGGACCCATGGCATTCACTCGAAATTGTGCTTCGATAGTTTGTGGGGTTAGGTTACCTAAAGATTCGCGTTCCAGCAGGCCTGCATTATTAATCAGCATATCAATGGGCTGGTCATGCAACTGCTTGGCTAACTCGGTAATGCTGTCGGTGTCAGTCACATCAATATTTTCAACAATGTTCACACCTAACTTCTTTAAGGCATCTGAAGCGGTTCGGCATACCGCAGTAACTTTCTCACCGCGTTGGTGCAATTGGGTTGCCAAAGCAAGACCAATACCGCGATTAGCGCCTGTAATAACAATATGCTGTGACATGTTTACTCCTTTTTTCTAAATTAAATTTTTCGGATTCAACAACTGCGCCAATTCTTCTTGTGACAGGTCTGTCATCTCTGTTGCCACGTCGAGAATTGGACGTTGTTGTTGATAAGCTTGTTTGGCGATTTGGGCGGCTTTGTTGTAACCAATTTTACGGTTCAATGCAGTCACTAAAATCGGATTGCGCGCCAGCGCTTCATCAATTCGCTCGTGATTTACAGTGAAATCAGCGATGGCTTGGTCAGCCAAAGCCCGCGCTGCATTGCTGAGTAATTCGATGCTCTGTAATTGGTTGTACGCAATAACGGGCAGCATCACATTTAACTGAAAGTTGCCTTGCTGCGCACTGACTGAAATGGTTTGATGATTTCCTGCTACTTGTGCGGCGATCATTGCGACTGCTTCAGGAATCACAGGGTTAACTTTGCCGGGCATAATACTGCTGCCTGGCTGCAAAGCTTTAAGGCTTATTTCGCCAAGGCCTGCCAAGGGGCCGCTATTCATCCAACGTAAATCGTTGCTGATTTTCAGCAACACTGTCGCCAAAGCATTGAGTTGACCACTGAGTAATAAATTCACCTCTTGCCCCGAAATGCCTGCAAACGGATTCGCGGCGGCTGTAAATTGTTGTGCGGTGCGTTGACTCAAAAAATGACAGAAGCGTTCGCCGAAGTTATCGGGTGCATTAATGCCGGAGCCAATTGCGGTGCCACCTTGCGGTAATTCGGCTATCTGCGCCAAACCATCGGTTAGGGCGCGTTCAACATTGGCAACCTGGCTGGCCCACGCCGATAACTCCTGAGCCATACTCAATGGCATTGCATCCATGAGGTGGGTACGCCCAGTTTTGATGGTGTCGGTTAAGGTATCGGCTTTGGTCGCTATGGTTTGGCGTAAATGTGCTAACGCGGGCATTAAATCCGTTTTGAGCGCGATGGCACTGCTAACTAAGATAGCTGTTGGAATCACGTCGTTACTGCTTTGACTTGCGTTGACATGGTCATTCGGGTGAACCTCAACAGCATGCTCGCGCAAGGCTAAACTGGCCAGCACTTCATTCATATTCATATTGGTGCTGGTGCCAGAGCCGGTTTGAAATATATCCAGCGGAAAGGCATCGTCGGCTTTACCGTCTAATATTAATTCAACGGCTTTAGTGATCGCTTGCGCCTGTTCATTACTGATTATATCCGCTTCGGCATTTGCCGCTGCCGCTGCAGCCTTAATGTGGGCTAGAGCATGAATAAATTGGGGTGGGAAACGTAACGCGCTGAGTTGAAAGTTTTGTCGGGCGCGCTCCGTTTGTGCGCGCCACAGCGCCTGTTCGGGTACTTCAATATCACCCATGCTATCGGTTTCTATTCGTGTTGCCATGGTCTGACTCCTTTTTTGTCAGTATGGATATCGGCAATTAATACGTGCAATATGTTGATAAATATCAGTACACTCTGATCCAGCCTAAATGAGCGTCGTACTTATAATCAGGCACGTCATTTTGACATAACCTGTTGGACCGATCGCAAGCATCGATCGTCTGCCGACTCAAAGATAGCATGGGGTCAGTATGACCAAGTTTCAAATTCCTGCGGTGTTTTTTACTGCATTCATTGCAGCTTTTGCTGTTCTATGCAGCCCAACGAGTGCCGCTCAGGCGCAAGTTTCGCTAACGGTAACTGTACTGGATGCCAATGGTAAGCCGCTGCCGCACGCCATTGTGAGCGTTGCTGATGCGACAAATGAAAATTCAATAGTGACTGATGCCGTGATGGATCAAGTCGACAAACTGTTTTCGCCCTTTGTGCTTAACGTGTCGCAAGGTAGTTCAGTGAGCTTCCCTAATAGCGACAACATTCGCCATCAAGTTTACTCATTCTCACCGACCAAACCCTTCGAGCTGCCGCTGTATAGCAATCAACAAGCACCTGAACTACGCTTTGATGAGCCGGGTATTGTGGTGCTGGGGTGCAACATACACGACCACATGAAAGCCTATATTTATGTCAGTCCGCACGGTTATAGTGTGCAAACGAATGCAGCTGGGCAGGCTGAGTTACCGAACGGGGTGTCTCAGTTCCATGTTTGGTACCCAGGCTTAACCGACACCATTACTGACGAATTGGTGGTTGAGGTAGTGAACGCTGAAACGAACCTGACGGTCAATTTACCGGTACTGCCACAAGCACAAAACCCACCGCCACCATCGGCGTTACAGCAACGATTTAATCGTCGAAAAAATAATAACTAAAATGATGATAAAAAGTTTTCGGTCACGATTATTGGTAAGTTTTATGACGCTGGCAGGCGCGGTGTTAATTATCTCGCTGGTAGCAGTGTGGTTAGCCACGTCACAACAATCCGAACGTACACTGGAACGTGAACTGGAAGTAAGTGAGCGGGTGTTTGCCGAGTTGATGGACGTGCGCGCTCAACAGCTGCAACAGGCTGCGGAAGTATTAACCACCGATTTTGGTTTTCGTGAGGCGGTTGCCAGTGGCGACGAAAATACAATTATTTCTGCCTTGATTAACCATGGCGAGCGCATTGGTACCGACCTTATTGTGCTGCAGTCACCCAACGGCGAAGAAATAGCAGCAACGCACACCAGCCAACTTTTACCCAGTATCGAGAACCTTACCGCAGGCAAATCGGCCGCGCAGTTGGTGTTGGTTGACGATGAAATTTTCCAAATTGTTACGGTGCCAGTTCGCGCCCCCGATTTAATAGCTTGGGCAACGTTGGGTTTCGGTGTGGACGATGATTTCGCGGTGTTAATGCGCCAGTTAACACATGCTGATATCACTTTTATGAACCGCCAGCAGCGCAACGTATTTGCGAGTAGCCTTGATGAGGAAATACTTGCGCAGATCGAAGATCCCGCAATAGCGCTAAATACGGCATTGGATAATCTAAATTTAGCGGCCAATGTTTCGGGTTTTAATGATATTCAATATGCTCTGAGTAACGACCCAAATTTGGTCATTCTGTTCAGTACCGACGAATTTGCAGCAACCAGTGAATTTGTCACGTTGCAACAACAATACTTGGTCATTGCGTTGGCAACGCTGATATTTGCCGTCCTGTTAGCAATGATCACCGCTCGAAAAATCAACCAGCCTGTGGCAAGTTTGACCCGCGCAGCCGAGCAGCTTGGGGCCGGTGATTATAATCAACCGATTACATTGCAACGCAATGATGAATTTGGCGCTTTAGGCGCAGCGTTTGAAACCATGCGACAAGGCATTTCGCAGCGTGAGCAGCAAATTATGTATCAACTGCAGCATGACTTGTTAACCGGACTGCCCAACCGCGTTTCTTTGCGGGACTATTTATCACGAGCCATTCAGTCCAAGCAAAACGGTTACGTGGTGTTGTTAAATGTTGCGCGCTTTGGTGAAGTGAATGACCGTTTTGGTCAACAAGTTGGCGACCGATTATTGCAAATGATTTCGCAGCGCTTACGCGACAGTGCTCCCGAACAGTGGTGGATTGGTCGCTTGGCGGGCGATGAATTTGTATTAATTGGTGAAGGCCAATCGGAACCGCAAACCAAGGCGTTGCTTCGCGACGTTGAACAAACACTTTCGCAGCCTTGGTGGCTTGATGAAACCAGTTACTTACTTGAATTTCGTGCCGGCTATTTAACCTTTCCGAACATTGGCGACGACGCCGATAGTATTTTGCGCCGTGCTCAAATTTGCGCGCGCCAAGCAAAGCAACGCAATGCTTTTGCGGTGGCCTACGAACATGGCATGGACGAACAGCACTTACGTCGTTTGCAAATTGTGCAGGCACTGCCAAGCGCGGTACGCGAACAACGTTTGCAGTTGCACTACCAACCCAAGGTTAACTGCAATGACGGCCGTATATTGGGTGTGGAGGCGCTGCTGCGCTGGCGTGATGAACACCTCGGCGTGGTGCGGCCGGACGAATTCATCCCATTGGCGGAACAAACCGGTGAAATTAATCGGTTGACTCGCTGGGTTTGCACGGCGGCGTTCGATCAATTGCAGTTGTGGCATGAACAGGGACTGCAACTGGCGCTGGCCATTAACTTATCAGCATTGGATTTACAGTGGCCGGATTTGGTTAAATTTTTGCGTGAAGCTGCACAGAAGCGCGGATTATCGCCACAATCCATTACCTTAGAAGTAACGGAAAGTGCGGTGATGGTGGAGCCGGAACAAGCGATTAAACGGCTGACCCAACTGCGCGAGGCCGGTTTTAAAATTGCTATCGATGATTACGGTACGGGCTATGCTTCGTTGGCTCAGCTGAAACGTTTACCGGTTGATGAACTGAAACTGGACCGTTCTTTCATACAAGATATTGCCAACAGTCATGCCGACTTAACCATTGTGCGCTCAACCTTGGCGCTGGCGCATGAATTGCAATTAACCACGGTTGCCGAGGGCATCGAAGAGGAATCCGCATGGCAGATTCTGCAGCAGTTGGGGTGTGATACGGTACAAGGCTATTATTTTAGTCGACCATTAGCAGCGACCCAGTTCGAACAGTGGCTGCGCGATTATCAAGGAGTTTCACCATGAGCCTTAGCAGAATGCTGGTCAAGTCGTTTACGCTAACCATAGCGGTAATTGCATCTGGCCCCGCAGCTGCAGACTTTGGCAAGCTATTGGCAACTGGCGGGTTAACCAGTGTGGAGGGCAGTGGGGGTGGCGGTTTAGTGCCTTGGGCGACGCTTTCTAGTTATGCCGAAGAGGGGCAGTGGGGCGGAACTGTTGCTTACAATTATGCCAACGTTGAAGACTATGAACTCGGTGTCAGTGCACTCACGTTAAACTACGACAATCGCTGGGAATTCAGTTATGCCCGGCAACAGTTTGATTTGGTGAGTTTGGGCGGTGAACTTAAACAAGATATCTACGGGGTTAAATATCATCTTTATGGCGACTTGGTTTATGGCCAAGAACCGCAACTGAGTATTGGCTTGCAGCACAAACGCAATAAAACTTTCGCGTTACCAGAAGCTGTTGGTGCGCGCGATGACAGCGGCACTGATGTGTACTTCAGCGCAGCCAAAGCTTGGTTGGATGGGCCGTGGCATAGAACCTGGCTGGTTAATTTGACGTTGCGGGCTACCAAAGCCAATGAAATGGGGCTGCTAGGCTTTGGTGGTGATCGCAACGACAGTTATAAACTACAAGCGGAAGCTTCCGTGGGTATGTTTGTGAATCGCCATTGGATTGTGGGCGTGGAGTACCGCCAAAAACCGAGTAACCTTAGCTTCGCCGAAGAGCATGATTGGCATGATGTGTTTATCGGGTGGTTTCCGAATAAGCGGGTTGCGGTAGCCTTGGCTTACACCAATTTGAAGTCGATTGCCGGTGCTGATAACCAGACCGGTATGTACGGCAGTATTCAAGTCACATTCTAAGGGGCGCATCATGATGTTACGAACAGCAATACTGGCTCTTGGATTGTTAATGACGCCGCTGGCACAGGCGGACAAGGGCTCGCTGTATCAAGAATTGGGTGAATATGAAGGCATCAGCAAATTAATGGAGACCTTCATACTCGAAATTGCTGAAGACGACCGTATTATTCATCACTTCGAAAATGTCGATATTGATCGCTTCCATAAAATGCTGACCGAGCACATCTGTGAATTAAGTGCAGGGCCTTGCGAATACACCGGTAAGCCGATGCCAGAAGTACACCTTGGAATGAATATTACCCGCGCGGAATTTAATGCGCTGGTGGAAGATTTGATACAGGCCATGGAATCCGAACAGATACCTGTTAGCGCACAAAACAGATTACTTGCTATACTCGCTGCAATGCATAAGGAAGTGATTCATTTATAACAATTAAAGAGAGTAGGTTAGTTCTCCCATGATAAAAATAAAAATACCGCACACCTTAGTTCTCATGATGTACATGATGGTTGCCGCACTGGTGCTGACTTGGGTTATTCCAGCTGGAGAATTTGAACGCAGCGTAAATGACATTGGGCAAACGGTAGTGCAGCCTGGCACCTATAGCGTGCTAGCAGAGCAACCCATACTGTCGCCCCTGACACTGTTTACTGTTATTCCACAAGCACTGGGTGATGCGCAAGGCGTGATTTTCTTTGTCTTGTTGATAGGCGGTGTTATGGGCATCTTGCGCGCGACAGGAATGCTTGATGCGGTGATTGGCTTGCTCCTGAAAAAGTTTGCAGATAAAACCGGTTGGCTCATTTTGGGCGGTATGCTGACCTTCGGTATTTTTTCGGCCTTGATTGGGGTAGCCGAAGAATATCTCATATTTGTAGCCATGCTGGTGGCATTGTGCCGCGCATTAAAGCTCGATGGCATCACCGCTATGGGAATTTTAATTGTTGGCTATGGCATTGGTTACGGCTTGTCATTGTTCAACCCGTTTACGCTGTTAATCGCACAAGCCATTGCTGAAGTACCGCCAGCTTCTGGCTTATGGTATCGCCTTGCACTGTGGCCGGTGTTATTCGCCATTGGTTTTCACCATGTGTACCGCTATGCGAAGCGTGTGGCTGCAGACCCAAATAATTCGCTACTGGCTGATATAACTCCTGCTAAAAGCACTGATGCCGAGGACTACCCAGCACTTACAGGACGCCATAAAATTATTTTGATGGGCTTCGTCGTGGTGCTTGGGCTATTGGTGTGGGGCATCAAAGAACACGGTTGGTACCTTGTTGAACTCAGTGCACTGTTTCTTGGGTTTGGTTTATTTGCGGCTTTGGTCGCACACATGGGTGCCAACGATGCGGCCAATAAGTTTATTGAAGGGGCCGCGGAGCTAACTGCAACTGCGCTACTGATTGGTTTCGCGCGCTCAATTGCAATGATTATGGAGCATGGGCAAGTACTCGACACCGTTATTTACTATCTGGCAATGCCAGTTGAGGCTTTTGGTGCGCATTTTGGTGCGGTTAGCATGTTAATTATCCAGAGCTTGTTGAACCTGTTTATTCCGTCGGGCAGTGGTCAGGCGTTTGTGACCATGCCGATTATGGTTCCGATTGCAGACACCGCCGGTATTGGTCGCCAAATAGCTGTGTTAGCGTTTCAAATGGGCGACGGCTTGATGAATATGATTGTACCCACCAACCCAGTGTTGATGGGCATATTAGGCTTAGCAGGTGTGCCTTACGAACGTTGGTTTAAGTTTGTAGCGCCGCTGATGCTGAAGCTTATTTTTGCTTGTGCGATAGCGATGTTGATTGCGGTTTCTATTGGTTATCAATGATTGATAGCTGTAGATTCCCGCACGGCAATTAAGCTCTAAGTAAACAACCTTTAGCAAATGGAATGATAAGGTATGAGTACGTCAGATAAATCGTGTCTAGTAACAACCAAGTGGTTGGCTGAACATAAATCGCAACCTAATTTGCATGTGCTTGATGCAAGCATGAAAAAAGTTGCGGGGCGTACTCCCCTTGAATACAACGAACTCACTGTCATACCAAATTCGCTGGACATGGCTTTAGAGAAAAATTTTACAGATACCAGCACGAGTTTGCCGAATACATTTCCGACGGCTGAGCAGGTTACTTTAGCAACACAAACTTTAGGCATTAATAAAGACGACACCTTGGTGCTTTACGATAATCAGGGTATTTACTCGTCGCCGCGCGCTTGGGTTGATCTTCAAATCGATGGGCTTTAAACAGGTTTATATTTTGGACGGTGGATTACCGCAATGGCTTGCGGACAGCTATCCTGCGGATACCGAACATGCACGGCCGAAATCGGCCCGTGGAAACTTTGTCGCAAAGTTTGAGAAAGAATGGTTGGTTACGGCCAAACAAGTTTTAGCAGCAACGCAAAGCGGGGCTAGCAGCATTATCGATGCACGTTCACGCGAGCGTTATTTGGGCCAAAAAGAAGAGCCGCACAAAGGAATGCGCAGTGGTCATATTCGTGGGTCGTTTAATCTACCATTTCTTGATGTGCTGGATGACAACAGATTTAAAAAGTCGGCGGAGCTCGAAGATATGTTTGTGTCGCTCGTTGGCCCAAAATCCCCACATTTGGTTTTAACCTGTGGTTCAGGTATTACTGCGTGTATTTTGTTGGTTGCGGCGCGCATTGCGGGCTTCAGTGAAGTGCAGCTTTATGATGGATCATGGTCCGAATGGGGCGCTAATCCGCAGCTCCCCATCGACCCAATATCTAATATCTAATATCTAATATCTAATATCTAATATCTAATATCGCTCTTGCTCTTTAAACGTTAAACCGGAACAAGATTACATCACCGTCTTTCACAATGTATTCTTTGCCTTCTTCACGACGCTTACCAGCTTCTTTCGCACCTTGTTCGCCTTTGTGCGTAATGTAGTCGTCATAACCAACAACCACAGCACGAATAAAGCCTTTTTCAAAGTCGGTGTGAATCTTGCCAGCTGCCTGTGGTGCGGTAGCGCCAACAGGAATGGTCCATGCGCGCACTTCCTTCACCCCAGCGGTAAAGTAAGTTTGCAAGTTAAGCAACTGATAGCCGCCGCGAATAACGCGATTTAAACCTGGCTCTGTTAGCCCTAAGTCAGCCATAAATTCAGCTTTCTCTTCGTCATCAAGTTCAGCGATTTCAGATTCGATTTCGGCACAAACTGGAACCACAATAGCGTTTTCGGTGGCTGCAATGGCGCGTACTTTGTCGAGGTAAGGGTTGTTTTCAAAGCCGTCGTCATTCACGTTAGCGATGTACATGGTCGGTTTCATCGTTAACAGGTTGTAGCTGCGAATAGTGGCTTTTTCATCATCACTAAGGGCAACTGAACGGGCCATTTCGCCGTTCTCGAGTGCGGGCAATAGTTTTTGTAGTACCGCAATTTCAGCAGCAGCTTGTTTGTCGCCGCCTTTCGCCTTTTTACCTTGACGATGGATCGCTTTTTCGACGCTATCCAAGTCAGCCAACGCCAACTCTGTGTTGATAACTTCAATGTCTTCAGCGGGGTCAACTTTACCGGCAACGTGCACAATGTTGTCATTTTCAAAACAACGCACAACGTGACCAATCGCATCCGTTTCACGAATGTTGGCAAGAAATTGGTTACCGAGGCCTTCACCTTTAGACGCGCCTTTAACCAAGCCAGCAATGTCGACAAACTCCATGGTGGTTGGTACTACACGTTGCGGGTTAACAATGGCGGCCAGTTCATCTAAACGCGGATCAGGCACTGCAACCACGCCAGTATTTGGCTCAATGGTACAGAAAGGAAAGTTAGCTGCTTCAATACCAGCTTTGGTCAGCGCGTTAAACAGCGTTGATTTACCTACGTTCGGCAAGCCGACGATACCACACTTGAATCCCATGCTTATTTCTCTCTCTGTGCTTTAAAACTGTGTAAATGCTGTTGTGCCGCGCGCATATCTTGTTGCAACAAGATATCAATGCTGCGGCAGGCTTCCGTAATGGTATCGTCCATCAATAGTTGGTCAGCTTGTGATGCTTTTCCCAACACCCATCCGGTTACTTTACTTTTATCACCAGGATGACCGATACCAATACGTAAGCGATGAAAATCATGGCTACCTAAGCGAGCCACAATGTCTTTAATGCCGTTATGTCCGCCTGTACCGCCGCCCGTTTTGAATTTAGCAACGCCAGGAGGCAAGTCTAACTCGTCATAAGCGACCAAGATTTCTTCGGGTGCAATTTTATAAAAATTTGCAAGGCTGGCTACTGCGTTACCACTGCGATTCATAAATTGCATTGGCTGTAAAACGCGCAAGTCCATGCCGCCTTTTTGAATACGGGTGCTATTGCCAAAGAATTTGGTGTCAGGCTGGAGTGTATGGCCGTGCATACGAGCGTACTGCTCGACTAGCCAGAAGCCTGCATTGTGACGTGTTTGGGAGTATTCGGGGCCTGGATTACCCAGGCCCACGAGTAAGCGAATTGTCGACATAAGACCTTATTCAGCGTCTTTGTCTTCTTCTTTCGCTTCTTTAGCAGTAGGAACTTCAGCTGATACTTCTTCAGTTTCTTCCGCTTCTTTTTCTACACGTGGCGCAGTGATTGAAACAACTGCTTGGTCGTGATCTTCGCCTTTAGTTAACTCAACCAGCTCAACACCTTTTGGCATGTTCAGGTCGGTTAAGTGCAAGGTTTCGCCTAATTTCAAGTTCGCGATATCAACTTCAACGAACTCAGGCAGATCTTTTGGCAAGCAAGAGATTTCTAAATCTGCAACGTGGTGAACAACAACACCACCTTCTTCTTTCACGCCAACAGCTGTCGCTTCGTTGGTGAAGTGAACAGGTACGTGAGTGTGCAGTTTCTGACCTTTAACAACACGTTGGAAATCCAAGTGAGTCAATTTAGGCTTGTACGGGTGACGTTGAACGTCTTTCAAGATAGTTTCGTGCTTCTTGCCGTCGATAACCAAAGTCAGAATGTGTGAGTAGAATGCTTCGTAGTCAGCCATGTTGTTCACTTTGTTGTGATCCAACGTGATTGAAATCGCTTCTTTATCAGCACCGTATAAAATTGCAGGCAGTTTTTCCGCACGACGCAGGCGGCGGCTCGCACCTTTCCCTGTATCCGTACGCAATTCTGCTTGGATAGTAAAATCGATAGTTGACATATGGAGTGTCTCCGTTAAATAAAAATAAGCCGGATATTCGCGACCAAATACCCGACAAGTTCCTCAAAAATATGTCTTGCTTATTCGAGGGCGCGGAATATTACCACTGAAGCCCTCGAAATTCAATCAATACTCGAACATCGCTGAGATAGATTCTTCGTTACTGACGCGGCGCAGCGCTTCAGACAACATGCCGCTTAAGGTCAATTGATGAACCTTATCCAGGCTCTTCATTTCTTCACTAAGCGGGATACTGTCAGTGACAATGACACGGTCAATTTGCGAGTCGCGAATGTTCTCAAACGCGTTGCCCGAAAAAACTGGGTGCGTGGCGTAAGCAAATACGCGGCGTGCACCGTTCTTTTTCAGTGCATCTGCGGCTTTGCACAAGGTGCCGCCGGTATCAATCATGTCATCAACAATGATGCAGTCGCGGTCTTGAATGTCACCAATGATATGCATTACTTGCGACTCGTTAGCGCGTGGACGGCGTTTATCGATGATTGCTAAGTCGATGTCATTCAGTAATTTTGCGATGGCGCGTGCGCGTACAACACCGCCAATATCCGGTGAAACCACCACAGGATTATGGAATTCTTGCTGGCGTAGATGTTCCATTAACACCGGGCTACCAAACACGTTGTCTACTGGCACATCGAAAAAGCCTTGAATTTGTTCGGCATGCAGGTCGACAGTTAATACCCGATCAACGCCAACGCTAGATAAAAAGTCAGCAACTACCTTTGAAGTAATTGGCACTCGCGCAGAACGTACGCGGCGATCCTGGCGTGCATAACCGAAATATGGAATGACAGCCGTGATGCGGCCAGCAGAAGCGCGGCGTAGCGCATCGACCATAACTACCAACTCCATGAGGTTGTCGTTGGTTGGTGCACAGGTAGATTGAATAATAAAGACGTCCGAACCACGAACATTTTCGTTGATCATAACGCTGATTTCACCGTCACTAAAACGGCCAACATCGGCGTCACCGAGTTTAATAAATAGGCGGTCGGCAATTTTTTTGGCGAGTTCTGGCGTCGCATTGCCAGCAAAGAGCTTCATGTCAGGCACACTAAACCTCAATCTTGGTTGGTTAGGTTCACAGTTGAAGCCTGCCGCAATTGCTGGCAGACCGGGTTTTCATTGAGGCCTCGCGCGACAAATCCTGTCCACTGTGCAGGCATCCTTTGCAACGCAGCACGGGCATCTAATTCGTTTTCGAAGTGACCGAAAAGGCATGCACCGGTGCCGGTCAATCGAGAAGGCGCGTATTCTACCAACCAGTCGAGGGCCTTGGCAACTTCTGGGTAAAGTTTACGAACCAGAACTTCGCAGTCATTGCTGGTGTTTGCCCAACTCCAGTTCGGCCATTGCAGTGGTGCGTGGTTACGAATTAAGTCTGGGTGCTTAAAAATACTTGGCGTACTAATTTGCACACCCGGATGAATAATCAGGTACCACGGGCAGGGTGGGGTGGCCGGTGTTAATTGTTCGCCAACGCCTTCGGCAAAAGCTGCATGGCCGCGCAAAAATACTGGAACATCGGCACCAAGTTGTAGGCCGATCTGCTCGAGCTGGCGATCAGGAATTGGTAATTGCCAGAGATGTCGCAGCGCCAATAATGTGGTGGCAGCGTCGGAAGACCCGCCGCCTAAGCCACCGCCAAAGGGCAGCTTCTTATCGATATGAATGTGAATACCGGATAACTGACCGTGCGCTTGCTCGTGAAGCAACTGAGCAGCCTGTACCACTAAATTGGCAGGGCTCTCCAATGCAGGTTCGGAACAACTGAGCGTGATTTGACCGCTTGAATTTAATTGAAAAGTCAGTTCATCGCCGTAGTCGACAAACTGAAACAGGGTTTGCAAATTATGGTAACCGTCGGTGCGTTGCCCAACAATGTGCAGAAATAAATTGAGTTTAGCGACCGCGGGTAAGGTTAAAAGCTCCATGCAGACACCTTGAGTTTGAGGCGCCACGCGTCGGTTGTTAAATCAATACTATGTGGCATAAAGGTGCCATCAACCATCGTGTATTCCCGCAGTTGCGCGCGCCACAGTTGGTCGGCGGCAATCATGACAAAATCTGATAGCAACGCCAGTTGCTGTTGGTCCTGTCGGCGCAACTGATAGTGGGTGTCAATCATGCCCGGCAACTGTTTGCCCATAACAATGGAGTTAATCACCGTTATGGGTAGATCCATTTGAAAATACTCTAACAGCAACTGTTCAGCTGATTCGGCCTGGTATTCTTTGCCGTCTTCGTCGGTAAGTACCGCTAAACCATCTTGTTGGTGCAAGCGAGCTAAGGTGCCACGCAACGGATGAGAAAACCGCATAGTAAGGGTTGATGCACTTGAAAACCAATCAACATAAACCCCATGACGGTTGTCCTCACGCAAGTCGAATAAAGCCATTTGTCCTTTTAGTCGCCACTGGTCCCGTTGTTCCAACTGCTGTTGTTGTGCCGCAACTGCGCGGTCATCAACGTCGCTGTGGGTGACCGGTTCAGGCACTGTGCTACAGGCAGCTAACCAACCGCTTGTGAGTACTACTAATAGAAGACGTTTCATTCGCTAAGCTATCCCTGTTCGTGTGCTTTTCATCATGCGGGCTTTCACGTACAATTGCCAGCGTTTAGCAGTAGCCAGAGGCTCGCAATTTTTTGCTATTATGACCATTTTCGCACTCGGTGTTAACCATAAAACAGCTTCCGTAGCATTACGGGAGCAAGTCGCCTTTTCGCCTGAGCAGTTGCACCAGGCGTTGCCAGCGTTGCGTGAGCAAACGGGCGTGGCCGAAGCAGTCATTCTGTCAACCTGTAACCGCACTGAGCTGTATTGCCAAGGCGCAACCTCAATCGACATGTTGGTTGGTTGGCTGGCGGGCTACCATCGCTTACCGCTGGAGCAATTACGCGAGCACTGCTACATCTACGAAGACAATGCAGCCATTGAGCATTTAATGGCCGTGGCCAGCGGCTTGGATTCGTTGGTGTTGGGTGAGCCGCAAATTTTAGGGCAAGTGAAGCAGGCGTATCAATTCGCACGCAATCAAGCCAGTGTCGGCACCGTGCTCGAACGTTTGTTTCAAAGCACCTTTCGCGTGGCAAAAACCGTGCGCAATGAAACCAAAGTGGGTGAAAATGCGGTTTCTGTGGCTTACGCGGCAGTGAATCTTGCGCGTCAAATCTTTTCGGAACTACCGCAATCCAGTGTGCTATTAGTTGGTGCGGGCGACACTGCCGAATTGGTGGCGCAGCATTTAACTGAACATGGCGTGAAGCAACTGATGGTTGCCAACAGAACACTGGCGCGAGCGAGTGCTGTGGCAGATAAATTTGACGGGCAAGCCCACACCTTGGGGGAATTGCCTGAACTGTTACCGCAAGCTGATATTGTGATTAGTTCTACCGCCAGCCCATTGCCAATTATCGGTAAGGGTTTGATTGAATCCGCGTTAAAAGCACGTCGGCGACAGCCTATGTTGTTAATTGATTTAGCGGTGCCGCGTGATATCGAAGAACAAGTTAACGAACTCAATGATGCGTACTTGTACACGGTTGATGACTTGCAAGGCATTATCACTGAGAACCTTCGCAACCGCGAAGAAGCCGCAGCAGAAGCCAAAGTTATCATCAGTGAGCACAGCCAAGCGTTTACCGCGTGGCTGCGACAGTTAGACCATGTTGATGTAATTCGTGACTTTCGCCAACGCACTCAGCACATGAGTAATGAGCAGGTACAACGTGCTCGCAATCAACTTGCTGCGGGGAAAGCTCCGGAAGACGTCATTAATGAATTGGCGCAACGACTGACCAAACAATTTTTACATCAGCCAACGCAAATGATGCGTGAAGCTGGGGCTGCCGGTGATTACGAAACCTTGGCGGTATTCCAACGATTAATAGCAGATGACGAGTAAGGTCCTCACCGCATGATGAATCCTTCGATTATTCGAAAATTAGAAGCTTTATTAGAACGTTATGAAGAAGTTCAGCACTTATTGAGTGACCCTGGTGTAATTGGCGATCAAGATAAGTTTCGTGGGTTGTCGCGCGAGTATTCGCAACTCGAAGAACTGGTGAAGTGTTTTACCAGCTATCAGCAGGCGCAGGCTGACGAAGCGGCTGCTAACGAAATGATGCAAGAAGACGACGCTGAAATGCGCGAAATGGCTAAAGCAGAATTAGACGAAGCGCAAGCGAAGCAAGAACAACTTGAGCAAGAACTGCAGATTCTATTGCTGCCGAAAGATCCAAACGATGACCGCCCGTGTTATCTGGAAATACGCGCCGGTGCGGGTGGCGATGAAGCCGCCATTTTTGCTGGCGATTTATTCCGCATGTATAGCCGCTACGGCGAACAACATGGCTGGAAGGTTAGCATTGTCAGCGCAAGTGAAGGTGAGCATGGTGGCTACAAAGAAGTCATTGCCCACGTGTCTGGTGATGGCGCTTACGGACGATTAAAATTTGAATCGGGTGGCCACCGTGTACAACGGGTACCAGAAACCGAGTCGCAAGGGCGTGTGCATACATCAGCCTGCACCGTGGCCGTATTGCCTGAGATACCCGAAGCAGAAGCAATTGAAATAAACCCGGCTGATTTGCGAGTTGATACCTATCGCGCATCCGGAGCCGGTGGTCAGCACGTTAACCGAACTGATTCCGCAATTCGAATTACTCACATTCCGACCGGTTTTGTGGTGGAGTGCCAAGACGAACGCTCTCAGCATAAGAACCGCGCCAAGGCGATGTCTGTATTGCAGGCCCGTATTCAACAAGCGGAAGACGAAAAGCGTCGGTTAGAAGAACAAACAACGCGCCGCAGTTTAGTCGGTAGTGGTGATCGTTCGGAGCGAATTCGCACGTATAATTACCCACAGGGCCGCGTCAGCGATCATCGCATCAATTTAACGTTATATCGCTTGGACGAAGTGCTTGCCGGTTCGCTTGATTTAATTCTGGATGCGATTGTGCAAGAGCATCAGGCCGACTTATTGGCAGCGCTGTCAGAGAATCAATGATCACCTTGCAACAGCCGGTTAGCATAGCTGATGCACTCGCGACCGCTACCCGAGCACTCAGCCACAGCGAGTCTGCTAAGCTAGATGCCGAAGTGTTGCTTGCGTTTTGCCTGCAGCGTGAACGTATTTATTTATATACATGGCCGGAACGTCAGTTAAATGCTGAACAAACACAGCAGTTTGAACAGCTGTTGGCTAAGCGCCAACAGGGAACGCCGGTGGCCCATTTGGTGGGCGAGCGCGAGTTCTGGTCGCTGCCATTGCGCGTGAACGATAGCACCTTAATTCCTAGACCAGACACTGAAATTTTAGTGGAACAGACCTTAGCACTGGGCCTTGCGGATGACGCACAAGTACTCGATCTCGGAACCGGTACGGGCGCAATAGCGCTGGCCTTGAAATCGAGCAAGCCACAGTGGCGCATCACAGCGGTGGACAAATCACCTGCCGCGGTTGAACTTGCGCGAAGCAATGCGAGTGCCTTGCAGTTGTCAATAAACTGCCAAATAAGCGATTGGTTCAGTGGCTTGCCGGCAAATGATAAATTTGATGCGATTGTTTCTAATCCGCCCTATATCGATGCTGGCGACCCGCATTTACAACAAGGCGACGTGCGTTTTGAGCCACGCAGTGCACTGGTGGCTGACAACCAAGGCCTCGCAGACATTGAACACATTATTAGTCAGGCGGGAAGATTTTTACGTGCCGATGGCTGGTTGTTGGTAGAACATGGATGGAATCAAGCGGCAGCAGTTCGCGGCTTAATGGCATCGTACAAGTTCGAAGCCGTTAACAGTATGCGCGATTATGCTAATCTTGAACGCATAACGGTGGGGCAATGGAGAGCAACTGATGGATAACAATTTTATCTTTGCCGACGAACATGACAGCGATGATGAAACGCGGGATCAAACTACCGAAGCAGGTTGGAAGATCTTAATCGTTGATGATGAACGCGAAGTGCACGCGGTTACTCGATTGGCGTTAATGGATTTGGTGTTTGAAGGCCGTGGGTTGAATTTTCTCAGCGCCTATTCGCGTCAAGAAGCACAGCAAATGGTTGATGAAAATCCAGACATCGCCATAGTTTTGCTCGACGTGGTGATGGACACCGATGATGCCGGCTTACAGGTGGCGCGCTATATTCGCGAAACCGCTGGCAACCGCACCAGCCGTATTGTGTTGCGTACTGGCCAACCCGGTCAAGCACCGGAGCGCTCAGTGGTCATCAATTATGATATTAATGATTACAAAGCGAAGACTGAGCTTACCGCGCAGAAATTATTTACTTGTGTGATGTCGTCGTTGCGGTCATATCGCGATATTATCCGGGTTGCTGATCAGCGTGATGCGCTGGAACATGAATTAAGCTTTTACCAGAATTGGTTGTTAGAACACCAACCTCAGTTGCGTCAGCAAATTGCTGCCGCGTATCAACGTTTAACCGATAATAACGATTAAAAAGGACGTTTTTGATGTCATTTGTAGCCTTAAAACACCTCCATGTCACTTTTGTAGCCATAAGTGTGGTATTATTCATGCTTCGATTTTTTTGGGTGAGCATTGGTGCCAACATTAGTCGCCAAAAGTGGGTGAAAATAGTCCCACACATCATTGATACCGGCTTGTTGCTGACTATTGTGGGTATGCTCATTCATTGGCAAATGTGGCCTTGGGAAACTCCATGGTTGATCAATAAAGTTATCGGCTTAGTCGGCTATATTTTGTTTGGTCTTGTGGCAATGAAAGCCAGTGTGAGTTGGTTACGTTATGTCGGCTTTATTGGCGCGTTAAGCTGGATTATGTTCCTGCTGCACATCGCGTTCAGTAAGCAAGCACTTATTTAAAGCAAAAGCGTTATTAGAGCAAAAGCGTTATTCGTTAATCGTCCGCTGCGCTGTTCGTCCGCTTCGCTGTTCGAACAGTGAGCGCAGCGAACGCACGAATAACGAATAACGAATAACGAATTTAGGGGTTTATGCGTTTTTCATACTTAGAACATATCGCTCACGAAATGTTACCTACCATTGAAATTGTGTGGGAAATTAGTCGCACCTTTCATTCGGACAGTGACCAGTACGTTAGTGATTATTATCAGCTTATTCGTGAAATGGCTGAGCGTCATGAGAGTCTTGACGGTATGGATAAACTGCAAGCCGTGATTCAAGATTTCTATTTTGAATTAGGTTTTAGTGATGCGCCCGAGCCTGTGGTTGGGGCGCAGCGCATTCTGCTTGACCGTGTGATTAGTTATCGCACTGGGTTGCCCATTAGTTTGGCCCTATTACTGCAAGAAACCGCCGCTTATGCCGGTATTCAGTTGGAGTTGGTTGATTTCCCAGGTTATCCATTGTTGCGCTTTGATCATGAACAAGAAAGCTACTTTGTTGATCCGCTGCACGGTGAATTGCTTGAAGACCAGCAAGTACAAGAACGTTTTGAAGATGTAACCGATGATGCCCTCGAGTTTTCATGGGATATGTTTGAAGCGGCCGATCAAAAAACTGTTCTGGTACGCTACTTAACCGAACTAAAGCACGCCATGATTCATGATCAGGAATTTGCGAATGCATTGACCGTGGTGCATATGCTGTTGGCTATCATGCCCGACGACCCGTATGAAATTCGTGACCGTGGTTACGTGCTTGAAGAACTTGACTGCAAACAAGCAGCAGTTGACGACTACCAGTATTTTGTCGAACAATGCCCAGATGATCCAAGTGCACAGATGTTGCGCTTGCAATTAGAAACGTGGGCGGCCCCCCAGCACGTCCTTCACTAAAAAAATTAATAATAAGGGGTTCCTGTGGAAAACACTGCATTGATCACCAATGACGGTATTATTTTTGGCTTGCTTGCCGCCATTCTTGGTTTGATCTTCTATACCCAATCCAGTTCTAACTCGTTTTGGCAAAAATTTTATAAATGGGTGCCAGCTCTGCTGCTGTGTTACTTCATTCCGTCGTTATTGAATACCTTCGGTATCGTCGATGGCGCCAATACCGCAATTTATCCGCTGGTTATGGATTACTTGCTGCCAGCTTGTCTGGTCTTGCTCACGTTAAGCTTAGATCTAAAAGCTATTTTTCGTCTTGGTCCAAAACTCCTGATTTTATTTTTAACGGGTACTGTCGGTATCGTTATTGGCGGGCCTATTGCGCTGCTATTGGTGAGTGTAATCTTCCCGGAAATGTTAGGTGGTGCTGGCCCAGATGCAGTGTGGCGCGGTATGACAACCATTGCTGGCAGTTGGATAGGCGGTGGCGCAAACCAAGCAGCAATGAAAGAAGTGTACGAAGTTGGCGGTGAAATTTTCTCGGCCATGGTTACCGTAGACATTATTGTTGCGAACTTATGGATGGCGGTGTTGTTGTACATGGCGGCAAACCATAAAGCGATTGATAAGCGTATTGGTGCCGACACCAGCGCAATTGAAGCGATCAAAGAGCGCATGGAACATTATGAAGCCGAGCATCGCCGTGAATCAAAACTGCCTGACCTGATGTTTATTGTGGCGGTAGCCTTTGGTGTCACCGGTTTAGCGCATTGGGGTGCTGATGTTATCGCACCATTTATTGGCGATAATGTACCGGCACTAAAAGATTTTAGTTTGGACAAGAAGTTCTTCTGGCTAATAGTTATTGCAACAACCGTTGGCGTGGCGTTGTCATTCACGCGTGTACGTCAATTAGAGGGCGTCGGCGCGTCAAAATATGGCTCAATGTTTGTCTATATTCTGGTTGCAACAATTGGTTTGCATATGGACGTTACCGCTATTGTGGATGTGCCTAAATACTTTTTAATTGGTGCGATTTGGATGATTATTCACGCCAGTTTAATGTTGATTGTGGCCCGTTTACTGAAGGCTCCTGTGTTCTACATGGCTATTGGTAGCCAAGCCAATGTTGGTGGTGCAGCTTCAGCCCCTGTGGTTGCTTCGGCATTTCACCCGTCGCTGGCGCCAGTCGGCGTATTGTTGGCGGTATTTGGTTATGCACTCGGTACTTATATGGCCTATATTTGTGGTCAAATCTTGCGCGTGATCGCCGCAGGATAATTGAAAGGACAACAACGTGATTAATACGCAAGTGATTAAAGTAGGCGACGTGCAGGTGGGTAACCACTTGCCGTTTGTTTTGTTTGGCGGTATGAATGTGCTGGAGTCGCGTGACTTAGCCATGCGTATTGCCGAGCACTATGTTGAAGTTACCACGCGTTTGGGTATTCCATATGTGTTCAAAGCAAGCTTTGATAAGGCAAATCGCTCGTCGATTCATTCATATCGCGGACCCGGCCTCGACAAAGGCTTGGAGATTTTCTCTGAGATAAAGCGCACCTTCAATGTGCCGATAATCACAGATGTACACGAGCCGCATCAGGCAAAAGCCGTTGCAGAAGTTGCGGATATTATTCAGTTACCTGCATTTTTGGCGCGTCAAACGGATTTGGTTGTAGCAATGGCAGAAACCGGTGCCGTGATTAACGTTAAAAAACCACAGTTTTTAGCACCCCATGAAATGCGTCATATCATTAAGAAATTTGGTGAAGCAGGGAACCACAACGTTATTTTATGTGAGCGCGGCAGTTGCTTCGGTTATAACAATTTAGTGGTTGATATGCTCGGTATGGATGAGATGAAACAAATGGCGCCTGTTATGTTTGATGCAACGCATGCGCTACAGCGGCCGGGTGGCCGAGAAGACTCAGCCGATGGTCGTCGTGCTCAAGCTGCTGTTCTTGCTCGTTCAGGCATGGCGTTGGGCTTAGCTGGTTTGTTTATTGAAGCGCACCCAGATCCTGATCAAGCGAAATGCGATGGTCCATGCGCGCTCCCGTTGGCGAAGCTTGAGCCTTATTTACAGCAAATGAAGGCTGTTGACGAGTTAGTCAAAAGTTTTGCAGCGCTCGACACAAATAACTAAGTAAAATTTTATTTGTAACAAGCAAGGGCGCTCAATGAGCGCCTTTTCTATTTAAGTCGCACGATATAAACCGCGTGCATAGCTTTTGTCATTGTTATATTCCCATCCTTTGGCTTGCGCTCATAAACAAACTGATTTAAATTAAAACGCATGTTTAAAATGTGCGTTCTAAACGTGCAAAATTAAAAAGTGAGACACGTTTTTATGTCAAAGCGAGTATCAACGAAAGATAAAATACTGAATGCGGCGGAGGCGTTGTTTGCTGAACATGGATTTGAGCAAACATCATTGCGCCAAATTACCGCAGATGCAGAGGTGAACCTCGCTTCGGTCAACTATCACTTTGGCTCAAAAAAAGCGCTGATTCAAGCCGTTATGGCGCGTTACCTTGAAGTTTTGATGCCAGCCCTTGACCGAGAGCTTGCGAAGCTCTCGGAGCAGCCACAAGTAACCACACGAGCGGTGTTCGATTGTTTTCGTTCGCCGTTAAATGAGCTGCGGCAAGTACGTAAACACGGGCCAACGATATTTTTAAGCTTGTTGGGTTATGCTTACGCTGACATTCAAGGGCACTTGCGTCGCTACACCATGGATCATTTTGGTGATGTGATGCAGAACTTACTGGCAGCCTTGCACGTTGCGAATCCTAACCTTAGCCCAGTGGATATGTTCTGGCGGTTGCACTTTGTGTTGGGAGCGACCGTTTTTGCCCAGGTTTCAGGGCCCGCTTTACGTGAAATAGCCGCAGCAGACTTCGGTGAAGCCATTGCCGCGGACCAGATGATTGATAGATTAATCCCATTCTTAGCGGGTGGCGTGGATGCGCCATCGCGATAATCGACTATGCTTGTAGCAGTGTCATTTTTTGCACGTTGTACCCAGTAACAAAGGTGTTGTGAAATGGAAATTATTATTCTTTTAGTGGTTGTGGTCGTGCTGTTGTTTGCAGTGCCGGATATTCGCCGCAGCTTGATTACACGTCCTGCGTTTGCGTTTTTTAAACGCGTGTTACCGCCGTTATCACCAACCGAGCGTGAAGCCATGCAAGCCGGCGATACCTGGTGGGATGCTGACTTATTTAGTGGTCGCCCCAATTGGCACGAGTTTCATCAAACCAAAGCACCGCAGTTCACGGACGATGAGCAAAAGTTTATTGATAACCAGCTAGAAACCTTGCTGGGTATGTTGGATGACTTCAAAATTGTTCAACAAGATACCGACTTACCGAAAAAGGTCTGGGACTACATTCGCAAAGAGAAGTTTTTTGCGATGATTATTGGCAAAGAATTTGGCGGATTAGATTTTTCACCAGCGGCAAATTCCCATATTGTTTCACGCATCGCAACACGCTCAATTAGCGTAGCGGTGTCCGTCATGGTTCCCAACTCGTTGGGTCCGGGCGAGTTACTCACGCACTACGGCACCAAAGAACAAAAAGACTATTGGTTGCCGCGCTTGGCTGATGGTACAGACATTCCATGTTTCGCATTAACCGGGCCTGAAGCAGGTTCAGATGCAGGCGCAATCCCTGACACGGGCGTGGTGTGTAAAGGCGAGTTTGAAGGCAAAGAGGTATTAGGCCTTCGATTAAACTGGAGCAAGCGTTATATCACTTTAGCTCCGGTAGCGACCGTATTAGGTTTGGCGTTTAAAATGTACGACCCAGACGGGTTATTGGGTGATCAGAAAGATATCGGCATTACCTGTGCATTGATTCCGACCAGCCACGAAGGTGTTGAAACCGGTGAACGCCATTTACCGTTAGGGCAAGCGTTCATGAACGGTACAACTTACGGTAAAGACGTATTTATTCCGCTTGACTGGATTATTGGTGGACAAGACTACGCCGGTAAAGGCTGGCGGATGTTGATGGAATGTCTATCAGCAGGTCGTGGTATTAGCTTACCTGCGTTAGCCACTGCGACCGGCCACGTTACCGAGCGTATGACAGGTGCTTATGCGTATGTACGCCAACAGTTTGGTTTGCCAATCGGTAAGTTCGAAGGCGTGCAAGCGGCAATGGGTAAGATTGGTGGTACGAACTATATTTTAGAATCCATGCGTCGTCTTACGGTAACTGCTTTGTGCGAAGGCAAAAGCCCATCGGTAATCACCGCCATGACCAAGTATCACATGACAGAAATGGGGCGCCAGGTTATGGAAGCCGCCATGGACGTTCATGCAGGTAAAGGCATTCAATTGGGGCCACGCAATTACCTTGGGCATGGCTACATGGCCACCCCAGTATCGATTACGGTGGAAGGCGCCAATATATTAACCCGTAATCTAATGATTTTCGGACAAGGCGCAACGCGCTGTCACCCTTATGTTTTGGCGGAAATGGAAGCAGCATCGAACCCGGACGAAGAGCGTGGCTTACATGACTTTGACGGACTGCTGTTGAAGCACATTGGCTTCGCGACCAGTAACTTCTTTGGCAGCTTATTTATGGGGCTTACCGGCGCGCGCTTTAACTCTAGCCCAATGAGCGGGCCAACTGCCCGTTATTATCAACAACTAACCCGCATGAGCCGTGCGTTAGCCATGACCGCCGATATGGCGATGTTGGTGATGGGCGGTGACTTGAAGCGCCGCGAAATGCTGTCAGCGCGTTTGGGTGATGTGCTGAGTCATTTATATATGGCGTCTGCGGTATTGAAGCGTTATGAAGATGACGGCCGTCAAACCGGTGACTTGCCATTTGTTCAGTACGCGTTGGAACATCATTTGTACGAAATTGGCGAAGCGTTCAAAGGATTCTTTGCGAACTTCTCCAATCGCTTTGTTGCGTGGACATTGCGCCTTGCGATTTTCCCATTAGGCATTCATTTCCACAAACCAAGTGACGAGAACCTGCAAGCGATTGCGGAAAGCATGATGGAGCCAGGTTTAACGCGCGATCGCCATACGTTCTTGTGCTTCTGGAAAGATGATCCAAAAGATATGACTGGGCACATGGAGCTGGCGTTTTTGGCAATGAAGGAACACGCGGATATCTACAAGCGTATTCGCAAAGCTGTGAAACGCGGTGATATTGCCGAAGACTTAAGCGGCGATGAGTTAGTCAAAGCAGCCCGTAAAGCTGAAGTGATTAACGCTGAAGAAGCCAAAGCCTTTAAGAAAACCGAACAGCTGCGCATTGCTGCAATCGGGGTTGACCAGTTTGCTCCTGGCGTAATTGAAAAGCGGAAGTTTTTCAAAGCATAGGCAGCATTTGAAACACATAAAAAAGGGGCTGATTCAGCCCCTTTTTTTTATGTGAACAGATACAACCAATTAAACACCAATCGGCTTGTAACGTGTGCGATGCGGCTCCATGGCTTGTTCGCCATGAGTTTTCTTCATGTACTCTTCGTAGTCGGTGTAGTTACCTTCGTAGAAGTTTATTTGGCCTTCATCGCGGTAATCGAGAATGTGTGTTGCTACACGGTCGAGGAACCAACGGTCGTGCGAGATAACCATGGCAGAGCCAGGGAATTCCAGTAGGGCTTCTTCAAGCGCGCGCAGGGTTTCAACGTCCAAGTCGTTGGTTGGTTCATCGAGCAGCAATAAGTTACCGCCGGCTTTCACCAGCTTGGCGAGGTGCACGCGGTTACGCTCACCACCTGAAAGTTCGCCAATGTACTTTTGTTGATCGTTGCCGCGGAAATTAAAACGGCCTACATAAGCTCGGCTGTTAATTTCAAAGTTACCAATGCGCAAGATATCTTGACCGTCGGATATTTCTTGCCACACGGTTTTTTTGTCGTCCATGTCATCGCGGAACTGATCAACGCTGGCAAGCTGCACAGTGTCACCGAGCTCAACAGTGCCTGAATCCGGTTGTTCTTTACCGGTAATCATGCGGAACAGTGTTGATTTACCGGCGCCGTTCGGGCCGATAATACCGACAATCGCACCCTTGGGCACACTGAAGGTTAAGTCATCAATTAACACACGGCCATCGTATGCCTTCTTCAAGTGGTTTACTTCCAGCACCTTGTCGCCGAGGCGTGGGCCTGGTGGAATAAATAGCTCGTTGGTTTCATTACGTTTTTGGTAATCACCACTTTGTAATTCTTCAAACCGAGCCATACGCGCTTTGCTTTTCGCTTGGCGGCCTTTAGGGTTTTGACGCACCCACTCAAGCTCTTGCTTGATACTGCGCTGACGCGCATTTTCTTGCTTCTCTTCTTGCTCGAGACGCTTCTCTTTTTGTTCCAGCCAAGACGAGTAGTTGCCTTCCCATGGAATACCATATCCGCGGTCAAGCTCAAGAATCCAGCCGGCGACATTATCGAGGAAGTAACGATCGTGGGTAATGGCCACAACAGTGCCTTCGTAGTCGTGCAAGAAGCGCTCTAACCATGCAACCGATTCGGCATCCAAATGGTTGGTTGGCTCATCGAGTAACAACATGTCGGGCTTGCTCAACAGCAAACGACAGATGGCCACACGGCGCCGCTCACCACCGGAAAGAACCTTAATTTTGGCGTCCCAAGGTGGCAAACGCAGTGAGTCGGCGGCACGTTCGAGCATATTCTCGATGTTATGACCGTCTTTTGCTTGGATAATAGCTTCAAGCTGGCCTTGTTTTTTGGCTAAAGCATCAAAGTCGGCATCTTCTTCGGCATAGGCAGCATAAACTTGATCAAGTTGGGCCAACGCGTCTTTCACGTCAGCAACTGCTTCTTCAACGGTTTCCCGTACAGTTTTGTCTTCGTCCAACTGCGGCTCTTGTGGCAGATAGCCAATCTCAATACCCGCTAGTGGGCGAGCTTCACCTTCGTATTCTTTATCCACACCAGCCATGATGCGCAATAGCGTTGATTTACCTGCACCGTTTAAACCCAACACACCAATTTTGGCGCCGGGGAAAAACGACAACGAGATGTCTTTTAAAATAGTCTTCTTGGGCGGGACAACTTTGCTGACCCGCGACATAGAATAAATATATTGTGCCATAGCAGCATGCGTTCCTTTTTGAGGCGATATTTCTTAGCGATAATCTTCAGCGGCTATTTTAACCCTTAAGTTGGCGCTAACCCAAGTATATTGGTAAACTAGGCGCCATAAATTTCTCGTTCTTATACTGTCGCTCAGACAGCCCGTGAAGTTAGGAGCCCCGATGTTGAAACATGAGATGAATATTGCCGAATACGACGCAGAGTTATGGCAGGCAATGACTGGCGAAGTTCAGCGCCAAGAAGAGCACATTGAATTGATCGCTTCAGAGAACTACACCAGCCCACGCGTGCTTGAAGCACAAGGGTCTCAGCTTACCAATAAATATGCCGAAGGGTATCCACATAAACGCTATTACGGCGGTTGTGAGTACGTTGATGTGGTTGAAGACTTAGCCATTGAGCGTGCCAAGCAATTGTTTGGCGCTAAATATGCCAACGTACAGCCGCATGCCGGTTCACAGGCCAACTCAGCAGTATTTTTGGCGTTATTAAACGCGGGCGATACGGTATTGGGTATGAGTCTGGCGCATGGTGGCCACTTAACACACGGTTCGCACGTGAATTTCTCGGGCAAATTGTACAATGCTGTGCAATATGGTCTGGACGAATCAACGGGTGAGATTGATTATGCTGAAGTTCGCAAATTGGCGCTGGAGCATAAACCAAAACTGATCGTTGCTGGTTTTTCTGCGTATTCAGGTGTGATTGACTGGTCGAAGTTCCGCGAAATTGCTGACGAAGTGGGTGCCTATTTATTAGTGGATATGGCCCACGTTGCTGGTTTAGTTGCTGCAGGTTTGTACCCAAATCCAGTTCCATTTGCGGATGTAGTAACCACCACAACGCATAAAACTTTGGCCGGCCCACGCAGTGGTCTGATTTTGTCAGGCAAAGACGATCCAGATTTACATAAAAAATTAAATGGCGGTGTATTCCCAGGTAGCCAGGGTGGTCCGTTATGTCATGTGATTGCGGCCAAAGCGGTTGCCTTCAAAGAAGCCATGGAGCCAGAATTTAAGGCGTACCAACAACAAGTGTTGGACAATGCCAATACCATGGTAAAAGTGATGCAGGAACGTGGTTACAAGATCGTTTCCGGCGGCACCAAAAACCATTTGTTCCTGGTTGATTTAATCGACAAAGATATCACCGGTAAAGATGCGGATGCAGCGTTGGGGCAGGCGTACATTACGGTGAACAAAAACTCAGTACCCAATGATCCACGTTCACCATTCGTAACCTCTGGCTTGCGCTTAGGTACACCGGCGATTACCCGTCGTGGCTTTAAGCAAGCAGAAGCAGAGCAAGTTGCGAATTGGATTTGTGATGTATTGGATAACATCACTGACGAAAGCGTTATTGCACGTGTTCGCGAGCAAGTTAAAGCGCTTTGTAAGCAGTTCCCTGTTTACAAGTAATTCAATCAAGGAAGCAGCGTATGCATTGTCCATTTTGTGGCACACAAGATACCAAAGTCATCGATTCGAGGCTTGTTGCTGACGGCGCCTCAGTGCGTCGTCGACGCGAGTGCGCTGAGTGCAAAGAACGTTTTACCACGTTCGAAACAGCTGAGTTGGTGATGCCGCGGGTGATCAAGTCTGACGGTACCCGTGAGCCATTTAATGAAGACAAGCTGCGCAATGGTTTGTTGCGCGCTTTAGAAAAACGCCCGGTCAGTTTAGAGGCGATGGAGCAGGCCATTCAAAACGTAAAATCGGCGCTTCGAGCAACCGGTGAGCGTGAAATAACCAGCCAGGTTATCGGTGGTCTGGTTATGGAAAACTTGAAAGCAATCGACAAGGTTGCCTATATTCGGTTTGCTTCTGTGTACCGTGCGTTTGATGATATTCGTGAGTTTGGCGAGGAGATTGCGCGGCTCAATGACTAGTACCACAGAATGCCACCAACGCTATATGTCACGCGCCCTTGAGCTTGCTGCTCAGGGGCGTTTTTCAACCGCACCAAACCCAATGGTTGGGTGTGTGCTGGTGAATAACGATACAATTATCGGTGAAGGTTGGCATCAACGCGCTGGTGAAGCGCACGCTGAGGTTCACGCGCTGCGTCAGGCTGGCACCAAAGCTAAAGGTGCCACGGCGTATGTAACCCTAGAACCCTGTAGTCATTTTGGTCGTACGCCGCCTTGTGCTGATGCCTTGATTGAAGCGGGTATCGCACGTGTGGTGATTGCGCTGAAAGATCCAAACCCGCTGGTAAGTGGTGATGGTATTGAACGGCTCAAAACGCATGGTATTGAGGTGATTGTTGGGGTTTTAGAGCAACAAGCACGTGCGCTAAATTGCGGGTTCGTGGCACGTATGCAGCGTAAACGCCCGTGGTTACGGGTGAAAATGGCAGCGTCGTTAGACGGCCGCACGGCATTAGCCAATGGTGAAAGCCAGTGGATAACCAGCCCAGAAGCGCGCCGGGATGTTCACCGTTGGCGCGCGCAAAGTGGTGCTGTGTTGAGCAGCGCACAAACCGTATTGGCTGATCAGGCAACACTAACCGCTCGGCACCCCGACGCACAGCTACAACCTGTACGCGTGATTATCGACTCGCAGGGGTTGTTAACTGGCAATGAGCCATTATTTAAAGAATTATCGCCAATTGTTTTGGTGCATGGGCCTGATACGGTATCACCACAAACATGGCCTGATCATGTGAGTGTGCTTGAAGTACCGCGTGCAGCCAATGGATTTTTAGACCTTGTTCAGCTGCTGCACGAACTTGCAGCGCGCGACATCAACTCAGTGTGGACAGAGTGCGGTTCGGGTCTTGCCGGTGGGTTACTCGAAGCAGAGCTCGTTGATGAACTTGTGGTGTATTTAGCACCTAAACTTTTGGGACATACTGGTCATGGGTTGCTGCAGTTACCCGCGTTTACGCACATGAGCCAAGTACCCGAATTAAATTTTTCAGATGTACGTCAGGTAGCGGATGATCTACGCATTATTGCGGTTCCGCGCCGGGTGAGAGGAGACTTAACGTCGTGACCCCATTAAACAGTGCTGCAGAAATTATCGAAGACATTCGTCAAGGCAAAATGGTTATATTGATGGATGATGAAGACCGCGAAAATGAAGGCGATCTCATTTTGGCTGCAGAGTGTGTTACGCCCGCCGCGATCAATTTTATGGCACGTTATGGGCGTGGTTTGATTTGTTTGACGCTAACCGAAGACCGTTGTAAACAACTGCGACTGCCGCTGATGGTTGATCAGAATAACGCCCCGTACGCGACTAATTTTACCGTTTCAATTGAGGCCGCAGAGGGCGTTACAACTGGGATTTCGGCGGCTGACCGTGCGCGTACTGTGCAAGCCGCGGTAGCCCGTGATGCCAAGCCTGCAGACTTGGTGATGCCAGGCCATATTTTCCCGCTAAAAGCGAAGCCGGGTGGGGTGCTGAACCGTGCTGGGCACACTGAAGCTGGTTGCGACCTTGCGCGTTTAGCAGGTTTTGAGCCGGCCGCCGTAATTGTCGAGATTCTTAATGAAGACGGCACCATGGCACGTCGCCCTGATTTAGAAGTGTTTGCGGCCGAGCATCATCTTAAAATTGGTACCATCGCCGACTTAATTGAATATCGCTCGATGAAAGAAAAAACTGTTGAGCGTAAGGCGCACTGCAAATTGCCGACAGCTTATGGTGAATTTGAACTGATTACCTATCAAGACACCATTGATGCCCAAGTGCATTACGCGTTGGTGCGTGGTGAAGTTGACCCAGCCAAGCCGGTTAACGTGCGCGTACATCTGCAAGATACATTCAATGATTTATTTGCAACCGAGCGCGCAGCAAAACGCAGTTGGCCGCTTGGCCATGCCATGCAATATATTGGTGAAAACGACGGGGTGCTGGTGGTTATTGGTCGTCAACAAAATTCTGATGACATACTTGAACAGGTGATGAGTTTTGCGGCTGAAGATAGAGGCGAACGTAAGCCTACGGCTGCAGCATCTAATGCGTCACGTAACGTGGGTATTGGCTCGCAAATTCTCGCTGATTTGGGTGTGCATCACATGCATTTGATGAGCTCACCGAAGCGTTATTCAGCGTTATCTGGCTTCGGCCTTGAAGTGGTCGATTTTATTGAAGACGAGCAGGCCAGCGATTAAAACGCGCTGATCGCTTGAACCTGGCGCCAGAGCTTTTCGTTGGCTGGCGCCGCACGACCTGCCACAGCGCTTTGACGCGCAACAAACCCATTGAGGTAATCAATCTCAGTTTGGCGTCGTTGGCGTACATCCATCAGCATGGACGAAAAGTTATTCGCGGTGTTTTTGACCACCTGATGAGCTTGCTGCACCAGTTTCTCGGGTACAAGTTGAACACCCCGGTGCTGTGCTAACCAACAAATTTCTTCTGCAACAACCAATTGGTCGTGATGCAGGTGGTGCTGCAGCAGCTCACCGTTACGGCAATTGTGGATGACAGTAAATGCATTTATCAGGCAATTAACCGCCAGCTTTTGCCAACGGCGTTGGTTAATCGCAGGACTCCAGTTTAATAACGGTAATGCATTATTCAGCGCACTAAAAACTTCTGCAGGGCGACTACTTGATGCGCGCTCTACCTGCGCCCAGCCTAACCAACTCTCACCCATACCTGCATGCACCACTTCGTTTTCATGGCGATAAGCTCCGTGGGTAGTCACCCAGTGTAATGCCCTTTCCGGCATGATCATGGATTCATTGTCGAGCATGCCGTTGTAGCTAATAATCAAGGATGACCCCTCAGGGAGAGGCGCTTGGCTGAGTTCCTGCAGCAACGCTTCAACCTGGTAAGCCTTCACCGCGGCAAAAATTTGTGTGGGCTGCGTTAATGGTAAGGTTGTGGTGCTAAATTCATAACTGTGTGCGTTATGAATAATTGAAATTGATGAATGGTTCGCATGGCGCGGTTTAATTGAAACATGTTCGCCGATACGGCGTAAATTCACGGCCATTAAACTGCCAATAGCACCTGTACCGATAACAGCCCAATGCATGCTAATCTATCTCCCGGTGGTAATTTTGTTCAAGCCGCAGTAGAGGTTTACGCATTAGAATAAGAATGATTAAACTCGGTGTAACCATCAATGCAGTTAAAATAAAGAACAACTGCCAATCACCATCCAACCAGTTCACGACATAACCACTGTATGACCCAACCAGCGTACGGCCAAGGTTACCGAGCGAGGCGAACAGGGCATATTGTGTTGCAGTAAAAGCGCGATTGCACAGTAAGCTAATAAATGCGACAAAAGCGACCGTTGACCAAGCTGCGGTGAAGCCATCGATAATCACTGCTGCAAGCAATAAGTCAGTGTCAGGGCCAACACCGGCTATCCAGGCGAACATAAGATTGGATGAGGCCATGGCAATACCGCCAATCAACAGACCACGCACGATGCCCAAACGCAGGTTCACAAAGCTACCGATAATGGCAAAGATAATCGTAATCCACCAGGTGACCATTTTCGAATAAACGGCAATGTCATCGTTGGTGAAGCCCACCTCTTTATAGAACACAATTGACATGCGGCCTAGAAAGGCTTCACCAAGCTTAAACAGGAAAATAAAAGCCAGCATACCGAGTGCAAGTTTCCAGCCACTGCGGCGGAAGAATTCGGCTATTGGCTCTACTAAAGTGCTGCGTAACCAGTCTAACCAATGGTCGAACTTCGGCATCTCTGGCCGGTAACGTATTGATTTGCTGGCGGCAAGCACAAACAGCATTTGTGCAGCGATAATAAAACACAAGACAAAGTAGGCGTCTTGCCACATTAAGGTGGTGCCGTCGACTAAAAAGAACGGGATGGCGCCGAAGCCGCTATACCCTGTCCACCAACCCGCGGTAGCCATGGCTGCTCCCGCTGATTGCAGCCGTGCTTCATGGGGACCGAAGGTTTCAATACGATAAGCATCAATGGCGATGTCTTGTGTTGCAGAAAAGATTGCAATCACCAATGCGGCACAGGCTACCCACCAGAGATTTTCGATAATATCGAGTTGGGCTAATGCTGCGGTGGCAATTAGAATGCCAGCGAGGCAAAACATCATCCATGCGCGGCGCTGACCAAGCCAGCGGTTAAGCAGCGGAAGTTGCACACGATCAATGAGCGGTGACCACAAGGCATTGATGGAGTAGGTGACAAAAACCACGCCGAATAGCCCAATCGCAGAGCGGTCCACGCCCATTTCTTGCAGCCAGGCTGACAGCATGGAACCAATCAGCACCCACGGGAATCCACTGATTATTCCAAAACCAAATATCACCCAGATACGCGGTTCGCGGTAAATCGCAAAGTCTTTATACCAAGGTTCGCGCGCTGCCGAATGACTCACTGTTGTGGCACAACTTCAATTTTTTTAAGTACCGGCGGTTGTTTCGGCACGTTTGGCCAACCGGTTTGCTCGTGATAAAACTCAGTTTCCACACTTGCCAGTTTTTCCATCACATCCTCACCGGAAACAACCCAACCAAACACCGCGTAGCCCCAACCCTTGCTGGATGGATTCAGTGATTCATTGTCATTGAGATTAAAATAGAATTGCCGTGTTGCCGAATGTGGGTCAGAAACGCGGGCCATGGCGATGGTGCCGTAATTGTTCAACATGCCGTTACCCGACTCATTAAAAATAGGGTCAAACATGGTTTTAGCTTCAAACTCTTCGGTGTAGCCGCCACCTTGCACCACAAAGCCCGGAATAATGCGATGAAATATCGTGTTGTTGTAGCTACCCGCTTGCACGTAAGTGAGAAAGTTTTCGACGGTTATTGGCGCCTTCGCACGGTTTAACTCAACCACAATATCGCCCTCGGTAGTTATAAACTTCACTTTAGGGAATAGATTGTCCGGTTGAATTTGTTGCGCAGCGCTGACGCCGCTTAGTAGTAAAGCAAGAGCAAAAACTAAATAACGCATAATTAACCCCGAGCCTTAAAAATCACGAATTTACTGTTTTGTGCCACTTGGTGCACAGACTTAAACAAGCGCTTTAGCGGTTGATAATACGGTAGATGACGGTTTGCCACTACCCAAAGTTCCCCACCTTTACGCAAAACTCGCTTACTGTCGCGAAACATTTGGCGTGCAATGTGTTCAGTCACAGCGTGTTCTTGGTGGAAGGGCGGGTTACATACTATCAGGTCAGCACTTTGATCGGCGCTGTGCGCCAAGCAATCGTCAACCTCCGCTTGATATTGATTGGCAGCCGCGCTGGGCAGATTTGTTTTAATGTTGCGTAACGTGGAAGCAATGGCCAGGAAAGATTCATCAACCCATGTCACCTTACTGCTTGGTGAAAGGCGCGCGTAATGTAAGCCAAGCACACCATTGCCACAGCCAAGATCAATTGCGTGTTCTACACCCGCTGCGGGCATGTGCTCAAGTAAAAAGCGTGCGCCAATATCCAATTGATTGCGGGCAAATACACCGGCATGGTGGTGTAGGGTTAACTGAAACTCAGGTAACTCCCAACTACTCATAAAGCGCTCTGGGTCAAGCGCTACGGAGCGCATTTTAGCACTGACAGTGCGGCATTTTTTTTGGATTAACGATACGTCAACATCACTACAATATTGCTCAAACAAGCTGCGCACCGCTGGTGTCAGTAATTTGCTTTTGGCTGCTGCAAATAGCTGAGTACTTTCAGGCAGTTCTGCGGCTAGCTTTGCCAGCTGAAACTCAAGCAAGCTTAAGCTTTTTGGAATCTTAAGGTACACCACATCAGTAGTATCGGGCAGGGTATCCAGTGGTGAGATTGCCGTGAGCGTTTCAGGTAAATTATTATGTCGCAGGTTGTGGTGCCATGCGCAATGGCTCACGTATGAGTCGCTCAGGCTGGTAACATCGAGCCCCGCAAAAGGCACTAGAAGCGCGCCCCATTGATCGTTAATGAGCAGTGGGCGTTGGTCATCGCGCTGCGCAATAATCTGATGTAACAATTCATCAGCTGCATCCCAGGCTTGCAGGGTATCTGCAGTGCGTGGGGGAAAACGATTTAGTTGCCAAGTGCCGGCAGGGCTATGTAGTGTTGTCATTTGCTCGTTGGTCGTTAATCGTTATTGGTTATTGGTTATTGGTTATTGGTTATTAGTGTCTATGTTTTTGCGAACAACGACAAGCGCAGCGATCGAATAACGAACAACGGTTTTACTCTTTTGAATTGGTCGGACATTTCAGACGGAAACATTCGTGCTATGATAGCGAAAAACGACCCGTGACTATAGGTTTTAACACGTGAAAAAATATGCAGAAATAACCGGCTGGGGTAAGTGTTTACCGCCTGCTGTGATGACCAACGATGATTTAGCAACCTTTTTAGAAACTTCTGATGAGTGGATTCGTAGCCGTACCGGCATCGAAGAACGCCGTGTCAGTGAAGTCGGCACCTCCAAATTAGCCACAGTTGCAGCACGCAATGCGCTGGCCGCTGCTGGCCTTGATGCAAACGACATCGATCTTATTATTGTTGGCACCTGCACACCGGATGAAATTATTCCAAATGTTGCGTCAGCGGTACAACGCGATTTAGGCAACAAACATGCTGCCGCGTTTGACTTGAATGCTGCATGTAGCAGCTTTTTATACGGAATGCATTTTGCTACACAAGCTATTCGTACAGGCGCGCACAAAAAAGTACTGATTATTGGTGCCGAACGTCTGACTCGAATTTTAGACTGGACCAAGCGCGAAAGTGCAGTGCTGTTTGGCGATGGCGCTGGTGCTATGGTGCTTGAAGCCAGTGATCAAGAATCTGGCTTGCTGGCATCACACGTTACTTGTGACGCCGATGCGCGCGACGTTTTAGCACTCGAATTTGGCATGAGTTTCGACCGTTTTGGCTTTGATGGAATTATGCCGTTTAACTTTATTGGTCAGGAAATCTTCAAGCGTGCTGTAAAAGGTATGAACACAGCCGTTGAAAAGGTTTTTGAAGAAACGGGCTTAACCACAGACGACATTGATTCACTGATTCCACATCAAGCAAATAAACGGCTAATCGATTATCTTGCGAAGATGTGTAACGTACCTGAAGAAAAAACCGTTATTAATATTCAAAAATACGGAAACACCTCGTCTGCAACCTTACCAATAGCGTTTTGTGAAGCGGTTGAACAAGGCATTGTTAAGCCGGGTGACACCATTGTATCTGCGGTATTTGGCGGCGGCTTAACCTGTGGTGCTGGTATTATCAAATGGGGCCAACGGGTAACACCATTGCGTGACAATACCGAAACCTTGCCGAGTAATGGTAAATCTGCATTGGATTTGATTGTACCTTTATATGAAGGCACCAAAGCAGCATGGGAAAAACGTGGCGATGAGTAACTTGGTCAAAGAAGAAGTTCGTAATAATGTGCTTTGGCTGACTTTAGCGCGCCCGGAAAAGAAGAACGCGTTAACCTCAGACATGTACACCGCGTTGAATGCAGCATTGCAGGCCGCTGATCGTGACGGCAAAATTGCGGCAGTGGTATTGACGGGGGAAGGAGACAGTTTTACCGCTGGTAACGATCTTCATGACTTTCTAGCGATTGAAGACCTTGATGATAGTGCACCGCCGTTTGAGTTTCTTTATACCTTAAGCCGCCTAAGTGTACCTTTGGTAGCTGGTGTGAATGGGTTAGCCATAGGCATTGGCACGACCATTTTACTGCATTGTGATTTGGTTTATGCCAGCACAGATGCGGTATTCGCCTTGCCTTTTATAAATCTTGGCTTAGTTCCTGAAGCCGCTTCGAGTTTGCTGTTACCGCAACAATGTGGTCATCTGCGGGCTTCGGAGTTGCTGCTACTTGGTGAGAATTTTGATGCCAGTGCGGCACTAGCTTATGGTTTGGTCAATAAAGTTGTTGCGCCAGAAGAGCTAAACAATACCCTTGAACAAGTAGCGCAAGCTTTGGCTAGCAAACCGCATGGCGGATTACGTGCAGCCAAAAAATTAATTAAGCAGCCGGCAGAGCCGGTTGCCGACAGAATAGAGCGCGAAGCGAAGATTTTTGCTCGCGCACTGAGTTCAGATGCGGCTCGCAAAGCAATATCTGAGCGCTTAAATCGCAAAAAATAACCATATCCGCTTAAATTCTCAGCAGTCAGTTGCACTTACCTTGCGAGTGCGCTGCCTTTAAGGGATAATGCCGCCGTTATGGTGACCTCATTGGTCCCCCCGCAACACTAACTGGTGAACTCGGTCAGGCCCGGAAGGGAGCAGCCGTAGTCAGGGATGTGGGTGCCGGGGTGCTGGCTGGTGAGGTCGCCACCCATCTTTTAAGAGCGTTATTCGTGCGCTTCGCTTTTCGTCCGTTCACTTCGTTCTCTGTTCGTCTGCTTCGCTTTTCGTTAAAAGCGTTATTCGTTATTCGTTATTCGATCGCTTCGCTTGTCGTTATTCGAAAAAACCGACACACTAAAGCAAAGGCGTTATTCGAATAACCAATAACGATTAACGATTAACGAATAACCAACAGCGCAGCGCACGAACAGCGAAGCGTACGAACAACGAGAATCTCCCCATGCCTAAGAATGTGAAGCCGGTATATTACGGTGACTACCTAAAGCTCGATAAGTTATTAGACGCGCAACAGCCACATAGCAAAATGTATGGGCCAGAAGCCCATGACGAAATGCTCTTCATCATTGTGCATCAAGTGTATGAACTCTGGTTCAAGCAGGTGTTGCACGAATTACGCGCAATTCATAAAGAATTTAGCCAAGAACAACTCGATGACCGTGCATTACAACTTGTTGCGCATCGACTTCGTCGCATTTTAACGATTCAAGATTTAATGAATGATCAGGTGGGCGTGATTGAAACCATGACCCCGCAGGAGTTCCTTGAATTCCGCGATTATTTGGTGCCAGCATCAGGCTTTCAAAGCATTCAATTTAAGGAGCTTGAGATTATCCTCGGGCTCACCCGCAATACGCGCATCGCATTCGACCAGCAGTCCTTCTATAACCGCCTTAATGACGAGCATCGCGCCTATTTGGAAGAATTAGAGCAGCATCCGAATTTGTTTGATCGCGTGGATGAATGGCTCTCTCGCATGCCGTTTTTGCAGTTTGAAGACTTCAGCTTTTGGGAAGTTTATCAGGCAGCAGTGAAGCGTTCGCTGGATCACGATGAAGAAATCATTCGACAAAATGCTGCGGATGAAAAGCAGTTGGAGACCGAATTAGCTGGTCTGCAAGCGAATCGGGAGAATTTTTCAGCACTGTTTGATAACGAAAGTTATAAAGCGCTACAAGAAGATAACCGGGTACGTCTTTCGCAAAAAGCCATGTTAAGTGCGCTATTTATTACGCAATATCGCGAAGAACCAGCGTTTCATCTTGCCCATCAAGTTATTACGTCGCTGGCCGAGATGGATGAGAAGCTCACAATTTGGCGTTATAAACATGCAATGATGGTGCAGCGTATGCTAGGTACAAAAATAGGTACGGGTGGGTCGTCAGGGCATGATTATCTGCGCCGCACAACAGAACAAAATAGGGTGTTTAAAGACTTCTTCGCCATGGCTACTTACTTGTTACCGAAAAGCGCGTTACCGCAACTGCCTGAATCTGTGCGCAAAGCATTAGGTTTTTATTTTCGACATGAATCATGATTATAAGCGTTGTTCATGCCAGCGTACTGCCTGATGTAAGGCGCTGAGCTGGTGCGCTACCCGTTCCGACAACCACTGGCTACGCGCCGTGGTTGTTGGGTTGGTTAAACTACGAAGGTGTTGACGCAATTCGCTAATATAGTCAGCTGGCGTGGTTGCATCTTGGCTGAATAACTGTGAGTCAAACCAATCCGAAAACTGTTCCTCATTGATATTCAAACGTTTTATGCGCTGTTCAAGCGCATTTATTTCGGCTTCGATGCGCTCTTTTAATGTAGGGTTTAATGTCATTGGTGCGCGGCTTCGGTTTTGGCGTATAATTGCGTTGAGTCTACCGCATTCTTCTGGGCACGCCCAACTGAACTTTTCGGGAATAAGTTAGCTCTAATAGTTATGCATAAATAAAGTGCTTTTATGCACTACTGTTAATATACTGTAAACGAGATTTTAACTGCATTTAGTGTAATTTTATACCGCTTTCGGTAGTTGACATTGTCGCGCCGATCGTGGGAGTATTAATTCATTATTACCGCAGAATTACACGCGGTAATAGCTGCAAGTGTTGATTAAACTCTTTTCGTCACTCAAATAACTGGGAGGCTGGCGACTTAGTGTCGTTGAGCTTAAAGTTAAGTCAAATTGGTTGGGAACTATGGCCAAAGTAATCAATAAAAGCAAAATTGCTGCAGCCCTAGTCGGGATGTACGTAATTGCAGGTAGCACGACAGTAGCTGCCCAAGACGTTTCTTCGCTACAAAACGAAGAAGCTAAAATTCACACCGCTGATAAGCGGTCTCAGCAAAAAATCGATTCTTTGTTCGAACAGAGCCAAGAGTTGTTATATGAGTACCGTGCAGTTGTAGACGAATACGAAAACTTAAAAGTTTACAATGATCACGTTCAGCGTTTAGTTGATGATCAAAATGCATCACTGGCTTCTCTACAGCGCCAGATCGACGGCATCGAAGCAACCAAGCAAGGCGTGGTTCCTTTAATGTACAACATGATCGACGCTTTGGAGCAGTTTGTGGAGCTGGATCTTCCAATTCACAAAGAGCGCCGTTTGGCTCGTGTTGAGCGTTTACGCGACATCATGAGTGACTCAAACGTAACGACTTCTGAGCAGTTCCGTCAGATCACTGAAGCTTATCAAGCTGAAATGGACTACGGCGCAGGTCTTATCGCATATGAAGGCAAGCTGCAATTCGAAGGTGAAGAAATCTCTGTAGACTTCTTCCACTTAGGTCGTGCAGCGCTTATGGCTCAATCTTTGGACCTGAAAAACGGTTGGATTTACAACAAAGAAAACAACACTTGGGAAGCTTTAGATGATGCTTACCTTGGTGCTTTGACCAAAGCGATTCGTATGGCGCGGAAACAAACCGCACCAGATCTGATTAAACTGCCTATCTATGCAGCGGAGCGTGCAGAATGAACAAACTAGTGAAATCTTTGCTGGTCGCAGCAGCATTCTCATTATCAGCTGGCGCGAGCTCTGCTTACGCGCAGGATAACGCGAAATCACTAGACCAATTACTTGACCTAGTGAAGCAAAATCGTGCGGCATCTCAGCGCATTAATGCTGAGCGTGAAGCCGAGTTCACTTCAGAGCGTGCTGACAAGCAAGCTTTGTTGAACCAAGCTCAACGTCAATTAGCAAACGAGCAAGCGCGCGGTGAACGCCTGCAAGCTGAGTTTGCTGAAAATGAAATCTCACTCGCGAACAAAGAACAAGAGCTGCAAAATGCACTTGGTACTTTGGGTGAAATCGTGGGTGTTGCACGTGGTGCAGCCAGTGACACAATCGGCCGTATCGCGACTTCAATCGTAAGCTCTCAGTATCCAGGTCGTGAAGACGTGTTGGAAACGATTGCTGAAGCGAAAGAAGTACCAACTATCGCAGAACTTGAAGAACTGTGGTTAGCTTGGTTAACAGAAATGAAAGAGTCAGGCCGAGTTGTTACTTTCAACAGTGACGTAACTCTGCTAGACGGTTCAAGCGAAAACCGTGACGTAACGCGTATTGGTGTATTTAACCTGATTTCACAGGGCGAATACTTCAACTACAACGACCAAGCTGAAGAAATTCAGCCGTTAGGTCGTCAGCCTGAAGGCTACGTGTTATCAACTGTTGAAGCGTTTGAAAGCACTGAATCTGGTTACGAAGGTTTATATATTGACCCAGCACGTGGTCAAATCCTGAACCTGGCAACTCAGAAAGCAACTCTCGAAGAGCGTTATCACCAAGGTGGTACAGTTGGTTACGTAATCACTGTTGCGCTTATCGTTGGTTTCTTGATTGCAATCTACAAGTTCATCACCTTAGGTTTGGAAGGTGCGAAGATGCGTTCACAGTTGCGTAATACTGAGAATCCATCTGACAAAAACGCACTTGGCCGTATCCTGAAGGTGTATCAAGAGAACAAAAATGCGGATACTGAAAACCTTGAACTGAAGCTTGACGAAGCTATCTTGCGTGAAACACCACGTATCGATGCCGGCGTTAACATCATCAAGATTTTGGCAGCTATCGCTCCGCTATTAGGTCTCTTGGGTACAGTTGTTGGTATGATCGGTACCTTCCAGTCCATCACATTGTTTGGTACTGGTGATCCGAAAATCATGGCGGGTGACATCTCAATGGCGTTGGTTACAACTGCATTGGGTCTGATTGCTGCACTGCCATTGATTCTTGTCCACGCGATTGTGGCAGGACGTGCTAAGTCTATCGTACACGTACTAGACGAGCAGGCTGCAGGTATCGTCGCCGCGCATGCGGAGAAGAAGGAGTAATCCTATGGTATACCTGATGGAGCTTTGGGAATCTATCAGGGATTTTCTGGGTACCGGTGGCGACGTATTATTCGTCGTCATGGGGGCGCTCTTCCTCATGTGGGTTCTCATGATCGAGCGCTTTTGGTTCCTTACCGGGGTGTTCCCGAAGATGAAGCAAGATATCATCGATCGTTGGAACGCCCGGGAAGATACCACCTCTTGGTACGCTCATAAAATCCGTGATGCATGGATTTCTGAAGCCAACGAAAAGCTAAATGCGCGTATATTGTTGATCAAAACCTGCGTTGCGATTTGTCCGTTAATCGGACTACTCGGTACTGTAACCGGTATGATTGCTGTATTTGAAATCATGGCGGTACAAGGTACTGGTAACCCACGCTTAATGGCGTCGGGTATTTCGATGGCGACTATCCCGACAATGGCGGGTATGGTTGCAGCATTGTCAGGAATGTTCTTTGCTTCTCGCCTTGAAACACGGGTGCGTCGAGCTAAAGAAAAATTGGTCGACAGTTTGCCACATCATTAAGAGAGAAGAATTATGGCACGTAAACGTTTTCGTGAAGAGGAAGATGCAGCGATCGATATGACGCCGATGCTCGACATCGTATTCATCATGTTGATCTTCTTCATCGTAACCACCTCTTTCGTAAAAGAAGCTGGTATTGACGTGAACAAGCCAGAAGCAAGTCAGGCAGAAAAGAAACCTTCTGCAAACATCTTCATCGCGATTCGTGCGAATGGCGAAGTGTGGATGGACAAGCGTATGGTTGATGTTGAACGCGTAGGCGCCAACATTGAACGTCTATTGGCAGAACAGCCAACTGATATCGTAGTGATTCAGGCGGACAAAGAAGCCAAGCATGGTGTTGTCGTTAAAGTCATGGATCAAATTAAGGAAGCGGGTATTGACAAGATATCCATAGCCGCAGAGGACGATTAATATGGTGCGCTTTATAGTATCAATACTATTAGGTGCTGCAGCTACGTTCCTTCTGTTCGCTTTCATGGCTTTTTTGATTAGCGGCGGTGAGGGACGTAACGAAGGTCCACCACCGACTGCACCGATTGAACTCGTAACAACGCCACCGGATTCGGATGTGGATCAGCGTCGTCGTACGCCACCACCACCTCCGCCTCCGCCTCAGCAACCGCCTGAGACTCCGCCAAACGAGCCTGATACGTCAGACTCTGATGGTATGAATCTTGACCTCGGTTTTGATGTCGATGTCGGTGGTACTGATACCGGCCTTAACGCTGGTGGTTTAGCGGTTCGAGATGGCGAAGCAACACCAATAGTTCGTATCAACCCGCGCTATCCACCTGCAGCTGCACGTGATGGTATTCAGGGTTGGGTGCAATTGCGCTTCACGATTGACGAAGCCGGCGGTGTAACTGATGTCGAAGTTATTGACTCAGAACCACGTCGTGTATTCGACCAGGAAGCTCGTCGCGCGCTGTTGCGTTGGAAATATAAGCCGAAAGTAGTTGATGGCAAGCCTGTACGTCAGACTGGCCAGACTGTTCAGCTTGATTTCACGTTGGATCAGGAGTAATCGATGATGCACAAAAAACTCACAACATTACTTAGTGCGAGTGTATTGTGTACTGTGATGGCAGTCGCATCTGCGCCTGCTGCTTCACAAGAAATCAATTACAACTTGCCTTCTGCGGAAGCTGTGGAAGCAGCCAAGCAGAGCCGACGTAATCAAACGGTAAGCGAACGAGTTGGTCGTCGCCTGATGACTGCACTTGATCTGTATACCGAGGAAGAAGATACAAAAGGCGCTATTGCTATCTTGGAAGAAATTAACCCAAGTAGTGAATTTGATACCGCCTATTTGAATCGTTTTCTTGGTAACTTGTATGCCGCAGACAACCAAGTTGAGAAAGCTTTTGACCTGGTCAAAAAAGCTGCTGATGCAGACGTTCTCGGCTTTGGTGACCAATCTCTGGTACTAAAGTTAACCGCCGACCTTGCGCTTCAGTCTGAAGAGTATCGTACAGCGTTAACCTACTACGGGCGTTGGTTGCAGTTTACTGGTGAAGCTGATCCGGATGTGTTTTTGCGTATTGCTAATGCTTATTATGAGCTGAAGCAATTTGAAAAGATTGTTCGCCCTGCTGATTTAGCTATTGCAGCTTATGAAGCCGAAGGCGAATTCAACAAAAACCCATACGTATTGAAAGTTGCCGCGTATTACGAAACTGAAAACTACCGCGAAGCGATTAAGGTACTTGAAGTCGGTTTGAACAAACTACCAACTGAAAAAGTTTGGTGGAGTCAGCTAGGTATGTTGTACATGCTGACTGAGCAAATTGACAAGGCCTTGCAAACGTTAGAAATCTCGTACTTGGCAGGTTACATGGACAAAGAAAGCCAGATAAAGGCGCTTATCCAACTTTATGCCAACTCACGGATTCCTTACAAAGCAGCGACGCTTATGGTGAAACACTTAAATGCGGGCGATATTGAAAAAACCGCACGTAATTATCAAAGTGCCGCCAGTAGTTTTGAGCAAGCTCGTGAGTATTCGCAAGCAGCCGCAATGTACGGTCTCTCTGCTGAATTGCAGGAAACTCAAGAAGACAAAGCTGAGTTCTATCGTCGCCAAGGTACTGCGTACCTGCGTGCCGAAGAGTACTCGAAAGCAGCTGATTCGTTCTTGAGAGCGCTAGATTTAGGCATCGAGGAAGAAGGTCGTGTCTATATGTCACTGACCGAAGCTTACTTCTATGACAACAACTTCCGCGAAGCGCTGAAGTCGGTTCAAGAAGCTAAGAAATCGAGTGGCCAGCGTCGCAACGCAGTTAGCTGGGAACAGTATATTCGCCAAAAAGCGTCTAATCGTGGCGTATCGCTTTAATTAGCGTCGAACACACCACAAATAAAGAAATTGTAAAACCCCGCTTTTTTGCGGGGTTTTTTGTTTTTGGTGAACTATTCTTATTGAAGACACGTTTCTATAGAAAGTGTTAGTCTAGTTAGACATAACAAACCAAGAGGAAAAAATCATGAAAGCCATGAAAAAATCAGTATCAGTTGCAGTAGGTGCATTATTGGTAAGCGCAGCGGGCGCAACAGCGTCTGCGTCAGCGAATCCATTTGGTTATGCTGAACTCGCTGGTGGCTATCAACAAGAACAGCAGCAACAACAAGAAATGCGTTGTGGCGCCGATAAAGATAAAGCCAAAATGCAAGAAGAAGGCAAGTGTGGCGAAAAAGCCAAAGAAAAAGCCAAAATGAAAGAAGAAGGTAAGTGCGGCGAAGGCAAATGCGGTGAAGGCAAATGCGGCGGCGACAAAGCCAAAGAAAAGGCTGCTGAAAAAGCCAAAATGAAAGAAGAAGGTAAGTGTGGCGAAGGCAAATGCGGTGAAGGGAAGTGCGGCGCATAGTAGGTCTTGGCTTACGGCGGGAGTTTTTGCAGGACGTATTGCAACAAACGCCCGCCGTTGATTTTTGGGAACTTGCTCCAGAGAACTGGCTCGATCGCGGTTATGAAGCCACGTATCAGCTCGATCGTATACGTGAACAGTACCCAATTAGTTGTCACGGCTTGTCACTCTCAATTGGCAGCCCTGATCCGCTGGACGAAAAATTTGTTCTTCGGGTTAAGGAGTTTCTTGATCGCTTCAAAATTGAGCGTTATAGCGAGCACCTGAGCTACTGTTCGGCACAGGGGCATCTGTATGACCTGCTACCCATTCCATTCAGTGAAGACGCGGCTGATTATGTGGCGGGACGCGTTCGTCGTGTACAAGAGCTTATTGAGCGGCCTTTAGTGCTTGAAAACGTTTCCTACTACACGCCAGCAGCGACAGATATCTCCGAGTTGGAGTTTATTAACCGCGTGTTGGATAAGTCGGATTGCGAGCTATTACTGGACGTGAACAACGTGTTCGTGAATAGCGTAAACCATAATTATGACCCGCACGAATTCATCCGCGGTTTACCAACCGAAAGAATCACCTATGGGCATATAGCCGGCCACTTTGAAGAGGCGCCGGACTTATTAATTGATACCCATGGCGCCGATATCCGACAGGAAGTGTTCGACTTAATGAACTATGCATATCAACAGCACGGTGAATTTCCGATGTTGCTTGAGCGTGATTTTAATGTGCCGCCGCTCGCTACCTTGTTGCAAGAAGTGAACGCTGTAAAGGCGGTAGCTGCGAAGGCTTAAACCCAGTTATGTCTGACTTTAAACGTATTCAACTTCAGTGGGCTGCGTGGCTTCGAGAGCCCAATTCAGCTGCGCCGCCTGCGGCCGAGCAAAGGCGCCTAGCTGTTTATCAGCGCTTGGTTCGCAATAATATAGATGGATTTATTGCGCGGGGCTTTCCGGTGTTAAAATCAGTATTAAGCGCGCAACACTGGCAGCTTTTGGTCGACGATTTTATTGCAAAACACCAAGCGACATCGCCGCTGTTTGCTGAAATTGGTACCGAGTTTGTGACCTTTATTTCCAACTACGAAGCCTCGTGGCTACCGCCATTCTGCTATCAATTGGCGGTTTACGAGAGAATGGAGCTTGATGCTTACCATTTTTCGGAAACGTGTCGTGCAGCGCCCACCTCGCGCGCTATTGAGGAACTTACTTGGCGCGTGAACCCATCGTTAACGTGGCACGCATTTGATTATCCGGTGCACACTATCGCGGCTGACGCTATTCCGGACGAACCTCTTGCAACGCCTATTTTTTTAGCCGTTTATCGGGTTGATGAAGGCGCGGAACTGTACTTCACTTCACGTGTCAAATTCATGCAACTTAATCCAGTTACAATGTTGCTAGTGGACTATTTACAGCAGCACCCCAGCCAGAGCTTGGCAGAAATAGCTGAAGCATTGGCACAGCAATTACCACAATTTGACCAGTCGCAGCTATATCAAGGTCTGGTAAATACGGTTCCGGATTTATACCAAAGAGCCATGTTGTTCCCATCGGCCAATTAAAGTATGATCCGCACCGCAAAATATTAGTCAGTGAGGATGTATTTTATGGCACATGATCAAAACTTCCGTGATGAATCGGGCGTAAAAATGGGCTGGCTTGCAGTAGTTGTATTCGTTGCAGTTCCAGTGTTACCTGCGGTACTCGCATGGTACAAATTCTTTTCAGCGTAAGCTGTTACGTTAAAAAGGCACGTTATGTCACTTCAATTATTGCTGGTTGAGGATAAGCCAGCGACGCGGGATCAACTTGTTCAAATTATCGAACAAAGCCCGTTTACGATAAGTTGCGCCAATGATGGCCTTGACGGCTTAAATCGTAGTAAAAATCATCATTTTGATGTGGTATTGGTTGATCATAAAATGCCCTTAATGGATGGCTTGTCTTTAATAAAGAGCCTGCGCCAAATAGAGCAATATCAACAAACCCCTATTATATTGATGACCACACAAGATGCATCGCAAGTGCAGCCGCTAGCTGACAAAGCGGGCGCGAACTTGTGCCTTCCAAAACCTGTTGATGCAAAACGCTTGCTTGGTTTGTTAACTGACTTAGCGGCAGCTACAGGTGAACCACAACAGACAACTGCCTGAGACATTTAATGCAGATAGCTGACTATATTCGAGCCATTCCAGACTACCCGAAGCCGGGTATTATTTTTCGCGATATTACGCCATTATTGGCTGATGGTGCGGCGTTTCGCCAAACCATTAATACGCTTGCGGAGCGGTATCGCGACCAAGGCGTTACTAAAATTGTCGGAATTGAAGCGCGCGGCTTTATATTTGCAACTGCACTGGCGTACGCAATGGGTGTAGGCTTTGTTCCGTTACGCAAACCGGGTAAGTTGCCACGCAAGATAGTGTCGCAAGCCTATGCGTTAGAATACGGCGAAGACACCCTTGAGTTGCACGCAGAAGATATTACCGCAGACGATCGTATTGTTGTTATCGATGATTTGTTAGCAACTGGGGGTACAATTTTGGCCGCTGTCGAGATGCTAACCAAGCAGCAAGCAACCATTATCGAATGCGCTTTTGTGATTACCTTATCCGACTTACCAGGTGCTCAGCGATTAGAACAAGCAGCGATTCCATACTATACCCTGTGCTCTTTTTAAGGTAAGTTAATTGCTTATCTGAAGCGACCGATTAAGAAGATATTGGCAATGAGCTATCAAGTTCTCGCACGCAAGTGGCGACCACGAAATTTTAGTGAGGTAGTGGGGCAGCAGCATGTGCTAAAACCCCTCTTTAACGCGCTGCAAACAGGCCGTTTGCATCATGCGTGGCTACTCACCGGTACCCGTGGTGTTGGTAAAACGACAATTGCGCGTATTCTTGCCAAAAGCCTTAACTGCGAGAAAGGCGTAACTGCTGAACCGTGTGGTCAATGTTCAGCGTGTACAGCCATTGATCAGGGCCGATTTGTCGACTTGCTAGAAATTGATGCGGCGTCACGTACCAAAGTTGAAGACACACGTGAGTTGCTTGATAACGTGCAATATGCGCCAACACAAGGCCGCTATAAAGTCTATCTTATCGATGAAGTTCATATGTTATCTCGGCACAGCTTTAATGCGTTACTTAAAACGCTGGAAGAACCGCCAGAGCATGTGAAGTTTTTGCTTGCGACAACCGATCCTCAAAAATTACCCATTACTGTTTTATCGCGATGCTTGCAGTTTAATCTGAAGGCATTGTCACGGGATGAAATTGCTGGGCATCTGCAGAAAGTTTTAGCGGCCGAATCAATAGAGTTCGATGAAGCGGCAGTTCAAGCCCTTTCACGAGCAGCGCAGGGCAGCTTGCGCGATGCATTAAGTTTAACGGATCAAGCGATAGCGCAGGGCGATCATGCTGTAACCATGGCCGGTGTTCAGCAAATGCTTGGCAGTGTGCCAAGTTATCAATTGGTTCAGTTGATGCAGCAATTGTTGGCCGGTGATGCTGAAGTGATGCTGCAAACTTTGGATGCTGTTGCGGGTCAGGTACCTGACTTAAGTGGTCTGTTACCTGAAATGCAAAATTTAGTGCATGAGTTGGCGTTATTTAAAGCAGTACCAGCGACAGCACAAGCAACGGGCCTTGAGCCTGCAGCGCAGCACTTAGCACAGCAATTGCCGGCCGAGCTGCTACAAGTTTTCTACGATATTTTGGTGCAGGGGCGCCGTGATCTTAATTACGCCAGTGATGTACGCAGCGGTGTGGAAATGACACTGTTACGCCTAATGGCATTTCGACCAGAGTATCTTGAAGTGGTAGAAGCACCGGCAGAAATGGTCACCAAAACGAAGACGGTTACTGCCACCGCGCCACCACCTTCGAACCTGACAGCGCCACAGCCAGAGCCTGAACCTGAAGCAGAGACTGAACCTGAACCAGAACCTGAGCCTAAACCTAAACCTGAACAACAGCAACAGCCTGAACCTGACACGCAACCTGAGAGCACGCGACCGAACGACTTGCAAGCATTGCTAGCAACGCGCGATGCGCTGTCGCAAAAAAAAAATCCTGAAGTAGCCGAACAAGCTGCCCGAATTCAAACTGCGCCAGAGGAACCTTCCGAACCTGAAGTGCCAGCGCATGAGCCGGTTGAAGATACCGGGCATGAACCGACACCGGGGCAAGTTGAAGAACCTGCTGCTCAGCATCAGGAGCATACGCAGCCACCTACGCAACAACTTCCTGAGCTGGAAAGCGAAATCACTGCCACCACCAAACGTGCCGCAGAAATCGACCGATGGGCTGCGATGATCGATGAGCTCGACTTGCATGGACTTACACGTCAACTTGCCCGCAACAGCGTACTGCAGAAAAATAACGACGCGTATGTTTTGATGGTGCGAAAAAATTGGGCTTACCTGTTGAATGATGGCGCTGTAGGCACCATTAAAGAAGTGATGGCGGCCCAGTTTGATATGACTTTGCAGGATATTTTGGTGGGCGACGCCGCTGCCGCAACGCCGGTTGAGATTCAACAGCGCATCAATGCGCATCGATTGGACATTGCCAAGCAATCATTAGCAGATGATGAAATTGCTCAGCAACTTGAACGTACATTTGGAGCACAGCTTAACGCTGACTCTGTAAAACCTGAATAATTAAAGCGAATAGAGGTAGTTATGTTTAAAGGCGGAATGGGTAACATGATGAAGCAAGCGCAGCAGATGCAAGATCGCATGCAAAAAGCGCAGGCCGAAATCGCAAATTTAGAAGTGACTGGCGAAGCCGGTGCCGGCATGGTGAAAGTAACCATGCTAGGTAATCATAACGTACGTCGTGTCAGCATTGATCCGAGCCTATTCGAAGACGACGACAACGAAATGATTGAAGACTTGGTTGCTGCGGCAATCAATGACGCAGTTCGCCGCGTTGAACAAACCAGCAAAGAAAAAATGGCTGAAGTAACTGGCGGCATGAACTTGCCACCAGGTTTCAAGATGCCGTTTTAACAAAAGGCTCCAGCATGCGTCTTAGTCCTGCGATACAAGAATTGGTGAACGCACTGCGCTTATTGCCTGGTGTAGGACCAAAGAGCGCTCAGCGTATGACGTTTCAACTGTTGGAACGTCAACGTGAAGGTGCTTTGCGCTTGGCGCAGGCGCTTACCGAAGCGGTGGAGCGGGTGGGGCATTGCAGTCAATGCCGCACCCTAACAGAAGAAGATGTATGTGCCATTTGTAGCGATGAGAAGCGCCGCACCAGCGGTTTGCTGTGCATTGTTGAAACACCGGCGGATGTGCTAGCGATTGAACAAACAGGCCAGTATCAAGGCAGCTACTTTGTGCTTATGGGCCACCTTTCGCCACTCGATGGCATTGGCCCTGAAGATATTGGCTTAGACATACTGGCGAAGCGCTTACAGCAAGAACCGATTGAAGAGATTATTTTAGCAACCAACCCGACGGTTGAAGGCGAAGCCACCGCACACTTTATTGCCGACCTAGCGCGGGCCCGTCAAATACGCACCTCGCGTATTGCCCATGGGGTGCCAGTTGGTGGCGAACTGGAGTATGTCGACCAAGCAACGTTGGGGCATGCATTCAGCGGCCGTAAAACCATGGAGAACAATTAATTAGGCATTAATTGGTTAAATTACACCAATGGCGCTTGAAAACATCGGTGCCACCCCCATCTTTCTTCTATACCTCATTTAATCACATTCGATTAACCCAGAAATAGTGTAGGAGAGATCACTATGGCGGAGACCCGTCAAGCAGAAACCCATGGTTTTCAAACCGAAGTGAAGCAATTGCTTCATCTAATGATTCATTCACTTTATTCAAATAAAGAAATCTTTCTGCGCGAGCTTGTATCAAACGCATCGGATGCCGCTGACAAGTTACGTTTTAAAGCGTTAAGCGATAGCAGCTTGTTAGCTGATGATGCGGAACTGGCGGTTCGCGTGAGTGTTGATAAAGACGCTAACACCATTACCATCAGTGATAACGGTATTGGTATGACCCGCGAAGAAGTAATGACCAATCTTGGTACCATCGCAAAGTCAGGCACCGCCGACTTCTTTAGCCAGCTTTCTGGCGACCAAGCAAAAGACAGCCGTTTAATCGGTCAGTTTGGTGTTGGTTTTTATTCGTCATTTATTGTTGCGGACAGCGTCACTGTGCGTACCCGCGCGGCAGGCGCTGACAAAGGCGTAGAATGGTCTTCACGCGGTGAGGGTGAGTACGACTTGCGCGAAATCGATAAGGCCAAACGCGGTACCGATATTATTTTACATGTGCGCGAAGACGCCAACGAGTACCTCGACGAATTTCGTTTGAAGAGCATTATTACCAAATACTCTGATCATTTGAGTATTCCGGTACAAATGCCGAAACGCGATGATGACGGCAAGCAAGATGGCTGGGAAGCAGTTAACTCAGGCCAGGCTTTGTGGACGCGTGAGAAAGCGGATATTTCAGACGAAGACTACAAAGAATTCTACAAAACCATCGCCCATGACTTTGATGACCCACTGCTGTGGAGCCATAACAAGGTGGAAGGCACCTCGGAATACACCAGCTTGTTGTATATTCCAAAGCGTGCACCGTGGGATCTTTGGAACCGCGACACACAGCACGGTATTAAGCTTTATGTGAAACGCGTGTTCATTATGGATGACGCCAAGCAGCTGATGCCAACCTACCTGCGTTTTGTGCGTGGTTTGATGGACTCTGCAGACTTGCCACTGAACGTGTCGCGCGAAATTTTGCAAGACAACAAGATTACCCGTTCAATGCGCAACAGTAGCACGAAGAAAATCTTGAGCATGTTGAGCAAGCTGGCGAAAGACGATGCCGAAAAATACCAAGAGTTTTGGAATACCTTTGGTGCGGTATTGAAAGAAGGCCCGGCCGAAGACCATGCGAACCAAGAACTTATCGCTGGTTTATTACGATTTGCGTCAACACATGAAGATACCAGCGAGGCGAAAGTGAGCCTTGATGCGTACCTTGAACGGATGTCGGATAAGCAGGACAAAATCTACTACATTGTTGCTGACAGCTATGAAGCTGCACGTGACAACCCAGCATTAGAGATATTCCGTAAGAAAGGCATTGAAGTTCTGCTGTTGTCAGAGCGTATTGACGAATGGCTCATGAGTCACTTGACCGACTATAAAGAGAAACCATTCCAGTCTGTGACACGCGGCGATCTTGATCTTGGTGACCTTGAAGACGAAGACACCAAGAAGCAGCATGAAGAGGCTGAAAAAGCTTTTGAAACGCAATTGGAACGCTTTGAAAAAGCACTTGGCGATAAAGTTAAATCAGTGCGCGTAACGCATCGTTTAACCGATTCACCAGCGTGTATTGTCACTGATGACAACGACATGAGCACCCAAATGGCCAAGCTAATGGAAGCGGCCGGCCAAAAAGTGCCGGAAACCAAGTATATTTTTGAGATTAATCCAGAACATACTTTGGTGCAGCGCATAGCAGGGCTTGATGACGACGCACGTTTCGGCGAATGGGCGCACGTGCTATTTGATCAGGCTACCTTAGCTGAGCGTGGCAGTTTGAAAGACCCAGCGCAGTTTGTGGCGCGGTTGAACAAGCTGATGTTGGAGCTTACCCAGAGCTAAATGCTGCTGAAACTTCCAAATTGCGGAAAATTGCAGCAAATACGCTAATTTCGGGCATTGTCAGACCAAAGTCGGCAATGCTCGGACTTGTAAAGCCTGTTACTGCAAGGTAAAGTTCGACCTTAACTTTTCCGCATTAAACACATTAAGTAAGAAGAGGTTGTTCATGCGCATTATCCTGTTGGGCGCTCCGGGCGCAGGGAAAGGTACGCAAGCGCAGTTTTTGATGAAAACCTTTGGGATTCCGCAAATCTCAACGGGTGACATGCTGCGCGCTGCAATTAAAGAAGGTACCGACTTAGGTAAACAAGCCAAAGCCGTAATGGATGCCGGTAAACTGGTGTCGGATGACATCATGATTGGCTTGGTGAAAGAGCGTGTGGCACAGCCGGACTGCCAAAATGGCTTTTTGCTTGATGGTTTCCCACGTACTATTCCACAGGCTGACGGCATGCATGCTGCCGGCATTGATGTAGACGTGGTATTGGAATTTGATGTGCCAGACGAAGTTATCGTTGAGCGCATGGCAGGCCGTCGGGTACACCCAGGTTCAGGCCGTGTGTACCATGTAACCTACAACCCACCTAAGGTTGAAGGGAAAGACGATGAAACTGGCGATGATTTGGTAATTCGTGATGATGACAAAGAAACAACCGTGCGTAAGCGCCTGTCAATTTATCATGAACAAACCGAGCCTTTGGTGGCATATTATCGTAAACTAGCTGAACAAGGTCAGGTTAAGTTCCACAAAGTTGATGGAACCGGTGACGTTGAAGATATCAGTAACGAACTTGGTCGTTTATTGAAGTAACCTTCAGCGCACGAACGTAGAATTCGAAAGCCCACCTTGTGTGGGCTTTTTTGTAGCTAACTTCATGTCATCATATAAGAACAAGGAAATCAGCCATGGATATCAATCTGCCAATTAGCATGTTGTATGCAGGATTACTTACCCTGTTATATTTTGCCTTATCAGTGAATATTATTCGCTTACGCTGGCGTGACCGTGTTGGTCTGGGAACCGGCGACTCACAAGACTTAAAAGTTGCAGTGCGCATTCACGGTAATTTTGCAGAATACGTGCCGTTATCGCTATTGTTGTTGGTAGTAATGGAACTGCAAGGTGCTGCGGTAGATTTATTGTATGGCTTGGGTGCAGCACTATTTGTAGCGCGTATTTGTCATGCTTTGGGTTTAACCATGTCGGTTGGGCCATCGTGGGCACGCACCGTTGGCGTACTGGGTACCTTTAGTGTGCTGTTATTGCAAGCCGGATATCTGATCGGTGCCTTCATTGGTGGTGCTTTATGACTTTGCCAGCCGGCGTACATCGCTTTGGCGCCGTAGGTAAACCACCATTACTGTTATTGCATAGTTCGCAAAGTAACAGCGGCCAATGGCGCGGGCTCATTCAAGAGCTTGGTGCGCATTTCGACATCTTGGCGATTGATTTATTGGGCTATGGTAAAGCACCGGCGACTGATGACATTGAAGCAGAAGCGTTTCGCTTTGACGATGAATTACCCCGTGTACTGGAAGCGATTGCGGCAATGCAGTGGCAACAACAACCTATTACCTTAGTTGGCCATTCGTATGGTGGTGCTTTGGCGTTAAAGCTCGCGCTTGAGCAGCCGGTGCCAGTACGCGAACTGGTGGTGTTTGAGCCAGTGGCATTTCATGTACTGGAAGCCAATGAACCCGCCCGCGCTGAAATTGAACGAATCGCCGCACAGATGTATCAAGAAGATGCGGAAGCCGCGACACGTGGGTTTGTTGATTATTGGAATCAACCGGGCTTTTTCGATGCATTACCGGAGCGGATTCGCGCCGGTATGACGGCTCAGGCAGCTAAAGTCACGCGTGATTTCGCCGCACTTATGGGCGAGCCGCACAAGCTATCCGATTATCGCAACGTGACTGTCCCAGTATTATTACTGCAAGGCAAGTATACGCAAGAAAGTGCCCGCTGTGTTGCGCACCACCTCCTGCAGGTGCTGCCGGATGCGCAGTCAGAAACGCTGGACTGCGGACATATGGGGCCGGTCACACATCCGCAGTTGGTGAACCCTGCGATTGTTGATTTTGTCACCCGTCATCGTGACGCTGAGTGTCTGGTTTAACTCCAAACGTGTAGGTTATACGAGCATGAAAGAGTTCGCGTTGCTTCGCCAGAATCCTGATTTTATCTATTTCGATAGCGCGGCGACCTGTCAGGTACCGGATGCGGTGTTGCAAGCCTACACAGCTTATTACCAACAGCATCATGCCAATGTGCATCGTGCCAGTCATCAGCTTGGGCGGGCAGCGACGACAGCACTTGAGCAAGCACGCACCGCACTTGCGGATTTTATTGGTGCTAATGCCGAAAATGTTACCTTGCAGGCATCAACCACTGCTGCCTTAAATGGTCTTGCGCAGCAACTTCCGATTGATTGGCAAGCCGGCGATGAAATCCTATTAAGTGCCGCTGAACATCATGCGAACATTTTGCCGTGGCAACGCCTCGCGCAACTTCATGATTTAAAACTGAGATACATTCCAATTGATCGGCAAACCGGTGAACTTGGGGCATGGCAACATCTGTTAAATGCCCGCACGCGGGTTGTTAGTGTTACGGCAGCCAGCAATGTGACGGGCGCAATATTTGATATTCAACCGCTGTTGCAAGCAGCCCGTGAACAGGGTGCTATAACCATTGTTGACGCAGCCCAAATCGCTGCGCACAGTGATATAAACATAGCTAGCTGGCATTGCGATGCACTAATTTTTAGTGCGCATAAAGTGTATGGGCTGAACGGCTGCGCGGTTACTTATCTAGCGCCTCAGCTATGGTCGGTCATGGCGCCGTTTCAGGTAGGCGGCGGTATTGTGCAGCAGGTTACCGAAACCACTGCAACCTGGATTGACAGCATTCATAAATTTGAGGCAGGCAGCCCCAACACTGGCGCAGCGGTGGCCGCAGCAGCAGGGGTGAATTGGCTGCAACAACAGCAACCGCATGCGCGTCTCACACAATTGCGGGCCCTGTTGGTGCAACACTTGCACGCGCGTGAGTGGCTAAGCGTATTGCCAAGCGGTACTGCCCACACGCCAACCGTGGCGTTTTATAGCGATAACTTTCAAGCCTACGACATTGCAGCATGGCTTGATCAACATAATATTGCGGTGCGGGCCGGTCATCATTGTGCGCAAGTTTTATTGCAACATTGGCAGCTGCCAGCGGTCGTCAGAGTGTCATTAGGGGCGTATAATACCGCCGACCAAATTAACCGTTTCATAGAAACCCTGGATGCTGGTTGGGCCTTATTCGGCTCAGACTAGGAGTAGCAAACGTGCAACAACCAAATCATTGGTGGGTTGAGTCGATTAAGTTAGGCCGCCTTACCGGGCCTATTTTGATTGCGCAATTAACGCAAATGCTGATGAGCGTGGTCGATACGCTCATGGCCGGGCGTGTCAGTGCCACTGATCTTGCCGCAGTGTCGGTTGGGGGCAGCATTTGGGTACCTTCAACACTCTTAATTTTAGGCCTGGCGCTCGCACTGGCACCCATTATTTCGCATTTTGACGGCGCCGGTAAGCAACACAAAGTGGGCAATATGGTGCAGCAGGGCATCTACGCGGCGTTGGCCGGCGGAGTGCTGTGCTTAGCCGTGATCATGTGTGCGCCACTCATACTCAATGCCATGACCGTCGAAGAAGAATTCCGTCGGGTTACATTAGACTACTTGTACTTCGTCAGTTTCGGGATACCGGCACTAGTGATGTACATGGTGCTGCGTAATTTCTGCGAGGGTTTATCGCACACCGTACCGTCGCTGGTTATTGGCGTGCTGGGTTTAATCGTGAATATTCCGGTTAACTACATCTTTATTTATGGTGAGTTTGGCATGCCTGCGCTCGGCGGTGCTGGGTGTGGATTGGCGACAGCCATTGTGCTGTGGGTGATGGCTCTGGGCATGTTGGTGTACGTGTCGGTGGTGGAACGGTTTAAAAAACTGCAGGTGTTCAAGCAGTTTCATGCACCGAACTGGGACGATATTTGGTACATTTTGCGGTTGGGTTTCCCGATTGCCACGTCGATGTTCTTCGAGGTGAGCCTGTTTGCGGCTGCTGCCTTGGTGATTGCACCGCTTGGCGCTACGGTGGTGGCCAGCCATCAAATTGCCCTCAATATCTCCTCATTGGTCTACATGGTACCACTGAGTTTATCCATGGCGGTTACCCTGCGCGTGGGCTTTGCGCTGGGGGCAGGGAACCCGGCGAACGCCATGTTGAGTCATAAATTAGCAACACTGTACGGTATGAGCTTTGCGGCGGTGAACGGGCTGATCATGTACCTTGCTGGCGCATGGCTGGCGGGGCTTTATACGGACGATCAGGCGGTCATTCAGCTATCTGCCACGCTAATGGGGCTGGCGGCAATATTCACGCTATCAGATACCTTCCAGGCCATTGCTATCGGTACATTGCGTGGCTACAAAGACACCAAGGTTGTCATGTTTATTACCTTTGTGTCGTATTGGCCATTTGGGTTAAGTTTGGGGATTATCTTGTCGTTAACCGATTGGATAGTACCGGCTATGGGCGCTGCCGGTATGTGGATTGGCTTTATTGTTGGCTTAAGCGTGGCCGCGGTGTTGTTAAGTTGGCGACTGCTGATTGTCAGCCGCCGTTACAAGCGCGATCACAGTGCACGCTTTGAGCAGGCAGCGGCTCAGGACTGATGCCGCTGTTGCAGTACCGCAAGCACATCGTTAACAGACAAATCTCGCGCGGCGAGCACCACCAGTAAATGGTAGAGCAGGTCGGCACTTTCATTGAGTAACTCGTCGTTGTCGCCCGCGGTTGCGGCGAGTGCTACTTCAACACCTTCTTCCCCAACTTTTTGCGCGGCGCGTTTTATGCCTTGAGCAAATAGCGATGCGGTATAACTGCTATCGGGCGTCGCACCTTTGCGTGACTCAATGGTATCCATAAGCTTTTGCAACATTGGCAATGCGGCCGCGTCGCTAAAACAGCTGCGTGTACCTAAATGACAGGTAGGGCCTTGCGGCAATGCCAGTAGCAATAAGCTGTCTTGGTCACAGTCGGTATGTGCACTTAGAAGCTGCAAGGTGTGGCCGGAGCTTTCCCCTTTGGTCCACAAGCGTTGTTTACTGCGGCTGAAAAACGTCACGTTCTGGGTTTCCAGTGTTTTCGTTAATGCGGCGGCATCCATGTAGCCTTGCATGAGTACTTCGCCACTTAAGCCGTGCTGCACAATAGCAGGCAGCAACCCTTCGCCTTTGGCAAAGTCGACTTGATTGGTATTGGCTTGAGTAATTAGCATAACTCTATCCCTTGCTTACGCCGGTCGCACTGCGATGCCCGCGTCGATTAATGACTGTTTGAGGGTGCTGATTTGAATCAACCCTTTATGAAATACGGAAGCGGCTAACGCACCGTCTACGTTGGCTTGATTAAACACATCGTGAAAGTGCTCGATGCTACCCGCGCCGCCGGAAGCGATTAACGGCACCGGACAATCAGCGCGCAAGCTGAACAGTTGCGGAATATCATAACCTTTGCGCACGCCGTCTTGGTTCATGCAGTTCAGTACAATCTCGCCAGCGCCCCGCGCTACAACTTCACGCAACCATGCACGGGTTTGCCAGTTGGTTTTTTGTGTGCGGGTTTCGTCGCCTGTAAATTGGTACACGTCATAGGTATCGGTTTGCTCGTTGTAGAAGCTATCGATACCAATCACAATACACTGCTGACCGAATTCGTCGACCAAGGTGTTGATCAATTCAGGATCACGCAGCGCCGGTGAATTGATGGAAATTTTATCGGCACCCATGGCCAGTATTTCCTGGGCATGTGCAATGGAGCTAATACCACCAGCAACGGTGAATGGAATATCAATCACGCGCGCAATACGCTCAACCCAAGACTTATCAACCACCCGTGCATCCGACGAGGCGGTGATATCATAGAACACTAATTCGTCGGCACCCGCTTGGGCATATTGCTCGGCTAAGGGCTCAATGGCACCAATCACTTCATGGTTGCGAAATTGAACGCCTTTTACTACCTCACCGTTACGAACATCCAAGCAGGGGATTATGCGTTTGGCCAACATGCAAGCGCCTCCTCAAGGGTAAACTGTCCGGTCAGCAAGGCCTTGCCTAAAATAGCGGCGTCGCAATGAATGGCCTGTAATGCGGTTAAGTCAGCCAGGCCAGCAACACCGCCCGATGCCTGAATAACCAGCTGCGGGTATTGCTGCTTAAGGTGGCGGTATAAATCCACATTGGTGCCGCTGAGCATACCGTCGCGGCTAATATCGGTACACAACACATGCCGTAACCCATAAGGCAGAAAATCTTCAATCATTTGATTCAGAGTCAAATCAGAGGTTTGTTGCCAGCCGTGGGTTGCCACATAGGCAGTGCCGCCCGCATCAATATTCACATCAAGTGCTAATACGATGGCATCGGAGCCGAACTCTTGCAGCCACTGTTGTACCAAATGTGGGCTGCGTACAGCGATGGAGCCAATCACTGCGCGTTGTACGCCCGCTGCAAATAACCGGTCAAGATCGTCGCGGGTTCGAATTCCGCCACCAATCTGTACGTTCATGGTGGTTGCGGCGGTGATTTCTTCAATGAGACCAAGCTGCCGTTTAGCTGGATCTCGTGCGCCGTCAAGATCAACCAAGTGCAGCCATTGTGCACCTGCTTGCTGATAGGCTGCGACCAATGCCAATGGGTTGCGAGCAAAGGTCGTTTGGCGCGCGAAATCGCCTTGTTGTAAGCGAACTACCTCACCATTAATTAAATCAAGCGCGGGTATTAGCATCAGTTAACTCCAGGAAATTCTTTAATAATTTGCTGCCAGCGCTACCTGAGCGCTCCGGATGAAATTGTGCCCCAAAATAATTACGGTGGCGGATCATCGCAGCAAAAGGTTGACCATAATCACAGGTGGCGATAGTTGCCGCATCGGGTGCTACTGCATAACTATGGACAAAATAAAACCACTCAGGTTGCGCAAGGCCATGCAATAACGGGTTATCGCCAACTGCAGTGACAGTGTTCCAGCCCATGTGCGGCAGCGGTTGCTGCTGGGCTTGCATACGCAGCGTCTGGGCAGGAATTACGCCTAAACAATCCACGTTACCTTCAGCGGACCAGGTGGTGAGCAGTTGCATACCTAAGCAGATACCCAGCACCGGCTGTTGCAGCTGCTGCAAGGTGTCTACAAGCTCTAAGCGCTGCAAATTGCGCATGGCTGCTTGCGCGGTACCCACACCGGGTAAAATAACCCGGTCGGCGGCTTGAATGCGCGCGATATCAGCCGTTACTTCAGGTTTTATACCCAAGCGCTCGCAGGCAAAGCGCACTGAACTTAAATTGGCGCAGGCTGTGTCAACAATAACCAACTGCTTGCTACTCATGCCAACATACCTTTGCTTGACGGTAATTCGTCACTACCGCTGCGGGCAATGGCTTGGCGTAATGCGCGGCCAAACACTTTAAACAAGCTTTCTACTTGGTGATGGGCATTGCCTTCAGTGGTACTTACGTGCAACGAAATAGCCATGGCATCACTGATAGAGCGGAAAAAGTGGCCAACCATTTCGGTGGAAAGTTCACCGACGGTATCGCGGCTAAAGTCCGCTGCAAATTGCAGGTACGGGCGACCCGATAAATCAATCAGGCATTCGGCACGGCATTCATCCATCGGCAGGGCAAAGCCAAAACGGCCAATGCCACGTTTGTCACCCAATGCTTGGCGCAGCGCCTGTCCAAAGGCTAAGGCGGTGTCTTCAACCGTGTGGTGTTCATCTATGTGCAAATCGCCTTGCACATTAAGCTGCAATGAAAAGCCGCCGTGAGTGGCTATCTGTTCGAGCATGTGGTCAAAAAAGCCAATGCCGGTGCTAATTTCTATCGGTTGGGCTGCATCTAAATCAACCGCAACGCGAATATCGGTTTCACGGGTGGTGCGCTGCACAGTCGCTTGTCTTGGCTGTTTTAACAGTTGGTGACCAATCGCTTGCCAGCCATTGCTGGTGCGGTCATAGCGGATGCCCTGAATGCCCATGTTTTCGGCGAGTTGTAGATCAGTATCGCGGTCGCCAATAACGTATGAATCGGTAAAGTCGACTTTGCCTTGCACCAGGTAGTCGCGCACCAGGCCCAGTTTTGGCTTACGGCAGCTGCAGTTGTCTTGGTCGAAGTGTGGGCAAATGAGCACGTCGTCAAAGCGGATGCCTTGCGAGCTGAATATCGCCATCATTAAGTTATGGGGCGCTTCAAAATCTGCTTGCGGAAAGCTGTCCGTGCCCAAACCATCTTGGTTGGACACCATCACCAAGCGGTAGCCTTTGCTTTGCAACGCCAACAGGGTAGGAATAACGTCTGGCTCAAATACCAGCTTGTCGACACTGTCGAGTTGCTTATCAATCGCCGGTTCTTCTACTAGGGTACCGTCACGGTCGATAAACAAAATTTTCTGAGCATTTGCTGAGCTCATGGTAATACCTCCAATAACTGGTTCATCTCGTCGGCACTGCCGATACTCATGCGTACTGTATTGTCCAGGCCGCGTTGGGCGGATTGATTTCGGATCAGTACACCGGCGGCACTGCATTGGCTCACCAGCTCGCTTGCATCAGGCACGCTCACCAGCACAAAGTTGGTGCAAGTAGGCCAAACCTTTAATGCCCACGGCTTAGCCATAATCTGTTTGATAAAGGCATCGCGCAGCGCCACGGTGTCAGCCACCAACTGTTGCATCGCGGAAATGCCAGCGCCACTTAGCGCACGCTCAGCAATGTCTAAACAAGGCTGTGGCATGGGATAGGGCGCAATAACTTTGCGTAACACGTCAATCACATCGGTATTAGCTAACGCGAAGCCACAGCGAATAGCTGCCAGACCGAATGCCTTGGATAACGTTCGCAATACCACCAGTTGTGGGTATTTGCTCAACCAACTGGCAATGGTGTTCAGTTGCTGCACGCCACTGGCCGCGGCAAACTCAATGTAAGCTTCGTCCAATACGACTAACGCTTGCTCACCTACTAGCTCCAGCAGTTGTTCAACGTCGGCTAAATTAAGGCTATTACCCACTGGGTTCGAAGGATTGCACACGAACACCAGTTTGACACGCTTACCGGCGGCCGTCAGCTGTTTAGCCATACCTTCAAGATCAAATTGCAGTGACGCGTCTTGCGCTTTACGCAATGGCACATCAATCACGCCAGCACCGTGTGTTTGTGCGCTAATCGCGTACATGCCGTAAGTAGGCGTGGTTATCATAATGCTATCTTGCCCAGGCTCACAAAAGCTGCGAATCAACAGGTCAATGGCTTCATCACTGCCGCGGCAACTGAGCACTTGCTGGGTTTGCACGCCAGCGTAATCAGCATAGGCGCCGTTGAGCCGTTCGCTTTGAAAGCTTGGGTAACGGTTCAATTGTTGCTGGTCGGCAGTCAAGCTGGGTGTTGTTGGAGCTTCGTTGGCGTTAAGCCATACCGCACCGCCACTCATGCTGCGTCGCGCTGAGGCGTAAGGGGTTAATTGCGCCAAGCGCGCGCGCTGCAACTGGGTTGCTAAGCTCATGGCTTGTCCTCCAAGCGGATGCTAACGGCGCGCGCGTGAGCCCGTAAACCTTCGGTTTCGGCAAGGGTAATAATCGCCGAGCTCAAGCCGCTTAAGCCCTCTTTTGACACGTTCTGCGTGGTATAACGCCGATAGAAGTCGAGCAAGCCCAAACTGCTGTAATTGCGCGCGAAGCCGTACGTTGGCAACACGTGATTGGTGCCAGTTGCATAGTCACCGCCAGATTCTGGCGTGTAGTGCCCTATAAAGATAGAACCCGCTTGCGTCACTTGCGCCAAATAGTCGTCAGCGTTATCAAGTTGCAACGACAAATGCTCTGGCGCGTAGAGTTCGCTAATAGTGCAGGCTTGCTCTAACGAATCGGTTTGAATCAGTGCGCTTTCAGTGAGCGCCTTGCGTGCTGTAGCAGCGCGAGGCAGTACCTCTAACTGACGGGCAATAGCAGCCTGAGTGGCGTCAATTAGCGCCGCACTTGGGCTGAGCAAGAGCACTTGCGAATCGGCACCGTGTTCAGCTTGTGAGAGCAAGTCTGCAGCAACAAACTCAGGGTTGGCCGAATCATCGGCAATCACCAAGAGTTCAGAAGGGCCAGCCGGCATATCAATTGCTGGGCCGCCGTTGCGCTGTGCCACTTGTTGTTTTGCTGCAGTAACGTAGCTGTTGCCCGGACCAAAAATCTTGGCAACGGGTGCGATGGATTCTGTACCTACCGCCAGCGCTGCAATAGCTTGCGCGCCACCGCAGCGATACACTTCAGTGATGCCACATTTTTGTGCAACGTACATCAGTGCAGGGCTAAGTTCACCGTCTTTATCCGGAGGGCTAACCAACACCCGGCGTGGGTTATTCGCGATTTGCGCCGGTACGCCAAGCATCAATGCGGTGGAAGGCAATACTGCGCTGCCACCCGGAATGTACAAGCCAACTGACTGCAAGGCCTGAAAGCGCTGGCTGCAGACCACACCCGGATAGGTTTCTACGCTGATATCACTGGGCTTCTGTTGTTGGTGAAAGGTGTTGATGGTTTGGTATGCAGTATCAATGGCTTGTTTTACTGCAGGCTCAAGCAGTTCAGCACGACGCATAATGTCGGCCTCGCTGTAACGAAGCTGCGTGAGCGTGTCGCAGTCAAATTGACGGGTATAACGCAACACCGCCGCATCGCCATCGGTGGCGACAGCATCAATAATATCTGCCACTTGTTGCTGCAGTTCGCGCGATTGTGACTGCGTTGGCCGCGCTAAAACCTGCGCTTGTTCGGCGGCCGATAATTGTGACCATTGTAAGATCTGCATGACTTACCCCATCATTTTTTCAATTGGTAGCACCAGAATTGAGCTGCAACCGATTTCTTTGAGTTGTTCCATGGTTTCCCAAAATAACTTTTCGGTACTTACCACGTGCACGGCGACCAGTTCGTCGGTGTGGCTAAGCGGAAGTATGGTCGGGCGCTCGGCGCCCGGCAGCAACTCAACCACTTGCTCAAGAGCAGCAACAGGGGCATGCAGCATAATGTATTTGCTCTCACGCGCCATTTGCACACCATCAATACGTGGCAGTAGCTGATCAACGATCGCTTGCTTTGCTGCAGACAATGGCTCAGGGCGTTGAATCAACTGCGCTTGTGAGCGGAATATCACTTCTTTTTCAACCAAACCATTGGCTTCTAGCGTGGCACCCGTCGAGACCAAGTCGCAGACTGCATCGGCCAAGCCGGCACGCGGCGCAACTTCGACACTGCCGGTTAAAATAGCGTTGCTAGCCGATACGCCTTGCTGTTGCAGGTAGTTTTGCAATAAGTACGGATAGGTGGTGGCAATGCGTTTGCCTTCTAAATCTTTTACGCCGGTGTAGTTTTCTTCTTTTGGTATGGCAAGCGATAAGCGGCACTGGCCAAAATCGAGCGCGCGCAAACGTTGTACAGTACTGGCCAACTTAGTTGCCTGACGTTCAAGGCGAACTTCTTCTAAAACGTTCTCACCCACCAAACCAAGATCAACCACGCCGTCCATAACTAAGCCTGGAATGTCATCGTCACGTACCCGCAGCAAGTCAACCGGTTGGTTGCTGCTGTGTGCTAACAAACGCGCTTCGTGCAGGCTAAATTTAAAGCCACAGGCTTGCAGCAGGGCAATCGACTCTTTACTTAAACGACCAGATTTTTGAATGGCGATGGTTAATCGCTGTGAACTTTTATCTACAACCATAATTTGCTCCTAATAAAAAACCCCGCGAAGGAGTGCCTTGCGGGGTTTTTTAATTGATTCGGTGAAGGCAGCCCCAAAATAATGAGTTAGCCTTCAGCTCTAAGGCTGGGCTAACGAGAGTTCATATGATGATGGTGGTGCCAGTTGTTTAGCATGAATCTGTACTCGTTGTTCGTGCGCTGAGCTGTTCGTGTTTCGCACGCTTCGCTGTTCGATTAATGATGCAATTGTATAGAATTTAAATCTGTGAATAAAGCCTGTTTTTAAGGTTTGCGCTGATTTGTTGTATCAAGTTGTATAGGTAGGGCGTTATTCGTTATTCGTGCGCTGCGCTGTTGGTGCACTTCGCTATTCGAATAGTGCGAAGCACGGACGAAACACGAATAGCGAAGCGTACGAATCACGGGTTTCTATGATAAAGTTACTGCATCACTTATTCTAAAAACAATTCATGTCCAAAGTTACCTCACAATTTCAAGCGGATGGCGTGCTGGCGCGTACTTTGCACGGGTTTCGACCGCGCGCATCTCAAAGCGAAATGGCGGCTGCGGTAGAGCGCACGCTCACGAAGAAATCGCAACTTGTGGTTGAAGCGGAAACGGGTACCGGCAAAACCTTTGCCTACCTGGTTCCGGTGCTGTTGAGTGATGGTAAAGCCATTATTTCAACCGGTACCAAAGCACTGCAAGAACAGTTGTATCATCGTGACTTGCCAGCCCTGCGCGATGCCCTGGCGCCGCGCAAAATGGTGGCTTTACTCAAAGGCCGCGCCAATTATTTGTGCCTGCACCGAATGAATCAAGCGGTAGCGCACAGCGGTGAACTCAACAAAGAACAGCAAAGCCAGTTGGTCGAAGTAAGAAAATGGGCGCAGCGAACGGAAGACGGTGATGTCGGCGCAATCAATATTTTACAAGAAGACGCGGCCATTCTGCCCTCGGTAACCAGTACTGTGGACAATTGCCTGGGACGCGACTGCCCGGATTACGACGACTGCTACTTGGTTAAAGCGCGTAAGCGCGCAATGGATGCTGACTTGGTGGTGGTAAATCATCACCTATTTTTTGCCGATATGGCCCTTAAAGATGTCGGTTTCGGTGAGTTGGTACCGCAGTCTGATGCGGTGGTGTTTGACGAAGCGCATCAGCTACCGGACATTGCCAGTCAATATTTTGGCGAAGCCGTATCAAGCCGTCAGCTGCAAGAGCTGGCGCACGAACTCAAAGTTTTGTATTTAACTGAACTAAAAGACCTGAAACAGTTGGATAAGGCCGCCGACAAACTACTGGGTAGCCTGAAAGATTGGCGCTTGGTGTTTCCGCATGATGCCATGCGCGGCAATTGGCGGCAGTTTTCACAGCAAGAGTCAGTGCGTATGGCTGCGCACATGGTTGCCGAGCATTTAGGCTTTTTGCGCGACGTGTGCAAAAACGCGCTAGGGCGCAGCCAGGATTTGGATAATGCCTACGAGCGCTGCGTACAATTCCTGCATAAATGGGATCAATTGCAAGAGGTTGATCGCACCGGCTTCAGTTTCTGGTTTGAAACTACAGTACGGCAAGTGACGCTGCATCAAACGCCGTTAAGTGTGGCGGACAAGTTTGGCGGCTACCTTGAACGGAGCGAGATGGCTTGGATATTCACTTCTGCAACCTTGGCAGTGGGCGAAGATTTTAGCCATTTCACCAATCAACTCGGTATCGACCAGGCAGAAACACTGTGTTTATCGAGCCCATTCAATTTCGCTGAGCAAGCGTTATTGTGCTTGCCGCGCTATTTACCACAGCCCCATGAGCGAGAAATGCCCAAGGCGCTGCTTGAGGTGGTTGAGCAGGTGCTTGATCACAATCATACCGGCGGTACTTTTGTGCTGTTTACCAGCCACCGCATGCTGCAAATTATCGCCAAACAGCTCGAAGAGCGCACCGACCGGCCATTGCTGGTGCAAGGCAGCACCAGCAAACGCGAGCTGCTGCAGCAGTTTATCGCAGCGGGCAACGGTATTTTGCTAGGCACATCATCGTTTTGGGAAGGCGTTGATGTACGTGGTGACGCGTTACGTTGCGTGATTATCGACAAGTTACCGTTCGCGAGTCCAGATGATCCACTGTTGCAAGCGCGCGTTGAAGATTGCCGATTACGTGGAGTTGACCCTTTTGCTCAGGTACAATTGCCGCAAGCCATTATTGCACTCAAGCAAGGCGCTGGGCGATTAATACGTGATGCCGATGACCGTGGGGTGTTGATTGTTTGCGATCAACGCTTAGTGACCAAGCCTTACGGTGGTGTGTTTCTGCAAAGCTTACCCGCCATGCGCCGTACACGCGATTTAGCCGTTGCGCTTGAGTTTTTAGATACCTTGGAGAAATCAGAGTGAGTTTGAATGCGGTATTAGCGTTAGATACGTCAACCGAACAGTGTTCAGTCGCGTTAAAAGTAGGGGAGCGCGTTGTTACGCGAGCCGCCATTACGCCACGGGAACATTCGCAACGCATTTTAGCTTTTGTGCAAGAGGTTCTTGCCGAGCAACAGATTGAATTAAGCGCGGTTGATGCCCTTGTAGTCGGCCATGGGCCGGGCAGTTTTACTGGGGTGCGCATTGGTGTGTCAGTGGCACAAGGGCTGGCATTTAGCCAAAACTTGCCGGTTATTCCAGTGAGCACGCTGATAGCACTGGCGCAGCAAGCGATTCGTTTGCATGGCTCTGAACAGATTATCAGTGCAATTGATGCACGTATGCAGGAAATTTATGTTGCGCCGTTTATTAATAAAAATGGCTATGCACAACAGCTAGCCACCGAACAGATGGCACCGCTTGATGACGTTACAGTGCAACCGTGGTGGGCCGAGCTCAACGCCGAAAGTACCATTCACGGTGCCGGAACGGGGTGGACAACTTATGCAGCAGAGCTAAATCCCAGTGCTGCTGTAACTGTGTTAGACGATGTAACCTTGCCACTAGCCGAAGATATGTTGCAGTGGGCGTTACAGCACGGTACAACGGTGCAAGCAGCAGATCTTGAGCCACTATATGTACGTAATGAAGTGGCCTGGAAAAAGTTACCGGGCCGATAAATTGTTGGTTAATTTTCTTGAACTTAATACGCAAACCTCAGCTCCAAGTACTACTATATAAGACGAACATAACGGTCGGTTGTGGTTTAGCAGTGAGGTACTCAGTATGAAATTGTGGATAGCACTAATAGCGTCACTTGTATTGACAGCATGTTCTGCGGTTCCTGATGCATTGCAAGTGTCTAACGAAGATGAACTTGTCAGTTACAGTGCAGCGCTAGAACAACCTGAAAGCGTGGTGGGTAAACCAGCGCGGTGGGGTGGAGTTATTGCGGATGTGCAGAACTCCGATAATGGCACCGTCATTGAAGTGGTGAATTTCGAGCTGCAGCGCTGGGGACGGCCACAGGTGAGCGATCAAAGTAACGGCCGCTTCCGTGCAAAAATAGATGGTTTTGTAGACCCTATGGTGTACAAGCAAGGCAGCCATGTTACCTTCGCTGGAACCATTGCCGAGCCTGAAACCGGTACCATTGGTGAATACACCTATTTATTCCCAGTGTTAGAAGCAACAGGCAAGTACTTATGGCCGGCGCGTAAAGAAAACACACGCATAGAAGTGAATTATGATTCGCTGTGGTATCGTCATTATTACTACACACGGCCTGCGTATCCGCGTCCGGTGTACATACCAAGCCCAGTAATGGAAAAAGGTTCACCGAAAACCGATAACAACTAGTCAGTAAGCAGCATTATTCATGACTCAAAATAACTCGTTTTATGCACAGGCTCAGCACGCTGCTGAGCCTGTTTCGTTTGCGCTACCCTGGGGTACCGTTCGTGGCCTTGCTTGGGGCGCCCAAGAAGGCAAGCCATTACTGGCGTTGCATGGTTGGCTCGACAACGCTTATAGCTTTATTCCAATTGCAGATGCGTTCATGCGCAGTGACTTGGCCGACAGCTATCGACTGATCGCGCTCGACTGGGCAGGCCATGGTCATAGTGATCATCGGCCGCCGGGCAATTACTACCCGTTTATGGATTATGTCTACGACTTGTGGTTCATCTGCGAACAACAGCAATGGCCACAAGTAACGTTTCTAGCGCATTCTATGGGCGCCTATATTGCCAATATGTTTGCCGGAATCGAACCCCAACGGGTGGAACAATTACTTGCGGTTGAGGCGTTTGGCCTGCTGGCGTCTTCCGCCGATGAAACCACCGAAGACTTGCGCAAAGGCTTTCGGAGTCGTTGGCAGCAGCAGTTTAAACACCGACCGCATTATCGGGACTTAGAAACAGCTATTTCAGCCCGCGTGCAAGCGGGGGATTTTAGCCGTGAGTTAGCGGCATTGTTGGTTGAACGCGGCATTGAGCAACTTGGCGAAAAAGACTACAGGTTTCGTGCCGACGGGCAATTGCGTTTGAAATCGCCGGTGCGCCTTACCGCTGCGCAAATTGCTGACGTGTTAAAGCATATTGAGTGTCCATTCAGCGTGGTGCTTGGCAGTACCGGCCATGCGCGCTTGAAGCAAGCGATTGAACATTGGGGAGCGTACGTACCTCAGTTAAAGGTGCATGAAGTGGCAGGCGGGCATCATGTGCATATGGAACAACCAACTGCGATTATTGGGCTATTATCACAGATGATTGGCGCGCACAATGGCTAGGAAACACTGGTCGGATATGCGATGATTGCGCGTTATAACAATTCCAATATTTAATTTATTTGTTCAGGAGCACGAAGCGCGTGGATAAAATTTGGCTGAAACGTTATCCAGCTGGCGTACCGGAAACCATCGATCCGGACCACTTTAATTCGCTGGTCGACATTTTCGAGCAGAGTATCCAGAGTTATGGCGACAAAGTTGCCTACGTCAACATGGATCAAGAGATGACTTTCAATGAACTTGACGCGTTATCGCGCGAGTTCGCTGCATATTTACAACAACAAGGCATGAAGAAAGGCGATGCGTTGGCGATTATGATGCCCAACTTATTGCAGTACCCAATTGCCTTGTTTGGTGCTTTGCGCGCCGGTTTAGTGGTGGTGAATGTCAACCCACTGTATACGCCACGTGAGTTAAAGCATCAGTTGTCTGACGCTAACGCCAAAGCCATTGTCATTTTAGATAATTTCGCCCATACCCTGGAAAAAGTTGAAGCCGACGTACCGGTAGAAAAAGTTTTTCTTACCAGTATTGGCGACATGCTACCAGCACCGAAGCGCTGGATAGTTAACGCGGTAGTGAAGTACGTGAAGAAAATGGTGCCAAGCTACAAGCTTAAAAACACCGTCGATTTTCGCAGTGCTCTGAAGCAAGGCGCCAAAGCAAATTATGAACGCCCAGAAATGACCGGCGACGATTTAGCCTTCTTGCAATACACTGGCGGAACCACAGGGCTAGCGAAAGGTGCAATGTTATCGCATCGTAATATGGTCGCGAACCTCGAAATGGTATCAGCGATTGTTGCGCCGCTAGTGAACGATGGTGAAGAAACAATTGTTACTGCATTGCCGCTTTACCATATCTTCGCGCTAACCGCGAACTGCCTGACCTTCATGAAGCACGGTGGTCGCAATATCCTAATTACCAACCCGCGCGACATGAAAGCCTTTGTCAAAGAGTTGGAAAAATATCCGTTCTCGATGATCTCTGGCGTGAACACGTTATTTAACGGCTTGCTGCACGCTGAAGGGTTTAAAGACTTAAACTTCTCGCATCTTAAAATCGCATTGGGCGGTGGTATGGCCGTGCAGCGCTCAGTTGCAGAACACTGGGAACGCGTAACCAAATCGCGTTTGCTGGAAGGTTATGGCCTGACCGAATGTTCGCCTGTTGTGACCGTGAACCCGACCGACATTGAGCACTACAATGGCACCATCGGAATTCCATTGCCGTCAACCGACGTGCGTGTGGTTGATGAGGATGGCAAAGAAGTCGCGCAGGGCGAGCCAGGCGAAATACAAGTTCGTGGGCCACAAGTTATGGTTGGTTATTTAAACCGTCCAGAAGAAACCGCAAAAGTAATGAAAGACGGCGACTGGTTTGCCACCGGTGATATCGGTGTGATGGACGAGCAGGGCTTCTTCAAAATTGTGGACCGCAAAAAAGACATGATCTTGGTTTCTGGATTCAATGTGTATCCAAATGAAATTGAAGATGTAATTGCTGATCATCCAAAAGTTTTGGAAGTTGCCGCTGTAGGTGTTCCGCATGATTCATCGGGCGAACAGGTAAAAATATTTGTGGTGCGTAAAGATAAATCACTCACCGAAAAAGAGCTGATTAGCTACGCCCGTGAAAACATGACCGGCTATAAAATACCAAAACTGGTTGAGTTCCGTGAAGAACTGCCAAAAACCAATGTCGGTAAAATACTGCGTCGTGAACTACGCGATGAAGAAGAGGCTAAGTCGAAATAACGCATGCTTCCATTTCAGGTTATTACCTCTAACGCCGACTTGCTCGCATTTTGTGAGCAAGCTCGGCAAGCGCCATACCTTGCTCTAGATACTGAATTTGTTCGTACCCGAACCTATTATGCCCGGTTGGGCCTGGTGCAGGTTCGTGCAGGTGAACAGATGGTGCTAATCGACCCCGTTGCGGGCATTGATCTCGAACCATTTTGGCAGCTATTGAAAGATCCGAACGTGCACGTGGTGATTCACGCAGGCGGCGAGGACTATGAAATTCTGGCGCAAAACATGGGCCAAATTCCAACACACATTTTTGACACGCAAATTGCGGCTGCGTTTGCCGGTATCGGTGACGCAATGGGTTATGCGGCCATGGTTAAACATTATTACGATGTTGAATTGGATAAATCCCAGTCGCGTACCGATTGGCTGCAACGACCGCTCGCGGCAGAGCAGCTGGATTACGCGGCAGCGGATGTGTTCTATTTACACGACATCTATCCGCGTTTGCGGGCCGAGTTGAACGCTGAAAAGCTCGCTCTGGTGGAAGCTGAAAGTGCACTGCAGGTCGCAAAACGTGCGCAGACAACACCACCTATGTGGCTGTATTTGTTTTTCGGAAACGCATGGCAATGTGATCCACAACAACTGGCAGTATTACGTGAGTTGATGGTGTGGCGTTTAGACCGGGCGCAAAAATCAGACATTCCGCTAGGCTTTGTTGCGAAAGACCATACGTTATTAGAGCTAGCGCGCCGCATGCCACAGAATATGGGTCACTTACGTGGCATTACTGATTTATCGCCGGTAACCATTCGTTATGCGGGAGATTCATTGCTGGCGGCGGTGCGAACTGGCCAAGCGAGCACCGACCTACCCAAGCAAATGGAACGCTTAACCGATATGCGTGGCTATAAGCCGGTATTTAACGCGATTAAACAACAGGTTGCTGCGTTGGCGAAAACCTTGCAAGTGGAACCTGGCATGATTGCTTCGCGTCGCCAAATTAATGATGTTATTCATTGGGAATGGCAAATTCCTGAACAGGCCAAGTCTGACCTGTCACCACCTGACTTGTACACTGACTGGCGTGGGGCTAAGCTGAAGACATCTTTGGAAGCTATTTTTAAGCGAGATCGTTAAGCATGTTGTGTGCGATTTATCGCAGTCCGCGAAGGGCTGACACGTATTTGTATATGCCGCACCCGGCGGACTTTACAAAAATCCCTGAACCTTTACAGCAAAGTTTTGGTCAACCTATACATGTAATGACGGTTGCGCTGAAACCTGAGCGCAAGTTTGCTCGTTTAAGCATGGAAGAACTTACCAAGCACCTGAACGAATCGGGATTTTACCTACAAATGCCTCCGAAAGAAGCTAATTTATTGGATGCGCATAAGAAACAACAACAGGAGTCTGCGTCATGAATCAAGTAGTCCGTACGTTATTATCTGCGGTTGTGTTGTTGGCGTCGCCAATCTTGCTCGCTCAGGAAACCACTGAGGAAAGAGGTCCAGAAGGATTTGCGGCCTACGTTGAGGCCATTAAGAAAGAAGCCTTAGCCGACGGTTACAGCGAAAGCACCTTGGAAACAGCCTTTGCCAACGCCGAGTTCTATCAGCGCTCAGTAAAAGCTGACCGCAACCAACCTGAATTTAAACTCACTTTAGACACCTATCTGCCGCGTGCGGTGCCGGAATGGAAAGCCAAGAAAGCCGTTGAGATGTTTGAAAAGCATCAAGATTTGCTTGAAGAAATTGGCGCCGAATACGGTGTGCAGCCACGCTTCATTGTGGCGTTGTGGGGCATTGAAACCAATTTTGGTTCATTCACCGGTGGTATGGATGTAATTTCAGCACTAACCACTATGGCCTACGAAGGCCGCCGTGAAGAGTTTTTCAAGAAAGAACTCTGGCATGCGCTGACCATTGTGGAAGAAGGTCACATTGAGATTGATCAAATGAAAGGGTCGTGGGCCGGTGCCATGGGGCAAGCGCAGTTTATGCCAAGCTCGTTCATGGCTTATGCCGTGGATTATGACGGCGATGGTCGCAAAGACATTTGGGGCTCAATGGGCGATGTATTTGCCTCAGCCGCAAACTATTTGAAGTCAGTGGGCTGGCGTGATGACGTAACCTGGGGCCGTCAGGTTCTGATTCCGGAAAATTTTGATGGTGACTTAGCTTCGCTGAAGGTGAAGAAGTCGCTGGCTGAATGGCAAGAACTTGGTGTGCGCCGCTATGACGGTTCTGATTTGCCAGTGCGTGACGACATTGAAGCGTCTGTTGTTATCCCAGACGATAAGCAAGGCCGGGTATTTTTGGCTTACAATAACTACGATGCCTTAATGCGTTGGAACCGCTCACATTACTTTGTAGCGGCCGTTGGTTATTTGTCTGATCGTATTCGCTTTCCGCGTTCGTAACTTATGACGCCGCAACGCCCTTCTAAAATCGTGTGCGTGGGCCGCAATTATGTTGCCCACGCCGCCGAACTCAATAATCCGTTGCCGACACGGCCGCTGCTATTTATTAAACCGCCATCCGCAATAACCTACCTTCCGGAAGTAACCATTCCCATGGGGCAGGGGGAATGCCAGCACGAAATTGAGTTGGCGCTTTATATTGGTAAAACCTTACGCAAAGCAGATTCAGCAGATGCGATGCAGGCGGTGGTTGGGTATGGCGTGGCGTTGGATTTAACCCTGCGCCAAGTGCAAAGTGAACTTAAGGCACAAGGCCAACCGTGGGAGCGGGCAAAAGCTTTTGATGGCTCCTGTGTGTTGAGCGAGATGATTCCTGCGTCAGAATTTGACGCAGAAAATGAATCGCCGTTTGAAATCAGCTTGTCAGTGAATGGCGAGCTACGTCAGCAGGGCAATAGCAGCCAAATGATCTTCGCTATGGCGGATTTATTGGCCGATATCAGTCAGCAATTTACGCTAGAACCCGGTGACATTGTGCTAACGGGTACGCCAGCAGGTGTCGCAGCTCTCGCATTAGGTGATCAATTGCAATTGCAATTGCGCCAAGGTGAACGGCACTGGCAATGGTCGGGCGTTGTTAGCAGCCAATGACCACCAAATTCTGGGAACAAAAATCACTGCAAGAAATGACTCACGCCGAGTGGGAATCTCTCTGTGATGGGTGCGGAAAATGCTGCTTGCACAAGTTGATCGACGAAGACGACGCGCAGGAAGTTATTCAATATACTGATGTGAGCTGCCGCTTGCTGGATACAAAAACCGGTTTATGTTCCGATTATGCCAACCGCAAAGAGCATGTGCCCGACTGCGTGGTGATAACCCCAGATAACGTAAACGAATTGGATTACATGCCCACCAGTTGTGCGTATCGGCGCTTGGCTGAAGGGCGCGGCATTCCCAGTTGGCACCCGCTGAACCACAATGGCTCACGCGGGCCCATGTTAGCAGCGGGTATGAGTGCTGCTGGCCTGGTCGAATCTGAAGACTATGTTGAAGAAGAGCTTGAGTTACGAATTGTCACCTGGCCACTCAACGATATCGACTAATTACAGCTTTCGCAGTTTAATCACGCGGGCCGCGATAACGACAACTGCGACTACCGCGTAACTTGCGAAGATGATTTGCATCCAACCCGGCATGCTCAGCCCTGCGAATTGCCAGTCAATTTCGCCGCACTGTCCTGGTGCTGCAAAAAAGCTTGGGAACCACTCGTGCAAGGGCATCCAGCTTGGAAAGTTTGGGAACGTATCACATACAATAAACCATGAGTTTTCTGAATTCTGTACTTCAAGATGCTCGGTGGCAATCAGCCAGCCCCACACTGACGCTGTGAACCAGCCTAAATAGCCCACTAAGCGCGCAATGAGCGCCTGTGGTGCGACCGTAGGCACTAACGCAAGTAAGCCAATGGCGAGCACCGCAGTGCGTTGATAGATGCATTTTACGCACGGCTCCAGACCTAATTGGTACTGAAAAAATAACGCGCCACCTAACAATGCAAAGCAAGAGGCTGCAAGCAATGCCCAAGCACCGCGCTGAGAAGGGAGTTTGGCAAGAAAAGTGAACATAGAATCACCAAGTTAGAGTAAATTGTTCAGAACCTTACCTGAGCAGTATTTAATTGTCGATAAGATTAGGTTAAGAAGCTTTACAAAACTTGTCCGACCATTGAAAAGCCTGCTAGAATCGGTTTTCGGTATATGACAAATAGCAACCCTATCTGCTTCAATATAGGGCTTTCTAAGTAGGTAACGTTATTCAAAACACAGGCCACTTCATGATAATCAAGGCACAAAGTCCAGCAGGTTTTGCCGAAGAATACATTGTAAAATCAATCTGGAATGGACACTTTGCTCCTGGCACCATCTTGCCGGCGGAACGCGAACTGTCTGAGCTTATTGGGGTAACACGTACAACACTGCGCGAAGTATTGCAGCGTTTAGCGCGTGATGGCTGGTTGACCATTCAACACGGCAAACCAACGCGAGTGAATAACTTCTGGGAAACTTCAGGGCTTAATATTCTTGAAACCCTTGCGCGCCTCGATGAAGACGGCATGCCAGAATTGGTCGATCAGCTGTTATCGGCGCGCACCAATATCAGCGCCATCTACATTCGTCAGGCCGTTCGTAATGCTTCTGAAAAAGTGGTTGAGCTGCTCAAAGAAGCCGAAACACTTGACGATACGGCAGAAGCATTTAGTCAGTATGACTACCGTCTGAATCACGATTTAGCTTTTGCTTCGGGTAACCCGATATACGTATTGGTTCTGAATGGCTTCAAAGGGCTGTATTCGCGGATTGGTAACTTCTACTTTTCGAATGCTGATGCGCGTAAATTGGCACGTAAATACTACGCTGACTTAGGTGAAATGGCGGCAGATTCGCGCCGTGATGATGCAGTTATGTTAGTACGAGAATACGGTTACCAGTCTGGCCGCATCTGGCACAGTATGCGTGGAGACATTCCGGATAACCTGGTCGAATAACCTGGTCGAGTAACCAAAGTTATCCGCGCCAAGCTATCCGGCCTACAGTATTATTCGACGCCTTGTTCAGCCCGCCATTTCCACTCGTTCTCTAACGTGGCTTTTGGCAGCAACATTTGAAAGTCTAAATCGGCCAAGGTGTCGCCTGCTTTAAAGCGCTCTGGAAAATCAGGGTTCGCCAATGCTTTCTTACCTAACGCCAGTAACGCATTCGGAAATTGCGCGGCATAGTCCGCGTAATTGGCCTCATCAATGCCACCATTAATGATGAGGCCGACGTTCGTTTCGGTGGCAACTACTTCAGCCAGCGTTTTCTCACTGCCGTTCGCAAATGGTTTGCGGTCAACTGTGGTGTCTGTGGTATGAATAAAGTCCACACCGGCTTCTGCGAGAACGCGCACCAGTTTCACTGCGGCAGTTTCGCCTTCAGGCCATTGATAGTCGTTGTCGGTTACGGTGATTTGACCAATACGTATGCCAACCACAAAATCATCGCTTACGGCTGCACGAACTGCGCGAACTACTTGCTCAACGTAATCAATGCGTTTGTCTAGCGAGCCACCAAACTCATCGTTGCGCTGGTTAAAGTGGGTGCTAAGAAATTCATTCAGCAAGTAACCATTGGCGGCATGTAACTCAACGCCGTCAAAACCTATTTCTTGCGCTTTTTTAGCTGAGGCAACAAACCCGTTCAGTGCATGTTCAAGATCGCTTTGTGTGGCCTCTGTGGGCTCTAACCACCCGGGTACGTCGCCGTATAGGCTTAATGGCTCACCTTTGGGTTGCACGGCGCTGGGTGCAATGGGTTGGTCAACATAGTTGTTGTGCTGCATTTGTGCACCAGCGTGCATTAACTGCATAATTGCCTTACTGCCGGCCGCATGAATGCGTTCGACAATGCCGCGCCACGCGTCGGCTTGAACGGCGTTCATGATACCGGGTTGATTCGCATAGCCTTGCGAGGCGCGGTCATCGGTGTAAACACCCTCAGTAATCACCAAACCGAAGCCACCTTTGGCGAAACGCTCGTAGTAGTCGCCCATCAGCTCGGTTGGCACGCCATGCTCATCAGCGCTGGTGCGCGTCATTGGCGCTACGGTAAAACGATTGGGTACATCAATAAACATAAGCCCTCACTTGGTATTAAGTTGTACAACATAAGTGGGGATGATTACGGCGTTTACAAGGATATTGATCAGAAAGGGAGAATAAAAAACGGCCAATACCTAATCGGTATTGGCCGTTTTAGAGGATTAAGACTTAAGCGAAGTTTTTCGCAACAAAGTCCCAGTTCACCAAGTTCCAGAACGCGTTCAAGTAATTAGGACGCGCGTTACGGTAATCGATGTAGTAGGCGTGTTCCCACACATCAACGGTTAAAATTGGTGTTACTGATGAATCAGTAAGTGGGGTTTCAGCGTTGCTCGTGTTTACGATAGCTACTGAGCCGTCAGCTTTTTTCACTAACCAAGTCCAGCCTGAACCGAAGTTGCCAGCAGCTTGTGCACTGAACTCTTCTTTGAACTTATCAAATGAACCGAAAGCAGCGTTGATTGCATCAGCAACCGCACCTGTTGGCTCGCTGCCGCCATTTGGGCTTAAGCAGTTCCAATAGAAGGTGTGGTTCCAAACCTGAGCTGCGTTGTTGAATACGCCGCCTTTGGTTGTTTTGATGATGTCTTCGAGCGACTTGCCTTCCATGTCGGTGCCTTTCACCGCATCGTTCAGCTTGGTCACGTAGGTTTGATGATGCTTACCATAGTGATACTCGATGGTTTCAGCTGAGATATGTGGTTCAAGTGCGTTTTTCTCATAAGGCAATGCTGGTAATTCAAATGCCATGTCGACTCTCCGTTGTTGTTGAGAATGGTATTTTTAGAAACTGTTCTAAATAGACGAAACGTTTCGAAATCAATGGCATTTTACCATTGAATTAGAAACATGCCGTCACTATATAGTTAAATTGAGGCACAAAAGTTTATTTCAAGGGTGAATTTCACCCTTTTTGCCGACTGTTAAGTATAGACGATTATGGTAAAATACGTGCCGTTTCGAACGCTCAATACCTGAGGTAGTCATGGAAACTGTTGAAAAGATTAAGCAACAAATCGAAGAAAACCCAATTTTGTTGTACATGAAAGGTTCACCGAAGTTGCCAAGTTGCGGCTTCTCTTCGCAAGCGTCACAAGCCTTAATGAGCTGTGGCCAAGCGTTTGCGTTCGTGGATATTCTGCAAAATCCAGAAATTCGCGCTGAATTACCGAAATATGCCGATTGGCCAACGTTCCCGCAGTTGTGGGTTGAAGGCGAGTTGGTAGGCGGTTGTGATATCATTTTGGAAATGTTCCAAAAAGGCGAATTACAAGAATTAATTAACGAAGTGGCTGCGCGTCATCCGGCGCCAGAAGCTGACTAAATTTTAACAACTAGATGGAGATAAACCATGGGTGTATTAGTAGGCCGTAAGGCTCCTAACTTCACTGCAGCAGCAGTTTTGGGAACAGGCGAAATCGTAGAAAACTTTAACTTGCACGAGCAAATTAAAGGCAAAAAAGCGGTAGTATTCTTCTATCCATTAGATTTTACCTTTGTTTGCCCATCTGAGCTGATCGCATTTGATCACCGTTTAGCAGAATTCAAGAAGCGTGGCGTTGAAGTAATCGGCGTAAGTATCGACTCTCAGTTCACGCACAACGCATGGCGTAACACTGCGGAAGCAGACGGCGGCATCGGCGAAGTTAAGTATCCATTGGTAGCTGACGTTAAGCACTCAATCTGCCGTGCATACGACGTTGAGCACCCAGAAGCTGGCGTTGCATTCCGTGCGTCATTCTTGATTGACGAAGACGGCGTAGTTCGTCATCAAATCGTAAACGACCTACCATTAGGCCGTAACATCGACGAAATGATTCGTTTAGTTGACGCGTTGAACTTCCACCAGAAACACGGCGAAGTATGCCCAGCTGGTTGGAAAGAAGGCGACGAAGGCATGAAGGCTGACACGAAAGGTGTAGCTGACTACTTGTCTAAGAACGCTAGCAAGCTTTAAAGGCAGAAAGCGTTAGTCGTTATTCGTTATTCGAAAAAGCGAAAAAAATAAAGGTCGCCTTTGGGCTAATGCCGATCAGTTAAGAAATGTTTTAGCGATCGGTTGACCGATCCTCCCAATGGATCAGAATCCGTAGTTAGTTAATTCTAGCTACGGATTTTTTTATGCAACTCACAACAGCACTGGCTATCG
>NZ_RSFE01000019.1 GCF_004025325.1 Pseudidiomarina gelatinasegens | reverse complement strand
TACCGGTTGAAGGACAAAAAGAAGATAGGCATTGCACCGATAATCGGTGAAATTTAACCCCAAGGGGGGTCAAAACTAGATTGCCGAATTAACCCCAAAGGGGGTCAAATTTAAACTGCCGTTGACAGATCTGAAGCCAGTTGAAAACAATATGATAAGCGCCCCCAACGGAGGTGTGCTTATTCTCAACTCCCTTAATGGCTCCAAATATGGCTCAACAATGGCTGACGGTCATTATGGGGAGGTTGATGTGTCACCGGAATCAATGGAGAGGCTTCAAAATATTCTGCAACAGACATTGGAAGCATTCGACTGGCATGGGCCAAAACAGCATGGTCCAAGTGCTTGAGCATAACCAGTCATTCAAGTTCGTTCCGGCCCTTACGGGCTTCCACCGGACTGGTTTTCCGCCGCGCTCCAAACCAGCCGCCAATGCGAGCGTTAACGTCCGCTCTTGGCACCTAACAGACCTTTGACTAGTGACTCGCTAACTACTTATCTGGTCAAATACCTGACCTGAAGCGGCATTAAAGTTCTAGTTTTTGACAGACATTGCTAGTTTCGTCGCCATCCCAGTTTTTTCGTATAATCGAAACTAAATGTATGCTCATTTGGGTTTACGGTACAAGCTCCATAAACTCGATTGTCTTTGTCCGCGCGTAGCACAATTTTACCGCCGCAAACGGGACATGTTGAAGTCGCTGCAATCACATTTAATCTGGGGAGTCGTTCATCGTCTTGATGATGTAATACCAGAGCGGTAGGTGTGAGCCTGCCAGTTAGTAAGTCTGGCATCAAGACTACTCGGCGTTCCGGTAACTCATAAAAGCGTCGCCAGTGTTTATAAAATTTGGCACTGACAATAATCAGCAAAGTTGTTAATAGCCAATTATATATACTGGGCTGGTACACGGCACTGTAAAGTGAACCTATTATCAATAGAATCATGAAGCCAGAAAAACCAAATAGTAATACGACTATCAGAATTGCTGGGATAAGACCAAGCTGTGCACCATACAACCACCGCAGCCACATATTTAACTCGCGGCGAGTTTCGAAAGTGTAGCGTATAGCTCCTTCAGGGATATCGTTCTTGGAGGGGGTGAAACGAAGGTCTACATCTCGTGCTGAAAAAATGAAAACAAGAACTCGATCACCTTTAGTGACTTGACCTGTTGGATAAACTTTAAAATTATTGTCCACCGCTGATTCTGCCAATACATCCGCGCGTTCCGACAACCACTCTCCCAGCTCTTTGAATTTTTTCCGAACTTGACTACCTGATTCGCTCTCGTGTTCCGACTCTAATATGTCTTTAATCACAAAACTCGTTTTAGCGCCTGCTGCTGCGATGACCTGTTCGCATATCTGCTGAAATAACCGGTGAATCCTTGTGCGATTACCGGCAACCTTTTGTTGCTCCTCAAGCCACTTCAACCCAACCCTAGCGGCTAACACATTGTCTTGATTACTCACTTTGTGTGACTCCCTATGACTCCCTTCGACACCCTACTGCCTCCTGACAGCGTAAGTCAATATGCCTCGAGATTAGGAACAAGAGGAACATGACGTGGAAGCATTTGCGACTGATATCGAGACAGGTCGAACCATACACATCAGTAACGCCTTAAATAGTAAGAATTATATTTGTAAAGTGTGCGGTACTCAGTTATTTCCCATAATGGGTACTGTTAAAAAGCGGCACTTTCGACACAAATCACTAAAAAAACATCAGCACCGTATCAATGGTGAGACAAGGTTGCACCGAGAGGCTAAGCGGATCCTTGAATTCTTCAAACTAGTCGAGCTTCCTGATCAGCTTGGTCCTGCAGAACTGGAGTATGTTCAACTAGAAAAGAGTCATATACGTGGACCTCACGTGATCCGTCCGGATGTTACTGCGCGTGTTGGCAGTCAGGAAATATTTATAGAAATTAAGGTCACTCATGCGGTATCTGAGTATAAGCGCGATCGGCTCCTCGCATTCAACATTGATACCATCGAAATTGATCTCTCCATGTATGTTGGGCGCACCACACTTAGCGAGCACGACCTGCAAATGGCGGTAATTTTTGACGCTCGGCGCACATTTGTGCATAGGCGTGGAATTCACCTTTTCCCGCGTTTGACTAGTCGCTTGTATCACTTCTGGAATAAGTTGCGGGGTCTACTGAAACCTCGTCGACCGATGAAATTTCAAGATCGAGACCCAGATAGTGGACAGAGTTATTGGAATTTTGGATAGCTTTGTAGTCGCTAATTAATTGAAGTCGAAACATTATGGTCCGCTCGGAGCGAAGAACGGACGTTGGGTTTACTCTACCCAGCCGAATACTAAGTTACAACTCTGGCCTTTATTCTTTCGGCAGGGAAACATGCTCACTAGTATCAGGCTCTACCATATAATTTGTTACTTCATTCTAATTGGTGTGGTAATTTAAAAATTTCATAACAATAAATATTCTAGTGCATCAATGCGCTAATGAGTGATAAGGAATACCCATGGACTTAAATGCAACATTAGTTGGGCAAACAATAATTATTCTAGCGGTTATTTTTGCAATTGTAGGATTCTACTTAGGTAAACGAAAAACTGAAACGCCTATTTTAGTGTCAATTCTTGCTTTATTCTCCGCTTTAATGCCCCCAATTGGTTTGATTTTCTTGATGGTTCTCGCATTGAAAAAAGACCTACCTTCAGCAAACTAAATAATTACAGGTCTTGTGTAACATCAAGAACCTTAATCACTATTTAAGGCTCTTAACGGAAATAGCGCCAATAAAGGTACCGGTACGAGCGAGGAACGGGGCTTAAGAATTTGCCCAACTCAACTGGTTACTTGTCTCCGTGTCATTATCAGTGTCTATGGTGCGAATCAGAAACGGCACACTTATCTTTCCAATATTGCGCATTTTGTTATTGTTTTGTGTATTTAAGTCGATTACTGTCGATGGCATATTTAAAAACAAAATTGGATATTGCGTACCCGATAGAGTGAAACTGAGCATGCACGAATTGCTTAAACATACGCTGTTCGATTTTAAGGTCAGAATCTTGGTTAGCACAGAAACTTAAGAATTAGTATGTGCCAATTGACCCAGTTATAAATTGCGCCGGCGCAATATACAAAGGTTAGGTTTCTTTTATAGATGATTAGCAATTATCAAGAGTTATATAGACTGGCTCAAAATTTGGCCTCTAGCACTGAGGGATTTCTGGATATAAAGGGTCCTGGTGCGGGCAACCATGCTACTAACAAATTTATATCCGCACTTGGTAAGTTAGCTAGCGAGAAATTTAAAAAAGATTTTAGCGAAAAGAATATATCCGGTTCGAATTCACTAGCTGTGGATTTCTACTTTCCTGAAGATGGAGTTATTGTTGAGGTTGCGCTGGGCCTCAGGAACCCAAACACAGAATACGAAAAAGACATTTTAAAAGCTCTAATGGCTAAAGAACTCGGAAATGACGTGCGTAAGTTAGTTTTTATAACTAAACCTGGTGGTCTTAAGAAATGTAATCAACCAGGAAGAAAAGCAGTCAAAGATTGGCTTCTTGGTAGTAATAAGATCGAAATAGAAGTTTTGGAGCTGTAATATGTCAACAACGGGTGAAAACTGATCCACTTTTGTCCTAAAAACAACGGAGTAAAAGTGATCCACCCTTAGCTAATTTTATACTTCAGACGCCGACTACAAAGTGATCCACAAAAGTGCTTACTCAGC
>NZ_RSFE01000018.1:3861-5296 GCF_004025325.1 Pseudidiomarina gelatinasegens | reverse complement strand
GAGTCGTTATTTGATAAAGTCATTCGAACTTGTATTCGGCTTACAGCCCTAAACACCTTCGGTGTTGTATGGTTAAGCCTCACGGGCAATTAGTACGGGTTAGCTCAACGCATTACTACGCTTCCACACCCCGCCTATCAACGTTGTAGTCTCCAACAGCCCTTTAGGACAATTACATGTCAGTGAGAGCTTATCTTGAGGCTCGCTTCCCGCTTAGATGCTTTCAGCGGTTATCGATTCCGAACGTAGCTACCGGGCAGTGCCATTGGCATGACAACCCGAACACCAGCGGTTCGTTCACTCCGGTCCTCTCGTACTAGGAGCAACCCCTCTCAACTCTCAAACGCCCACGGCAGATAGGGACCGAACTGTCTCACGACGTTCTAAACCCAGCTCGCGTACCACTTTAAATGGCGAACAGCCATACCCTTGGGACCGACTACAGCCCCAGGATGTGATGAGCCGACATCGAGGTGCCAAACACCGCCGTCGATATGAACTCTTGGGCGGTATCAGCCTGTTATCCCCGGAGTACCTTTTATCCGTTGAGCGATGGCCCTTCCATTCAGAACCACCGGATCACTATGACCTGCTTTCGCACCTGCTCGACGTGTCTGTCTCGCAGTTAAGCTGGCTTGTGCCATTACACTAACCGTACGATGTCCGACCGTACTTAGCCAACCTTCGTGCTCCTCCGTTACTCTTTGGGAGGAGACCGCCCCAGTCAAACTACCCACCAGGCACTGTCCTCGATCCGGATAACGGACCTAAGTTAGAACATCAAACATACAAGGGTGGTATTTCAAGGATGGCTCCACGTCAACTAGCGCCAACGCTTCATAGCCTCCCACCTATCCTACACATGGAGGTTCAATGTTCAGTGCCAAGCTGTAGTAAAGGTTCACGGGGTCTTTCCGTCTAGCCGCGGGTACACCGCATCTTCACGGCGATTTCAATTTCACTGAGTCTCGGGTGGAGACAGCGTGGCCATGGTTACACCATTCGTGCAGGTCGGAACTTACCCGACAAGGAATTTCGCTACCTTAGGACCGTTATAGTTACGGCCGCCGTTTACCGGGGCTTCGATCAAGAGCTTCGCTTACGCTAACCCCATCAATTAACCTTCCGGCACCGGGCAGGTGTCACACCCTATACGTCATCTTTCGATTTTGCAGAGTGCTGTGTTTTTAATAAACAGTCCCAGCCACCTGGTCACTGCGGCCAGCTCCAGCTCCCCCCGCAAGGGGTTCACTAGCTCTGGCGTACCTTCTCCCGAAGTTACGGTACTATTTTGCCTAGTTCCTTCACCCGAGTTCTCTCAAGCGCCTTAGTATTCTCTACCTGACCACCTGTGTCGGTTTCGGGTACGGTCAACATGTACCTGAAGCTTAGAGGCTTTTCCTGGAAGCATGGCATCAACAACTTCGCACCCGTA
>NZ_RSFE01000018.1:1899-3766 GCF_004025325.1 Pseudidiomarina gelatinasegens | reverse complement strand
CCAAAGAGAATGGTCCGGATTTGCCTAAACCATTAACCTACATACTTTCACCGGGATTACCAACACCCGGCTTGCCTAGCCTTCTCCGTCCCCCCATCGCAGTACATGTCGGTTCAGGAATATTAACCTGATTCCCATCGACTACGCCTTTCGGCCTCGCCTTAGGGGCCGACTTACCCTACCCTGATTAGCATGGGATAGGAAACCTTGGTCTTCCGGCGTGGGGGTTTTTCACCCCCATTATCGTTACTCATGTCAGCATTCGCACTTCTGATACCTCCAGCATGCTTCTCAACACACCTTCAACGGCTTACAGAACGCTCCCCTACCCAGCATACATAGTACGCTGCCGCAGCTTCGGTGCATGGCTTAGCCCCGTTACATCTTCCGCGCAGGCCGACTCGACTAGTGAGCTATTACGCTTTCTTTAAAGGGTGGCTGCTTCTAAGCCAACCTCCTAGCTGTCTGAGCCTTCCCACATCGTTTCCCACTTAGCCATGACTTTGGGACCTTAGCTGGCGGTCTGGGTTGTTTCCCTCTTCACGACGGACGTTAGCACCCGCCGTGTGTCTCCCGGATAGTACTCACTGGTATTCGGAGTTTGCATGGGGTTGGTAAGTCGGGATGACCCCCTAGCCCAAACAGTGCTCTACCCCCAGTGGTATTCGTCCGAGGCTCTACCTAAATAGATTTCGGGGAGAACCAGCTATCTCCGGGCTTGATTAGCCTTTCACTCCGATCCACAAGTCATCCCCATCTTTTTCAACAGATGTGGGTTCGGTCCTCCAATTGATGTTACTCAATCTTCAACCTGCTCATGGATAGATCGCCCGGTTTCGGGTCTATACCTTGCAACTATGACGCCCAGTTAAGACTCGGTTTCCCTACGGCTCCCCTATGCGGTTAACCTTGCTACAAAATATAAGTCGCTGACCCATTATACAAAAGGTACGCAGTCACACCACGAAGGTGCTCCTACTGCTTGTACGTAGACGGTTTCAGGTTCTATTTCACTCCCCTCGCCGGGGTTCTTTTCGCCTTTCCCTCACGGTACTGGTTCACTATCGGTCAGTTGGGAGTATTTAGCCTTGGAGGATGGTCCCCCCATATTCAGTCAAGATAACACGTGTCCCGACCTACTCGTTTTCACATTCATGGCCCTGTCGTGTACGGGACTATCACCCTGTATCGTCAAGCTTTCCAGCTTGTTCCACTAAAACCATGATTGCTTAAGGGCTAATTCCCGTTCGCTCGCCGCTACTAGGGAAATCTCGGTTGATTTCTTTTCCTCCGGGTACTTAGATGTTTCAGTTCTCCGGGTTCGCTTCCTTAGGCTATGTATTCACCTAAGGATACTGAGCAAGCTCAGTGGGTTTCCCCATTCGGAAATCCATGACTAGAACGGCTTTTACTGCCTCATCATGGCTTATCGCAAGTTAATACGTCCTTCATCGCCTCCAACTGCCTAGGCATCCACCGTCTACGCTTAGTCACTTAACCATACAACCCGAAAATGTTTATTCGAATCGCATGGGCTGTTCTCTTTGCTGTACACAAGTTCGATACGCCTCTACCAAATATGGTGATTCAAGTAGAGTGGCATTTCATTACTTTATTACAATCAGCTTGTTCATATTGTTAAAGAGCGGTGTAACATTGAGTTACGGATAAAGGCTTTCGTAAAAGCACTTATCGCTAACTCACAGATAGAAATGGTGGAGCCAAGCGGGATCGAACCGCTGACCTCCTGCGTGCAAGGCAGGCGCTCTCCCAGCTGAGCTATGGCCCCGTTTCGTTGTTCGTTGTTCGTACGCTGCGCTATTCGTGCGCTACGCTGTTCGTTATTCGTTAAACAACAAACCAAGCC
>NZ_RSFE01000017.1 GCF_004025325.1 Pseudidiomarina gelatinasegens | reverse complement strand
GCGTCATTACAACGAAGAAAGACCACACAGTTCACTGAATTATTTACCGCCAGCTGAATATGCAAAACAGGTGGCATAAAAACTGAAATCTCATTGAAAATATGGTGTTATTTCAGGGGAAAGGTCACCGGTAGCTTAGCTTTCTGAGACATCACCTTGATCAAGAATTTATCAATCATCCGGCAGACCGCAATTTATTACTTAAATGAAATTCAAAATGCTTGTTTTCAGCAGAAGCTACTATAAGTAAATTTTGAAATGACAAATTGCGCAGTGACCAGTTTCACCCAGAACTTTCGCTTGTTCTTAAGCGGCGGTTTAAGTAATCTCAAAGAGTGATAAAAGAGCACGGGCACAGAATCACTGCGAGCGATATTGAGCCAGCTCAGTTGTTTCCTCAAGGAAGAGCACTCCTCATAAGTCTTCCTTCGCCTGTGTGAATTCTTATTTCGCTGCATTGTTGCGTTCTATTTTTGCTTCAACATTGCCTAGGATGGTAGTGACATAGTAAAAGACTGGGGTCATACATGCGACTAAACAGTATTTCCATAAAAAATTTTCGCCGCCTTAGGGATGTGGAAATTGATTTCGAGGACAAGGAAACTGTATTTGTCGGTCCAAATAACAGCGGAAAGACTTCTGCCACAGCCGCTGTTCGAAGTTTTTTGGGGAACCGTGATTTCAAGATTCACGACTTTTCGATGAGCTGCATTTTCAGCATTGATAAATATGATCCCAGTCAAGATATTAGTCTGCCGTCCATAGAGCTTGATCTTTGGTTCCAGGTTGATCCAGGATCTATTTCCTTCGGGCGTATATTCGACCTTGCAACAAGCCTGTCGGCAGATTTTTCAGAGATTGGTATGCGTTGCGCATTGGCAGTAGAAGATGTTTCGGAGCTTTGGGAGCAGTACGACAACACCTTTCCCAAGGGGGAAGACGGTAAGCGAAAGCGGCCTTTAAGTCATTTCCTTGAGTTGGAAGGTAATCTGAGAAAATATTTTAGCCTCCATATGTTTTCACTTGAAAAAATCCAGAAGGAGGTTACAGCGACGCCGATTGACCCCAAGAGTGGGAAAAAAATCCTGAATTCGCTACTTCGTGTCGATTTCGTTGACGCTCAGCGGAATATTGATGATGAGAACGCGACAAGAAGTAACAAGTTATCAGACGCTTTTGCAACCTATTACAGGCGCAACCTTGAGCAAGCGGAGCTTGCCGAGAAAGCCGTCGCTGTTATTGAAGAAAACAATAACAATCTGACGAAACATTATGACCAACACTTTAAGCCGTTGATGAAGATGATCGGAGGTCTAGGGCTTCCTTCTGGCAACGACCGCGCGATGAGAGTTGTTTCAACGCTTAGCTCGGAGGCCGCGCTGCGAGGAAACACCGAACTTTTTTATGTCGACACCAACACTAATCATGAGCTCCCCGAAGGCTACAATGGGCTCGGATTCAAGAATCTTGTATTTATGGCGATCCAGATTGACCATTTTTACAGGCAGTGGCTTTCCACTGAAGAGAGTCGTCCAATGTGCCAGATTATCTTTATTGAAGAGCCAGAGGTGCATTTGCATGCTCAGGTCCAGCAAACATTCATTCGCCAAATGTGGGATGTTCTAACTGCCGGGACACCGGAAGAGGAAGATAAACCTCAGCTCGCCATCACAACGCATTCTTCACATATTTTGGATACTGTCGATTTTTCAAAAATCCGATATTTCCGTCGGAAGCTTGTTGACGAAGGACCGGAAGGTAAAGTATTTCAAGGAACAACGGTGCATAGCCTTAGGCAGTTTCAGCCGAATCCTATAGATGTAGGCAGCCATATTGTTTCGCCTGAGGAAGCCTTGTCATTCCTCAAGAAGTATCTGCGGCTAACCCATTGTGATTTGTTTTTTTCTGATGCGGCGATTCTTGTAGAGGGAGCAGTAGAAAAGCTCCTACTGCCACGGATGATCGATATCGTGGCCGAAAACCTCAACAAAAAATACTTGACCGTTCTAGAGGTCGGTGGGGCATACGGAATGCGCTTCGCTGGTTTATTGGAGTTTTTAGAGATTCCGTATCTGGTTATCACGGACATCGATTCTGTTGATCCCGATAATAATCGTAGAAACTGCATTGCTACGGAAAAAAACGCTGTCTCCGCTAACGCAACTCTTAGTTACTTTTTCAAAGAAACTGGAGTGCAGAAACTCGCTAAGGAGACATACGATAATTGCCTTCAGGCCGATGGAAAACGTTTTGTCTCCTATCAGAAGCCGGTTTCAGTAGACATTGAAGGCCAACCGCATACCTTCCATGGGCGGACGCTTGAAGAGGCTTTCGTCTATGAAAATCTTTATTTGTTTCAAAAGGGTAAGTTGAGTATTGGCATTGGCCTTCCCAAAGAAGCGACTGAACTACACCAAGCTGTATGGAAGCGTATCAAAAGCTCCACATTCAAGAAAACTGAATTTGCAATGGATGCTTTGGGTTTTGAGCCCTCGGCCCAGCAACATGAGGACGGCAGTGGCCTCGCAAATCATGCGACATGCTATTGGAAAGTGCCATTCTATATCGCAGAAGGCCTGCAATGGCTTGATGAGCACCTCTCGCAAAAACAGGGAGAGGGAGAGTGAATACTCGTCTAAAATCAACGGAAGCAGACAAGAAAATTGCCGCTTGTATAGACTCTGAAACATCGTTTTCGGTTATTGCTGGGGCGGGTTCTGGAAAAACCACATCTCTCGTCGAAGCGCTTAAGAGGATAAGGGACAAGCACGGGAAAGAACTTAAAAAAAATGGACAACGCGTTGTGTGCATCACCTACACGAATCGCGCGGTCGAGGTGATCTCGTCTCGGCTTGGTTTTGATGAGTTGTTTCTTGTTTCAACACTACATGGATTTCTCTGGGGAGAGGTCGTTCGATTTCAGGACGCTATTCGAGAGGCGCTTTGCTTAGAAATTATACCACGTCAAGTTGAAAAGGCTGAGAAGGATAACAACGGTGGAGCCTCCCAGAAGGCACAAAAGGCGAGGGCGAAACTAGAACGGCTAGCGCGTGAGCTGGATGCGCTGAAAGAAAAGCCATTAGTTAAATATGAAGAAGCCACGGTAAGCGACTACTCCAAATGTGTGTTGAATCATGATGATGTTATTGATGTTGCATCTTATTTGATCTCGAACAAACCTGTCTTACGAAAGGGGCTTGGCTTTAAATATCCCTATATTTTCGTTGATGAAGCTCAGGATACTTTTCCTCAAGTGATGGATGCCTTGAACGCTATCTGTTCAGGTAAAGGGCTGCCTATTATTGGATACTTCGGTGATCCGATGCAGCAAATCTACGATAAGCGAGCGGGTGATTTTTCAGGACCAGAAGGTGCAACAGTGATACCCAAGGAGGAAAATTTTCGTTGCTCAACCTCTGTGATTGATCTTCTCAACAACTTTAGGCAGGATTTGCAGCAAGTACCCGGTGAGGTGAATGCTAAAGTCGAAGGAAGCGTTCTGATAACCATCGTGCAGGCGCCGAACCCCGAAGGGCCAAGAAATACCTACACCGCCGAGCAGCTTGACGACGTTACAGCCAGATTTTCACAAGCCGTTGAGCTTTGGGGATGGAAAGACAATCTGTCTGTGAAAAAACTATTCCTCGCTCGTCGAATGATTGCGCGCAGATTAGGGTTTATCAAACTCCATGAGCTTTTCACTGGCTTATACTCATCTTCGCGCTCACAGTCGGATTACGAGGATGGTACTCACTACCTACTTAAGCCATTCGTCGACGGGGTTTTTCCGCTTGTAGAAGCCTTTAGGTCCGGAAACGCAAAAAAGACCATCGAAACGCTTCGCAAGACAAGCCCAGCATATGCAGATGACGGGAAGAACAAGGATAAATCCCTAAGAGATATGCTTGATCGCGCTTCAAAGCACTCCAAAGCCTTGAAAGATATGTGGGCAACTAGTACTTTGGGGGGGATTCTCGGGTACTGCCGTGACAATGCTCTTTACGCGTTTTCAGAGCGGCTCGCCTATCAGTTGGAGCGTGGTCCTCGGGAAGAGTTCGACGCGAGAAACGATGAGCATCAGCGTGAAAAGGGTGATTGGTTAGCCGATGACTTTTTCAAACTAGGGGCGGAAGAATTAGAGAAATATATCGATTTTCTGGATGAAAACTCTCCATTTAGCACTCAACACGGTGTCAAAGGCGAAGAGTATGAGAATGTGCTGGTTATGATCGACGACGTTGAAGCGTCATGGAACGCCTACAGTTTTTCCAAGGTGCTAACGCCGGGCGTCGCAGGGGAACCAACTGAACGGCAAATGAAACTCACTGAAAAGCTTGCTTATGTATGTTTCTCAAGAGCCGAGGTGAACTTGCGGATTCTTTTATTTTCCAGTGATGCGGCTGCTGCTGGAGCAGAGTTGATTGATCGTGGTCTCTTCAGAAAAGATCAGGTTTCTTATCTCTAATGTACGAAGGCGAGTACAAGCGTAATCCGAGTGGTGGGTAAATCGGTGGGTAATTTTATTTGCATTTTTAATTATAAATATTTGAATTTAATGGATTAAGCCTAAAAAATCGATAATAAAATCCAAAACATCGAATAACCATCACAACCGCGCGGTAAAAAACTCAAGCGCGGCGCGCATCGCCGCGCTCAGGTGTTGCCGGTGGCGATAAACCGCATGCACTGGGGTTGGCGTGGGCAAATAATCTTCCAGTAGTGGCACCAACTGACCGTTGGCAAGCTGCTCGGTCACTTGGTATCTCGGTAAATAAGCAATGCCGAGTGATGCCAACAAACCTTGTTTCAGGGCAAAGTTATTGTTGGCGTTCATCGGCCCTTTTATGCGCGCCGTAATTTCTTGATTGTTTTCTAGAAACGTCCATCGTCTATCAACTGCGTGCGAGCTGTGGCTTAAACACGGTAGGTTAGCAAGCTCGTGCGGGTGTGTTGGTGTTCCGTGTTTGGCTAGAAACGCTGGGGTGGCAACCACCACCAGAGGTAAGTCATTTAATCGCTTGGCAATAAGTGAAGAGCTCTCAAGTTGGCCACATCGAATGGCAATATCAACTTGCTGCGTCACTAAGTCGACACGTTTGTCATCAAGCAGCAGGTCAACGTTTATCTCAGGATATTGCTGAAGTAGTTCAGGAATTAACGGTGCAATTTGTACACTACCGAATGTAACTGGTGCGGTGATGCGGATTAGTCCGCCGGGCGTATCCCGCAAACTCCCTAAGTGCTGCTCAGCTGCTTCTGCTTGGCTCATCATTTCGCGGCAATATTCGTAAAACGCGCGCCCCTCAATAGTAACCGTCATGGTTCGCGTGGTGCGTTGCAACAGCCTTAAATTTAACTCCTGCTCAAGTTTCTTAATTGCTTTACTCACGGCGCCCTTAGAAATACCAAGATGCTCAGCCGCTCCTGTTGTCAACGGCAGTTTAAATTTGACCCCCTTTGGGGTTAATTCGGCAATCTAGTTTTGACCCCCCTTGGGGTTAAATTTCACCGATTATCGGTGCAATGCCTATCTTCTTTTTGTCCTTCAACCGGTA
>NZ_RSFE01000016.1 GCF_004025325.1 Pseudidiomarina gelatinasegens | reverse complement strand
ATGTACCGCTCGAAATACCCATCCGTCGGCATATATCATCTACCTTGGCACCAGCTTCATGCTCCTTGATAGCCTTGATAATCTGTTCTTCGCTGTGACGTTTTTTCATAGTGAGATCTCCAATAACCCAATTTTAATGGAAATCTCATCGATGTCATGGTTCTATTTTTGGGGGAGACGTCACCGGTAACTTGATTTTCAAAAAGATTTAGTGCTAACTAAAAAACTATTTGGAAAAGATACTTACAAAAAAATTTGGAAATCCACGTGCAAATATCAACTACTACAGCTCTCAAAAAGGAAATGATAAAGCGGAGTGGCGAAGCTATTTCTTTCGAGAAATATAATGGAAAATCAAGTTTTGAAGTTAGTGTTGGTACAATAATTCATCACAGCGAAGACGATAGTAAGGGTAAGATAGAACTGACAGACAATTCATTCTCTCTGAAACCTCAGGAAACAGTATACGTTGTATCACGAGAAACAATCCACGTGCCGAAAGGCTATGTCGCCTACGTATTTTTGAAGAACCAATTCTCTCAAGAAGGATTACTTGCCTTTAATACAGGCATAATTGATGGTGGCTTCAATGGCCCAATTTCCACATTGGTCACCAACTTATCGTCTAATCGAATTCAACTAGGTGAGGGATACACAAAGGAATTTTTTAGGGTAGTATTTCACCAAATTGACATGAATGACGAGGAAATACAGACTGTTACCGATAGAGACTATACAGACTTTAAACAGTACCAAAGCTTTAGGCGGGCAGCCCTGACAAAAATGCCTAAATACTTTTTAGATCGGGAAGAATTAAAGCGCAGAATTGATGAATCCCTTAACAACAAAGCCCAGAAGTTTGGTTTTTGGAAGCTGAGTGGAGCCTTAGCATTATTTTCAAGTGTTATAATTATAATCCCCTCAGTAAGCGAATTAGTTCGAAACACCTTATTTGATACTGGCAGAGTAGCGGTGCTCGAACAGCGAATTGAAGAGCTTGAGAAACAATCAAGAGAAACCACCAGGTATTTGGATGAGATACCAAGCACGGCAGCGAAACCCAAAAGCAACAATTCTAAAAATTCAAATCAGTAATTATTTGAATCGCTTCGGAGATATCATCGGAAAAAATTTATGATGTCTCTGAGATTTTCTTTTCCCCGTTCATGAGTTAAGGAAAACGTAGCCATCCTTACCAGTTCATCTTGAGCATTAAACGCTATGGATATCTTTGACTTCTCAGCCAAGAAAACATCGTTCTTCCCATCACCAATAAACACGCAATCATCAGCAGATAGCCCATGCTCAAATAACACTTGATTCATAAAACTTAATTTACCTTCATGATCTGCCGGTAAAAGGTTAAAAAACTCAATTTTTCCAGCATCATCGAAGAAATACTCGCAACCACTCAAAGCGTGATCAATCTTGAGACGACGTTGTACTTTATCAGCAAGAGCTTTAAATCCGCCGGTTATCAAAGCTGTTATGACTCCGTGTTCTCTCAGCCAGGAAAATAGCTCATCAACACCGTCGTGAAACTCAGCATTATCAACTAGTTGATTAAGATGGTCTTTAGTTAAACCATACTTTTTATGAATTAGAACGGTTTCCTTCATCCAGTCGAGGTAACCCTTGTATTCTCCGCGAAGCCACTTATCTTTAGTCGCTTCTTCCTCACGATAACAATCCTCCCCAAGCTTCTTAGCTAGGACCGTCCAAGCGCTAGGAGCAACCTTTCCATTGTCCAATTCATGGTCTTTTCGGAGGATCGTACCCTCCATATCAAAAAACCAAATACGAGGTATTTTCACTGCCACTCCATTTTAAAGTTTAAGAAATTACCGTAAAACAGTTGCTCTTCTAAATTTATACGACTACCCATCAAACCATAAAATACAACTGTAAACTCCAGCTTTAAGCTGCGCTCTTCCTGCGATTGCTTGCCTTCCCCATAAAGCTTACCATTTCAGTTGCTATCGCACGCACCACATTCATACATACTGAGTTACCGAATTGTTTGTAAATTTGGCCATGAGAGACAGCGTCAACAATAAACTCTTCAGGGAACCCCTGCAGCCTTGCACACTCTCTAGGAGTCAACTTTCTAGGATTCTTTCCTAAACCGCTCTGGTCAATAAGTATCTCAGAACCATCTTTGTAGTACCTGGCACTAATAGTGTTAGTATACTTAGTGTCTTGCCTGACCAGCGAGTAGCCAAAGCCGTTACCTTTCTCTTGATGCTCTTCTTTTCGTTTTTTGTGCCCACTCCACAGTCGGTCTGAGATTGTATAACGGTCCTCATCACAACTTAGTTCGGATAAATCCTCTAATATATCTCCAACCAAGGTCGGTGTGCGGGGGGGCTCAGGCCAGCTAAAGAACTGATTTATATCTGACTCGCTAAAGTAGTCCTTATCAAATCCCACGATGTAAACTCGTTCACGATTCTGAGGCGCACCAAAATCAGCCGCTCTTAAAACTCTGTAATCCACCCAATAGTTAAGCTTCTCTGACAACGCATGACGTGCTTCTTCACTAAGCTGAATATCATTAGACTCACCTTGCTCAAACTCTCCCTTTAAAATTGCCTCAATGGTCTTCAGAGTACGACCTTTATCATGTCCTTTGAGCTGCTTTACGTTCTCCAATAAAAAAGCTTTGGGTCTTTTTTCCACCAAAATACGTTGAATTTCAAAAAACATCGTTCCCCGTGTATCACCAAATCCTTTTTTCAAACCCGCCTGTGAAAAAGCCTGACAAGGAAAACCGCCCAGTAAAATGTCGTGATCTGGAATGTCTGCCGCTTTTATCTTTGTAATATCACCGTGAGGCATCTCTCCGAAATTTGACAAATAGGTTTTCTGAGCAAATTTATCCCACTCCGAAGAAAAAACACATTCACCGCCTAATTGCTGAAAAGGAAGGCGAATGCCACCTATTCCAGCAAACAAATCAATGAATCTAAACGAGCTATTATTTTGACTTACGGCAAAGGGAGCAGAACATTTCGCTCTTTCAAGCTCTTCCTCTAACAATAGAATTGCTTGAGCTTTGCTTTTCGAGGGCTTATGTTCCTCAGTCTCCCATCCTCTCACGGTGCGCTCACCTTGATTTCCCAACCCTAAAAGATTTGCGAACTCTGTCCTTCCTAGCCCTAGGCGCTCCCGTATACATTTGATATCTTTAGCGTTAATATTGTTGTTAATTTTGTTCATAAAAGACACCATCTTATCCGGTTTGTTTCCCGGCTAAGCTACCACTGTATAAAAGATCAGTCAACAAGTAAGTTCAGTTTGATTCTTATCCGTCTCAGACCCTAACGATAGAACAACTATTGACTAAAAAAAAAGGATCACCATGCCAAGTTCACTTCGGATCGACCAATTAGCTGCGGAATGTGAAAAACTTGAAAGTGGGATGGAATTCACCTACCGGAGCGTAGCGCCGTCTATTGAATTCTCTAACACTGGCCGTCGAGGTGAAAAGAAATACTTTTCTATTTCTCTTATAGAGCTTCTAAAAACATTAAAAGACATAGAGAACCATTTAACAGAGTATGAAACGGCTAAGAATTATGTTGAGAAAACTATGCGGGATTTATTCTCTTCCACGTTATCAAGCAAAACGGTTAACGCTCTCGCCACCGTCCAGACTCTACCTCTTTTCTCATTGATAAATAAATTTATCTATACGGCTAATAATCTTGAAAATTCCTTCAACGAGAAACGTTTAAATATCAACCAAGAATTAATTAAGGGTGCTATAGATTACCTTCAAAGCCAACTACCTGACGATGAAGAATATTTAAACAGTTTAATGGTAGCTTCTCCCCCCTCTAAATATGCAATACCAACTCCAAACCGTGAAGGCTTCTTCGGTCAGCTAGGTGAAAATATCATTTTTTATGGGGCTCCAGGTACGGGGAAAAGCTATGAGATCGATAATAAATGTTCAGAAAGCAACAGTATTCGAACGGTTTTTCATCCCGAAACCCAAAGCAGTGATTTTGTAGGGTGCCTTAAACCCGGAATGAATGGAGACAATATCGTATATTCATTTCGACCGGGCCCGTTCTGTCTTGCCCTCAAACTAGCTCATGAAAAACAGGCCGAAAATGTTTTCCTCGTAATAGAAGAAATTAATAGAGCCGCTGCCGCTGCGGTTTTCGGAGAGTTGTTCCAGTTACTCGATAGAGAGCCCACAGGGGAAAGCAAATATAGCATCACCGTATCAGACCCAGACATGGTCATATATTTACAAGATCATGCTCCAAGTGCACTGTCTGGAAATAGGTTAAAGATTCCTAGTAACTTAAGCCTGTACGCGACGATGAATAGCAGTGACCAAGCTGTCATGCCTATGGATACTGCCTTCAAGCGCCGCTGGAAATTTGAATATATCCCTATCGACTTCAGCAAAAGCGATTCAGGCCCTGCCGGATCTATTCCGATTGTATTTAGCAGTGGAGATAGTCTCGATATCCCTTGGCGTGCGTTTGCCAATGCGATTAACGAGATCTTACTGGAGGATGAAAATATACCGGAAGATCGTTTACTCGGCCCATGGTTCCTCTCTAATTCTGAAGTCGCCAATACTGAATCGGCGTTAAGCAGCCTGAAAGGTAAAATTTTACTATACCTTTGGGATGACGTCCTTCGCCATAGCGACAAAGGACTATTATTCTCTGGGCGCGCCAAGGCGTTTGGTTCTCTTATCAAGCTGTTTAACGCCAATGAAGCTATTTTTTCTAAAAAAGCTGAAGATTTATTCATCAAAGGATCGCGAGCTAGTAACAATAAAACACAAAATGATGATGGTGATGACCAGATTCCAGAAGTATCTGACGATTTAACCACGTCAACTAATTCAGACACTCCTAATATTTAGGTATCGTTTACTGTGCAACCGAATATTCCTGTTTTAGTAAATGACCGAATCGAATTAAGCCTTCTACCGGCCGACATTCAAAATCATCTTCTTCGGTATGGACTCATAACTTCTGGGGGACAGAAGGCGTGTTTCTGTGGGTTACTGAAAACAAACGAACATATCTACGTTTTCCTACCGAGAAAAATGGAGCAGCGGCAGAACAGCTTGCCAGGCATTTTTGCAGCGATTAGAAAATATAGTAATCATTCAAACAGCCTTGTAGATTCCGAAGATGGGGGCGATAATTTACTAGGAAAATATGAACTTACGTTAATCAGCGATATCTTAACTGATTATCGTCAGAATGGAATCTACACTAGGCGGAACCGTCTAAACACGCTAAACAAAGGGAAGCCCAACTGGTCTAAAACTGTCAGTAAATTCGACCCTTTATTCAGTATAATGGGACCTATTTACCTAAATTATGCGGGTTCTATATCGCTCAACCAGGCTGATTCAGAAGCATCTCGGGTACATGCGTATATCGTTAAATTGCTTGATATAACTTACGGCAAGATTCTCTTCGGCTCATCTAATTATCAGAGTGGCGTTCTACCACTACCCCAGAACCAAAATGAAAATTATCTTTTATCCGTATTAAACTCTGAGTTGCAAAACCTGTATTCTGACAGAGATATCAGGTTGTTTAATCATTTGATTAAATACATAAAACGCATTCATGGCAAGAACAACACCAATGTCGTTATTGGCATCAAGGGATTTCATACCTTATGGGAACACATGCTGAAATCCATAATTACTGGTGCTGTCGACATCAATTCAGAATTCTCGATACCGACTTATATAACAAGTACGGGAGAGCATCTGGAGGCTCCTCAAAAAGGACAGAGAACAGATATTATCACTCATGACAAAACTAATAATGTTTACGCGATTATTGACGCTAAATATTATCATGCTCAGGATTTAAAAAATGCCCCGGGGTGGAGCGATTTACTCAAGCAGTTTTTTTATGCCAAAGCTGTGAAATCAATTGCCGCTACGTCGAGAGTTAAAAATTATTTTATTTTCCCAGGTGATAAACAAGTTCTCACCTCAGCATATATGAGAAAGCGGAATGTTAATGAAGCAGACGCAGATTATGCAAATATCCAATGCCTTTATGTAGACCCTCAAGAGGTAATAGAGGCATATACTAAAGAGGTTATTTTAGAGAATCTAAGCAAACAGTTAATTTCATAAGTCTATGGTTGATATTCACGATAAAAAAACAAGAAGTCGTAACATGTCTGCAATCAAGTCAACTGATTCAAAGCCTGAAAAGCTATTGAGAAAGGCCTTGTTTGCTAAAGGGTATAGGTTTAGAAAAAATGTTAAGACTTTGCCCGGAACACCAGACATAGTTCTAGCTAAGTATAGAACTTGTATTTTGGTTCACGGATGTTTTTGGCACATGCATGAAAATTGCCATCTGTTTAAATTACCCTCCACACGAAAAGAATTTTGGAAAGCTAAGCTTCTGGAAAATAGAAGCCGAGATATGACAGCTCAAAGCGAATTGCTAGCTCAAGGGTGGAAGGTAATTATAGTCTGGGAATGTTCATTAAAGGGTAAAAATAAACTATCACTCCTTGACGTGACAGAAAGACTTGAAGAGTTTTTAACCGTGCCCCGAGTTCATGCTCGAGCATTAGAAATACGATAGTCTGTGCTGCTCTAGTCAGTGAGTGCGTGTGAAGAATACTGAAGCCTGAATACTTTTACCCACTTACAGAGACTAAGTTGATATATCCGCCAATTGCTAGCAACTTCAGCAACGGTTTATCCTCGCTCTATTACTTAGCAGACTAGCTCGTCTTTAAATTTCCGGACTATATCGTTGATTATTCATAAACCTTACTCCTATGATCAAATAGTGGTAAGGAATTGTCTATGATTCTCGGCCTATTCCATTAACCGTATCATGTTTCTTATGGAACAATTTTCTGGAGAACTAGCTATAGACCTTAACATTACTTAGATGTTATCCACGATAGTCGTACCGTTGTTACCAACGGCGTAAAATTGATCCACTGACAACGGTTTAAAAGTGATCCACCTGAGGCATCATAGCTGCACTTTTCAATAAGACAAGGCGGCCTAACATGCTAACTCAGGAGCAACTAGTGGAC
>NZ_RSFE01000015.1 GCF_004025325.1 Pseudidiomarina gelatinasegens | reverse complement strand
TCTACTGTTGCTGGAAAACGAAAACACGTTACGATGAAGCAAGATATTTAAAAGCATTACGAGAGAGACAATCGCCTTTATTGATGGCATAAAAAACTTGCTGAAAGTCTCAGGGCGTGAAGCGGACGTTAGAACTTATGCCTAACCTAATTGATTTCTCGGCTCTCTGTCATTGGTAAGTTTCGATGACACCGAATAAGGTAGGGTACACACCTCTGCGGTATTACACGTTTTGTTATTGTGTTGTGTATTTAAGTCGATTACTGTCAATTACATAATAAAAAATCAAAGTTGGTTATTGTGTGCTCGTTAGAATCTAATTGAGCATGCACAGTATAAAAATGTTAGCCATGACTATCGAGATATCGAATGATTTTTAAGAAATTAGAAATGGATAATTTGGGACCCATAACTCATTTATGTGTGGAGTTCCCTAAAGTTGGGAAAAGTCCAAAACCTCTCATCATCGTCGGTGAAAATGGGTCAGGAAAAAGTATTTTTCTGTCTCACCTCGTGAATGCTCTAATGGTAGGAAAGCAAGAAGTATATGAGGATGTTGAAGTTGAGAAAGGCAAAGTATTTAAATATAGAAGTCCCAACTATATAAAATCCGGTGAGGCGTACTCATTTTCAAGTGTAGAGTTTGAGTCTGGAGAAAAAGTACAGGAATGGCAACTTGCACGTTCAAGAGCAAACTTTGAGAGCGACCTCGGCTATACGCCGCTTAGAAACGAATGGAATCAGATTCAAAGTTCAGAAAACTCACATTTCACTGCTAACTTTCATGAACACCAAGAAAATACGAAGAAAATTTTCGCACAGCAGTGTTGTTTATATTTCCCCGTGAATAGATTCGAAGAACCTGCGTGGCTAAATTTAATGAATTTAAAGGCTAAAGCAAGCTACACGGAGCTTAAAAGAATATCTGGATATTCGAATAGGGAAATTATCTGTACTTCACCTTTGAAGAATAATATTAATTGGCTGCTTGACCTGATTTTTGATAGACAAGCATTTGAAATACGAACTCAACAAGTAACGCTTCCGGCACCAGGGAATCAACAACCTGCTATGGTTCCAGTTTTTGCTGGTTATCAAGGTCCAAGTTCGAGCCTCTACGAGGCTGTCCTTAAGGTAATACGGGTCATCCTAAAAGAAAGTGGAAATATTAGACTTGGGGCTGGCACTAGAAAGAATCGCCAAATTTCGATAATGAAAGATGAAAAGGTTTGGGTTCCAAATTTATTTCAACTTTCCACTGGCGAAGTTCAGCTGATTAATTTATTCCTTTCAATTATTAGAGACTATGATCTTTCAGAAGGAAAACTTGAAAGCCTCAATGATATTAAAGGAATAGTAATAATTGATGAGATCGACTCGCACCTTCATGCAATCCATCAGAAAGAGGTCCTCCCTGAGCTGATTAAGTCATTCCCGAATGTCCAGTTTGTTATTACAACTCATGCTCCGCTTTTTCTTCTTGGGATGGAGAAAGCAGTTGGGGAGGAAGGCTTTGAAATAATCAATATGCCAAATGGTGAGAGAGTTTCAGCGAGTGACTTTTCTGAATTTGTATCTGCCTACGAAGCTTTTAAAGAAACCACAAGACACCGAGAAGAAATTATTTCTGAGATTAAGCAGAATGCAAAACCAATTGTATTTGTAGAGGGTGATTATGATATTCGTTACCTAAAAAAGGCTGCTCAGCTACTGGGTAGAACGGATGTATTGGACAGGGTACAGTTAAAAGATGGGGATGGATTTGGAAACTTAGATAAAATTTGGAGAAGTTATAACAACTCTGTTTCAGAAGTGGTCCCCAATAAAATAATACTCCTGTACGACTGTGACACAAACAAACAGGATGCTCAAAAAAACCTTGTATTTAAACGAGTATTGCCATCAGTTCAAAATAACCCTATCCCAGTTGGAATAGAAAACTTATTTTCAAACGCCACAATTGATAGTCTCGAAACGAGCAATCCACAATTCATTGATTTTCAAGAAGGAAGCAAGAAAAGAGTTAGAGGAGTGGAATTAAATACTCCTGCTTCAAAGGCTGTCAATAAGGATGAAAAAGGTAATATGTGTAATTGGCTATGTCAAAACGGAACAGCTAAAGATTTTTCAGAGTTTGAAACGGCTTTTAGGATTATCGAGAACATAATCAATGGGTAACAAAGCATTGCAGCGGACAAGCCGCTGAATGCGGCGTTAGATTTTTCAAGGAGCGTCTGTGGATATACCTTCGAAGCATGTTTTTGATGCGTTAATGGATAAAGGAATTGATGAGTTGCATCACGCAAATAGCGTTGCGACCGCATGTCAATTTCTTCGGTCTCGCTCTTTGCTGTCTAGGGGAACTGTTGAACGGCTTGGGATCACACAAACACCTCAAAGCTCGGATGATCTAGATAAGCGTTATGGAATCTGGTTTGATGTCTTTGCTGATTCCGTTGACATTCATAATAGAGCTAGAAGAGCAAATGCCTACGGACCGGTATTGTTTGTCTTCAACACGGAGCTAATAAATAGATCCTATACGGGGCGCATCTGGGTGACGAAGTTAAACCCGACAAAGTGGTCTGGGAAATCTGAAAAGCAAAGGTGGTTTCAAGACAAGAAAGATCTTGAAGACAATATTACCAAAGGCACTTTCGATCAAATGTTAGTATTCCGCCATTGCGGTGGAGAGCTTCCATTTAAGAAGTTCTTGAAAAGAATCGTCTTAGATGACCCACAGCGAACGAGCGAAGAAGATGTGGACTTTTATAGTATGGCAGTGGGCGCATTAAAGCTCGCCATGTCTTATAGTAACTTGGACATTCCTATTGAACGCCGTGTATGCCGATTAGGCTGCAAATGCAACGACAATTACGGCGAAGATGATGAACGCTTGTACATGATGTTTGACCCAAAGATCTAACAAACACCTTAAAGACGCCACTACGGTCGCCAGATGCTCGCAAACTTGCGCCATTTATTTTGGCATTAATTGTTCGCTCCGGGCACAAAGCAGCTCATGGTATTAAGCTAAAAGTCAGCAACGAGCGAAGAACGGACCTTTTGACTTTCAGGTTACTGCAACTAGTGACTAGCCGTCGCGTTATTAGTAAGTGATGGTGTCGCCAGCGATGTACGGCACATTCACTTCGGCGATATTGCGTGTTTTGTTATTGTGTTGTGTGTTTAAGTCGTTTACTGTCAATGACATAACAAAAATAAAGGTTGGATATTGTGCGCTCGGTAGAGCGTAACTGAGCATGCTCAAATTGCCTTTGCTAACTCGGATTCTTTCAAGTTAGGAATGCCTGCTTGCTCAGTAAGTTAAGAGCTGAAAACCATCAATTGGACGAGTTGATAAACGCACACGCACAATATACAAATGTTAGCCTTACAAGGAAAGTTATGAGAAATCTGATAGTTATTTTAGTACAGTTTGTAACAACATTAGCTGTTCATGCCGAGGATTTTAATTGGCGAACAGGTGATGGGGCAAAAGCACCAAATACGAAAAATCAAAAAAGTATCTCGGGATTTGGCGGTTGGTTGCTGGTGACTCCTGATAAAGACTGGGAGGAAAAATGGAATACTCCAAAAGAGAATATCCCTCACTTTTCAGAAGCGGAAGAAGTCGAACTTGGTGAAGAATTAACAATCTTGCCTTTTTTTGCGAATCCTAAGCTAGATGAAAATAGATATTTTAAGATCTTGTGCGACATTAAAATTATCAAGCCAAATGGTAGCTTTTCAATCAATGAAATTGATGTACCGTGCGCCGAGGGAATACTGGAAGATGACCCTATGTCAATATTTCTCACACAAACCGTGATTAAGTACATTGGTGAAGCAGGGGATCCCTTTGGAGAGTGGACGGTCTTTTTTAATATGAAAGACTCTTTAAGAAATGTTGAAATCCCATTGGAAACTTCATTTACACTGGTTAAAAGTAAGGCTAACAAGTCAATACAGCCGACCGCTAACGCGTCGGCTGATTGAGGCGTTAGGGCGTATGCCAGCCACGTGCATACTCGGTCGTCTATCAATGAGCCGACCTCAGGTGTAAAAACTATGACGATTTATTATTCACCAATTGTCAGGAGACTACCAGATGAGCGAACGTGATGACCTGCTCGTTTCCGTCGCGAACGAGATCAGGACCTATCGACAAGGAGATCTCCCCGAGTCGACGCCAGAGCATGTCGACCGTTGGCTTCAGCAGTTTACGCCCGCTCAGCAGCTCCCTTTCATTCGCGAGTTTAATCACGTTATTAAGCAGACCTTCATTACTCAAGATAATGTGGAGGATTTCCTGTGCCGCCTCGTTACAAACCAGAAGCTGGCCGGGGCGGACCCCGCAGCATACTGGTCAGCTGCAAACTTCTTGAACATCCAACAGAATGGGCAGAGCCAGAAAGAGATGCTGAAGCTCTTCTCGAAGTGCCTCGAAGAAGAATGTGGTCTCGACCTAGATGACTGCGGAGAAGATGGGGGCGACTTCATATACCTCGACGACGTAATGTTCAGCGGCAACCGCGTAGGCAATGACCTTGAGGCATGGATTGTCGACGATGCACCGCAGACCGCACGGATCCATGTAATAGTTGCTGCTTATCACACATTAGGCCAGTACCTCATAGAACGGAAACTAAATGGGGTCATAGCGAATTCAGGTAAGAAGATCTCTATCAAATACTGGCGAGCCCTTACGATTGAGAACCAGAAAGCACATAAGAACATCTCAGGAGTGCTATGGCCCACAGCAGCCCCAAACGTGCCCGAGGTTCAAACATACATGGCCTTGCCGTCGAGATTCCCGTTCGAGCCGCGGCAGCCTTCTGCAAAGCCTATTGAACCATTCTCGTCGGAGGTCGGGCGCCAGGTCTTGGAAAGCGAGTTCTTCATCGCTGGTGCCAAGATCAGGGCCATGAGCGAAAACCCGAAGCCCTCCATGCGGCCGCTCGGCTTCAGTCCTTTCGGCGTCGGCTTTGGCTCCATGCTTGTCACGTATCGGAATTGCCCGAACAATTGTCCTCTTGCGATGTGGTGGGGTGATCCTGAGGCAACCTCTGGTGCCTTACACTGGTATCCGCTCCTACCGAGGGAGGGCTACTCCTCTCTGAGGAACATCTTCGATGATCTCACGCTCTAGCGTCGATCGGCCTGAGAACAGCCAGCTGCGAACTTACGTCCGCAGCGAGGTGGTCGTCGTCTATAAGACAAAGGAGGCATTCGGCGGCCTGTCCAACATGGCGGCGGGTTACCCCTTGCAGATCAACGGTGTCCGTATATTGACGACAGAGGCGCTGTACCAGGCTTGCCGCTTTCCTCACATGCCGGATGTTCAGCGCGAGATCATTGGGCAGCACAGCCCAATGACCGCTAAGATGAAGAGCAAGCCGCATCGCAAAAACTCAAGGCCGGATTGGGACGAAGTCAGACACAAAGTTATGCGTTGGTGCCTGCGCGTGAAGCTCGCGCAGAACTACGAGGAATTCGGTCGACTGCTGCTTGCAACACGGAGTCAACCTATCGTCGAGCAGTCACGCAAGGATGACTACTGGGGGGCAAAGCTGGTAGACGATGCAGGCGATATATTGGTCGGACAGAACGTACTAGGCAGGCTCTTGATGGAGTTGAGAGAGAAACTCAAGGACGATACGGAAGGTGTGTTGAAAACGGTGCCACCACTTGGCATTTCTGACTTCATGCTACTAGGTAAACCGATCGAGACAGTCACCGCTAATCTATCAAGGGACGTTCAAAAACCACAGTCGGACATGTTTTAAGGGCTTCGTCTTATCTGCTATTGAGCCCTAACAATCGACTGCACGGCGACCGATTTTCCGCCGCTTTGCGGCTCCAAACCGGCGCGTGAGCCGGGCGTTATATGGCCATTGCGTGCAAGAGTGAGCGGGCGATTAACTAGGAAGGTAAAATGTTTAGAGTGAATGACTGTATAAATTTTGAAGGAAAAGAGTATGTTATATCAAGCTTCCTAGGCCAGGGAGGAATGGGTCATGTTTTTTCAATTGAAGAGAAGTTGGGAGGCGCTAAGCTGGCACTGAAGTCTTTGCAGCACTATCTTCCTGATGACAACAATCACCGCTCATTAATTAATGAGTGGGAGAAAGCACAAAGAATTTCACACAGAAATACTATTCGCTACCTTGGTTTTCACGACGGTTTATCTGATCCTAGTACTCCGTACATTGTTATGGAATTCGCTCATGATGGTTCACTAGAAGATTTTTTGAAAGAGCAGACTAGCTTATTGGAAGAAGATGCCTGTCTGGAGATTTTCCACCAGATTATTGATGGAATGGAGGCCGTCAACGAAGTATTGATCCACCGAGATATAAAGCCAGACAATATATTTATAGATAATGGGGCTTTTAAGATAGCGGATTTTGGCTTAGCCAAAGTAGCTGAAGAAAAAACACGATCAAAAACCTTTAAGGGATGGGGTACAGAGCCATACATTGCACCAGAGGCTTATCGGGCAGAAACCAACACAATCCAAATGGATATGTACTCAATCGGTCATGTCTTCTATCAAATAGCTGCATTGAATCACGCTTTTGGAAATCAGCATGATTGGGAGCAGGCACATCTTACATTTGTCCCTCGCGCACTGAATGAAGTAAATCGAAGTATTTCACCAAAAGTGGCATCTGTCGTTAATAAGTTAATAGCAAAAAAACCTGGTAATCGTTACAAATCGTGGGATGCGGTGAGAAAAGACCTTATCGGTGCAGTCCAAAGTGTGGGCGATCATAAATCGGCCATTGACAAAATATTGAAAAATAAAATTTCAAGAGACTTGGGTGCTGAGAAGGCGTTGTCAGACCAACAATTGAAGGACAAAGAACTTCAGCGAAAAAATGGTATTCTGAGCTTTCAATTTAAAAATGAAATAGTTCAGCCAATCACTGAGTTTGTAGATAACTTCAATAAGGTTTCAGGCTTAAACGCTGAAATGAAGATTTCTGAAGTTTCAGGCAGGGATGATTTGGCCTGTAGAATTTCCTTTGACGGCAAAGCTGTCAACATATGGTTTCATCCCTTAACTGAATCTGACTTACAGAGCGGTTATGCAGATGATATTTGGGGAGAGCGAAAGCTTAATACTACTAAGCCTAGCATGAGAGGCAAGCCTATTATGGCTTGGGGTGGAGTAGAGTGTCCAGATAGGACTGGTTTGAACATTGTGCTGGTATCCTCAGAAACAGATGAATATGGTGATTGGTATTTATTGAAGAATACACATTCGGGTTTAGGGCAGAGAAGAGACAATAGGCCTGATCCTTTTGCCTTTACAAGTAACGAGCTAGTCAAAGAAATACACAATGTTGGTGTCATGCACATTTATAACCTGAATGCGAAACCGCTCGACGTTACTGAATTAGTTGAATTTATATCCAATACCTTATGATGGTTTTAGTTTTACTGGTCGTGGTTAAGCCATATAACAATCGCAAGCACGCGGAGCAATTTTCCGCTGCGCTCCAAACTGCCCGGTGTTGCGGGCGTTATGCTCTTAGGAGTATATGCAATGTATGTGTTTGAAATCGTAACCCCTGGAACATGGCTCGAAAGTGAGGATCGGGATTGGTCGTGGAAAATCGGAAATCTGCTGCAATCACTCAAATCACAATATTTTGAGGCAAATTTTGCACTGAACTTGTTTACTGAAGCCAGATCTGTCTGCCCCTCAGTCGCTGACCGTGAAAACTGGGAACGAGATGCCCAACGAAGGAGTGAGATTAGGCGGGAAATAGAGCAAGAGTACGGTGGGTTTCCGGGGCACGAGCAGTGGGATGAGATCAATTTTAAAACCGAAGTCCGGTTCAAAAGAGAAAAATGGTCGAATGGATTTCAACCACGGGAATTCGAGCACAATTTACCTTTCATATACGCTCGAGCCTTTCTCTACGCTATTGATTCATTTGACAAGTTCCTTGGGGTTTTATCAAGAGAAGACGGTGTGCCGGAAATCGTTGCAGAGCTGCATGGCCAGGTAGGCGAAGCATTTCCCGATCTTCGAGGAGTAAGGAACAGCGCTCAGCACTTGGAGGATAGATCGCGTGGCCTTGGTGCTGGAAGGAACCCGAAGCCTCTGGATTGTTACCGGCAGTGTAAAAATGACCCCCTAACGGCAATTGAAAATTGACCCCCTGAAGTAAACTAGCGGTTTTTCTCAAGAGGCCGCTTTCGATGTTAACTCAGGAGATGGTTGTGACCATTAAAGT
>NZ_RSFE01000014.1 GCF_004025325.1 Pseudidiomarina gelatinasegens | reverse complement strand
CTTTAATGGTCACAACCATCTCCTGAGTTAACATCGAAAGCGGCCTCTTGAGAAAAACCGCTAGTTTACTTCAGGGGGTCAATTTTCAATTGCCGTTAGGGGGTCATTTTTACACTGCCGGTAACACCATGGTAAGGATCTTTGCTAGATTCGTTCAGCGCCCAGTGCCAATCAACAACTTCAGTGTCGGTTGGAAATAATAACGTTATTCCGTTTTCAAAAAGAAGCTCAAGGCTTGAATCTGGTAAAAGTGCTACACCGGTAACGCGCTTTTGAAGAGTTGACGCAAGTATAATGCTCTTCGCTACATCCTCTTTATCAACAGCTTCTCTAGCAGGGCTATAAGTCGCCAGTAATTGTTCATTCAATTTCTCTTCATCTGAACAAGTGACATTGTTAGCTATCAGCCAAAAATTACTGAAGTATAAGTCGTAGGCGTACCCAACCCTGAACAATGAGTAGAAATTTCCGAGCAGTTTTTCTTCTAAAATCTGAATTGCGCTCATAACTCCCTGTACCTGCTAACATTTGTATATTGCGCGTGCGCACTTTGTAATTCGTTAAATTGATAGGTTCTGACTTTTAACTTATTGATCTAACGACCGTTTCGACATTCAAATACTCTGAATGAACAAAAGTAATGTAAACATGCTCAGTTACATTCTAACAGGCGCACACTATTAAACTTTAATTTTGCGTTATGTCATTGACAGTAAACAACTTAAATACACAAAACAATAAGAATACGCGCAGTAACTTAGAAATAACTGTGCTGTACCTGATTCGCGTCACCCAAACTAACCAATGACAAGGAGACGATATGCTATTTGAATTAGGCATAAGCCCGAAGGTCTGGTTCTCGCTCTCAGCGGACGCAAGCAAAAGGTTATTCATTGATAGCAATAGAGGTCGAGCTAAAAGCTATTGAATGCAAGAGTGAAAACTGGTTAAGTACGTTAACCATTCTGAGCGCCTTGCTCAAGCTGATAGGAAATCAATAATGAAGTTAGTTTGGGTACTCATCCTATTCATATACTGCCCAGTAACCTTCGCCACGGACGCCGTCGAAATCCCAAGAAGCGAGACAGTTGAGTTAACCGACCCCGCGAGTAAACTCATTTATCCAGTTTTTATTAAGGCGCCACGCTCATATAGGTCTAATACCAATAAGGTCTATCCCGTTGTCTACCTGACCGATGGCATGTATAGCTTTCAAATAGCGTCTGGTGCCACACGATTCCCGATGAATAGCGGAGCAATGGAAGAAGCCTTTATTGTCAGCTTGTCATACTCTAAAGGGGCGAATGGCGCATCGAGCCGAATTCGAGACTACACTCCAAGCCGCGCAGATGATTGGAAGTTGCCCACTGGTAATGCTGAGGGGCATGCGCTTTTCATACGAGAAGTAGTTTTTCCATATATGGCGGATAATTATCGAGTCAGCGCAACTGAGCGTACCTACGTAGGAAACTCTTTAGGTGGGTTGTTTGGTGCTTATATACTGTTTAAACACCCGACTATGTTCAGTAGTTATGTGCTTGGTAGTCCATCAGTTTGGTTTAATAACCATGATTTATTGAGCTTAAAACCGACTGAATCGCGCAGCCCCATTAAAGTCTATATCTCAGTTGGAAGCCTTGAGCGTCCGCAGTTTGGAGAAAAGCAGAATATGGTTGCCGGAGCTACCAAACTGAAGAACAAAATTGTTACCGAAGCCGGTGGATCTGTCACGCTCAAGTTCAATATCATCGAAGATGCAAAGCATGCCACCGCATTTCCCACTACCTTGATCCAAGGTTTAGATTGGATTTATGGAAAGCCCAAGGTAGAGCAGCGCTAAAAAATTATTGGATGAATAAGGAATGAGTTTGAATCACAAATATTTTGTTTTTATCGTTTCAATTCTTATGCTGTCGGCGTGCACAACTGGAAAGCTCTATTACAAGAACAGTTCAGGCAATCGCGTTTTGGGCTGCAATGTGGAATTTGTGGGCATGCCAAGCGTAGATAAATTCGCCGTTGAGTATGCTTTAAGTCATTGCGCCAAAAGTGCGGTCGAAAAAGGCCACAGCCTTGAACCAGAGCAAGAGTATCTACTCGAACTGGATACGACCATTCCTCAAGCGCCGTCTGGTATGACTTGGGATCATGAACTTGCTAAAAATGAATACGAAAGTGGGAATCTTTCAAAGAAAGAATATGGTTATATTGTGGCTCATATAGATATGGGGCTATCAGACAATTAACGCGACAAATGCTCAACACATAACTGCATTCGGGCACTGCCGCGCTATTTCAAGCTGAGGTTACGAATCACCCCGACCACTGCGGCGCTTATTGCCACCAGCAGGTTTCGCAGCACCACGGCCCTGAGAACTTCCTTGACGACGTGGCTGACGCGGTTGGCGCTGCCCTTGCGCAGGTGCAGGTGTTCTGCCGTTAAGCACAACGTCTGCAAAACCTTCCAATTTATGGCGTTCAATAGGCTGGCCTATCAGCTTTTCAATGGCTTTAAGCGTTCTGAACTCTTCGTCCATGACCAAAGAAATTGCATGGCCAACTTGGCCTGCACGGCCTGTACGGCCAATGCGGTGCACGTAGTCTTCAGCAACTTGCGGTAAATCGTAGTTGATAACGTACGGCAGCTTTTCAATGTCGAGGCCTCGCGCGGCAATATCAGTCGCTACAAGCACCTGCACCTTACCCGCTTTGAATTCGGCCAACGCTTTGGTGCGAGCACCTTGGCTTTTATTGCCGTGAATGGCAGACGCCAAAAACCCATCCGCATCAAGCTGCTTAACAAGCTTGTTCGCGCCGTGCTTGGTGCGCGAGAACACTATTACTTGCGGTAAGTTTAGGTTACGAAGTATCTGCATGAGCATGCGTGGCTTTTGGCTTTTCTGCGCCGCATACATGGTTTGCTCAATGCGCTCTGCCGTGGAATTTGGTGGCGCCACGGAGATTTCTACCGGGTTGTTCACCAAGCCTTTCGCAAGCGTACGAATTTCACTAGAGAACGTCGCTGAGAACATCAACGTTTGGCGCTTCGCCGGTAATACTTTGATAATTTTCTTAATATCGTGAATGAAGCCCATATCAAGCATACGATCAGCTTCATCCAGCACCAGAATTTCCAGTTTCGGGAAACGAATGGCGTTCTGCTGGTAAAGGTCCAGCAAGCGCCCTGGCGTGGCGATTAGAATATCAACGCCCTTGCGCAGCTTCATCATCTGCGGATTGATTTTCACGCCACCAAAAACGACCGCGTAATTTAACGGTAAATCGGTACCGTATGTCGCAACGCTTTCAGCAACCTGCGCGGCTAATTCACGCGTAGGTGTCAGAATAAGTACGCGTGCTGTGTTGGGCTTGGCACGTTCGTTGCCTTTGAGCATTTCTAGAATCGGTAAAGCAAAGCCTGCAGTTTTACCGGTGCCGGTTTGTGCGGCGGCCATCACGTCGTTACCAGCAAGTACCGCTGGAATTGCTTGTTCTTGAATAGGTGTTGGTTCGGTATAACCTTGGCGTGTAAGGGCGGCTAAAATTTCAGGGCAAAGTCCGAGTTCAGAAAAAGTCATGTATAAATGTGCAACTCAAATAGTGATAAGAACGTACATTCTACCCTAGAGCGACGCATACCGCATTTTATTTCACTTTTGGCACGACACTTAGGTTGAGACAACCATCAACCTGCAGGAGAAGATATTCACCAAAGATGCTTACTCTAGGCGAATGCCTGAGGTAAACCGATAAAGACGCCGATACAATAACTATACGGTCACCGCGTTGTCGGTGGCGTTCCAGCGAAACCATCATTTCAACGCTCATTAAAGCAGGTATACGCTTTTTTACAAAGGCTTCAGCAAGTGTTTCCACGTCTGCCTGATTGGCTCTCCAAAAAGCGATACGAACAATCATACGTCGCATCTTACTGGCAGAAATAACGCCGAATTTATATAAAAAAATACACGGGAAAAGTAACATATAACCCAGTACTAACCGCACTCGCGGGGTCGCAAAAGTTATAAATTGAGCAAGTTCGGTCAAGACTCCGTTCAAAAATGAGTTTACAGTGCGGCTAATACACATAGGGGGATTCGCATTGGCAAATTATCAAGAACGCTTTACGAAGGTTATCGGTTTTATCGAGTCCAATCTTGATAGTGCCATAGACGTAGAGACACTGTGTGAAGTCGCTCATATATCTAAGTTTCACTTTCATCGACAATGCTCCGCTGTTTTCGGAGTGCCCGTTATGTCGCTCGTCAGATTACTTCGATTAAAAAAAGCCGCCTATCAATTGGCATTCCGAGCAGATAATAAGATACTCTCGATTGCTATCGATTGCGGTTATGAAAGTAACGCAGCCTTTTCGCGGGCGTTCAAAAAACACTTCGGAATGTCTCCATCAGAATTCAGAGCGTCGCCGAATTGGACTCATTGGGAGTCAAGCTATGACCCTGTCATAAAGTTAAGGAAGCAGACGATGTCGCAAGAAAATCGCTTTCAAGTGGATGTAATTGAATTGCCGGAAATTCTCGTAGCAGCTATTGAGCATCGTGGCTTACCGAATAAATTAGGTGAAACGCTAGCAAGATTTATTACATGGCGAAAATTAAATAAGCTACCACCAAGTAAAAGTAGAACGTTCAACTTTATCTACGACGACCCGGCGACAACAGTACCTGAGAACTATCGCTTTGATATTGGATGCTCTATTGATCAGAAAGTCTCTGATGAAAACTTTGGTATTGTGAATAAGAAAATTCCAGCAGGTTCCTACGCCATGATTAAGCACATCGGAAGCGACGACACCTTAGGCGAAGCTATCCAATTTCTCGTCTCTGATTGGATAACTCACTCCGGCTACGAACTGCGAGATTTCCCGATAACCTTAGAACGCGTGAGTTTTTTCCCGGAAGTTTCAGAGCACGAAATGGTCACGCACGTCTACTTACCTATCCATAACCAGAACTCGTGACCGCCTAGCGCAAGATAGCTAACCGCAGCAACGTTAACTATTACTGTTAAATAAAACACCACGCGAAACGAAGTTTTGCGTGTTTTGTGACGGAATTGCTGCTGTGCAATAAGTGCACCTGGCCAGCCACCAAGAACTGAAAGCCAATGCAAAACGTTTTCGGGTGTGCGTTGCTTGCTGTTCTGAGCGGCACGTTTATCAACAGCATAAAATAAATACGTGATGGCGCTTAACAGAGCGAAAGTCCAGGATATCTGTACTGGCAATTGGGTTTCGAGACTCGCATAGCCAACAGCAGCAATATAGCCCATTGCAATCACGATAATCGGCATAAGAGCAAGTCCATAGTTTTTATCATAAGGCACTTTTTAAACTCGCCTTTCCATCACATGATTTGTTAGCAGCTGGCCACGAACGTTGACTTGCTGGGTCTTAACAACAGTAAAGCCCATACGTTCAAAAAATGGTTTAGCGGTAATGCTTACATGTGAATACAGTCGTTCGATTCCTTTTGATTTCGCGGTCGCCAGTATTTCCTTCATCAGGCTTTTACCAACGCCCACACCTTGATAATTCCAATGACAATAAAAATGGTCGATATAGCCATCATCTTGAATGTCCGCGTAACCAACAATGACACCGTCTAAAAGCGCCACAAAAGGATTCATGGCGCTAATACGTTCATGCCACGCGGATGCGTCATAGCTCTCAGGAGCCCAAGCGTGAACTTGAGCTTCTGAATAATCTTTAATATTTATGTTTCTGATTGTATTAAAGAAGATTTCTCGCAACGCCAGTTCATCGCCATTTTGAAATTTTCGTATAGTGAGCACGAGCACCTCTTTAGGAAACTAATATCCGCGCAATGAGATAGCGGCTTACATGGCTTCCATCAACTTCAATTTGGGAATCTAAAATACCACCACAGGCTTCTATCATGGCGCGGGAAGCTGCATTATCCGTATGGCAATGAATATGAATGTTGGTAATACCTAGCTCGCGGGCCTTATCAAGGCTGAATTCTAGCAATGCTTTACCCAAACCTTTGCCACGAAACGCTGGACGAATACTCAAACCAATATGTCCGCCACAGTGCTCAATTTGAGCGTTTAGTCGATGCCGAATATTGGTACACCCCAATATTTCATTGCCTTCCACCAACCAAAACGTTGAGCTTTGGACAAATCCGGGCGGCACGCTGGCACCTGTACGAAAGCCTTCAACACGCGCCAACATCGCGGCAAAATCACGATGATCAAAGTCTAGTGGAAACGGATAGCGTTCTTCACTGCCAAGCTCTTCAATGTAGTCAATGTAACTAGCCTGTAGGCGAGCATTCGGGATTATAAGTTTGAGCACTGCACGTTCCTTGATACGGTTTATATCCAATTTGTTTATTACTTAATAGGTTAAGGAACAACGCGATGTTGGGTTTCTAAATCCAGCTGAGATAGCTCATTTGCCAAATTGATTTGCATATTTATTGACGCAACTTCTCTTACCGTATACTCAACCTGCTTCTTGTGTTCGACTTCGTACCAGTCGAGGAAACGACATAGATGCCAGATTTCAGTTTTTCCTGAATGAACAGGTAACGGGAAACTTTCATTTTCTGTCATCAGCTTCCGAATATATTGCCGCGAGCATCCTAGCAACTTCGCGATATCAGATAGCCCAACAAAGTCGGGGGTCGCCTCGATAAGCCGAGCATTAGGGATCGCTCTTTTCACATCATTTATAGCTGAGCTAATTGCGCCGTAAGCATCTTTAGCTTCCCGAGAAAATTGCAGAGCCACTCTACCCTGCTTACCAATACCAACAATTGCATCATCACAACCCGCCTCAAAAAGTAAGGCAAGATAATCTTGGGCATCTGCAGATACCTCAGAAAATGCAAACTTGAGCGTAAAATCAAATTCTTTCATATTTTACTCCTCAGCCTCAGAAGCAGGACGCGAAATGCAATTATTGACGACTCTTTTAATCTGTTTGGCATGATTAGCAGGGCTTTTTGGTGTACTCCAAATACTTGCAATACAAAACTCTCCGCACCGGCATTCATTATCATTAAAGGGGCAGTACATTCTTCCCCACGCATGAGAGCCACCAACCTCGATCGTCCATCCCAAACTCTCTGCATAGACGAGGGCTGCTTCAATTTCTTTTTTTGAATGCTTTATTCGTGCCATATTGCCCGCATCATCCCTAAAAATCTTAGTCCATGCCAACAAGGTTGTCAATTGACAACTAGCGCAAGTTAAATCGAATCTGTAGATACCATTAAACTAAGCCCACCATATGTATGCGTCAATTGCATTGCTTTGTAGGAAATAAAACAACCACAACATGCCAACACCAAAACTCTGCTATAATCAGGACTGATTTCTGAAGTCCTTAATATTCCTGATAATTACTCCTAAAAGTGACCTATAAACATGTCTGAACCAACACCCGCTTTACGCCATTTTACTGAACTCAAGCTTTCTGACGCTTTGTTAAGCAGCTTGCAAGAGGCTGGATTTCAGCAAATGACACCGGTGCAAGCGCTTAGCTTGCCGGTTATATTGCGCGGCGAAGATGTGGTGGTTCAAGCGGAAACCGGTTCAGGTAAAACGGCTGCCTTTGCACTTGGCATTCTCTCGAAGCTGGATTTAAGCCATTTTGCGCCGCAAGCGCTCGTGCTATGCCCTACCCGTGAGCTTGCTGAGCAGGTCGCCGAGGCAATTCGCGGGCTGGCCAAGTCCATGGCTAACGTAAAGGTGCTCACGTTGTGCGGCGGGGTACCAGCGCGCGCGCAAGTGGCATCGTTAGAGCATGGCGCACATGTAGTGGTGGGCACGCCAGGCCGAATTCTTGATCACTTGAGTCAGTCACGCATCGATTTTTCAAAGTTGCATACACTGGTTTTAGATGAAGCCGATCGGATGTTAGAAATGGGTTTTCAAGACGATCTAAACGCCATTGTGACGAAAACACCGGCAACCCGCCAAAGCTTATTATTCAGTGCAACGTACCCGAAAAGTATTGCTCAGCTGACCCAGCGCATCACCAAAAACGCCAGCAATATCAAGGTGGCTTCGGCACAGGCCGAGCCTAAAATCACGCAACGCTTTTATGATCTTGGCGATACGTCAGCAGCGCAGGCAGTGCAACAAATTTTGCTGGATCAACAACCCAGCAACTGCATGGTGTTTTGTAATACCAAAGCCGAAGCCCAGAGCATTGCCGATAAGTTACAAGCGAAAGGGTTTAGTGCGCTTGCCTTGCATGGCGATTTAGAGCAAAAAGACCGCGACCAAACCATGGTGCAATTTAGTAATGGCAGCGCCCGCGTTTTGGTCGCAACCGACGTTGCCGCGCGCGGCCTCGATATTGCCGAATTGGATTTGGTGATCAGCTTGCACATGGCACATGACTTAGACACTCACACGCACCGCATTGGGCGTACCGGTCGCGCCGGTGCTGAAGGCCTTGCGGTGACTTTAATCGGTGTGCACGACGATTATAAAATGCGCTTGCTAGAAGACAGCTTTGCCGATTTGATTCGCTTGCAGCCGCTTCCGCATCCGGCCGCAGACCGCAAGCCACTGCAATCTGAATTGGTTACCCTGCAGTTAAGCGGCGGCAAGAAAGACAAGTTACGCCCAGGTGATATTGTTGGCGCGCTTACCCGCGACAACAAATTAACCATGGCCGACATTGGTAAGATCAAGGTTCAAGCAAATTGGGCATTTGTGGCGGTTAAAACCGCCGCAGCAAAGCACGCTTTATCACTCATCAACAACGATAAAATCAAAGGCAAGCGCTTTCGCGCTCGTGCTTTGTAGCAAGCAAGCGAGGGGCAGATGAAAACAATCGGTTTAATCGGCGGAATGAGCTGGGAGTCTACGCAAACCTATTATCGACTTATCAATCAGAAAGTGCGCGAACAGCTCGGCGGTTTGCATTCCGCGAAGCTTATTCTATATAGCGTTGATTTTGCCGAAATAGAACCGTTACAACATGCGGGCGATTGGGCTGGCACTGCCGATATTCTCACCGAAGCTGCACAAGCATTGGAATCGGCCGGTGCTGATTTTATCGTGTTGTGCACCAACACCATGCACAAAGTTGCCCCTGAAATTGAATTGGCGGTGAATGTGCCCCTACTGCACATTGCCGACGCCACCGCGAAAGCGCTGCAGAACGACGACATTAAGGCCGTTGGTTTGCTGGGTACCAAGTTTACGATGGAACAAACATTTTATCGCGAGCGGATTGAAGACTACGGCATTTGTGTTGTGGTGCCCGATGCTAAGCAGCGTGACCGCGTGCATTCGGTTATTTTTAATGAGTTATGCCTGGGAGAAACCAATAAAAAGTCAAAAGCGGATTACCTGGAAATTATCGATTCGTTAGCGCACAGCGGCGCCGAAGGCGTGATTCTCGGCTGCACCGAAATAGGCCTCTTAATTAACAGCAGCGACACGAAAGTGCGGCTTTACGACACCACCGAAATTCATGCGGAACAAGCCGTTAAGTTTGCCTTAGGGCTCAGTTCGTAAGTTATTTCTTAACGTTCTTTTTCAGCTGTTGTATTTCGTGCATCACGTGGTTGTGATTGGTGAGCATAAAAATCCACAGCTTCGTAGCAACTTGAACAAATAAGCTGACAATAAAACAAACGCCCCAAAACAGTTGCTGATCTGCCGCTACAGTAAAGAACTTGTAACCGCAAAAAATGAGCACAACAGCAAAGACAAACGCTAATACGTAACCAACGGCCAACAACCAGCCCAAGCCGTACGCAAAGCCACCTTTCAGGTATTCGGTAAGGCTAATCTTGTTACTTTTCATAACACTATGTCCTTATTTATTCTCAACCAACGTTTTAGAAGGCATCCAAATGGCGTCTTCTTGTTTAATATCACCCAAAATATCAATTTCGTCATCACTTAAACTTGCAACCCACGCGGCGCTATATGCATCGACCTGATCGTGGGTGCCCCCCGCACTAATCTGTTTTAACTGCGCCCATTCGGCTTGGGTAGCGGGCCAGTTGGTGTGGCGGGCTATCGCTTCTAATTGTAGTTGAGGTATGCCCTTTCCGCTTTTATGTGGCACGTTGGGTATCAGCCTGCGAATATTAGCCTGTGGGAACGTCTCAATAATCGGGGCAACATTCGCCAATTCTCGGGAAATCTCAAACCCTGCTAGCATCCACAGTTGCATGGCATGAGGAATACGTGAAACAGTGCCACCCTGCGACAAATGATGACGCACCTTGCTTATAATTTCATCAAATTCAGTTTTGGAAGGCGTTTTATAGCAGCGAATACCGGCTCGGTTTAACTCGCGTTCAGCGATGCGATAGTCGAGTTTTTCAGCGCGTGGGCGCAGCGGCGAGTCTATACCAATACGCTGCGGCGTTGCCTCATAATAGTTACACACGTCATTAACGTACTGTCGCACCCGCTTCGCATAATCCACATTAAAGTCATGCTCAATAACTAGCTTATTTCCATGCCCATACGGAGCCTGAAACGGCGACGCTTTCACTGGCAACGGAATCAACCGCCCTTCGCGCTTCTCAGCGAATACAATCGGAATACGCTTTTTCACAGCACAAGAAACATCAACACCGATGAAAATGGAACGTTTCATTAAAACGACGACCCTGGCTCTTGCAAGAATGCCAGCTCGGCCGCAGTTGATTCGCGCCCCAATAGTGCGTTTCGATGAGGGTATCGACCAAACTTATCAATAATTTCCTTATGCTTTAACTCAAAGTCGTAATTGTTTTCTAAGCCTGGTTGATTGAATAATTCAACAGCTTGCCGGTGAATAACCGCCGACTCGCTGTGCATATAAGGCATATACAAGAAAGCTTTTTCAGCGGCATTAAAATCGCTATCACAATCCAGCCTAATAGCTTCTTGCGAGAGCACTAAAGCCATCGCATCTTGTGCGAATGCAGCAGCCGTATCGCGATATACATTGCGCGAGAACTGGTCTAGCACAATAATTTCCGCTAAGCGCCCGCGTGCGGTGCTGCGCCATTGCCATAGCTCACCCTGTGCTGCTGCCTCCAGCATGTCACCAAACTTCTGAGTAATGGTTGCATCTAGCGCGTCACTTTTAGCGAACCACTGCTGCGGCGTAAGTTCGTTAAACCAAAAATTTAAAACATCAGCAAAGTCGTGTAATTTCATGATATAAATTCCTAAGTGCTTGCCTGAATGTACCCCTTCATAAGCAAGCGCACAAGTTCACCTAAACCAATTAACTTCATCATGCTTATAGACCAGAACATCACCATAAAATATCTTGCCGACGTACCCGAAGTATCACATGCAATTGCAGAGTGGTATTACAATGAATGGGGCGCGCACGATGAAAATATTACACGTGAATATATGCATGAAATAGTGCTGCAAAAGATAGGAAATAAAGACCAGATCCCCTTGAGTTTAGTGCTATTTGTTGATGAAAAACTTGCTGGCGTGGCCGAGCTAAAATACCGCGAGAATAAAAACTTTCCGGAATATACGCATTGGCTTGGAGGTATTTTTATCGCTTCAACATTTCGTGGCTTAGGGCTTTCCTCTAAACTCATTCAAAGTGCCAAAACAGTGGCTCAAGCACTTGATGTACAAAACCTCTATCTTCAAGCTGAACCTATGAATATTGCACTCTACGAAAAACATGGCTTCAAAAAGCTTCATACAGCCGACCATTTCGGTATTAAAACAACCATAATGATGATCAATCTAAACCAATAAAAAAGGTCGCCCAAAGGCTAATGCCAGTCAGTTAAGAGCTGACTGGCATTTTTTTCGCGCATATTTTTGCGGCTTTGACCGAACTTCTCGTGGGTAAATCCGCTCGGTTCGCCTTATAGGTAAGACGTAATGCTCTGCAATCTC
>NZ_RSFE01000013.1 GCF_004025325.1 Pseudidiomarina gelatinasegens | reverse complement strand
TACCGGTTGAAGGACAAAAAGAAGATAGGCATTGCACCGATAATCGGTGAAATTTAACCCCAAGGGGGGTCAAAACTAGATTGCCGAATTAACCCCAAAGGGGGTCAAATTTAAACTGCCGTTGACACTTCTAAAAGATTTAATAAGAATGCCATTTACACCGAGTATTTTTACACTCTCGGCTTTACCAACGTTGGCTATCAGAATATAAGTGCTTTATAGTCGTTTCATTACTTATTGACCTAAATACTTGGCATTCACTGACTCTCCATCATCAGTATTAATTAATTTGTAAGGATGTGGTCCAGCATCTTCAATGACAACGATATTGTAAGTCGGTATCCATATGGCGGAGTAGATAACATCTATTGGTGATACTTCCCAAACAGAACCATCTTCAAGTACAATGATTTTTCCGCCCTCTGAAACCTTTTGAATCCAATGGTTCGAGCCTACACCCGGATAAACTCCTGAAACTTTTTCATTATGATTACGGGTGGGGCTGAGTTCAGCCGTTCCCAAATGTTTTTCTACAGACCACTTAATTTTACCCTTACCTTCAATGTAGATTTCTACCCACAATGACGATACATCAGCTGGGAATGTCTTACCTTCAAAAAGTAATGGAGAAAATTTCATTGTCCATTTTTCGAGGAGCAGCTGATCCCCTTTCGCGGTTCGAATAATTATATGATCATCATCAATTTCCTTTTCGATCAAAACGTTCATTATTTCCGCGTTTGCAGTGGGGATCATAAACAACCCCACGAACAGAAAAGCAAGGCTAATCAATGCGTTCATGCTCTATATCCTTACATTTGTATTGTATCTATTTGTAACTACCCCATAAATCAATTCAGCTTACTGAGACTTGAATCAAAAATTTCAGTTTTCAGCTTCTGCAATCGATCTTTCACCGCAATTCCGTTGTTCATATCGGGGTCATATGGGGCTCTAATAAGCTCATAAGGAAAGTTATTATCCGCCATTTGGTTATCGACCCACGCGCTAATTTTTTTGTTCTCATCAGGCCAGATCATAACGTCACATTCGTAATTAAAATTACTTTGGCTCCCAAAAGCTGTTCTCGTGATGTTCGAGCTGCCTATGATGCCAAAAACCGGCTCAGCTCCCTTAGAAAGCACAAAAACTTTTGCGTGCCATTTTAAACCATTTTTGTAATAGCAGTTGATATTGGCTCCTAAGGCTTTCATGTTGTCTCGAAAATCTCGATAAGACTGCTTCCACGAACCGTTATGTACTCCAACTGTATTCAATTCGATTTTTGACCTTGCAACCTCTAGACCAAAATTTCTTTCAGCAGATGCCTGATATGCAGAGCCTTTAAAATTTTCCTGAAAAAAACCAGAGCAAAGTAGAGCATTATCCCCAGCGCCGGTTTGTATAGAACCTATAAGTAGGTCTCTAAACCGATTAACTGGAAGCTGATTCCTTAATATTATTGCTATTGCCAACATGCCCCCTTATAGATTCAGTGCCCGCATTTACGGTTGATTTGGATCGCAACGGAACTCACCTGAATAATATGCCCTTGTTGTACGGGGTTCTCAATAAGGTCAGCCATCATTTGAAATTATTCTTGCAACATCTCGATCATAACTTTCCGCAACTTCACGCAACGTGATGGCCAGTCGATGGTATCCAGCATTCTCCACGGCCTCAGCTTTCTCTCGGTACTTCTCTGCAAGAGCTCTTTCTGGTTTAGCCTCAGGGTCACTAGTATGGAAACCTCGTGAATTTCGAACACTAGTGCTATACCCATCCCGTAAACTGGATCGCTCCCTATTATTCATTGCTTCTGCAATAACTACAAACCCGTGGCCAATATTACTTGACCACTACAAGTTGACTTAGTTTTATGCCAGAAGAAACAGGAAATATTTAGTAGGGTGACAATTTCCTTAAACCCTCGATAGACTTTCGGGTTTGGAATTTTATAAAAAGTAGCACCATTAGTACTGACATAATTGAAAATATAAACTAATCTGTAGTTTGAAATTATTAACAGGTTGGTACCATGAGTGCGGATATATCATCAAAATTAAACCGACTGCTGAGCTCCCAACCATTGGGCGTCGTGCTCTGTTCATCTTGGCTTGTTGAAAATGGCTACAGCCTCGACTTGCAGCAACGCTATAAAAAAAGCCAGTGGTTTGAGAGCATCGGGGCGGGTGCATTAATACGCTATGGCGATCACGTGGATTATCTCGGTGGGGTGTACGCCATGCAAACTCAGCTCGGCTTATCGTTACACCCTGGTGGGAAGACAGCCTTAGGGTTGCAAGGGAAGGCGCATTATTTAGAGCTTGCCCCAAAGCACGTGCAGCTATTTGGCGCTCATGGCGAGCATGTGCCTTTGTGGTTTAAAAAACAAGATTGGAGCGTTAACGTCAAGTACATGTTATCCAACTTTCTGCCGGGCGAAATCGGTTTAACCGAAATACCACATAAACAGTTCACGGTTAAAGTATCAGAGCCAGCGCGAGCCATCATGGAGTGTCTGTATCTTGCACCCAAATCACAATCGTTACTGGAAGCTTACGAGCTTATGGAGGGCCTCAATAACTTGCGGCCCGCCTCCGTGCAAAAGTTGTTAGAAGCCTGTAACTCAATAAAAGTGAAACGCTTATTTCTTTATCTGGCCGAGAAAGCAAATCACGACTGGATGCAATATCTTGATTTAAGCAGTGTAAACCTAGGCTCGGGTAAGCGTGCGATAGTAGCGAGCGGTGTTTACATCCCGAAATACCAAATCACTGTACCAAAGGAACTGGAGTCAATGGAATGAATGAAGCTTACAGAAAACAGGTGAAATTGCTACTCGATGTGTTGCCGGAAATCGCGAAAGAGGTTTACCGATGAAATCAAACGGGGCTTGTTATTCGCGCTGATTAGTAGCAATCGACCAACACATGAAATGCTTGCCCCCAACTTACGTGACTAAAGGGCAGCTTTTAAAAACCAGTTTGAAGGCATGAGTAATGTTGTATTTAGTTATGCTGATTTTGAAGCAACAGGGTTCAAGTTGATAGATACGATACGTCGGAGTTTGAGCGAGGCGGACAAGCAATTTCGGCTTAGTTTTAATCAATTAGAGCCGAACTGGTCTGTTTATGATTATCATCAATTTCCATCGGTAAAGTGGAAGTTGATGAATTTAGCAAAATTTAAAAAAGAGAGCCCAAAGTTTTATCAGCTGCAGCTGGAAAAGCTATCGGCTTTGTTGGCGAGTTGAGAATTCTATTTATGACGGCTCCGATTTTTCGGGGCGACTACAGAGGACTAATTAATGAAGTAAACATCATAAGGTTAAATTTATGATGTCTACTTCATTTTTTTAGGTTTATGTACTACACTTCATCTGCGCCTATTTATGAACCCGACTACATCGATGAGGTTTACTCATGATCATTCAGCGCCCAGCCGACTTGGCGGTAATTATTAAATCGCAGAGAAAAGCGCAAGGCTACACACAAAAGGAACTCGCAAGGTTAACCGATCTTTCGCAACGAAGCGTGTCTTCGATTGAACGTACCGGAGAAATGCACACATCAACTTTGCTGCGAATTTTTGCAGCGCTCAGAATTCAGCTAAACGCAGACGCTGTGGAACAAAGCACCTCAAATAACAACGAGGTTATTTGGTAATGGGCCGACGCAAACATGAGAATACACTCTATTGCCACATGAATGATCAGCTCGTTGGCACGTTGACATCGCGGCTGAATAACTTGAGTTTTCGATATTCAGATAGTTGGCTACAATCCAAGTTTGCACGGGCAATCTCCATATCCATACCATTAACTGAGCAGGAATATTCCGGCGAAGCTCTAAACGCTTACTTTGATAATTTGTTGCCCGACAGTCCGGATGTTCGTAAAACGATTGTGGATAGGCTTGGGGCTAAAAGTACAAAACCTTTTGATTTGCTCCAAACGGTTGGCAAAGACTGTATTGGCGCATTAACCTTCGTTGCCAGTCCGGAGCCCGAGCCGGTTCCTGACGTTGAAATAATCCCGTTGAATGAAGAACAAATCGGCCAACTCATAGCAGATTCTCGAACCGGCAAAACCCTCGGTATGCAGCATGAGAATGCATTTCGTTTTTCACTTGCCGGCGCTCAAGAGAAAACGGCGCTGACTTTTTGGCAAGGACAGTGGGGTATCCCTGTAGGCCAAACACCAACAACGCACATATTGAAACCGCGAATCATAACTCGCCCAGGTGAACCTGATTTATCGAGCAGCGTTGAAAACGAATGGTTTTGTATGCGTGTTGTTCAGGCACTTGGATTGCCGGTAGCCCATACAAAAATAGACAGCTTCAATGGTGAAGATGTTTTGATTATTGAACGCTTTGATAGAAAGATCATCGGGAACAAGACTTATCGACTACCGCAAGAAGATTTCTGCCAAGCGCTTGGTGTGGCAGGTAGTTCAAAATATGAGGAGCATGGTGGGCCAAGCGCTAAAGAGATCATGAATATTTTATCCACATCTACGGCTTCGGTTCGTGATCAGGATACGTTTATGTCAGCGCAGCTACTGTATTGGCTTTTCGCCGCTATAGACGGGCATGCAAAGAACTTCAGTTTGGCACTGACTCCCCATGGATACCGACTGACGCCGTTATATGACGTGTTATCAGCACATGGATTTGCACAAGTAGGCAATTTACATCCTAAGAAAATAAAAATGGCGATGGCCGTGAATAGTAAGAATCGACATTATCATTGGCATACAATTCTTCCTCGGCACTGGGGAGCTCACGCAAAGAGTGTTGGCTATGATCCAGATCGCATGGATTCGATAATTGTGAACATCACATCCAAGTTAGAAGCGTGTCTCGATATTGCATCAGAAGAAGCTGCCTCGATAAGTGTTCGCGCAGAGCAAAGCGCGGAAGCTATTCGCAAAGGTACATTGAAAGCGCTTGAACGTTTTAAGGTATGAGCTTTCTAGTAAATCAGTCGCGATTCAGTATTTTGAGCTTGAGGTCACAAATTTAGACCAACTGAGATAACTTCAAGTGGTTTGGTCCCATAGAATATTTAGTTGGTAAGTACTATTCTTCTACGAACCATTAAAAATGGCGCACCCGACAGGAGTCGAACCTGTGACCTCTGCCTCCGGAGTAAATAGCGACTGGCTGACATTAAATGGTGAGAGGAGGTGCTAACCGTGCAGGCCCCGTCCTGTAGGGGTCTCAGGAGCATTTTAACGAGGCCATTTAGCCAGAAGTTTTAGCGTTTTATCTCCAAACCCTGCAAAACTTGGCACAAGAGGGTATGGAAAAAAGGATAGTTAGCCAGACAAATGCGGCCGTTCGCGCAGGAGTTTGTGTCTTATATTTATGTGGTAAGCATGGCAGCCAAATCAAATTGACGTATAATTCTGGCAACAGAATAAGCGCGCTAAACAAAGCATAATTGTCCGCCAAGTAAAAAGGATTTACATATCTCTCGCTTTTTCTCTTTTATTGAATCCAACCTTGTCTGGTTTGTCATCAGTGTCGCAGCGCTAGGATTACTTCTGCCCGAAACGGGACGCTTCTTTGAAGGCTCTATCGGACTACTACTGGCTTTGTTAATGCTGGTCATCAGTTTAACCTTTGATGCGCACGATGTACGAATGGTGCTACGTAAACCATCACGGCAATTGTGGGCGTTGGGTCTCGTTTATGGACCCATGTCGATTGCAGGATGGCTGACCGGAAGACTTTTCTTCGGCAGCGGCTCGTTATCGGCAGGCCAAGCCCTACTCGGCACGCTGCCAACAGATGTCTCTTCGCCATTATTAGTGCTGATGGCTCGAGGCAATGTTGCTTTAGCGGCCGTCTTTAACGCAGTCAATACTGCGCTGTCGCCATTCATCGTTCCCTTCTTATTTTTATGGTTAACAGGCATTCAGCTAACCGTTCCCTTAGCCACGATTATTCTTGAGTTGATGTTGGTCGTTCTTGTTCCAACGGTCGTCGGTGTTAGTTTACGCACGCGTTTTTCGAGCTTCTTTGCACGACATGACTCAACTTATGCAGGTGTCGGCTCGGTGATCTATCTTTTGATACTGCTCGCTGTTGTAGGGCCGAATGCTGAAACTATCATTGGTTACGGCTGGTATGCGTTTGTGATCGGCGGAGCAGCATTATGCCTTAATCTAATGGGCTATTTGGTTGGTATGACGTCCCGGTTGTTTACCAATGACCGACAAGAAATGATCACTTATCTTTTTACAGTCAGTAAAAAGGAGTTTAGCATTGCCGCTGCTTTTGTTGCTGCATCTGGGCTTCCCCCTGAAATTGCAATTCCCGCTGCATTTTTTGCCGTCATTCAAATGATTACTTCACCTATTGTCGCTAAACTTCTCGCTCGCGACATGACCAAAATAAACGATTGAAAACGATAGGTGTATCTTCGCCATTAGTAATGATGGCTCGGGGGTATTTGAATGGAAGTTGGATCTTTCGACCCAACTTCCAAAACAGCAAGATTACGAATGAGACGATCTTATTCTGAGTCTGCTTATCAGCAGGTAAAGCGCCGGCAGAACAACCAGCGTCAACAATGTCGACGAAACAATTCCGCCAATGACAACCGTTGCTAAAGGCCGTTGAACCTCAGCGCCCGTGCCTGTGTTAAACGCCATTGGGATGAACCCAAAGCTCGCCACTAGTGCCGTCATAAGCACAGGCCTCAATCGTTGACGAGCACCCTCGTACACAGCCTCAATGATAGCTTTGCCCTCATCTCGTAACTGTTGAATGAACGATAACATCACCACACCGTTTAACACGGCAACTCCAGACAACGCAATAAATCCAACAGCCGCAGAGATTGACAGAGGCATACCGCGTAATGAGAGAGCCAAAATACCGCCTGTGAGCGCGAGCGGCACACCGGTGAATATAATTAAGGCATTTGTCAGTGAGTTGAATGCGCTGTACAACAGTCCAAAGATAAGTAATAACGTCAACGGTACCACGATTGCTAAACGCTGAGACGCTGATTGAAGTTGCTCAAACGTGCCGCCATAATCGATCCAATATCCAGTTGGTAGTGATATATCGCTTTGTAACTGTTGCCGAATGTCCTCAACAAATGACCCCAAATCACGATCGACAACATTGGCGCTTACAATGACATTGCGTTTACCACTTTCCCGGTTGATCTGATTGGGCCCAACCGTCAGTTCAACGTCTGCGATTTCCCCCAATGGGACGTACTGAAGCTCCGGGTTGCTCGCTTGGGGCACGGTAACAGGCAGCTGCCTTAACGCTTCGATATCTGTGCGCCAAGATTCATCCAGACGAACCATCAACCGAAACCGTTTATCTCCTTCATAAATTGTTCCGGCAACTAAACCGCCGACAGCGCTTTGAACTGCACGTTGAACGTCCTGAACGGATAATCCAAGTAGCGCGAGATGATCACGTTGCGGTGTCACTGACAATGTTGGTAAGCCGGTCATTTGTTCTGCTCGAACATCTGCCGCACCGTCAACGCCAGCAATGATCTCTACAGCCTCATCACCGAGCGCTTTCAACTGGTCGAGGTCGTCACCGTAGATACGCACAGCGACATCTGCACGAACACCCGCGATCAGCTCATTAAACCGCATCTCGATGGGTTGCGTGAACTCATATTTGTTACCGGGTATTTGCTCGACAGCTTCCCTCAACTCAGCAACAAACTCATCTTTTGTTTTTTCTGCATCCGCCCATTCACTCTTTGGCTTCAGAATAACAAACGTATCTGCAACACTCGGGGGCATGGGATCAGTCGCAACATCGGGGGTTCCGATTTTTGAAAATACCCGTTTTACTTCGTCGAATTCAGCAATCACTTCCTCAAGTTGCAATTGCATATCGACCGATTGTTGGAGGCCCGTACCGGGAATACGCAATGCGTGCAGCGCTAAGTCGCCTTCATCCAATTGTGGCAGGAATTCTGTTCCCATTTTCGAGGCTTGATAGATTGATCCCATAAACAGACTCAAACCGACCAAGACAATCACAATGGGTCGTTTCAGAGACGTATTCAAAAGCGGCTCATAAAGTCGTCTAGCCCCGCGCATAAGACGATTTTCACCATGTGAAACTTTGCCTTTCACGAAAATCGCAAGCGCGGCTGGTACAAACGTCATAGAAAAAATAAGCGCACCCAGCAATGCAAACACAACGGTGAATGCCATAGGATGAAACATTTTTCCCTCAACGCCACTAAGTGCAAATATTGGTAAGTAAACCAACATAATGATCAACACACCAAATACCGCAGGATTAAACACTTCACGTGTGCTCTCAAACACTTCCTGTAAGCGCTCTTTGGTCGTCAATAAACGCCCTAGCCTTTGTTGTGCTGATCCGAGCCGACGTAAGGCATTTTCGACAACAATGACGGCGCCATCGACGATAATGCCGAAATCTATTGCACCTAGACTCATTAAGTTACCGGACACACGATTAGCCGCCATACCCGTGATAGCGAATAACATGCTCAATGGAATAACCAGTGCCGTAATGAGTGCAGCTTTGACATTTCCAAGCAAAAGAAACAGCACCACAATAACAAGAACTGCTCCTTCGAACAGGTTCTTTTCGACGGTCGCAATGGTTTTCTCAACCAGAGTTGTACGATTATAAACGGACTCGACCGTTACACCATCGGGTAAGCTGAGCTGCACCTCCTCCAGACGCTTAGCAACCGCTTCAGACACAATACGACTGTTCTCGCCAATCAACATCATTGCGGTCCCAAGCACCACCTCCTCACCGTCAGCCGTAGCAGCTCCTGTTCGTAGCTCTTCACCAAACGACACATCCGCAACATCTTTCACCCTCACTGGTGCGTCATCACGTTTGGTAACAACCACATTACGAATATCCACTAAGGATTGTAGTTGACCGGGAGAGCGAACTAGCCATTGTTCGCCGTTACGCTCAATATAGCCCGCACCAGCGTTGGTATTGTTGAGCTGCAATGCTCGAAAAACATCGTCTACCGAGATTTTATAAGCGAGCAACTTTCCGGGGTGCGGAGAGACTTGGTACTCGCGCTCATAGCCACCAACAGTATTGATTTCGGTCACACCCGGAACTTTGACCAATTGAGGACGGATTACCCAGTCTTGCAAGGTACGAAGCGATTCTGCTGTGTAGGGTTGACCATTCTCATCTCGCGCATCAGCATCGGCGCTGACGATGTATGTAAAGATCTCACCTAAACCGCTCGCTATTGGTCCAAGCGCTGGCTCAACATCGACAGGCAGTTCACCTCTGACCATCTGCAAACGTTCGCTGATTTGTTGGCGAGCCCAATAAATATCAGTTCCCTCCTCAAACACCACGGTTACTTGCGATAAACCGTACCGAGAAATTGATCGTGTGTAGTCAAGGTCTGGTATACCCGCCATCGCATTCTCAACCAGATAAGTAATGCGCTGCTCTGTTTCTAGCGGGGAATAGCCGGAGGCTTCTGTGTTGATTTGCACCTGCACATTGGTAATGTCCGGTACCGCATCAATGGGCAGTTTGAGCGCACTAAATACGCCAACACCTACTATCAATATTGTTGCCGCCATGATCAACCATCGACGTTGAACGGCGAACCGAATCAGTAAATCAATCATAAATTCGCCCCTTAATGGTCATGGCTCGCGCCGTCTTTGAGAACATCAGCTTTGAGTATGTAGCTGTTGCCGATTACATAAGGAGTATTTGGAGCTAGACCGCCGGTCACTTCGGTATATTCTCCGTCACTTTCACCAAGCTCTACCATGCGAACTTCAAACGTGTTTCCGTACTGCGCAAACACCACAGGCATGTCGCGAAAAGACTGAATGGCATCCACTTGAACCGCTAAAGTTACATCTCGCTGACGGGTATTTACATCCGCTTTTACATGCATACCAGGCCGCCAATGACCCGCCGGATTATCAATAAGCACTCGCGCCCGAGCGATATGCCCTCCAGTCATCACCGGCGCAATGTAGATCACTTCTCCACGAACGCGCTCGTGTTGATGCAAGTCGTAAACCTCCGCTGTTTGTCCGACTTGAAGTTTCTCGATGTTTTCAGGGAACGCTGAGAGCTCAACCCAAACCGAGGATAAGTCACCAATCTCGAAAAGTGTTTGCTCGTTAACCACTTCACCGACAGATACAAACTTTTCGGTAATCTCTCCCTTAATAGGGCTAACAACATCGTAACTGACACCACTTGCAGCGTTGATAATTTTCGCAAGCGTCTGGCCAGCTGAAACTTGGTCGCCAATGGAAACCTCAACATCAGTTACCTTCCCTTTATAAGTCGGAGTAATTGAGATGATTTTTTCTGTTACTGGAGCAATAACCCCAAACAAGCGCTCTTTGAGCTCAAGTGTCTGCGGGCTCGCACGCTCAACCAAAATATCTGCCTTTCGAATGATGCGGTCAGACAAGGTTGTTCTTCCCTCAAAGCTTTCATAATGCCATGTAGCACGATGGTCTTTCGTACTAACAGCAACCGAGACCTCGTAAGAATGTGGCTCAGTGACCACCTCATTACTGACCAGATAATTATTCTCTGGCGTGAAGCTCAAGTTGTCATTGACGTCGCCAAGCCGATGCAAAGTCACCGAGAGCTCCACATCCTTTGGTGCTGCGATTTCTCCGTTTAGGTAGGTGTAGACTCTCATTTCCGGGGGAATTCCTGTTTCGTAAATCGTTATCTCGACTGATAAATCACCGTCGCTTAATAGGATTCCACCATTTGGCCCCTTGGTCTCTGTCTCCGTATGGCCATGCTCAGTTGAAGCATTACTCAATGCTGATAGGCTTAGCGCTACGCATAGAACGATCAATGTAAAAATTGCTTTTATAAAATTCATAATTTAGATTCCAAAAATGATTGACCCGTCATTCGCTCAAGCTCAAGAATGTCTTGATGGATAGCGGTTCGGCGCTCAAGGGTTTGATACTCAAGCTGTGCTAGTTCATCTTGCGCATCAAGAACAACTAAAAGACTATGTATACCTCGGCGATAGCCATCGGTGGTTTCATCGACTAGTTGCTCAGCGAGGGGCAATAAATCTGCTTGAATGCTCTTTAAGTAGCGATAATTTGTTTGTATGCGTCCCAATAGCGACTTGACGTGAACGCGTAATTGTTCCCGTACTAACCGCTGTTGTTCAAAAATTAACGCTCGCTCAGTTTGAGCAGCCTCAAGAGTTCCCTGATTTGGGTTCGAAAGTTGAAGAGGCATCGACGCCTGGATAACAAGACCAGCGTCATTTAGCTGATTGTTGTAACGAATACCCACTCCAACATTGAGGTCGGCAGAAGCATCTGCCTTCACAGCATCAACTTTTGCCGCAAGTAATCTTTCTGAATCCAGTAAACGAAGAAACTCTGGCGCTTGATTGACCGCTTGTTCAACTTCAGCTTGTGACGGAATATCAAAAGATTGATCAAAGTTACCGACTACACCTGTAAAGTTCGGCTGAGCGGCCCACATTGCACTTAAGTTCGCTCGTGCTTGGTCAAGCTTTCCAACAATCTCTTCGGATTGGACACTTACTTGGCGTTGTTGCAATGAAACTTTAGTTGCTTCCGATGGTGGCACAGCTCCGGACCGGACCCGCTCCTTGACTATTTGCATTGCACTATCGAGCCGTTGCTGCTGATGGCTATTCCACTCGGCCAACTGCTGCAACCGAACAACTTCGTAAAAACGATAAGCCGTCTCCGCTAGGATTTCGATCTTTTCGTAATTAAACTCAGCGGCCCGCTGACGTTGTCGCGCGTTCGCATACTCAACTCGTTGCTCGCGTTTTCCACCAAGCTCAATAAGCTGACTGAACGACAATGTTGCTTGAGCGCTGTCGAATCCTTGGCTTTCACCATTACCAGCAAAATTCTCCAGTTCGAACCCGATAACTGGATTTGGACGCAGCGATGCCTGCAGTTTTTCAGCTTCAGCCATACGTTGCTGATACGGGTACTTCTTTAAGATTGGGTTATCTCGCAAGACGTTCTCAAATGCCTCTCGCAATGATAACTCATTTGCGATTGCTGAATATGAGGTTGCAAGTAACCCCACAAGTACAGCAATCACGAAATAAAGTAATTTCATGATTATCTCCACAGTAAAATGGCGTGCTAATGCACAAATTTTAGACGTGAAGTTTAGGCATTTGGTGGTGGGGTTGGTGGTTGATGGTCGTTACTATCGAAAGGAAGTAATCGATGTGGGATTGCAAGATTCGGACATGGTGTTGCCGCAGCACAGATTGAATAACCAGTGATACAGCTTATGTGTGCGTGAAATTGATGTTCGTGGTTTGGATCGAGGTTGTCGGGTGACTTCGTCTCGTGATCATTGTGCGTATGATGTTGATAGGCATAATCGAAAGTGTGATTACTATCCTCCACATGCCCAGCGGCAACCGCACAGGTAAAAAAACTGTGAAGTAAAATGACTACGATCAACGACCAAATAATTTTTGGCAAACGAACAACCTGCAGATGAAAAAACCATTTCAAAATAAGAAATAGGCTACCACATGTATCTCATGGGCTCAATCACCGGCTTTTTCTCTTTTATCGAATTCAACCGTCTTAGAAAGGTGTGTTGGACTTATTACACTTAAATACTGGTCTCAACAAAAGTAAAAAGTGGCTGGAAATCGCCTGCATCAGCGGCGCTGAAGGGCGACAATATTATAAGCAGGAATAAATTTGGCACAGATTTGGCACAAAAATTTTTGTGTTAGTGTTCACAAACCGTGAAGCTCCTGCAGATATGGCGCACTCGACAGGAGTCGAACCTGTGGCCTCTGCCTCCGGAGGGCAGCGCTCTATCCAGCTGAGCTACGGGCGCATATTCTAAATTTTGACTTCTACTCTAATCCGTAAATTGCCGTCCGACCTTTACCTCCGGAGGGTACCCCCACGAAACTGGATTAAATCGGGGTAAACTCCAAAAACCGGTGCTATTAGGTATGACGTGGCCTGCAGAGCGATTTTAACGAGGCCATTTAGCCAGATAGCAAGCCTATTACCCCACGTAACAAATCAAAACGCTGCAAAACTTGCCACATTTTACTATGCCAAAATGGACATTTAGCTAGAAAAACACCCAACTTTACCGGCCCAGATACTGATTTAAGCCTCCTTTAACCCTACAGAAAGTACCTGGTTCGATGTGATATAATAATTATCGAAGGCAATTAAAACTAACTTACATTTAGACCGCATGGCCCCCTCTAGGCACTCGTGTGGGAACTTTTATTGTCCGCTCGCCACTAACTGAATTCAAAAGATACAAGTTATGACATGATGAAAGCCTATTTACTGCTCGTCGTTTTAACGTTTTTAAGCGCTCCTGCAGCCGCCGCTAATGAGCGGTACTACCGCGAGGATGGAACTGAAATCCGTTATTATTTGGATAATGCTGAAGCCGAAAACTTGTTGGTTATATTCCAAGGTTCTGACTGTAACAATGTCCGCCATATGAAATCGGTCAATACGATATGGGAAGCATTCGATACAGATTCGGCGCTACTAACCATAGAGAAATACGGTATCGACGACAGCTTAGCTTACGCTTCCGGCGAACGGGATGACTGCCCCGCCGACTACCTTAAACACGATACGATGGCTCAACGAATTAAAGATGGTGTTCAACTAATTGAGGCTTTGAGACCTTCCTATCGTGAGATTACCCTGGCAGGAGGCAGCGAAGGTGGCTCCATTGCCATAGGTGTCGCTGCACAAACCCCGAACTTGCATGCAGTGCTCGCGTTAAATTCAGGCTCATCCAGCTTTCAACATGACGTGGAATTTAGCATCCAACAGACCGTTCCCACGGAGCAGCTTGATGAAGTTCTGAACGGCTTCCGGCAACTCGTAAAGCAAGTTAAGGAGAGTAATGAGCCGTTTCCGATTGAAGTTAGTGGTCACGGTTATGCGTTCTGGAAAGATGCTTTGGCACGAGACTTGTTGCAACCACTGAGAGAAATTGACGCGCCTGTGCTCGTGATGCAATCGGCAGATGATGAAAGTGTGGACCCCGAGCGAACCCGGCAAGAGGTTAAAAAAATTATTGCCGGTGGAGCAAAAAACGTCACGTTGAAAATGATGCCGGGGCTTGATCATGGTTTTCGAGACTCAAGCGGAGCATCCCGGTTACGAGAACAAATTGAATACGCCGCCGCTGCAGTCAAGACCAAATCATCGTCGTCGGCAATACCTTTCTTGAAAGCAAAATAATTCAAACCATAACCCACCACTAACATGCACAAACTCATGCTAATGGTTTCTCAAAGTAATTCCATCAAACTCATTTCCGTCAAAGACACTAGCTATGAATCTAGTGCCAGAAGGACTTAATGGCAAAGACTAAAGGGTTGAATGGGAAAAGGACGGAAGCCTTTTGCTACAGCGGGCCGACAGCTGGGCGCTGATACGTCCCGTGTAAAAAGAGAGGAGATCGATGATTAGATATCTGGGTTTTCCATTAAAAAAACGGTCATATGTTTAACGATATTCCAGGCACTTTTTCTGGCGGGCTTTAAATCGCCGTAATTGGTTGTGACGGCTATAGAGATTTGCAACTCCGGAATAATCACTAACAGTGCAAACCAAAAGCGGTTAGAGCCGTTGTGATATAACACTTTGTGCTCATTCGCCCAGGAATCATCCAACGCCAAAATCCAACCATAGGCATAGTCTTCCATACCGGGTTCGTGGAGTCGTTGATAGGTTTGGGCACTCAACAGCTCGCTTTTACCCTGACTGCCCAAAAGATGTTCATTCGCATAGGCAGATAAGTCTTTGAGCGACATGTGAATCATACCAGCAGGTCCCATGATAGGAGAGTTATCAGTGTCGGTGGTTACCGCTTTCGGGCCGCTAAACCAGGTGATTTTATGACCTCGTGGTTGTTCCATCGTTTCGTTTACATCGACAGGTGGACCGAATCCACCGCTCGACAACTCCAGCGGTTGAAACACCTCTTCACGAATGAGATCTTCCCAGGTTTTCCCGGTTTTGGTGGTGGCCAATACAGCAGCAATTGTATAGCCAACATTGGAATATTCGAAATCAGTGCCCGGCTTATAATCGGGCTTTTTCTCTAGTATTTTCAGGACTTCTTCTTTGCGTAGCGCGTCGCGCTCTGTCCCTTCTTTTGGGTACAGCGACTGGATCCGCCAGGGAAAATCAGTTTCAGCTCCACCAGTGTGAGTGAGCAGCTGCGACAAAGTGGCGTCTCGCCATTGAGGTCTTACCCTGCTGTCAGTGAGGATGTCACCAACTGTGGTATCCCATTGCAACACGCCTCTTTCCACCAGTCGGGCTATCATGGTGGCAGTCATTGATTTAGTGACGGAGCCAATATGCCATTTGTCATCGATTGATACAGGTACACCGCTTTTGGTTTCTCTTTCACCGTATACCGCCGTCGCCAGATGTACTCGATTTTTGGAAATTGCCGCTCCCAGAGAGACTAAGCCACTGTCTGCATGTTCTTCAGACACGATAGCTTGCAGTTCTTTTGCTATTTTAGTATCTGTTGTCTGTGCAAAGGTTACTGAAAAAGTCATACTCAATGTAATGGCAACCATTAGCTTTATTTGCCGCTGAAACCCTACACGATATTTTTTCAAAACTTTCACTTACTCGCTGTGGATTAAAAACCAAATAATTCAAGGCCTGATGAATAGCCAGCACCTGACGAATAATAAACTTACCTATTCGATCTGAAATTTTCAAGGATCTTGTTATCACACCATTTTATTTGCTGTTCCCGAATTCAGGAAATATACGCCGATAAGTGGCGTATATTATGAAATCATTAAACCGAAGGTGGGCTAGGAGAAATTAGCCTAACGAGCTGGAAACGCGCATTAACGTGATAAATAACTGCTGTGGTTTAGCGCATCTGACACCGAAGATGCGAAGTGAATTAGATGTTAGGTATCACAGCTCCAATACTTCTATTTCAATCTGATTGCTACTAAGGAGCCAGTCCTTAACTGCTTTTCTTCCTGGCTGATTACACTTCTTGATACCGCCAGGCTTGGTTATAAATACTAATTTACGTACCTCGTTCCCAAGCTCTTTAGCCATTATTGCTTTCAAAATATCTTTTTCATATTCGGTGTTTGGGTTTCTAAGTCCTAGCGCGACCTCTACAATGACTCCATCTTTAGGAAAGTAAAAATCCACAGCGAGTGAATTCGAGCCACATATATTCTTTTCACTAAAATCTTCTTTGAATTGTTCATTGGCTGACTTGCCGAGTGCAGAAATAAATTTATTCGTAGCATGATTGCCCGCACCAGGACCCTTTATATCCAGAAAGCCATCCGTGCTGGCGGCCAAATCCTGGGCTATTCGATATAACTCTTGATAGTTGCTCATTACCTAAAGTAGAGACCTAACACCATTAGTTGTTGATAACAATGGAAGCAGCCCGAATCAATTGAACCAACCCCCACACAAATGTAGTGAAGCCTCCGATCCCCCAACACCAACCGAGCCCATTGAGTAGCGAGTTATTCTTGTCAGCAATATCAGTTTTTACATGAAGCAAAAAAGCTTGACCGATCATGTGAATTTTTAGCATCACGAACAGAATGATCGCAGCTAACAGGCAATACCAACCAGTTGTAGCAACGCTTGCTTTTGTGCATGGTTTTGGGCAAAACTAAAAACAAATCTCACAACATGCTATAAAGGTTTTACGAGCGGAAAATCTGTACATTCTCAAGCCCCCACATTTTCCATATATTCGAAAAATAGCAAGATTTACCTTGGGCTAACCGTAGCCAAGGTGCAGATTCACAGTTGTGATCTGGTGTACAACCGGAGTTTTCGTTCGCACAATGGGAACTTAATATACAACCCTGTTGTTTACCCTGAACTATTTCTTGGAATGAGAAAATAGCAGCATACATCAGAGGAGTATAAAGCGATTCCTCTGAGTCCCTTAACCAAGATTCAAAGTTTCGATTAAAAACTATTGGCATTCCAATGCTTTTAATGAAGCCCATTAACGACTGCCTAGACTTATTTTTATCTGAACCCCACAGTTTGGCAGATATTGATATATTACTATTTCTTATTTCTCTCGCCCTCGCGACCATACCGCTAGCCCATTTCTCTTCCTTCAAGGGTGAAACAGTGAATAGGTCATCTAACTGGGACTCTGCTAATTCAGATGCTTTTATGTGTTCGAGATGAACCGGCTCTTCTTCCAAGGTAAAATTGTTCACCATATATAGGTAGTATTCATTGGGACTTTCAAACACTAATCCAAGGTCATGAATTTTTTTCAAACAACTGACAAATATCTCAGCAGGGTTGTAATACATCAATGAAGCTTCGCACAACTCAGAAACCGCAAGCTTATTGTGAGAAATACTGGGGCATAAGTACTCGGCTATCATCAATGCAGCATCATATGGGAAATTTCTTCTCCTTTTCTCATCGCCGTATATTTGACTTTCAATTAAGTTTGCCATGCTTTCATAAATAGCCATTGCTCCAAAATGGAAGTCCTCAGTTGTACTTATAGCCGGGCTCTTATATTTTATATAGATATATTTTACTGGGTAAGGCACGAGCTCTACATCCATCTCTTCCTCAATTACATCTACAACGGTACAACTCTCAGGAAATTCTTTGAGCTTTTCTGCATCATCTCCGACATATAACGAAAATAGATCGTTATTAGCCATTACCGTATCACTGAGTTCGCTACTAACTAGTGGCAATCGAGCAGGCTGGCTACTTTGTCTTAGTGCATGGTTTTGGGACTTGATCACATCGACACATTTTGAAATATTGATCAGTCCGTATGTAGTGCTTACATCCTGTAAAAAATGAATCAGCTCATGAGCGAAAACTCTCTCATTTTCAGTGCCTATAATCTCATCAATCGGCTTATCGACATCAACCTGTATCATAAAAAAGGCTGGAACATAGAACCCTAGATCCTTACGGAGTTTCATTATCACCCTCTACTTGGATTAGCATCCATATGTCTTGTGAACCCACCTCACTCATGCGCTACCTAAGCCCTTTCAGAAAGCCATTAATTTGCCCTTGCTGTTCGGCCAGCCGCTCAATAATGTCAGCAAAGCTATCAGGGGCACTGAAGAACATTCCACCGCTTACTGACTGGTCGTAATCTCTTTTGATTTCTTTAAGCAAGCCGTCGGGCGGAATTAACACTAATTCACCGGAAAGGATGTCTTCAAAAGAGACACCTTTGGTCGCCCATCTGGCGGATTTCATCGCTACAACATTTTCCAATGCTTCGGTGCTTTGGTATGTGCCTTCTTTGAGGTTTCTCAAAATGCAGTCTACATCGTACCAATGTCTGGATAACCGCACCGTATCAAGCGGGTTCTCTTGCGTGCAGAATTGATGAAGTGCGGTTAGTTTTTCCCAAATAATGTAATCCGGGTGGTAAGCCTCCACTGCGGCTTTCGGTAAGGTGTGTGACTTTGAAACCTCATCTATTTCTGACAGGTAAGTCGTTACCGGTTTAGAAACCGTCGGCCGGCCCCGGTTACGGCCGCCAAATTCGAGCAGTACATGCTCTAACTGATAAGAGCCATCCTGGAATGCCACATGAGGGAAGTGAATATCGATTTTCTCACCACCAAAGCCTTCTTCAATTTCAGCGCTGAGCCCCTCAATACCATAATCTGAGAGCCTGCCATTCAACCTTTGAACGAAATCGTTAGCCCAGGCTTCTAATCGCTTACCCTGAGCACGCCTAAACTTATCTCGTTGATTACGGCTTTTGGTCGTTTGCGCCCAAGCTGCAGCTTCATCATCTGATTCTGCTAAGTCAGCCCAATGAATCGATAAATCAATATCCTCAGAGAATCGCTCGATGGTGCTATAGCACTTACTAAGAGCCGTTCCACCTTTGAACGCTACGTCGTGGCCATCCAATAAGTCTTCTTCGTATAGCAACCGCAGAATTTCAGTTACCCAAATATCTTTCTCTAAAAAATTAGCGGCCAAACCTCTTGCGGAGTTCTGTGCAGCATAGTCGAGGATTAATTTTAGTTCCGCTCGTTTCGCTTCAGTTCTATAGTAATCAAATATGTCCATCACACTGACGCACTCTCAACTTGCGCTAGCTTTTGGCGCCATTGCGAATTCAGCGTAGAATGCTTGAGGTTGCTGAGAACACGCTCCTTCTCACTTCCTGTCAACGATAATCGCTTAAATACCTTGCGGAACTGCTCAGGCTTGAAGTGCTCTGGCTCCATCACCGAAAGGCCTCGAAGAATCATACCTTCAGGTTGGTTTAGCCACTTAAGCTTACTCGATGCGACGTGTTTCACTTCAACAGTTGAATTCCCCACTTTAAATTCACGCGATGGGCCGTTCGTCCAATAAATGGTTCGGGCAGGAGCCTGACTTTGCAGTCCAATGCGATATGCCGCTTCAAAGCCATTGGAAACAAGTTTGTACCCGTAATTTCTCGCCCAAGCTTTTGCAACATCTTCTGGGCTGGGCATTACCTTCGCACCCGGTAAGCTTTCGATTGACTTAGGACGAACGTAAAAGCCTTTTGACACACGCACAATCTCGCCTGACTTCGCCAATCGACTAAAAGCTTTCTGAACGGCACTTTCTGTACCTAGCTCATAAAATCCCTCTATGGAAAAAGGAACACCTTTTCTCATGCGAGCAATCCGAGACTCAATTTGTGCGGTGATTGACATTGCAAAATCCTGACTATTAAATCCTATGTTGATTAAATATACACCTTTAAATACCTGATGTATATGGTTGTCAATGTCAGGATTATTCGATTAGCCTAACCCACTTAGCTTGGTTTGGATAAGACGGTGGCTGTAACTACTTCTAAAGACTCGAGATACTTACTTTTACCTATGTCGAGTCTATCGACGCAACAAAATTATTTGTCGATTATTTCGTGTTTTATCGACATGAAAGGCAGTTGGATGAAGTAAAAATATTTGGGTCATATCCTGCATTTTTTCGCTATTATTCAACTTTCCCCTTAAAATTGCTTAGATTCTTAGGGGGATTACAGCGATCCCAAACTGGGAAAAGTTGAAACTCGGTTTATTTAGATAAAATATTGTCAACAACGGGTGAAAACTGATCCACTTTTGTCCTAAAAACAACGGAGTAAAAGTGATCCACCCTTAGCTAATTTTATACTTCAGACGCCGACTACAAAGTGATCCACAAAAGTGCTTACTCAGC
>NZ_RSFE01000012.1 GCF_004025325.1 Pseudidiomarina gelatinasegens | reverse complement strand
TGTCCACTAGTTGCTCCTGAGTTAGCATGTTAGGCCGCCTTGTCTTATTGAAAAGTGCAGCTATGATGCCTCAGGTGGATCACTTTTAAACCGTTGTCAGTGGATCAATTTTACGCCGTTGGTAACAATACCTAGCAAATCAATTAACTGAGCACCTGCGGTGCTAGGCGTGCTAAAGCACTCCGTTTATTTAAGGTGTTAGTTGAGAGGATAGATCGAGACAATGAAAGTGTTACCAGTTCAAAATGATAAACCTTCAACAGTGTTCATATTTGGTGCTGGTGCATCTTATGCTGACGGTGTTCCCTTGCAAGTGGACATACTGCCTCAGATAATTAGAGACACAGACCCTCAGCTTAAGCACTCTCATACAGCAAAACGCCTTCGTAAATTTCTTACTGAGCATTTCGCCCAGGGGCAACAGGCCCCCTCACTCGAGGAAGTATTCGGCTTCATAGAGTTCTTCATCAAGAACGAGCTCTCTCTATCAAAAGAGTGGGGAATCAAGGAGCTGCTAGAAATAAAGGCTGACTTCACCAAAGTCGTACACTACCTAATAAGTAAGAATACGAAGAGAAGCGAGCTGTTTGGGGAGTTCTGGAGAAAAATTAATCAGGTTGACCCAGAGGTCGGCGTGATTACAACAAACTACGATACTCTGGCAGACGAAGCTTTTGATTCAATATACCCAGAGTGTTTGATTGATTACTGTCTCGACTTTATAAACTTCAGGCACCCAGAGGCCAGGATTCCATTTGATTGGTGGATTGACCCGAAAAAGCCTACCGGAGAGTTCGGATACGATAAAGTCACGAGAATTAAACTAATCAAATTGCACGGTAGCCTAAACTGGAAATACTGCTCATGCTGTGGGCAGATAGCTCTCACGCCTTGGCAGCACGAGTTCAATCTCAAGCTCGACTCATTTAAGTCGTTTATGGACACGCAGGTGACAGAGTGTCCTTTTGACAGTAATCGGCTTTCATCTCTACTTCAAATGCCAACGCATATTAAGAACAACCATAATTTCATCTTCAGCAAGCTATATGATGAAGCCTCCTATCTTGTAGGTAATGCTAAGCAACTTGTTTTTATTGGATATTCCTTTCCTGAAGCCGACGTTCATATCCGCGCGCTAATAAGGCGATGTTTTTCTGAAGACGGGAAGATAATTGTTATCAATAAGAGTAGAGCTAAGGATCTCAAGCACAGATATGAAGGGTTGGCAAAAAATGTAGATTACCATGAGTATACGTTTGAGCGATTTGTAAGATCTAAAATTTTTGATGATCTGCTTTCAGCTAACAAGACGCTGCAGGGGACAGCTCGCTTCGCGAGCCGTTCCTGAGCTTTGCGTTAGATTGCTCTTAGGATAATCGGATGTTCGAAGAAATTCTAAAACATGTTAACAAGCGGTTGGATGACTGCACTGAGCCGTATGAGTTTTCAGAAGTCTTAGAAAGGTGTTCTTTACATCTTTATGAGCTGATGACTGCTTCTGATGAGGCAAGTGTAAAAGAGCTAAATTTAACTTCTGAAGAATTCAATAAAAGGAACTATCTGAGGTGGAAAGATGGTTTTCAAAAATTAGAGATGCTTCGCCAAATTTCAATTGAAGCTGGCATGGAGTTTCAAAAACATTTTTTGTCTATTCCCAAATATGAAACCGATCCAATGCTTGGCGTTTTAATGCGCCAGCATGCCAACGCTTGCCGTATTACAGGAGAAATAATTCTACTCCTAAAAGGAGGGTATCCTGATGGTGCCATTGCGAGATGGCGCTCTCTATTCGAGATTTCAGTTACTTGTTTAGTTATTAACAAGTATGGATCCGATGCCGCTAAAGATTACATTCGTCATGGGCGGGTTAAGGCTGTTGAAGGGATGGAAGAGTACCAAAAGACAGCAAAAGAGATGAACCTTCAACCATATGATGAAAATGAAATATCGGCTGCTATAGCTTTGAAGGAAAAAATATCAGATGGAGAAAGCCATTTTCATTGGGCTAGAAAATACGCAGGATTTTCAAAGCTTGAAAAGTTACGCGAAGATGTAGGGTTAGGGGGATGGTCTCACAACTATAAATTAGCAAGCAGAAATGTGCACGCAGACTACAGCGAAATGTTGTCATTGTTTGCGATGTCTGAAGCAAAACAAGATATGTTATTAGTTGGTCAATCGAATTCTGGCATGGCTGAGCCTGCGCACATGACAGCAATAACCTTAGCGCAAATTACATCGGTATTTTTAACAGCACATATCCACGAAGATAATGAGCTTGATTACACTAATTCAACATTGTTTCTGATGCTGATTAAGCATTACGTTGATGCTGTCGGTGAGTCATTTCTAAAATGTTCAGTGAAATCACAAGCCCAATCTAACAAGCCACTAAACACAGACGCCGCAAGAGGCGCAGATTAGTGGTGCGTTAACGCCTGCTATTGGCACAAAGCAGCCTTGTTCGGAATTATTTCTCCAGAATAGTAGTTCTGTCTTATAAGAGACTGTTCAGTACCGTAAGTCGTGGACCAGCATTAAATAAGGAAATGACATGAAAACCAAATGGATTGTAGCGTTACTCTATCTAGTCAGTTTAACCAGCTCTGCTGGAGCAAAGGACCTAATTGGCCAGCGTTATCAGGACTTTCAGAAAGATTTACCCGAGTTTAAGCAGTTATCTGGAAGTTGTCTTTCAGGTTGCAAGTATTCGGTTAGCAACGTTAAAGATCTCAGTAACCAAGAAAGCGTTATTGTGTTGTCGAAAAATACGCAGGGCTCTAAACGATGGGAAATAGTCGACGTTCTCGAGAACCCAAAGGGGCAGGCAACCGTATCGAACTGCACGGAAAATTATTCGTCGTTTAAACAGATGCAAGCGACCACGCCAGGCTTGATGCCATCTAACGACAACTCTGTTGCATTAATTCGTTCCACCTCTGAGAAAGCTCAAGACAACAAGCTATGGGTGAAGGCGACACAAGTATTCACTGTCGACATTGAATCACATACGTTCACAGAAATATCGAATGACGATGTCTATTGCTATGTAGGAATAGGCTAAAAACCCCGTCAGTATTATTGCGAATCATGCGACTAAGTAGCTGACGCTACTACTGCATCCCCTTCAAAAAAGCCACAACACTTCGCCCCAGCGAGCTATGGTCATAGCCACCTTCAAGCATCGCAACAATACGCCCTTCGCAATAGCGTTCAGCAAGCGCTTTCAGTTCCTGCGCTATCCAATGGTAGTCGGTTTCGGTTAAATTGAATTGCGCCATGTCGTCTTCCATATGCCCGTCAAAGCCCGCTGAAACCATAATCAGTTGCGGTTCAAAGGCATCAATGGCGGGGAACCAGCGTTCGCGCACAGCGGCTTGCCAGGTGGGGCCATCGCAGCCTGCGGGCAATGGAATATTGATCACTTCATGGCTAATCGTTTCCGTACCCGAGTTCGGGTACAAAGGGTGTTGAAACGAGCTGCAAAACAGCACGCGCTCGTCGTTTAAAAAGATGTCTTCGGTGCCGTTGCCGTGGTGCACATCGAAATCCACAATCGCCACGCGCTCAAGGCCATATTTATGCATGGCGTATGCCGTGGCCACCGCAACGTTATTGAAAATGCAAAACCCCATCGCGGCATCCCACGTGGCGTGATGGCCGGGTGGGCGAACTGAGCAAAACGCGCGGCGGTTTTCGGCGGTAAACACTTCGTCGACCGCGCAGATGCCGCTGCCAGCAGCGTACAACGCAGCGCGCAGTGTGCCAGCTGTCATCATGGTGTCGGGGTCTAGCCAAATGTGCTGATCGGGTTCGGTTGGTGCGCGATCAAACACGTCGTCTACGTAATTGGCGGCGTGCACGCGGAGTAAGTCTTCACGGTCGGCTGGCTCGGCATCTTTTTGGGTCAGCGCAAACTCCATGCCAGAGCGAATAATCTGATCATTAATGGCTGCAATACGTGCCGGCTCTTCTGGGTGTACTTCTGAAACGCGATGCAAACTGCAATATTGGTGACTAAATACGGTTATCGACATACTTCACTCGCTGTCTTTAGAAACGTCATTTAAATTGAGTTGTAAATACACCTCACCCGGTTCTTCTGAAGGTTTACGAACAAACCCCGCACGCTCAAACACCGCCAGCATTTTGCCATTTTCAGAACGCACATAAGCCATCATGCGTTCAAGGCCGCGCTCACGCGCAATACGCTTCATTTCTTCCAATAAGCGGGTTGCCATACCTTTACCATGCTGAGTTTCGCGCGTAACGAAGGCAACTTCACAGCTTTTTTCGTCGTGTAGCAGGTAATAGCGACCAACGGCTTGAATCTGTGCCATCGAGCCCTTTTGCCGCACAATACACAGCGCCAAGTCGCGTGACTGGTCAACACTCACCAAGGTGCACGATTTCTCACGGCTCATTTGCGTTGGCACTGTGTTGTAGCGCATTTGCAGTGTTTCTTTGGTGTGCGAGTAGAAAAACTCTTGCAGGCGCCGCTCGTCACTTGGGTTGAGTGGGCGCAAGTCAAAAAACTCGCCATTAATCACAATTTCTTTAAACCCAACCGGGCCAAGTTCGGGGACTTCAACGGAGTGCAAAACTTGGTAGTGGGGCACGTAGTAGTGTTTACGCACTTCTTCGAGCAATTGCTGACGGAATTTGGGGTGGGCAACACGAATGAGCTCAAGGGCGCGCTCGCGAATGCTCTTGCCGCGTAGCGACGCCACGCCAAATTCAGTCACCACGTAATACACATGGGCGCGTGATGTGGCCACTCCGGCGCCTTCGGTAATAAACGGCACAATACGCGATACGGTGCCGTCTTTCGCGGTAGAAGGCAGCGCAATGACAGGTTTACCGCCCGGGCTCATGCTGGCGCCGCGGGTAAAATCAACATGCCCACCAATACCGCTATATAAGTGGTGCCCAATGGAATCGGAAACCACTTGCCCGGTTAAGTCGACCTCAATGGCGCTGTTTATCGAAACCATCTTTTCATTGCGGGCAATGTTCGCCGGCGAGTTCACATACTCCGAAGGGTAGAAGCCAATGTGCGGGTTATTGTTCACAAAGTCATAGAGCTTCTTGGTGCCGATGCAAAAGCTGGTCACGGCTTTATGCTGGTGATAGGTTTTTTTACGGTTATTAATCACGCCACTCAGCATCAGTTCCATAATGCCGTCGGTAATGAGCTCGCTGTGCAGGCCCAAGTCTTTGTGGTTACTTAAATACCGCAGAACCGCGTCACAGATTTTACCAAAGCCAATTTGGATGGTGGCACCATCTTCCACCAGCAATGAAACGTACTGGCCGATGCGCTCGGTTACAGCGTCAAGTTCCGGCGCTGAAATTTCGGGCAGCTCTTGCTCGGCCTCAAAAAACGCATCAATTTGGCCTTTATGAATAAAAGCTTGGCCGAAGGTTACCGGCATTTTTGGGTTCACTTGCGCGATAACTTTTTTTGCGGAGCGCAGCGCTGACGAAACGATATCCACCGACACGCCCAGCGAATGGTAGCCGTACTGATCGGCAGGGCTGACCATAATAAGCGCCGCGTCTAAGGGGAGAATATCTTCACTAAATAACGAGGGAATATCAGACATAAAGGCTGGCGTATAATCGGCACGGCCTTCCGCGACGGCTTTTCGCACTTTTTCGCCGCCGATAAACAGGGAATTTACCTTAAAGTTTTGGCTGTACTCGGGGTTCACCCAGTGGTTGTCACCCAGTGCGTAAATTTGAATGATTTCAATATCATGAAAGTGCTGACAATGGTCAGTCAGGTCGTGCAGCAGGGCGTGGGGCACCGCGGCGTGTGTGCCAATAAATATTCGGTCGCCCGACTTGAGCAAATTTTCCCATTGTACCTGTTGGCCATTAACGATTAGCTGGCGCTCAGTGCCACTCATGTCTGTGTCCTTATGTCACAACGGCGATTAAGCCAGTATAAACATAATTTTGGCTTCCGCGAAATTGGCGCTATGCTGTAGCTCGTCATATCAAAAACTATAAGAACAAAAGCATGACACATATCACACAATCTTCCCGGTTAAGTGCTATTGGCCCTGGCGTAATCTTAGCGGCAGCGGCCGTTGGCGCGTCCCATTTAGTTGCTTCCACACAAGCCGGCGCGCTATTCGGCTGGCAGCTGTGGTGGGTCATTTTGCTGGTTAACGTACTCAAATACCCATTTTTCCGCTTTGCGGTTTCGTACACCTTGCAGCACAACGAGAGCTTAATTGCTGGGTACCATCGCAAAGGGCGCTTTTACCTGTGGGCATTTACTGCACTTAACCTGGTTGCCGCGGTGGTTAATACCGCCGGTGTGCTGCTGCTAACGGCAAGTCTATTGCAGCTATTTATTCCGCAATTATCGACCACCGTGCTGAGCTGGTTAATTCTAGTGAACTGCTGGTTGATTCTAATGGGCGGGCAATATCGCACCTTGGATAAACTGTCGAAGTGGATCATGGCAAGTTTAAGTATCGCCACGGTTATTGCTGTCGGCATTGCATGGTGGAACGCGGTGCCGCCGCCCGCAGACTTTGTTGCGCCTTCGCCATGGAAGTTGTCCGCATTGGCGTTTCTAGTCGCCATGGTGGGCTGGATGCCCGTACCCATTGAGCTCTCTGCCATTAGTTCACTGTGGCTGCGCAGTAAACAAAAGCTCACCCAAGTAACGCTGGCCCATGGTTTGTTTGATTTCAATTTGGGCTATTGGGTTACTGCCGCATTGGCATTGTTGTTCTTAGCACTGGGTGCCTTGGTGCAATTTGGCAGTGACCAACCCATTGCCATGGCTGGTAGCCAATTCGCCAGCCAATTTGTCAGCATGTACGGCAGTACAATAGGCCAGTGGTCGGAATATTTAGTGGGTGCGATAGCCTTTCTCTGTATGTTTGGTACAACCTTGGCGGTGCTCGATGGCTACGCACGAACCTTGCGCGAGAGTCAGCGCTTGCTGCTACCCAAATCCACCACCCGCAAGCCCAACCGACCTTTTCCGCTCAATATTTGGATAATCGGGCAGTCTATTGCGGGCATGTTGGTGATTATGTATTTCAAAAGTGCGCTGGGGCCGATGCTGACATTCGCCATGACCTTGGCCTTTTTAACCACGCCATTTTTTGCGTGGTTGAACTTTCAATTGGCAAAACGCCGGCCCATGTCGCGGCTTCTAAATATCTATGCGTGGGTAGGTTTAGTATATCTTGCAGGCTTTGCCTTGGGCTATTTGTATTACCTTTTGACGGGTTACTGATGTCATATCGATGTCGTACTGATGTCGTAACGAATATCACCGTCGTGACCATCTTGAAAATCGGTGCGTTTGGCTCACTGACCTTGAGCTTTGCACCCGTATTGCATTAAATGGAAGCACGATAAAAACGAGAGGAAGTAATGATGAAGGGCATGAAGCATCTAATTTTAGCTGCGATGATGAGTTCAAGCTTGGTTGCTACCGCAACTGAATTTGAATTACCTGAAGCAAAAATGAAGGCCGATGATGTTGTGGTGACTGAGCACAGCACCAACATCAACGGGCAACGATTCAAATACACCGCCACCACCGGAACACAACCGGTGTTCAACGAAAACGGCGAAGCGACAGCCGCATTATTCTTTACCTACTATGAGCGTCAAGACGTTAAAAACCGCGAAGATCGGCCGCTGCTGATTTCATTTAACGGCGGACCAGGTTCAGCGTCTGTATGGATGCACATTGCTTACACGGGCCCTAAGTCATTGCGCGTTGATGATGAAGGTTTCCCGCTTATGCCATACGGCGTAAAAGATAACCCACACTCAGTACTTGATGTTGCGGATATCGTGTTTGTAAACCCAGTTAACACCGGCTACTCGCGTCCGTTGCCAAAGAAAGACGGCACCGAGTACTCACGTGACGAACTGCAGAAAATGTTCTTTGGCGTGAATGCCGATGTGAAATACCTGGCTGACTGGGTAAACACCTTTGTAACGCGTCATGAGCGCTGGCGCTCGCCGAAGTACCTGATTGGTGAAAGCTACGGTACTACGCGGGTTTCTGGCCTGGCACTTGAGCTGCAAAACCGTCAGTGGATGTACCTTAACGGCGTTGTCTTAGTGTCACCAACAGATATCGGCATTGAGCGTAATGGCCCCGTAAAAGCGGCGAACCGCTTGCCTTACTTTGCTGCTGCAGCTTGGTACCACAATGCGCTAAACAGCGACTTGCTGCAAAAAGACTTACTTGAATTACTTCCTGAAGTTGAGCAGTACACGTTAAATGTGTACTTGCCAGCGTTGGCTAAAGGCGCGTTACTGCCTGCAGCTGAAAAAGAAGAAGTTGCTGAGCAAGTTGCAAAATACTCAGGTTTGGATAAGCAAACCGTGATGCGTGCCAACTTGGATATCAGCACCTCATTTTTCTGGAAAGAATTATTGCGTGATCGCAGCCAAACCATCGGCCGCCTCGATTCGCGTTATTTAGGTATCGATAAAGACGATGTGGGTTCACGCCCAGATTACAACTCTGAGTTAACCTCGTGGTTGCATTCGTTTACGCCGGCGATTAACTATTACCTGCGTGAAGAGTTGAATTTTAAAACCGACGTGAAATACAACATGTTTGGTCCGGTGCACCCGTGGGATCGCAGCAACAACAATACCGGCGAAAACCTACGTCAAGCGATGGCACAAAACCCATACTTGAACGTGCTGATTCAGTCGGGCTACTACGACGGCGCAACCAATTACTTTGATGCCAAATATAATATGTGGCACATCGACCCAAGCGGCAAAATGGCTGATCGTATTGGTTTTAAAGGCTATCGCAGCGGTCACATGATGTATTTGCGTGCAGAAGATTTGAAACTTTCAAATGATGACTTGCGCGAATTCATCAAAGCGACTATTCCTGCTAAGGACGAAGCCGCGAAATACTAATGTATTAGGAGATGACCCATGAGCGATTTTATTCGAATTATCATTGCCATTTTATTGCCACCCCTTGGTGTGTTCTTGCAAGTAGGTATTGGTAAGCACTTCTGGATTAATATCCTGCTGACTTTGTTGGGCTATATTCCAGGCATTGTGCACGCTGTGTGGGTCATCGCTAAAAAATAATTAAATAAAAGGTTTTCTCATGAAAAAATTATCTGCGCTGGCCGTTGCGGTCAGCGTTGCACTCTCATTTTCACATTCTGCACAGGCTCAAACCGAAACGGATTGGGATGTTAATAATCCACAAGGTGAATTCAAAGACATTCAAATAAAGACATCTGAAGGTACGTGGATGAATGTCGACATGAGCCCTGATGGCAAACATATTGTGTTTGATATGCTGGGCGACATTTATCGCATCTCATCAACTGGCGGCGATGCTGAGTTACTGGTCGGTGGCATTGCATGGAATATGCAGCCTGTGTACTCGCCAGACGGCAAATACATTGCCTACACCTCGGATGCTGACGGTGGCGATAACATCTGGATCATGGATGCTGATGGCAGCAATCCGCGCCAAGTAACCGATGAAACCTTCCGCTTGTTAAACAGCCCTGCGTGGAGCCCGGATAGCGAATTTATCGTGGCCCGTAAGCACTTTACCGCGCGTCGTTCACTGGGTGCGGGTGAAGTTTGGATGTATCACCGCTCAGGCGGTTCAGGCGTGATGCTAACTGAACGCCCGAATGATCAGAAAGATTTAGGCGAGCCAGCATTTTCTCCTGATGGCCGTTATATCTATTTCTCACAAGATGACACCCCGGGCAAAACTTTCCATTACAGCAAAGATTCGCTTGAAGGCATTTATGAAATTAAACGCTTTGATCGCGAGACTGGCGAAATTGATGTCATTTTAAGTGGCGCGGGCGGTGCAATTCGTCCAACACCGTCACCGGATGGCAAGCATTTGGCGTACATCAAGCGTGAAGACTTTAATAGCGTACTTTATTTGTACAATTTAGAGTCGGGCGAAAAAACGCGGCTGTATAGCCAGCTTGATCGCGACATGCAAGAAACATGGGCCATTCATGGTGTATATCCAACCATGGACTGGACGCCGGATAGCAAAAAAATGGTGTTCTGGGCTGACGGTAAAATCATGCAAATTGATGTGGAAAGCCGCAGCACCCGGGTGATTCCGTTTAGCGTTGAAACCACCAAAAAAGTACAACATGCACTGCATTTTGAAACCAATCTTGATCAAGATAAGTTCAAAGTGAAAATGCTACGCATGGTGCAAGTTGCGCCAAACGCGAAACAAGCTGTATTTGAAGCCTTGGGCAAGCTCTATGTGCGTAGCCTGCCGAATGGCGAGCCGAAGCGTTTAACTAACCGTGACGGCGCTTGGGAGCTGTATCCGAGCTATTCACGTGACGGTAGCAAATTAATTTACACAACCTGGGATGATCAAGAACAAGGGCAACTGATTGTCCGTGATTTGAAATCGGGTAAAGAAACAGTACTGCCAACAGGCAAAGGCAAATTTGTTGAGCCGGTATTTAGCCCTGATGGCAAATCTGTGGTGTATCGTAAATTGCGCGGTGGTTATATCACGGCCGAAACCTACGGTTTAAACCCGGGTGTTTACCACCTGAGTTTGGCTAAAAACGCAGAGCCACGTTTAATCAATGAAAATGGCGGCTCACCGCAGTTTGGTGCGCGCAACGATCGTGTTTATCTGATGGCGTTTGACGGTTCACCGTCATTGATTAGCGTGGATTTAACCACCAAAGAATCGCGCACGTTATATAGCGCTGAACATGCAACTGAATTCCGCGTGTCACCAGACGGCCAACACCTGGCCTTTGCTGAGCGGTTTAAAGTGTTCGTAACGCCGTTTGTTGAGCGTGGTGCACCAATTAAAATTAGCCCAACGGACAAGCAGTTCCCAGTGGAACAACTGTCAGTTCGTGCCGGTGAAAATATTTCCTGGAGTGGCGATGGTCAGGCTTTGTATTGGTCACTTGGCCCTGAGTTGTACCATGCGTCTGTGAACGGTCTGTTCGGAATTGATGGTGATTCAGAATTCGAACAAGTGGCGAATGGTCTTGATATTAGCTTTGATGCCGATGCAGGCATTCACGACGAAACGGTCGCGTTTGTTGGCGGGCAAGTCATTACCATGGAAGGCGACCAAGTGATTGAGCGTGGCGCTGTTGTGGTTAAAGGTAACAAGATTGTGGCTGTAGGGAGCGTTGACGATGTGAACGTACCGAGCGGCGCAACGGTTATCGATACCACCGGTAAAACGGTCATGCCAGGCTTGTTCGATGGTCATGCGCATGGTCCGCAGGGTGACAACGAGATTATTCCAGAGCAAAACTGGAAAACTTACGCCACCTTAGCGTTCGGTGTTACGTCAATTCATGACCCGTCAAATGACACCACTGAAATTTTTGCAGCCAGTGAGCTACAAAAAGCCGGCTTGATTGCTGCGCCGCGCACCTTCTCCACCGGTACAATTTTGTACGGTGCCAATGGTCCGGGCTACACCGCGCATGTTGATGATTTGGAAGACGCCAAGTTCCACCTTGAGCGTTTGCAAAAAGTTGGCGCGTTTTCAGTGAAAAGCTACAACCAACCACGCCGTAATCAACGTCAGCAAATTATTCAGGCTGGTCGTGAATTGGGCATGATGGTTGTGCCAGAAGGCGGTTCATTGCTGCAACATAACTTAAGCATGATTGCTGATGGCCACACCACGGTTGAGCATTCGATTCCAGTTGCCAAAATCTATGACGATATTGAGCAGTTCTGGAGCCAAACTGACGTCAATTACACGCCGACGCTTGGCGTTGCCTATGGCGGCATTTGGGGTGAGAACTATTGGTATGCTGAAACCGATGTATGGGCGCATCCAAAACTGTCTAAGTTTGTACCGCAGGACGCTTTGGTGAATTCTGTGCGCCGTGAAAAAGCGCCACACAATCACTACAACCACTTTAATAACGCTGACGTTGCCAAGCAGTTGCAAGACCTTGGCGTGGATGTGGTTGCTGGCGCGCACGGTCAACGTGAAGGCCTGGCGCAACATTGGGAAATTTGGATGATGGCGCAAGGCGGCATGACGCCACTGCAAGCATTGGCAACATCAACCATTAACCCAGCCAAAGAGTTCGGTATGGATAAATACATTGGCTCGCTGAAAGAAGGGAAGCTTGCCGACATTATCGTGATTGACGGTAATCCGTTGGCAGATATTTCAGTGACTGATCGTGTTACCCACACCATGGTAAACGGCCGTTTATTTGATGCCGAAACCATGAACCAGTTGGTGCCAAAAGCTGAACCACGTAAAGCGTTTTTCTGGGAATAGACCATAGTCGCATCACGCAAGTGATGTATCTCAGAAAAATTATGTCTATAATCCCGCTATATTCTTATAGCGGGATTTATTTTTTTTATGAATAACATTAAAGACATTGATCTTAACTTACTGGTCTATCTTGATGTGCTGCTACGCGAGCGCAATGTCACCAAAGCCGCCGCGCAGCTAAATATCACGCAACCCGCCATGAGTAATGGCTTGAAACGCCTACGCACACTACTTAATGACCCTATTTTGGTGCGCACCAGCGAGGGCATGCTGCCCACTGAAACAGCGCTGCGCATGCAAGAACCGGTACGCCAAATTCTCTATTCTGTGGAAGAAATGGTGCAGCCAGCACGTGATTTCGATGCGGCCACCAGTGACCGGGTATTTCGCATTATGGCGTCAGACTACGCTGCTTCCACCCTGATGCCGCGCTTGCTGGAAAAGTTAAAGCAGCAGGCCCCGCATGTGGCACTGGATATCATGACCCCCAGCGACATTAGTTTTCATGACGTTGAAAACGGCAAAGTTGACCTTGCGATAAACCGCTTCGAAAAGCTCCCGCAGTCGTTTCACCAAAAAAATCTGTGGGAAGATGACTTCAGTTGTTTAGTGCGTAAAGACCATCCGTTGGTTGCCAGCCCTACGTTAGAAAGCTATTTAAAGGGCGAGCATGTATGGGTAAGTAAAACCGGCTTTGGCGTTGGTGTGGGGATGGATCCGCACGATGTACAAAAGCTGGGTTGGGTTGATGAAGCTCTGGGTAAGTTGGGGCATAAGCGGGAAATTCGCGTATTTACCCGTAACTACCATGTGGCGATGCACTTAGCGCGACAGGGGTTAATAGCTACCTTGCCAACGCAAGCGGCAACACTCTATAAAGAAGACGATGAATTGGTCATGATCAAGCCGCCGTTTGCCATTCCGGCGCTAGAGCTAACCATGATCTGGAGCCCGTTATTGCAACACGACGCGGGGCATCGTTGGTTCCGCCAGCTCATTACCGACACTGCGGCCTATCAGTAGCGCGCACGATACCATGAGCAACGACGAGCTAGCCGGGCTATTTGCGCGCAAAATACTGCAGGGTTTTCATAAGCACTATGCGGTTTTCCAAGAGGTGACGCGTAATGCGAAGCAGCGTTTTGCCGAAGGCGATTGGCACGCAGGGCAGTATGCAGCAACAGTGCGGATTAGCTTCTATGATCAACGCGTGCACGAAACCACCACGGCACTGCGAAAGTTAACCGACGATAAACTCGACGAACAGGCGTGGCTAGCCACGCGACAGCTCTACCAAGAGTTTTTGCAGTTCCATCCACAAGCGGAATTGGCAGAAACCTTCTATAACTCGGTATTTTGTAACCTGTTTCACCGGCGTTACTTTAATAACGCCTACATATTCGTTGAAACCACATTAAGTAATAGCATTCCGCTGGCGCTGGAAACCGAATTCCGCTCCTATTTCCCAGTGGTGCAGGGTATGCGTCGCACCTTGGCCAGAATCATGGGCGACGTTGATTTCGGTGCGGATTACGATGACCTTTCTGAAGACATCCGCCTGTTGCGCAAAGCATTTCGCGATCAAACCGAAGCGGGCAAGCTGTCGGCCTACCAACTACGCATTGATGTGCTCAAAGAACCATTTTTTCGTAATAAAGCGGCTTACGTAGTCGGGCGTATTGTCAGTGCGAATCGCATTTTTCCGTTTATTGTGCCGGTACTTCGAACGCCGCAAGGTAAGTTGTATTTAGACGCCCTGATTACCAACACCGATGAAATGGCCATCATCTTTGGTTTTGCGCGCTCGTACTTTATGGTGCACACCCGTGCGCCATCTGCATTGGTGCGGTTTTTAAAAGACTTAATGCCGAAGAAAACTCTGGCGGAACTGTATTCTGCCATTGGCTTACACAAACAGAGTAAAACCGAGTTCTATCGTGACTTTCTGCATCATTTAGAAGCCAGTGATGATCAGCTGGTGGCCGCAGCAGGCATAAAAGGCATGGTGATGACCGTATTCACGCTGCCTTCGTATCCGTATGTTTTTAAGGTTATTAAAGATGAGTTTGGCGGCGGCAAGCAGATGAGTCGACAAACGGTTATTGATCGCTACCGTATGGTTAAACGTCACGACCGTGCAGGCCGTATGGCGGATACCTATGAATTTGCGAATGTGGCGATTCCGCTTGACCGCATTGCACCGGATTTACTTGAAGAATTACAAACCACCGTGGCGGGAAGTTTAAAAATTGAAAACGGCCAGCTGATTATTAGCCAGCTGTTCGTAGAGCGCCGCATGGTGCCACTGAATATCTTCCTTGAATACGGCACGCCCGCGGAAATTGAAAAAGTCATGAAAGACTACGGCCAAGCCATAAAAGACATGATGGCGGCTAATATTTTTCCCGGCGACATGCTATTGAAAAACTTTGGATTAACGCGTCACAAACGCGTGGTGTTTTATGATTACGATGAAGTTCAGTACTTAACCGAAATGAACTTTCGTACATTGCCCAAGGCTGAAACCTACGAACAAATGATTGCCCCTGAGCCGTGGTACACGGTTGCGCCAAATGATGTGTTCCCCGAACAGCTGGCAACCTTTGCGGTGCCACAACCTGAACTGCGTGACTTACTGTTGAAGTTTCATCCGGAGCTTATTGACGCGAAGTTTTGGCAGCAGCAGCAAGAGCATTTGCGCCAAGGCGTGATTACTGACGTATTCCCGTATCCAGAAGCGGTGCGCTTTATGCGTTGTGTACGCACCGCCTCTGAATGAAGGTTAGTGGTTAAAGACGGTAAATAAGTTCTCGTTCAGCCACATGTGGGCCAGGATACTAACGATGTAACCAAGAGCGATAACCGGGGTCCATTTTAGGTGGCTGGCGAAGGTGTAATAACCACGTGCTTGACCCATCAGCGCCACACCTGCGGCGGAACCAATCGACAACAAACTACCACCGGTACCAGCGGTTAACGTAATTAATAACCATTGGCCGTGAGACATTTCTGGCTGCATGGAAAGCACCGCGAACATGACCGGAATGTTATCAATAATCGCCGACATGATGCCCAACGCAACGTTGGCAAAAGTTGGGTTCCAGCCCAAGTACAGCGTGTTTGATAGCAGTGACAGGTAGCCCATAAAGCCAAGCCCGCCAACACAAATAACAATGCCGTAGAAGAATAACAGGGTATCCCACTCCGCGCGTTGCACCCGGTTAAATACGTCAAAGGGTACCACACTACCAAGGCGCTCAAGCCGGGCCATGTCGCCCGCACGCTCAGCCATGGCGCGCTTACGTGCCAGTGAGCCTGGCAGCGTCATACGCAAGAAGTACCCGAAGAATTGCAGGTAACCTAGCCCCATCATCATGCCGAGTACTGGCGGCAGGTGCAGCCACATGTGGCACGCCACCGCGGTTGCTATGGTGAGTAAGAACAAGCTGGTGATTCGCAGTGCACCACGCTTGAGTTCAACTTCTTCGTAGATGGATGACGGCTTACGGTCTTCGATAAAGAAGCTCATGATCACCGCTGGCACCAAGTAGTTCAGCAGTGACGGGATAAATAACACAAAGAATTCTTGGAATTCCACCATGCCGGCTTGCCAAACCATCAGCGTGGTAATGTCGCCGAAGGGGCTAAAGGCGCCACCAGCGTTCGCCGCAATAACAATGCTCACGCATGAAATGCTAATAAACTTTTTATCGCCGTCAGCAACTTTCATCACCACGGCACACATCAAAAGGGCGGTTGTTAAGTTGTCAGCTATTGGCGAGATAAAGAATGCAAGAAAACCAGTCAGCCAGAACAGTTGTTTATAGGTAAAGCCTTTCTTGATCATCCATGCGCGCAAGCCATCAAATAAACGGCGTTCTTCCATGGCATTGATGTAGGTCATCGCCACCAGCAGGAACAACATCAACTCGGCAAACTCAAGCAGGTTATGACGGAACGCAACTTCAGCAACGCCTGGCATGTCGTTTTGCATGTACACAAAACCGATCATCATCCAGATTAAGCCAGCTGCAACCAACACCGGCTTAGACTTGCGCATGTGCAAACGTTCTTCACCCATAACCAGTAAGTAAGCTACGGTGAAAATGACAATCGCGGCGATGCCAACATTAGCCGTCGTCAAGTCAAGTTGACCAGCGGCAGCGAAGGCAGCAGGGGAAAAGAGGCTTGCGCCCAATAGCAACAACAGTAGTTTCCACATGAGTCGTTATTCCTTCAACATGGGAGGCCGTAAGGGTTGAACAGCGTGATTTTTGGGGTGAGCTGCTCAGGCGGGCGAATACTACCACAAAAAAGCCGCCAAACACCTGTGTTCAGCGGCTTATACAAAGAATTTTCAGAGGTAATTATTAGGGGGTATTTGTAAATCAATAATTACGCCGGTTTTTTGAACTGTTCCTCTTCTGTGGAGCCCGTTAACGCCGTGACAGACGACTTTCCGCCTTGAATCACATTCGTCACTTCATCAAAATAACCGGTGCCGACTTCTTGTTGGTGCGCCACGAAGGTATAGCCTTTTTCGGCCGCCGCAAATTCTTGTTGCTGCAGTTTCACATAAGCGGACATGTCATTGCGTGCATAGTCATGGGCTAACTCAAACATGTGGTACCACATGTTGTGCACACCCGCTAAGGTGATGAACTGGAACTTGTAGCCCATAGCTGCGAGCTCACGTTGGAATTTCGCAATGGTGGTGTCGTCAAGATTGCGCTTCCAGTTGAAACTTGGCGAGCAGTTATAGGCCAGCAGTTTACCTGGGTATTTGGCATGAATCGCTTCGGCAAATTTGCGTGCTTCGTCTAAATCCGGCTTGGCGGTTTCGCACCACAACAAATCCGCGTAGGGTGCGTACGCTAAGCCACGTGAGATAGCCTGATCAATGCCCGCGTTGACGCGGTAAAAGCCTTCGGCAGTGCGCTCGCCGGTGCAAAACGGTAGGTCATTTGCGTCAACATCTGACGTCAATAAATCAGCCGCATTGGCATCGGTGCGCGCTAAGATAAGCGCCGGTACGCCGGCCACATCAGCAGCTAAACGCGCCGCAATTAATTTCTGCACAGCTTCTTGGGTTGGCACCAAAACTTTACCGCCCATGTGCCCGCACTTTTTAACCGAAGCCAACTGATCTTCAAAATGAACGCCCGCGGCGCCCGCTTTGATCATGGCCTGCATTAATTCGTAAGCATTGAGAACGCCGCCAAACCCAGCCTCTGCGTCGGCCACGATAGGCGCGAAGTAATCAATATAACCTTCTTGCTCTGGGCCAATGCCTTTTGACCACTGAATTTGGTCGGCTCGCGCGAAGCTGTTATTAATACGCTCAACCACAGTGGGTACCGAGTCAACTGGGTAGAGCGACTGATCAGGGTACATGCTTAATGAGCTATTGTTGTCCGCAGCAACTTGCCAGCCAGACAGGTAGATAGCTTGCAAGCCTGCTTTTACCTGCTGCACGGCTTGGCCGCCTGTAAGCGCCCCAAGAGCATTGACGTAGTCTTTGCCAAATTTCTCTTGTGCGGCGCCGTTAACTAAGCGCCAAAGTTTCGCCGCGCCATTTCGGGCGTAGGTGCATTCCGGTTGTACACTACCGCGCAAACGAATCACATCCAGTGCGGAGTAGGTGCGTTCCACGCCTTTCCAGCGTGGGTTTTCTTGCCAGTCTTGCTCAAGCTGCTTGGCGGCTTCGGCGTGATGTATTGATGTGGTTGTCATGGTTGTCGTCCTGTTTCGTTTAAGTTGTTGTTATTAATCAAGCAGCGCGTAGCCGGGCAGAGTCAGAAACTCAACCAAGTCGTCTGCTGTTGTTATCTGTTCAAGAAGTTGTGTTGCTTGTTCAAAGTGTTCTTGGTTCCAGCGCTGGTCGCCAACTTCATTGCGCACAACTTTGGCTTCCTCGGCTAAGTAATCGCGAAATAGTTGTTTGGTGACAACTTCGCCGTTATCGAGCGTCATTTTGTGTTTTATCCACTGCCAGATGCTGGTGCGTGAAATTTCTGCGGTGGCCGCGTCTTCCATTAAGCCGTAGATGGGCACGCAGCCTTTGCCTGAAATCCAGGCGGCGATGTACTGCAAGGCAACCCGGATATTGGTGCGCATACCAAGCTCGGTGCGAGGGCCTGAGCAGGGGGCAAGCAAGTGTTCAGCTGTAACAGGTTGGTCGTGTTCACGTAACACATGCAATTGGTTGTTGCCGCTTAGGCCGTCGACAAATACTTCGCGCACGGTGGCTGCCAACCCGGGGTGGGCAATCCATGTGCCGTCATGGCCATTGGTACGTTCGAGTTCTTTGTCAGCCTTTACTTTGGCAAGAATTTTGGCGTTCTCATCGGGGTCTTTGCTTGGAATAAACGCCGCCATGCCACCCATTGCTAATGCGCCACGACGATGACAGGTTTTAACCAACAATCGCGAGTAAGCATTAAGAAATGACTGATCCATCGTCACCACTTGGCGGTCAGGCAGAACGCGGTCGGGATGATTCTTCAAGGTTTTGATGTAGCTAAAAATGTAATCCCAGCGGCCGCAGTTTAGCGCCACGATGTGGTCTTTCATGGCGTGCAGTATTTCGTCCATCTGAAAAACCGCGGGAAGGGTTTCAATTAAAATAGTGGCGCGAATGGTGCCTCGGGGTTGCTTAAAATAGTCTTCGGTAAACCGAAACACATCGGCCCACCACTGTGCTTCGTCGCTGTGTTCTAACTTCGGAATGTAATAATAAACGCCAGTGTTGTTTTTTAGCCGTTGTTGAAAATTCAGACAAAAATACAATGCGAAGTCGACCAAACCGCCCGGTGCCACTTCGTTATCAACCAGCACGTGTTTTTCGGGAAGGTGAAGGCCCCGAACCCGAGCAATCAATAGCGCAGGGTTGTCGTTAAGTTGGTAATACTTGCCAGAAGCGGGGTCGGTATAATCAAGTTGGCCGCGGTTGGCATCGTGTAGATTAATTTGCCCCTGTAATAAACCTTCCCAGGTTGGCGACTGCGAGTCTTCAAAGTCGGCCATGTAGCAATCAACGTTGGCGTTGAGCGCGTTAATCACCATTTTGCGGTCAACCGGGCCGGTAATTTCCAGACGGCGTTTGGTTAAATCTTCCGGGAGTTCGGCAACGCGCCAATCGCCATCACGAATGGTTTTTGTAGCAGGGTCAAAATCGGGCAACTTGCCATCATCAATTTGTTGCTGACGCTTAGCTCTTGCCCCAAGTACCGCGTGCAATGGCGGGCGAAACTTACGTGTGAGTGCTACTAAGAATTCCTGCGTGGTTTTATTGATTAATGCTGCGCTGGCATCGTTTAACGGCGGCAGTTGCAGGCCATCAATGGCTGTTGCGCTTGGTTTATTTGAGTCGGTCATAATCTGTCCACTTGTTGTTCATGTGTTAACGACTACAGGCTAGACCCAAACAGCTACATTCTACAAATGAATGAATAAAATTACGACCATTCACAGTGTTTATGTGTGTAGTTTTGAAACAGGGGGATTCGGCAAGCGCGGTTTATCACGAGGGATTAAGCGGTGGGTTTAAAACGAAAACGCCCTCATAGGAGGGCGTTATTTATGGAAGCGACTGTCGACTATTTCATTCGTGAATAGAGCAGTTTTTGATACCAACTACGGGGCAACCAGCGTTTCATGTACCAAGCTAAGCGACCTTGACGATGCGGCAACACGTGGCTTTTCTTTTTATCCACGGCTTTCATGATCAAACGCGCAATATCAACCGCATTGAGCTTACTTGAGCTCATCAGTTTATCCACCTTCTGCTCAATGCCATCAATGGTGGAGCGCATGCCCTGATTCAAATTGGTTTTAAAGAAACTCGGGCAAACCACGGTGACATGAATATTATCGTTCACCAATTCGTTTTGTAGCGTTTCTGACAGGCTGACAACCGCTGCTTTGGTGGCGTTGTAAGCGCTCATGTTTGGCACGTCTAACAGGCCCGCCATCGAAGCTATATTCACAAAATGGCCCGAGCCTTGCTGTTTAAAGAGCGGGGTGAAAACTTTGCAGCCGCGCACCACACCAAGCAAGTTAATGTCGATAATCCACTGCCAGTCACTGAGTGTGGTATCGGAAATCTTGCCCACCTGTGCCACGCCAGCATTGTTGACCACAACATCTACACCGCCCCATTTTTCAGTGAGGGTTTTCGCCACCTGTTCTAGGTCACTCATACGGGTTACGTCGCAGGGCAGAAACATGGCCTTTGGTTGCCATTTTTGCAGGCTACCGATTACGGCTTCACCGCGCTCAATATCACGATCGCCAATGCATACCTGCCAGCCACCTTTTGCACATATTTGTGCAAGCGCAAAGCCCAAGCCACTGGCGCCGCCAGTGATGAATATTCGTTGTGGTTTCATTTATTATCCTTGTTGCCGCGCCATCTGCCGTTTAACGTTTAATTAGGGTGCCAGAGAAGCTGACACTGGGCGATCAATAAGCTGCCGTAATGACATTGAAGCATAACCCGTTAATTGCTTAAATGCAGCAAAATAGGTCTCAGAATCAGCGGGTTCACCATCTTTCACTAACTGTGAATAGGCCGCCCACAAGGTATAGATACCGTCTTCAACGCCATTGGCTTTCAGTTGCACGTGCAGCTCGGCGTTCGCCACTAAACCGCAGGTGTAATGGGCTCTAAAGTTTACACGGCCGACGTCGACAAACTCCTCGCTGACGGGCCAGGTGGATGTGCACTCAAGTTGGGCACCTTCTATGGCGCGTTGCAGCAACGCGCTGTTTTGTTTTAGTTTACTGTCGGCATACAAATAGGCCATTAATTCGGCTGCGCCTTCATGTATCCAGGCTTCCTCAGGGCTTGAATAGCGCAGTCCTACACCTTGAAACAGGTGCGCTATTTCATGGGCAAAAAACCACAAGGTGTTTTGCTCATCGAGGTTGTCGAGTGCGCCTTTGCCATACCAATGCATGAATACCTGATGAGGTAAAACGCCACCTTGGTGGCCATAGAAATCACCTTCATAGGGGCTATACGAAGCAAACAGTGTAGGTGTTTGTGACAAGCTTCCAAGCTGCTTGGTGAAGTAGCTCATGATCATGGGTAGTTCGGTGATCAATTCATTCTGCAACGAGTTGGGTAATACCGGGTCAATAACGGCCACCAGTGCGGAGAAAGTTTCAGGAGGCTGGGTGCCAACATAAATTGCCCGGCCACTATCTCGGTCAAGCCACTCATGAGTTTGCAAATATTGTTGCCCGTCAATCAACAGGTAATCACCGGTGCTTATGGTAATCGCCATGGGCCATTCGTGATGGGCTTTCGAGCAATCGTTGGCACAGGCAAAAAAGCGTGCGGTGTGAACCAACATGCCGCCATTACTGAACGGCGAAAATGGCGCGTAGTCTTTTGGCAGCGGGGTATAGGTTGCATCAAGAACAAAAGAAACCTCACTGAACGGTTGCCCATCAATGCTGGTAATTACTTCAGAACCGTTTTGCAGGCGTATCTGTGTATTTGAGTCAAGTGGCCGCCAGCGCTCGCTGCGGCTGTTATCGGGCGAGCGAACAAACTCCAGTTGAGTCACAGGTTCATTGAGACTGTAGGTAACGGTCCAGCCCAGATCAGATTTATTGAGGGTGATTAAGCGGATACCAGAGGCTGGCGGCGCTATCAATAACAGCACAAGCAAAATAACAGCAGCAATTGCAATAAAATAGCGCATCATATTTTTCCTTTAACCACGTTTCATCTTTCAATGTAGCACCACGATGGGTCTCGCTCCACGAGAAAGTGTAAGCAGTCGTGAGCCTTTCACGATTTTTACGATGACAGTTCTGTTGCGGTTCAATGAATCTTTCATGACATCAAGAATTTGTCACAAATTTGTCATGGCTTATCACTAATCTGCCTGCGTCGTTTAATTACTTACATACGTTCCTATCCGGGAGAACACAATGAACTTGCAAACCCTTTTTAAAATTACAGCAATCGCTTCTGCTTTGGCCCTTGCTGGTTGTGGCGGTGATATTGAAGTAAACCCAACTGTTAATGACAACAGTGTGAATAACTCAAACAACTCGTCAGGCGGCGGTGAAACACCAACTGACCCAACGGGCGATAACTTATGCGCTAGCTACAACGGTTTGCAGGGCGCTTTTGATGGTCGCGACTGTGAATACAATTTAGAATTCGCAAGCCGTAACGTTGAAATCACCGAAGACATTACTTTTGCTGAACTGCCTGATGGCGGTGTACACGTATTTGATGGTGCGTTATTGATTGGTGAAGATTGTGATACCACCACAACTTGTACTATCAATGAAACTGGCCCTGTGGTTACGGTTGAGCCAGGCGCAACTTTAGCTTTCACCAGTGGTGAGGCAATTGTTCGTGTTGCTCGCGGCGCTAAGCTTAATGCGATTGGTACCTTCGCTAAACCAGTTACCTTCACTTCAGCGAACGCATTTACGCGTTTTGACGTAGTTGGCAATGGCCCACGCTTTGCGGATTGGGGCGGCATTATCGTAAATGGCCAAGGTATTACTAACCAGTGTACCGATGCACAACGTGACGCAAACACCTGTAACGTTTCTTCAGAGGGTATCGTAAGCTACTACGGCGGTAACGATAACGCTGATGATAGCGGCTCAATGAAATACGCAAAAATCTGGTACGCAGGTTCAGGCCCACGTGCTGGCGGTGACGGCGATGACTTGAACTCACTGACCTTAAACGCAGTTGGTTCTGGTTCTTCATACGAATACGTTCACATTCATCAAGGTTACGATGACGGCATTGAGTTTTTCGGCGGCGCCGCTAACGTGAAACGTGTTGTATTTACTGATACGCAAGACGATTCAATGGATATCGATGCAGGTTGGCAAGGTAATGCCCAGTTCTTGTACATCAAACACGGCACTGTAAACGTAGACGGTACTGACGTATTCATGGGTAACGGCGGCTTTGAAGCTGACGGCGAGAAAAACTCAGGCCCTGAATACTCACAAGCGCCAACGTCACGTCCAACTATCGCGAACGTAACTGTTGTAACTACCGATGGTTTATCAACCCGTGACAATGACCCATCAACTGCTATGAAGTTTGATGATAACTTCCAAGGTCAACTCTACAACTTCCTGTTAGTAAAAGACGATGTTGCGACCAACGACACCCGTTGCATCTTGTTCACCGGTGACGGCGAGTTAGGTGTAGTAGCTGACGGCTTGAACTTCTTCAGCTCAGCAATGGCGTGTGTTGCAGAAAACGAGTTTACTTCAGCTGCATTGTTACCTGATGGTTCAACCCGTCAAGAATGGTTTGACAATGGCGGTGTGAACGCACGTTTAGGTGGTAACGCCACAGTATTTGCTGCAGACGGTTTTGCGACTGACATGACTTCTGCTGACATTACTGTTACTGCCGATGACTTAAGTGCTTTAGGTAACGACTACTTCGAAACCGTTGATTACATTGGTGCGGTATCTAGCGATGACACATCATCTGAATGGTATCAGTGGGTTGAAGCTGCGTTAGCTGCTGCAGAACAAGACTAATAGAACTTGTTGTAAAGCAACGTATGGCGGGCATGTTAATCAACATGCCCGCTGTTCAACATAACGCAGGAGTTGATTATGAGCACGAATTACAAACTCAAGCCGCTGGTTTTAGCGGTTAGCCTTGCACTTGCTGCAAGTGGCCAAGCGTATGCCCAACAGCAAGCTGCTGATGAAAGTGAAGCCGCCACAACAACGGACACTAGCATTGAAGAAGTTGTCACCACCGGCACGCGTTTGCAAGGAAGTGCAGCTGCGGTTGTTGATGAGCGCAAAAATCAGGCCTTCGTTGCCGATATTCTTGGTTCAGAACAACTAGCACGTACCGGTGATAGCGATGCTGCTTCAGCGCTTCGCCGCGTGACGGGATTAACCCTGGTTGATGGCAAATATGTTTACGTGCGCGGTTTAGGCGAACGTTATTCAAGCGCGCGATTAAATGGCGCAAGCATTCCAAGCCCAGACTTAACCCGTAACGTTATTCCACTGGATATCATTCCTTCAACCATTATTGAAAGCCTAGCGGTACAGAAGGTGTTCTCGCCGAGCATGCCTGCAGCGTTCGGTGGCGGTAATATTGATATTCGCACCAAATCGCTGCCAAGCGACTTTCAGGTGAATCTTGAGGTTGGTATCGGTCAAAATAGTAATGCCACGGATGGGTATACCTACGACCGCAATGAAGACGGTATTCCACAGAATATTCGCGACGCGATTGTTAAGTACCGCGGTGATTTTAGCTTGCGTAATATTGTTGGCAAAGACGGATTAGTTGACAACGAGCTGGGCTCAGCAAGTGAGCAAGCGCGTATGATCAACGCGGGGCTTTCTAAATCATTGCCACGCGACATTGCGCTAAAAGAAGATTCGCTTAACCCGAACTACAGCATTAAAGCCAGTATCGGCAATAGCTTTGACGAAGACTATTTTGGTGGCAGCATCGGCTTCTTGTTAGCTGGCGCCTATGACACCAAATGGAATGTTTCAGAGCGTTCTAGTGCAGTACTGAGCGAAAACGCCACAGAAGGTTGTGCTACAACATTAAACAGCGCAGAAGAAGTTGCTAACTCGTGCTACAACACCTTAAGCGAAACCACACTGACCACCGAAACTGAGCGTTTAAACGGTGTATTCAGCGTAGGTTATGAGCTTGATACGCACAGCGTAAGTTATACCAAGTTGTACTTAACTGATGCTGAAGACGAATCTGAGTTTGGTATTTTACAAAGCCCAAATGGCAGTAACTTGAAAACCATTTACGGTTCAGGTTTAGCCAATCGTGAGCATGAGTTTAAATACGAAGAGCGTACCTTGGATATTGACCAAGTGCGTGGCCAGCACACATTCTTAGATTATTGGGGTATTGGCTTTGACTGGCAATACACGGAGTCTACAGCTGAAACTGACATACCTACGGACATGTCGTTCCGGTTTGATGACTTGTATGACGACCAAGGCAATTATCTGAGCACCGTGGTTACGGGCGATGATAACCGTGCTGTGTACCAATACGTGGATATGGAAGACCACGTGAAATCGTATAGCGGTAACTTGTCATTACCCACCAACTTAGCGGGTATGGATATTGAGTTTAAAGCGGGCTATGACTTCACCGACAAAGCACGTTATTACACCACTGACCGTTTTGCGATGGATAATGGCTCAGGTTTACGGATTTCGGTAAACGACGATTTGGCGAACATCCTGGGCGTAACGGATTACCTAACTGATGAGCGCATTGATGAAAGCAACTTCTTGTTGTCGTATCGTGAGCCAACAGCGCCTGACGCCGATGATTACATTGCCGTACAAAAAACCGATGCGTTTTATGGCTCGTTTGACGCGTTTCTTACCAACAGCTGGCGCTTAGCCGGTGGTGTGCGTTGGGAAGAGTTTAAGCAAGTGTCTTTGGCCACTTCAAGCTTGATTTTTACGCCTGAAGACTTAAACACCTACTACTCGGTTGAACGCATTCTTAACGGCACTACCGTTGAAGATGACTTCTATCCTGCGTTGTCTTTAACTTATATTGGCGATGAGAGTTATCAAATTCGTTTTGGTTTTTCGGAAACAGTGGTTCGCCCAGACATTCGTGAAACAGTTCCGGTTGCGTACTTTGACCCGATTACCGACATTCGCACCATTGGTCGTGCAGGCCTTGAAAGCAGCCCAATGACCAACCTCGATGCGCGCTTTGAATACTTTGCAGATAACGGCGACAACTACACAGTGTCGGCGTTCTATAAAGATATTGAGAAGCCAATTGAGTCAGTGCTAAGCGTAGGGGACGAGGAATACACGTTAAACTACGTCAATGGTATTTCTGCTGAAGTTTACGGTGTCGAATTTGAATGGCTGCATGATCTGACGTATCTCGCGGATGGCTTCTTTACCAGCGGTAACCTGACCTGGAGTGATTCAGAGGCGGTTATTGACCCAGCGTTAGCCGGTAACTTAACCAACCCAACGAAGCGTATGACAGGCCACTCTGAATACGTTGCCAACTTCCAGTTGAGCTACGATTCACTGAACGGCAATCACTCAAGCTCGTTAATCTACAACGTGTTTGGTGAGCGTATTCTGGCAGCTGGTATAGGCGGTCGTGGTGATGCGTATGAGCAACCATTCCATTCACTCGACTTAGTGTACAACTACTACCCAGACTTTAATTCTAAAATCAGTTTTAAAGTGCAGAACTTACTTGATGAAGAGCAAGACGTAACCCAATCAGGCGTTACCGTGCAGTCACGTGAAGTAGGACGGGTAATCAGTTTGAGCTATAGCTACGAGTTCTAACTCTCAGCACTGAATGACGAAAGGAGAGGGCGCAGGATGCGCCCTTTTTTTATGTTCCATACGTAGTTTACGCATGCTGAAACGAAAAAAGCCCCGCTATTTCTAGCGAGGCTTTTCGAATAATGGTGCCCAGAGGCGGAATCGAACCACCGACACGGGGATTTTCAATCCCCTGCTCTACCGACTGAGCTATCTGGGCGTCGGGGCGTATTAAACGAGTTTTTCGGGTCTGAGTCAACCGCTTTTTTGATGAAATTCGGTGAATTCAGACCGTTTGCTCAGGAAATACCCAATTTGTTGATTTTTACACCTTCAAGTAGGTTGTACCCGCTAAACACTTCTCGTAATAGTCAGTCCAGCGTACGCCTTCACGCGGAGCAATGTGTCCCTTACGTACTTCGCGGTCAATCGACTTCTTGACTGTTTTGGCCATGTAATCGGTGTTGTATTGCATGGTTTCAAGCACTTTCTCTGCTGCAGTACCCGGAACCACTTCTTCAATGTAAAAGTCGCCTGGTTCGTCGTCATGGCAGTAAATATGAACTTCGGTTAACCGACCAAACAGATTGTGCATGTCGCCCATTACGTCTTGATACGCGCCGGTAAGGAACATACCTACATGGTAGTTTTCGCCTTTGCGTAATGCGTGCATGGGGATGTTGTCGCTGATTTCGGTGCCCTCAATATATTTGCTGAGTTTGCCGTCGCTATCACAGGTGATATCCACAATTGAGCAACGCACTTCAGGCTTCTCGTCCAGGCGGCTAATTGGCACAATCGGCAATACCTGACCAATCGCCCACGTGTCGGCGGCAGACTGGAAAATAGAGAAATTACACAAGTATTGGCTGGCGAGCATATCTTCTAATTCTTCCAGCTCTTGAAAGACGAAGCTCTCGCGATCAAGCGATTGATGGATTTCCGTCAAAATGCGCCAATACATGGTGTCGAGCTTGGCCATTTCGTCTAAAGACAAAATCCCCAGTTTGAAGGCTTCATAGGCGCTCTGCTTGAAACTTGCAGCGTCGTTATAGCGTTCTTGCGGGTGCATTTCGGTTGAGTTAACCAGCTCACGCATGTTGCTGACAAGAATGTGCTCGTCGGCGATTGGGCTGATGTCGAATTGGGCACCGGTATTTTTAATCTCACCAACAATATTGGTCACCACACAACTGTGGTGTGCGGTAATCGCGCGGCCGCTTTCACTGACTAGGTTCGGGTGGGGGACTTCTTCGAGATCACAGATCTGCTTCACGCCGTAAACCACGTCAGCAACGTATTCTTCAGTTGAGTAATTGCGCGATGAATCGGTGGTTGAGCTGGTTCCGTCGTAATCGATACCTAAACCACCACCAATATCTAAATATTCTAATGGCACGCCAATTTGAATCAATTTTGCATAAAGCCGTGCGCCTTCTGAAACCGCTTCTTTTACTTTGCGGATATCAGACATTTGGCTGCCGATATGAAAGTGCAATAATTTTGCACAGTGCAGCATGTCTTCTTTTTTCAAAAGCTCAACAATGTTTAAGATTTCGGTAATGCTTAAGCCGAATTTTGCGCGATCACCGCTTGAGCCTGCCCATTTGCCTGAGCTACGCACCATCATCTTGCTGCGTAAACCAATCATTGGCTCAACGCCAAGTTTTTTGGCTAACGGGATGAGCATTTCCAACTCACTGAATTTCTCAATAACGATAATCATTTTACGGCGTAACTGACGACCAAGTAGGGCGAGCGTCAGGTAATCTTCGTCCTTGTAGCCGTTCAGAACGGTTAACGCATTTGGGTTTTCGTTATACGCAAGCACCGCCATAAGTTCTGGTTTGGAACCAGCTTCCAGGCCGTAGTCGTACGGTTCACCGGCGTCGATGATTTCCTCGACCACTTCGCGCATTTGATTCACTTTAATGGGGAATACGCCAACATAACGTGCGTTGTAGCCCGCATCTTGAATCGTTTTGGCGAATGTCTCATTCAAGATTTCAACTTGTGAGCGCAAGATATCGTGAAAACGGATAACCGCAGGCAGTTGAATTCCTTCAGCAAGAATTTCATCAACCACTTCTTTCATATCGATGTTCACGTCAGGCAGGCGATGATTGGGAGCAATTTGGATGCTGCCATTGTTACCAATTGAAAAATAACCTGCGCCCCAACGCTTTACGCCATAGAGTTCTTCGGCATCGTCGATTGTCCAGTTCTGAGCCATATCAGCGAGCCCCTTTTTCGTTCAAAATAATAAGTAATTCGCGCACAATTTTTGCGGCAAACACGTCAGAATTTCCGGTTGGATCAATTTCTGGTGACAACTCAACAACATCAGCGCCAACAAGGTTCTTCTGTCGCAAAATTTTCATTAAGCTCACGTACGAATGAAAATCTTCACCACCGGGCTCTGGGGTACCGGTACCAGGCAAAAATGCCGGGTCAAAATAGTCAAGGTCGAGCGTCAGATAGATTGGACGGTCGGCTGGAATTGCCATCACGCTGTCCAAAAATTCTTTACGCGACTTACGCACGGTGCCGTGCTCATTCATAAACCGATATTCGTCACGGGTACCGGAGCGAATGCCGTACTGAATGAGTTCATGCCCCGGGCCAAAATGGTCTAGCGCACGACGAATAATTGATGCATGTGAGTAGTGGTACCCGAGAAAGCCATCACGCAAGTCGGCGTGTGCATCAAGGTGAAGTAGCACTAACTCAGGGTATTGCTGCAAGTATTTGCGAATTGGCGCATAGGAAATTGAATGCTCGCCACCCAAGGTAAGCACCCGAATGTTGTCGGCTTCCAAGTTGATTGGGCCGAATACCTGATCAAACTGATCGGTGGCATGTTGCCACTGCGCTTCCACATCATCACTTGAGCCAAGTGACAAGTTACCTAAATCATAAAACGGATGATCAAACAGATCGGCATCTAAGTAGGGCGAATAACTTTCGATGTCTTCTGACACGGAACGCAAGCCATCTGGCCCGTTACGGGTTCCTTTACGAAAGCATGCGGTGCCATCAAAACCAAACCCAATTATATGGGTGCCGTTGGCATATACAGCTGCATCGGTTTGTGCCCCAAAAAACTCGCGTACTGGGGTGTCCGTCTTCACTTCTAACGAAGCGATTTGTTTAGGTTTTTGCTGACTCAAGGTGATTCACCTCCGCTGGTTCAACAGTGATTTAACTGGCGTGCTTAAAAAGGGGGCTATTATCGTTGTAATTGCCCCAAATTGCCACACTCTGATTAACTACGAGAAGGCTTTTTTACTGGATTAAAAATCTCATGCTGAATGCGCAATAAATTCTCATCAAGCGGGTTCTTTTTCGTCCATGTGTCAATGAGTGGTACAGCAACCAGTTGACCGGCTTTTAGACCTGTCATCACGCCGGTTTCGCCTTTTAGAATAAGCTCGACAGCATGCACACCAAGTTCTGAGGCGAGCACTCGGTCGGATGCTGTTGGCGGACCACCGCGTTGAATGTGGCCAAGTAAGCAAGGCCGGCATGGCATGTCGTATTCGGCTTCCAGCTGTTCAGAGAGTGCAACAGCACCGCCCGGCCATTGGTGCTCACTAAGTACCATGACGTAACTGCCAGGCCCACGCACGGCTTCAACACGCTTGATGTGTTTCACCAATGCCGCCACGGTCAGCGGTTTATCTTTTTGCAGTTCGGGTAGAATCATCCGCTCAGCACCGGAGGCCATTGCACTTTTTAAACCGATGAAGCCAGCATGACGGCCCATGACTTCAACAATAAAAACGCGATCCATTGCATCGGCGGTATCGCGAATTTTATCGAGCGCGTCCATCGCAATCGCTACAGCAGTGGAATAGCCAATGGTTGCGTCGGTGCCGAACAAGTCGTTATCGATGGTGCCGGGCACCCCAATAATTTGCCCAGACCAATAGTTACTTAAGTGGTGGGCACCGCGAAATGAGCCGTCACCGCCAATCACAATTAATGCACTGATATTGAGGTTGTTCAGGTTATCCGCGGCAAGTTTTGCGCTGTCGTCTTCTTTAAAACGCGGGCAGCGTGCACTTTTGATGATGGTGCCCGAATATTGCAGCACATGAGCCACATCAGCTGCGTGCAGGGGAATATGCTCGTTGTTTAACAGGCCTTCGTAACCGTGTCGAAACGCTATCACGTCCATGCCGTAATGTTCTGCAGCTAATACGACAGCGCGCAGCGCTGCATTCATTCCTGGTGCGTCACCACCGCTGGTGAGTACGCCAATCCGTTGTGCTGTTGAAGTTTCAGACACCTCTATACTCCTCTTTACTATTGTCTGATAAGCTTATCGAACTTACCTTAATTTACAACGTACACAACATGACCGTGCAGAAAAATATTCAAGTTGAAGCAAATTCGATGCGCCAGTGGGCTCAAGCCTGCTTGGAAAAAGCCGGTGCTGAGCCCAAATTGGCACAGGCAATGGCGGAAAAACTTCTCGCAGCTGATCTCATGGGGTTTCGAACCCACGGCTTAATGCGGTTGCGTTATAACCTCAATTGTTTAGCCGACGGCAGTTCACGTCGTACCGGTCAGTATCACGTGCTGAAACAACGTGCGGCAGTGCAATTATGGGACGCTGACTTGGTATCCGGTTTGTACGTGGTGCCAGAAGCGATAACTGCGGCAATTGCTATGGCGAAAGAATGCGGCACCGGTACTGTAGTTATTAAGCGTGCGCAGCATGTTGCGGCTCTGGCGGTTTACCTTGAACAAGCAACGCGTGCGGGCATGCTGATTCAAATCATGTGCGCAACGCCAGGTCAGCAAGCCGTTGCGCCTTATGGCGCAAAATCGGCATGGTTTTCGCCGAATCCGTTCGCTATTGGTGCTCCCACTCAGCAATTACCGATATTGCTTGATATTAGTTTGTCGATGACAGCTGCAGGCAAAGTTCGAAAGGCTATTGCCGAGCAAAAGCCGTTGCCGTACCCAGCGCTGATCACGGCCGCAGGCGACTATACGTCCGATGCCACAACATTTTTGGCCGACCCTGCCAGTGTGCTCGCCCCCTTGGGTGGCGAAGACCTCGGCTATAAAGGCTCGGGCTTATGTTTGTTCAGTGAATTATGGACCCTTGCGTTAAGTCAGTTAGGGCGTCACCAAGAGCAGCCGGGTTTAGATGCCAACACGGTGTGGATTCAGGTGGTTGATCCGAGTGCTTTTGGCGATGCGGATGCATTTAAGGCGCAAGCACAAGCACTGGTTGACGGCATGCACCAAGCGACACCTATTGATGCCAATAAACCTGTTCGGATACCGGGAGAAGGCGCGTTAACCACGCGTGAGCGGCAGTTGCAATCCGGAGTGGACTATACGCCAGAGCTTTGGCGGCAATTAAAAAAGGTTGCTGACAGTATGCAGCAACCTTTACCGGACGTTCTAGATTAAGGCTGTAAGCGTTCGATTAACCAGCTTTCATGCTGCTTGGTGAAGGTGAACCGGTCGTGCAGTCGATAGCGACCGCCTTGCCAAAACTCAAACCGCTCAGGCGCAACCAAGTAACCACCCCAAGTATCAGGCATAGGCACTTGTTGGTCTTTATATTGTTCGGTGAGCGCATGATAACGCTGTTCTAATTCATCACGAGAAGCAATGGTATGACTTTGCGCTGAGGCCAACGCACCAAGCTGGCTTTCGCGAGGGCGGCTATAAAAATAAGCTTCGCTTTCGGCCCGCGTTATTTTACGCGCAAAACCTTCAATACGAATCTGCTGTTCCAGTGCCAGCCACGCAAAATGCATAGCCACGCGGCTGTTTCCAGCAATGTCATGGCCTTTTTGGCTATCGTAATTGGTGTAAAACACGAAACCATCAGCCTGAATATCTTTCAGCAGTACGATACGTTGGTGCGGTTGCCCATCCGCACCAACGGTTGCCAAAGTAAACGCCGTAGGGTCCGTCTGTGACGGATGATCTTTTGCCGCTTGAAACCAGTTCGCAAATTGCTGCATCGGTTCTTCAGCAAGCGACTCACGCGTTAGTTTGCCTTGGGCGTAATCACGACGAACACTTTTTAAGTCCATACTGCGTCTACTTCCTTTTAATTAATTAGCGCTGTACTCACGTTCACCTGCAACATAGGTGGCGTTTACATTGTTCTGCCATAGTATAGCGGCATCACGCGCAAACGGATCATGATCTAACACAATGAAATCCGCCCACTTGCCTGGCTCAATGCTCCCTAAAACCTGTTCTTGGCCAGCGGCATAGGCTGCATCAAGGGTAAATGCACGCAGTGCTTGCTCAAGCGTTAAGCTCTCGTGCGCATACCAGCCACCTTGTGGTTGATTGTCACGGTCTTGACGGGTTACTGCAGCGTGTAAGCCAAAAAACGGGTCAGCAAGTTCAACCGGGAAGTCAGAGCCAGCCGCAATAATGGTGCCTTGTTCAGCGAATGTTTGCCAAGCATAGGCGCCTTTCATACGTGCCTTACCTAAACGGTCTTCCGCCATATTCTTATCGCTGGTTGCATGGGTTGGTTGCATAGAAGCAATAATATTTAACTCTTTAAAACGCGGAATATCTTCTGGGTGAACAATTTGCGCATGCTCGATACGATGGCGCAGACTACGGCCACCGATGGTGTTATACGCACGCTCCATTTCGTCTAGAACAACGCGGTTTGCGCGGTCGCCAATAGCATGCGTATTGATTTGAAAGCCATGCGGAATAATCAGTTCATAGAGTTCACGAATGCGTTCTTGCGAAGTGACCATAAGCCCATGTTGATCAGGCGCATCATGGTAAGACGCCAATAGCGCTGCACCGCGGCTACCTAGGGCGCCGTCACCGTAAATTTTAACGCTGCGTACCGCTAATTTGTCGTCATCTGACACATAGGGGCCGGCGGCTAACAATTCAGCCAGTGTTGGCTCGGTTGCCGACAGCATTGCATAGATGCGAATAGGGAGGGCGTTGTCGTTCGCTAATTCTTTGTAGACTTGCAGGTTGGTCGCATCAACACCCGCATCGTGCACACCAGTGATACCACGCGCTAAAAGATGCTCAAATGCCACTTTTAAGGCTTGTTCTTGCTGTTCGGCAGTCGGTGTTGGAATAACCCGTTCAACTAAGCCCATGGCGTTATCAATCAGTACACCGGTAGGTTGGCCTTGTTGATCGCGAATGATGTCACCGCCATCAGGGCTTACTGTGTCTGCGGTGATGCCTGCAAGTTCCAGTGCTTTGCTATTTGCCCATGCAGCGTGGCCATCTACGCGCGTTAGGTAAATAGGGCGCTCAGAATCTACTTCGTCCAGTGTTTGTGCTTGTGGAAATTGGCGAACGTCCCAGTTTTCTTGATTCCAGCCGCGTCCCAGCACCCAAGGCGCTGACGGATTTTTACGGGCGAAATCAGCCACTGTTGCCGCAGCATTGCTTTCTGAGGTGGCGTCACGTAAATCAGCCAGCATCAGGTTCTGGCCTAAGCCCAGCACGTGACCGTGGGCATCGGTAATACCCGGCAACACAAACTTACCTTTCAAATCGACACGTTGGTCAGCAAGTTGCTTACCATAGGTTGCTTCAAGATCAGCAAGTGTGCCCACTGCGGCTATCTTGCCATCGCGAATTAGCATGGCATCAAACTTCACCAATACTGCCTCGGCGCCGGGCTTTCCGGTTAGCGTGTAACCGTTAAAATTGTGGAATAACGTGGTTTGCGAAAACGCAGCACCCGTGTATAACATTATTAGAACAAATGTGATTAAACGTAAAATTCTCATAAAGTTCTCTTTTTGACTGAATTTTATACCCTGTAGAACGTTCCTAGCTTTACAAAGCGTTTAGAGTGCGTCGCAATAAATTCACTTTTTACACTTTTTTACAATTTGGTAACACCAAAACTTCAAACATTCGTTAAAGCGTGTACAATACGCTAATTGTTAGGGACATTTAAAGCGTGTGGACATCCATGAAAATACTAATTATCGACTCGCAATTTTTCGTACGTGCTGGCCTCATTCAAGTGCTAACAAGTTTCTCAGATGAGCTGGCAATCTACGAAGCCCCAAGTTTTGACATCGCGCAAGAATACCTGCGCCACCAAAGCGACTATAACTTAATTTTCCTCGATATGGACATACCAGATGCCGAGATTCGCCCAACCTTGCAAACATTGAAGAAAATGGCGCCAAGCTCGCACATTGTTTTGTTCAGCTGGCCACGGCCATTATCAGAAGTTCGTCAAGCATTGAGCAATGGTGTTCGTAGTTATCTGCCCAAAGATGCGAGCGCTGAAGAAGCGAAGCAAGCTATTCGTATTCTGCTGCAAAACGATCGGTATTTACCAGAGGAGTCGCGTTTAAACGACACGATAAATCGACAAGGGAGTGCTGAGCACTTTTTGTCGCCCCGCCAACTGGAAATTATGCAGCTATTGGCGCAAGGTTTGTCGAACAAAGAAATTGCGACAATTCTGGGCATTACCGAAGGAACCATTCGGGTTCATTTGTCGGCAATTTTCAAAGCAATTAAAGTATCAAACCGTACGGAAGCGACCTTGTGGTACTTATTGCGTCAGAAACGTTTGGTGAGTTAAATGAAGTTGGAGCAATTGCTGGAATCGATAGAGCAAGGCCGGCATGCTCCTACTGAACGGTGGAATCCGCCTTATTGTGGCGAGCTGCCAATCCACATTGACGCTGACGGTAATTGGTTTTATCAAGGTTCGCTGATTAAGCGCCAAGCCTTGGTTAAATTATTCGCCAGCGTTTTGGTGTATGAAGACAAAACCTTCTACCTGGTTACCCCCGCCGAGAAAGTTAAAATAACGGTTGCTGATGCGCCTTTTATTGTCACCACGTGGCAACATGTACCCAATGCAGAGCCACCGGTTATTCACCTGACAACCAATATTGAGCAGCAATTTGCGCTGTCAGAACAACACCCGTTAATCATTAAATCGGATCAACTCTACGTTGATTGCGGGCGTAACTTATGGGCAAAGGTGCATCGTAATGTGGTGTATCAATGGGCCGAAATAGCAAGGTCACGCACGCAACAGGGGCGTGAAATTTATTCCATAGAGAGTGCCGGAAAGCAATTTGATTTAAACGCCTAAGGCATTGCTTTATTTGCGCGAAACAAGGCGCTGCTCTATCATACGCAACCTAATATTCGTCAAGCTTGAGAGCCAATTCATGAAGCCTATCAAGGTAACGCTTGCCCAACTCGATTTCACGGTGGGTGCTATCAAACGTAATACTGATTTAATCGTAGCTACGTTGGCGCAGTATCAAGACAGTGACCTTGTCGTTTTTCCGGAACTTGCGATAACAGGCTATCCGCCCGAAGATTTGCTGTTTCGCGATGACTTGGAAGCGTTAGTTGACCAATCCCTGAATGAAATAGCCGCTGCAGCGGAGCACAACTTGGCCGTAGTTGGTCATCCGCAGCGGGTGGGTAACGAGCTTTATAATAGTGTTTCTGTATTGCACCGGGGCCAATGTTTGGCGCGCTACCATAAGCAACGGTTACCACAATACGGCGTGTTCGATGAGCAGCGTTATTTTATTCCAGGCCATGATACAGGTGTATTTAGCTGGCAAGGGCATCGCATTGGCTTACTGATTTGTGAAGACCTATGGCACGCCGAGCCGCTCAGCCAGTTGCGCACTGAAGGTGTTGATTTAATTTTAGCGCTGAACGCATCTCCTTATGAAGTTGATAAACATCAGCAACGCATGCACATCATGCAACAGCGCATCAGCGAAGCGCACATTCCAATTATTTACGTGAACAATTGTGGTGGCCAAGACGAACTGGTTTTCGATGGGCATTCGTTGGTGATGAATGCAAATGGCGATTTAGTGGCTGAATTACCCCATTGCCAACCAATATGCGCAAGCGTTCGCTGTGATAGTCATGGCATCACTTTAATCGACCAAGATATTAAGCCCCATGCCCATGATCGTCTTGCAGAAATCTATCAAGCACTGGTGTTGGCGGTTAAAGATTACGTCGGTAAAAATGGATTTAAAGGCGTTACTCTCGGCCTTTCAGGGGGTATCGATTCAGCGTTGACTATGGCGATTGCAGTGGACGCGCTAGGCGCCGATAAAGTGCACGCGATTATGATGCCATTTCGCTACACCTCTCAAATGAGCCAAGATGATGCTGCTGAGCAAGCACGCACCATGGGTGTTAAATACGACGTGGTGGCTATTGAACCTATCTATGATGCATTCATGCAGCAGCTTGGGCCTTTATTTGTAGGAACAAGTGCAGATACGACAGAAGAAAACCTGCAGGCACGCGCACGCGGAACGCTGTTGATGGCTGTTTCAAATAAAACTCATTCGTTAGTGCTTACCACCGGCAATAAAAGTGAATTGGCGGTTGGCTACTGTACCCTTTATGGCGATATGAATGGTGGCTTTGCACCCATTAAAGATGTTCCAAAAACTTTGGTGTTTGCGTTGGCACGTTATCGCAACCAAGCGGCTGAGGTGATTCCGGATCGTGTTATTACCAGACCGCCATCGGCCGAATTAGCGCCCGATCAAAAAGATGAAGACAGTTTGCCAGCCTACGATATGTTGGACAAAATACTCACGCTTTATGTGGAGCAAGACTGGTCGCCTAACGCGATAATCGATTGTGGTTTCGATGAGGCCGAAGTCTTGCGTGTTGTGCGCTTGGTTGATATTAATGAATACAAACGTCGGCAAGGCGCAATTGGCCCTAAGATTACTTCGCGTAACTTTGGTAAAGACCGCCGCTACCCAATAACCAGTCACTTTCGTTATGAATTAGAACGGCAGGTGCAAGCTCGGAGTTCTCATGAAAAAAATTGAAGCTATTATTAAGCCATTCAAGCTAGATGACGTACGTGAAGCACTTTCTGAAATTGGTATCGCGGGCATGACCGTTGCTGAGGTTAAAGGCTTTGGGCGTCAAAAAGGCCATACCGAACTGTATCGCGGTGCGGAATATATGGTCGACTTTCTACCGAAAGTGAAACTGGAAATTGTTGTCTCAGACGACCAGGTTGAGCAGTGCATTGATACCATTTTGGAAACTGCACAGACGGGTAAAATTGGTGACGGTAAAATCTTTGTCACCAATGTTGAACGTGTTATTCGAATTCGTACTGGGGAAGAAAACGAAGACGCGGTTTAACAACCGCGCCTTGTTAATCAATTAAAGCGGGATAAGTAATCGCTTTGCGGGTAGTTGTGCTTCAAGGTGGCAACTGTATCAGCACGCAATTCCACTAAACCTAAACTGTCGTAAGCTTCAGCCATAACCGCCAAGGCGTGTTCTGCTTCAGGCGTATCCGCAAAATTCTCTAACACATACTTGCCGCGATTGGCTGCTGCCAAAAATGCTTCGCGCTTCATGTAATATTGTGCGACTGCTAATTCGTGACGTGCGAGTCGGCTTTTAATTCCAATCATTCGCTGGCGCGCATCTGCAGCATACTTGCTGTCAGGGAAGCGACGCACAAGCTCAGCGTAGTCATCAAACGCCTCGCGTGCTTTAGTTGGGTCACGGTCAGAGCGATCTAGACCGACCAAGTCTTGAAACAAATTCTCTGAGGCACGTTCGTTCGTGAGACCACGCATATATAAGGCGTAGTCGATTGACTGGTGGTTCGGGTTGAGTCGCGTAAAACGGTCGACCGAAGCGAGCGCCTTATCAATATCACCTGTTTTATAGTAAGCATAAATCAGGTCAAGTTGGATTTGGTGAGTAAATGGACCAAACGGGAAACGGGTATTCAGCGCTTCAAGCACCTGTAAGGCACTTGTGAAATTACCGTTTTGCAATGCTTGTTGAGCACGGGCATAACCTGCTTCTACATCGGTTAACCGGTTAACATCAGTTTCGTCTGGTGAGCTTGAGCAAGCGCTCAATGTCAATGCTGCGATGCAGGCTAAGATTATACGAAATTTCATAGTTTGTTTTTTTAATCTCTGTTGATTTAACTTTGGTGCAGCGCCCCAAACAGGTACACTATACATATTCACGCATTCTAGCGCAGCGTTGGCTGCTTTCACAGGTCCGAATACGAATTTATGAGCGAACAGATTTTATTAACTGGAAACGTCCCCCTTTCTGCCAACGGTAAGCGCTTGGACCAAGCACTTGCTGAGATGTTCCCTGACTATTCACGTTCTCGGTTAAAAACTTGGATCACCGACGGACACGTTCGTATCGAAGGCAATGTCGTTGACCGACCGCGCGAGAAAGTACTGGCAGGCATGGCCATCGAAGTCGATGCTGAATTAATTGAAGAGCGACGCTTTGAAGCGCAGCCCATGGACTTGAATATCGTTTATGAAGACGACGACATTTTAGTCATCAATAAGCCTGCTGGCCTCGTTGTTCATCCCGGCGCGGGAACACCCGATGGTACATTGTTAAATGCGCTGTTGCATCACTTTCCGGCTATTGATCAAGTTCCTCGCGCAGGAATCATTCACCGTTTGGATAAAGACACAACGGGCTTGATGGTGGTAGCGAAGACTGTGCCTGCTCAAACCCATCTTGTTGCGGCAATGCAGGAACGCCAAATTACCCGTGAGTACGAAGCGGTGTGTAATGGCCCAATGACAGCCGGCGGCATGATTGATGAGCCAATTGCCCGTCACCCAACGCAACGTACGCATATGGCTGTTGTAGCACTTGGCAAGCCAGCTGTGACCCATTTTCGTGTAGCCGAACGTTTTCGAGCCCATACGCTGTTGCGTTTAAGGCTGGAAACTGGGCGAACCCACCAAATTCGTGTGCACATGGCGCATTTGCGTCATCCGTTAGTTGGCGACTTTACCTACGGTGGTCGGCCACGTCCGCCGCAAAAAGCGAGCGCTGAACTGTTGGAAACTTTACGCAACTTTCGCCGTCAGGCATTGCATGCAGCGCGACTTTCGTTGCATCACCCTATTACCGGCGAATGGATGAGTTGGGAAGCACCAACACCTGATGACATGGTGAATTTAATTGCTGCATTGCGTTTAGATCGCCAGGAACATCCGGTCGACTGAGTCATGTTGATGCTTGATTGGGCGTTACCACCGGGCATTCATGCTGCAATTTCTACGGTCGCACAACCAGGCAATGTGGCAGCCCATGTAGGTGCCGATCCGGCCGCTGTCATTAGAAATCGGCGGGCGTTGCAGCGCGATGCGCAGTTACCTTGTGCGCCGCGCTGGCTGGCACAAATTCACAGCAATCAGGTTGTGAATTTTTCTGAAGCGCGTCCCGCGGCACAAGCCGACGCCATTTATTCAAACCAACCTGAATCTGTCTGTGCGGTGTTAACCGCTGACTGTTTACCTATTTTATTGTGTAGTGATAATGGCAACGAAATCGCAGCAGTTCATGCAGGTTGGCGCGGTTTAGCCAATGGCGTAATTCAAAATACCTTGCGCCAATTCCAATGCCCTCCACAACAGATTCAAGCCTTTATCGGCCCTGCTATCTCAGTTGCTGCTTTTGAAGTCGGCGATGACGTGCGTGCGGCATTTGCAGAATTAAATCTGGTTGATTTATCTACGTTCCGTCCCCACAAAGCAGGCAAGTGGCTTGCTGATCTCCCGTTATTAGCCGAACGCATGCTTCAGGCTCATGGTTGCTTGCATATTAAACAAAGTGGCTGGTGCACCTATAATGATTTGCGTTGGTATTCCTATCGCCGCGATGCTCATTGTGGCCGCTTTGCATCAATGATTTGGAAAAATTAACAGGCTTGCGCTTGAAATTGGTTAATTAATACCCACATAGATAATCAGGATATAACTGATATTTTTAGAGGGTAATCATGCGATTCGATAAACTAACCAACAAATTTCAAATGGCGATTGCTGACGCACAGTCATTAGCGTTGGGTCGCGACCATCAATTTATTGAGCCACTGCATATTATGCAGGCGTTGTTGACGCAAGACGGTGGCTCTTTACGTCCGATGATGACACTTCTGCAAGTTGATCAAAATAGCTTGCGCACACAACTTGATGCAGCACTGGACAAGCTCCCGCAGGTTGAAGGCACGGGTGGCGATGTTCAAGTGTCTGCGGCCTCAAGCAGCCTGTTAAATCTCTGCGATAAATATGCGCAAAAGCGTAATGACCAGTTCATTTCGTCTGAACTATTTGTGCTTGCGGCGACAGAAGACAAAGGCGCGCTGGGCGAAATATTAAAGAAACTTGGCGTTACACGTGAAAAAGTGGAGAAGGCAATTGAGAAAGTGCGAGGTGGTGACGCTGTGAACGATCAAAATGCCGAAGATCAACGCCAAGCCTTAACCAAATATACCGTTGACCTTACCGAGCGTGCTGAGCGCGGTAAGTTAGATCCGGTTATTGGTCGCGATGATGAGATTCGTCGCACCATTCAAGTTCTTCAACGTCGTACTAAAAACAATCCAGTACTAATTGGTGAGCCTGGCGTTGGTAAAACAGCCATTGTCGAAGGCTTAGCGCAGCGTATTGTTAATGGCGAAGTGCCGGAAGGCCTAAAGCACAAGCGGGTGTTGTCGCTTGACCTCGGCGCGTTGTTAGCTGGCGCTAAATACCGCGGTGAGTTTGAAGAGCGCTTGAAAGCCGTACTGAACGAACTCGGTAAAGAAGAAGGGCGCATCATTCTCTTTATTGATGAGCTGCATACCATGGTCGGCGCTGGTAAAGCGGATGGCGCGATGGATGCAGGCAATATGCTAAAACCTGCACTTGCGCGTGGCGAGTTGCATTGCGTGGGCGCAACCACATTAAATGAGTACCGCCAATTTATCGAAAAAGATGCGGCACTTGAGCGTCGTTTTCAAAAGGTACTGGTTGATGAACCTTCAGTTGAAGATACCATTGCGATATTGCGTGGCCTGAAGGAACGCTATGAGGTGCACCATTCGGTGCAGATTACCGACCCTGCTATTGTTGCGGCGGCTTCATTGTCGCATCGGTACATCAGTGACCGCCAGTTACCCGATAAAGCGATCGACTTGATTGACGAGGCGGCCTCGAGCATTCGTATGCAAATTGATTCTAAGCCTGAAGACTTAGATCGCTTAGAGCGTCGTATTATCCAGCTGCAGCTTGAACAAAAAGCATTGCAGAAGGAAAAAGACGAAGCGAGCAAAAAACGTTTAGAGCTGCTTGAGGGTGAGTTAGACGATCAGCAGCGCAAATATGCCGAGCTCGAAGAGGTCTGGTTGTCTGAAAAGGCGGTCGTTCAGGGCGAACAGCATATAAAAGCGCAACTTGAAGAAGCTAAAACGGAGCTTGATATTGCGCGCAGGGCAAGTGACTTAAACCGTATGTCAGAACTTCAGTATGGCCGTATTCCGGAACTGGAACGCCAGTTGAAGGCTGCTTCGGAAGCCGACCAAGAAGGCATGTCGCTACTGAAGAATAAAGTCACTGAAGAGCAAATTGCTGACGTGTTATCGCGTTGGACAGGCATTCCTGTAAGTAAAATGCTTGAAGGTGAGCGCGATAAGCTACTCAAAATGGAAGAGAACTTGCACCAACGCGTTGTTGGACAAGATGAAGCCGTTACGTCGGTGGCGAATGCGATTCGTCGTTCGCGTGCAGGTCTGTCTGATCCGCAACGTCCGATTGGCTCGTTTTTGTTCTTGGGCCCAACCGGTGTTGGTAAAACGGAATTGTGTAAGGCGCTAGCGCATTTCATGTTTGACACTGACGATGCCATGGTGCGCATTGATATGTCTGAATTCATGGAACGGCATTCGGTATCGCGCCTCGTTGGAGCGCCTCCTGGTTATGTCGGATATGAAGAAGGGGGTTACCTGACGGAAGCCGTTCGTCGACGCCCTTATTCAGTGATTCTGTTGGACGAAATAGAAAAAGCGCATCCAGATGTGTTCAATATTCTGTTGCAGGTGCTTGATGATGGGCGCTTAACCGATGGACAAGGGCGGACTGTCGATTTTCGGAATACTGTAATCATCATGACGTCAAATCTGGGTTCAGATGTGATTCAAGAGAAAGCGCACGAGCAAACGTACGATGAAATGAAAGCTGAAGTGATGGGTATTCTGTCGCATCATTTCCGGCCTGAATTCTTGAACCGTGTTGATGAAACGGTTGTGTTCCACCCATTGGCGAAGGATCACATTAAGCACATTGCGCAAATTCAGTTACAACGTTTGTACCAACGCTTAGCTGAACGTGATTACTCGATTGAGCTGAGTGACGCTGCTTTAGCGCACCTAGCCGAGGCTGGCTTTGATCCGGTGTTTGGGGCACGGCCTTTGAAACGGGCGATTCAACAAGAGCTTGAAAACCCATTGGCACAGCAAATCCTGTCAGGAAAACTGTTGCCTAAAACAGCAATCAAGGTTGATTACCAAGACAATAATCTGGTGATTTCCCAATAAGCGACACAATGTAATAGCCGGGCTAAGCTCTAGTCCGGCTATTTATTGCAACGAATAAGCTATGCTATGCTGTGCGGCCACCATTATAAGGGAACCAAACTATGCCGAATAAAACTGAACAGTCATTAACCACAGCAAAGAGTCGTGGAATTTTCCTGTTGCCAAACCTGTTGACAACAGCGGGACTGTTTTCAGGCTTTTTTGCCATCGTTGCGTCGATGAACAATATGTTTGAATCGGCTGCCGTCGCTATTTTTATAGCTATGGTATTCGACGGCCTTGATGGTCGTGTAGCACGTATGACCAATACCGAAAGCGAATTCGGTGCCGAATACGACAGCATGGCGGACATCGTGTCATTTGGTATGGCGCCTGCTTTGGTCATGTATAACTGGGCGCTTGGTGATCTTGGCAAGCTCGGTTGGTTAGCGGCCTTCATTTTTGTCGCCGGTGGTGCATTGCGATTGGCGCGCTTTAATACCAACCATGGCACATCCGATAAACGTTATTTCCAAGGTTTAGCCATTCCGAGTGCCGCAGCGATAGTCGCTGGGTTTGTTTGGGTTGGCAGTAAATACGAAGTTGACCCAAGTAACGTGAGTTATTTCGCGGCGTTTCTAACCATCGCTGCAGGTTTGTTGATGGTAAGTAACTTCCGCTATCACTCGTTTAAAGATGTCGACTGGCGTGGACGCGTCTCGTTCATTGCGATACTTGCGATTGTATTAGCGTTCGTAATTGTCGCCACCGAACCTTCGTTGGTGTTGTTCTCTATTTTCTTCTTGTACGCAATTTCTGGTCCAATCACGACCTTCCGTACAGTGAAGAAGATTAAACTTGAACATGTCGTCGGTGATACTGATTGTGAAGAAGGCGATTCTGCAACGAAAAGCCAACAAGAAACATCAGAAAAAGCCCAAAAATCGGACGATAAAAAGACATCCGATTAAAAAGTCAGCAAACGATTCAGTTTTGATGAAAAAGATCTTGCGCAGTTGGCGGCGATCCTTATAATTCGCCGCCGTTGTCACCAAGTGATGACGCCGGTTCAGAAGGTGATGAAAATCACGAAAAAAGATCCAAAAGGATCTTGACCTGACCAACGGATGGCGTAGAATACGCATCCCGCTTCACGAGAAGCGAAACGCTCTTTAACAATATACCAAGCCAAGCAAACTGTGTGGGCACTTACCGGATTCAGGCAAGTAATACTTGAAAGGTACGGAACCTCTAGCGAGGGAAAGTACACCTGACTGATTGGAAAAGTGCT
>NZ_RSFE01000011.1 GCF_004025325.1 Pseudidiomarina gelatinasegens | reverse complement strand
TTTCCAATCAGTCAGGTGTACTTTCCCTCGCTAGAGGTTCCGTACCTTTCAAGTATTACTTGCCTGAATCCGGTAAGTGCCCACACAGTTTGCTTGGCTTGGTATATTGTTAAAGAGCGTTCGCTTCTCGTGAAGCGGGATGCGTATTCTACGTCATCCGTTGGTCAGGTCAAGATCCTTTTGGATCTTTTTTTGTGATTTACATCACCTTCTGAACCGGCGTCATCACTTGGTGACAACGGCGGCGAATTATAAGGATCGCCGCCAACTGCGCAAGATCTATTTTCATATTTTTGTTCAAGTGATTTATTTTTACCCAAATTGAACAAAGTTTGACTATTGTTTGTCTATAAAGACTGCTATGTTTACAAATCGTCACTAATTATTACTACAAAGACATAATGATATAATCGGGGTGCGCCTATGAAAGTTTTACCAACTTTATTGGCTGCGAGCGTATTTATGACATGCGCTACATACGCGGCAGATTCTGCTGTCACTGAAGTTTCTAAGACTAAAACTTATGTTTTAGACGAGGAAAATCAACGTCTAGCTGAAACTTATGCACGGATGCTTCGATACTACGAACAACGAAATTTCTCCTCAACTCGATCCGTAAGGGTCTTAATGGGCAATTATCCGCAACATGTGGAGCCTATCCTATATGCTGCTTTTGAACGGTATCCAAACCACTACCGCCATATCATAAAAGCCGCTATTGACGCTGAGCCTGCATTTACTCGCGACATTATAACCGTCGCTTTAAACCTGGAAGTTGCAGACCCAGCCGAAATTGTTCGTATCGGCGTCGAGACTGAACCAAGCTATGCTGAAGCAATGGTTAGTACCGTCGATCAAATTAATCCCGAACAATTTAACGAAGTAATTCGGGTTGCTGTATTAACTGAGCCTCATACAGCCGATGGTATTTTACGCGCTAATAAAGAAGCTGAAGTTGGCAAGCTAGAGTCAATCATTCGTTCTGTACTTGCGGCGGCACCGGCTCTCGGTGGTTACCTTGCCGACACTATCAGCGATATTATTGGTAGCGCCTCAGATACGGATGAACTTCAAGCACAAGATATTGAACGCCAACGTGCAATCGCTTTATTACGAAGCGCTTATGATGCTGGTGGTATCACCGCCGAGCAACTGAAGGTCATCGCGGCACGGCACGAACTTTCTGAAGATGAGCTTGAGTTAATCCTGAATCATTAAAAAAACAGATATTCCATAAACGAAAAAGCCGCTCAATTGAGCGGCTTTTTTATGTAACTTCTTTCAAAGCTACTTATTCTACTACTGCAACTTCTTCAGTTTCAGTAACGTCTACTTCTGGACGGTCAACAAGTTCAACGTATGCCATAGGTGCGTTGTCTCCAGCACGGAAGCCACACTTCATAATACGAGTGTAACCACCAGCACGCTCTTGATAACGTGGACCTAGTTCATTAAACAGCTTACCAACTACTTCTTGGTCGCGAGTGCGAGCAAAAGCCATACGGCGGTTTGCTACGCTATCTTGCTTAGCTAAAGTAATTAGCGGCTCGATAACGCGACGCAGTTCTTTAGCTTTTGGCAGCGTGGTTTTAATCACTTCGTGACGAACCAGTGAGCTTGCCATATTGCTGAACATCGCTTTACGATGGCTGCTGTTGCGGTTGAGTTGACGACCACTCTTACGATGGCGCATACCTATACCCTTCTCAGTAAATCTCTGTAAAAGATGACTTAGTCTCGATCAACCAAGCTTGCTGGTGGCCAGTTCTCTAGGCGCATGCCTAGTGACAAACCACGTGATGCAAGCACGTCTTTGATTTCGGTGAGCGATTTTTTACCCAAGTTAGGAGTTTTTAATAACTCAACTTCGGTACGCTGCACTAAGTCACCAATGTACTGAATAGCTTCTGCTTTTAAACAGTTCGCAGAACGCACAGTTAATTCCAAATCGTCTACCGGACGCAAAAGAATCGGATCAAACTCCGGCTTCTCTTCTTTCTCTTCTGGTTCGCTCATGTCACGTAATTCTACGAACGCTTCAAGCTGTTGAGCAAGAATTGTTGCAGCGCGACGAATCGCTTCTTCTGGATCCAACGTACCGTTGGTTTCCATATCGATAACCAATTTATCCAAGTCAGTGCGCTGCTCAACACGTGCTGAATCAACACTGTAAGCAATACGCTCAACTGGACTGAAAGAAGCGTCAACTAATAGAAGACCGATTGGACGCTCTTCATCGTCAGCGGACTGACGTGCCGAAGCTGGAACATAACCGCGACCACGTTCTACTTTGATTGACATTTCAATCTCAGTATCACCTGTTAACGTACAGATGAGGTGGTCAGAGTTAAGAATTTCAACATCACCATCATGCGTGATGTCGCCAGCCTTGACAGGGCCCGCTCCGGATTTTTTCAAGGTCAGAATCGCTTCATCTTTGCCTTCCATGACTACTGCCAAACCTTTAAGGTTCAACAGAATCTCGATGATGTCTTCCTGAACACCCTCTTTGCTGCTGTATTCGTGCTGTACACCTTCAATCTTAACTTCAGTCACTGCCACACCTGGCATTGACGAAAGTAAGATGCGGCGCAACGCGTTGCCCAGCGTGTGACCAAAGCCACGCTCAAGAGGCTCCAACGTCACTTTAGCGTGAGTCGGGCTAATTTGTTCGATATCGACTAGCCTTGGCTTTAGGAATTCGGTAACAGAACCCTGCATTGTGTCCTCTCTTTATGCTTAAGCTTTACTTAGAGTAAAGCTCTACGATCAACTGTTCGTTAATTTCAGCAGACATATCTGCACGCTCTGGAAGACGTTTAAACTGACCTTCCATCTTAGTGCCGTCTACTTCCAACCATACTGGCTTCTCACGCTGTTCTGCGAGTTCCAATGCGGCTGCGATCCGCGCCTGCTTTTTCGCTTTTTCGCGAATTGTCACAACGTCTTCCGGGCGTACTTTAAACGACGGAATGTTGACTACCTGACCATTCACTACTACTGCTTTGTGGCTTACCAACTGGCGTGCTTCAGCACGAGTTGATGCGAAGCCCATACGGTACACCACGTTATCAAGGCGTTGCTCAAGCAATTGCAGCAGGTTCTCACCAGTGTTGCCCTTAATACGGGCAGCTTCTTTGTAATAGTTACGGAATTGCTTTTCCAGTACGCCGTAGATACGACGAACCTTTTGCTTTTCACGTAACTGCAAACCGTAATCAGACAAACGGCCGCGACGTGCGCCGTGCTGACCCGGTGCGCTTTCGAGTTTACATTTCGTATCGATTGCGCGTACGCCGCTTTTCAGGAACAAGTCTGTTCCTTCGCGACGACTCAGTTTGAGTTTTGGACCCAAATATCTAGCCATGTTCTTTCTCCAACTATCGTTTGGCGCCTATTAAACGCGACGTTTCTTAGGCGGACGACAACCGTTGTGAGGAATAGGCGTCACATCAGTAATGTTCGTGATGCGATAACCTACAGCGTTCAATGCGCGAATCGATGATTCACGACCAGGACCTGGGCCCTTTACGAACACTTCTAGGTTTTTCAAACCGTATTCCTTCGCCATTTCACCCGCGCGCTCAGCAGCAACCTGTGCAGCAAATGGGGTAGATTTACGTGAACCACGGAAACCTGAACCACCTGCAGTTGCCCATGCTAACGCGTTACCTTGACGGTCAGTGATGGTCACAATGGTGTTATTGAAAGATGCATGGATGTGAGCCATGCCATCAGCGACTTGCTTTTTAACGCGCTTACGAGTACGAGTTGGTTGTTTAGCCATTTCTTCTCAACTCCCTACTTCTTAATTGGTTTACGCGGACCTTTACGGGTACGCGCATTTGTTTTAGTGCGCTGTCCACGTAGAGGCAAGCCACGACGATGACGTAGACCACGAAAACATCCGAGATCCATCAAGCGTTTTATGTTCATAGATACTTCACGGCGAAGATCGCCTTCAACAGTAAACTTAGCTACTGCTTCACGAAGTACATCCAGTTTTTCTTCTGACAAAGAGCCGATTTTAGTATCTTCCGGCAACTCGATCGAAGCTAGGATAGCTTTAGAACGAGTACGGCCGATACCGTAAATCGCAGTCAAGGCAATGACTGCATGCTTATTGTCAGGAACGTTAATGCCAGCGATACGGGCCACTAACACGTCTCCTTTAGTTTATGGGTGACCGGATTTGAAAAGCCCGTTAGGATACTCAACCAGTCGCCAATTTGCAAACATATCAAAGCCGCAGCCAAAAATTTAATTTTGACTGCGGTCTTCTTCATCGAATTAACCTTGCCGTTGCTTGTGCTTAGGGTCACTGCAAATTACGCGCACAACACCGTTGCGCTTGATAACTTTACAGTTACGGCAGATTTTCTTCACGGAAGCACGAACTTTCATTGCTACACTCCGTAATTATCCAATCTTAACGGCCGAAGCCCTTCAGATTAGCTTTTTTCAGGACCGAGTCATACTGATGTGACATCAGATGAGTTTGGACCTGCGCCATAAAGTCCATGATAACAACTACGATAATTAAAAGCGACGTACCACCGAAATAGAATTGTACGTTCCACGCAATCATCATGAACTCAGGAACCAAACAGACAAAGGTAATGTATAGGGCGCCCGCAAGCGTCAAACGTGTCATCACTTTATCAATGTAACGGGAGGTTTGCTCACCTGGACGAATACCAGGGATAAACGCGCCCGACTTCTTCAAGTTATCTGCTGTCTCGCGTGGGTTAAATACCAACGCGGTATAGAAGAAACAGAAGAAGATTATTGCTGCTGCATAAAGCATTACGTACAGGGGCTGACCCGGTGACAATGTCAACGAAAGCTCTTGTAAGAAGTTTGCTACCGCACCTTCACCTTGGCCAAACCAAGTTGCGATGGTGCCTGGGAACAAAATAATACTTGATGCGAAAATCGGTGGAATTACACCCGCCATATTAACTTTCAATGGCAAGTGTGTGCTTTGCGCGGCAAACACCTTACGGCCTTGCTGACGCTTCGCATAGTTCACTACAATACGACGTTGACCACGTTCTACGAACACAACGAAATATGTAACTGCGAGAACAATAACACCAATTAGCAATAACAATAATAAATGCAAATCACCTTGACGTGCTTGCTCTGCCGTCTGACCAATGGCCGACGGAAGGCCTGCTACAATACCGGTGAAGATCAGAATAGAGATACCGTTTCCAATTCCACGTTCGGTAATCTGCTCACCTAACCACATTAAGAACATGGTACCAGTAACCAAACTCACGATAGCCGTGAAGTAAAACCCAAAGCTCGGGTCAATAACAAGACCTGGCATTAGGTTTGGCAAGCCAGTGGCAATACCAATTGATTGGAAAGTTGCGAGTACTAATGTACCCCAACGCGTGTATTGGCTGATCTTACGACGGCCACTTTCACCTTCTTTCTTAAGCTCAGCTAAGCGCGGATGAACCACACTCGCCAATTGCATAATAATCGAAGCCGAAATGTACGGCATAATACCTAGTGCGAATACCGATGCGCGTTCAAGAGCACCACCGCTGAACATGTTAAACATGGCCACGATGGTGTCTTTCTGCTGATCGAATAGTTGCGCCAATACTGCGGCATCTATACCAGGAATCGGCACAAAGGAGCCCGCACGGAACACGATTAACGCGCCGAGTACGAAGAGCAGTCGACGTTTAAGCTCCGACGTGCCACCTTGAGCTCTGTTAGATTCCAATCCTGGTTTAGCCATGTGCTCTATCCTTCGATTTTGCCGCCAGCAGCTTCAATAGCTTCGCGGGCGCCTTTGGTGACCTTGATGCCTTGAACTGTAACTTTACGGCTGATTTCGCCTGACTTGATGACTTTTACAGTCAACACGTCGTGACGAATTAAGCCTGCTTCTTTTAATGAAGCAAGGGTTACAGTATCACCAGCAACTTTTGCAATCTCTGCCAAGTTCACTTCAGCAGTCGTAATTGACTTGCGTGAAGTAAAGCCAAACTTCGGCAAACGACGTTGAATTGGCATTTGTCCGCCTTCAAAACCTGGCTTAATAGAACCGCCAGACCGTGAAGTTTGACCTTTATGACCACGACCACTCGTTTTACCAAGGCCTGAACCAATACCACGGCCGAGACGCTTTTTGCTAGTTTTTGCACCAGGTGCAGGGGAGATCGTATTCAAGTACATAAATTAATCCTCCACCTTTACCATGTAAATGACTTGGTTAACCATGCCGCGGACGGCTGGAGTATTTTCCAGCTCGACCGTGTGACCAATCCGGCGCAGACCAAGACCACGAAGTGTAGCTCGATGCTTCGGTAAACGACCGATTGAGCTACGCGTCTGGGTTACTTTGATTGTCTTATTCGCCATCGCTCACTACCCCAAAATTTCGTCAACGCTCAATCCACGTTTAGCCGCTACTTGCTCAGGCGACTTCATACCGTGAAGTGCCTTAATAGTGGCACGAACAACGTTGATTGGGTTGGTTGAACCATATGCTTTTGACAGCACGTTGTGTACACCTGCAACTTCAAGTACTGCACGCATCGCGCCACCGGCGATGATACCTGTACCCTCTGAAGCTGGCTGCATAAATACCTGTGAACCTGAATGACGGCCTTTAACAGGGTGCTGTAAGGTATCACCTTTCAGCTGAACAGTTACCATATTGCGACGTGCTTTTTCCATTGCTTTTTGAATAGCAGCTGGAACTTCACGTGCTTTACCGTAACCGAAACCCACTTTACCTTGACCATCACCAACTACAGTTAGTGCAGTGAAACTAAAGATGCGACCACCTTTAACAACTTTCGCTACACGATTAACCGTAATCAGCTTTTCTTGCAGATCACTTTGTTGAGCTTCTACATTTGCATTTGCCATGTTCGTCTCCTAGAACTGAAGTCCAGCTTCACGAGCTGCGTCAGCCAAAGCGGCGACACGACCGTGATAACGGAAGCCACTGCGATCGAATGCGACGATTTTCACGCCTTTTTCAATCGCCCGTTCAGCGATCAGCTTGCCAACTGCTTTAGCAGCTTCAACGTTACCAGCAGCTTTAAACTGCTCACGCATAGCTTTTTCTACAGTTGATGCTGAAGCTAGTACTTCAGAACCGTTCGATGCAATAAGCTGAGCGTAAATGTGCCGTGGTGTACGGTGAACGACCAGGCGGTTTGCACCCAACTCTTGCATTTTCTTACGAGGGCGCGTTGCGCGACGTAAGCGAGCTGTTTTTTTGTCCATAGTCTTACCTTACTTTTTCTTGGCTTCTTTACGGCGCACTTGCTCATCGGCATAACGTACACCTTTACCTTTATAAGGCTCAGGCTTACGGTACGCACGAATGTTAGCGGCAACTTGACCCACTAACTGCTTGTCGACACCTTTAACGACTACTTCAGTTTGTGCTGGGACTTCGATAGTGATTCCCTGAGGGATATCGAACTCAATCGGGTGTGAGAAACCTAGCGTAAGGTTCAATTTCGAACCTGCAGTATTGGCACGATAACCAACACCAATTAGCTGTAGTTTTTTCTCATAACCCTGCGCAACACCAACCACCATGTTTTGCAGTAATGCACGTGCTGTACCTGCTTGCGCGTTAGCGTTCGCAACACCTTCACGTGCAACAGTGCGTAAAACGTTGTCTTCTTTGACAAGTTCTACAGCATCGTTAACTACACGGCTCAATGAGCCTTTGGCACCTTTGATTGTTACTTCCTGGCCATTTAGCGTAACTTCAACGCCAGCAGGAATGGCAATCGGTGCTTTAGCAACTCGTGACATTTCCTAACTCCTCGTTAAGCTACGTAGCCAAGAACTTCACCGCCAAGACCCGCTTTGCGAGCGGCGCGATCAGTCATTAGGCCTTTCGAAGTTGAGACTACTGCGACACCTAAACCACCCATAACTTTAGGTAGTTCATTGCGTTTCTTATAGATACGCAATCCAGGGCGACTTACGCGCTCAATTGTTTCAATAACAGGCTTACCTTCAAAGTATTTCAGAGTAACTTCAAGTTCAGTTTTCACTTCACCTGAAACGCTGAAATCCGCGATATAACCTTCTTCTTTAAGAACTTGGGCAATAGCCAATTTCTGTTTAGAAGCAGGCATGCGCACGGCAACTTTGTTAGCACCCTGAGCGTTGCGGATGCGAGTGAACATATCCGCAATTGGATCTTGCATGCTCATATTTGCTTTCTCCCGTGACTCGTGGCTTACCAGCTAGCTTTTTTCAAGCCAGGAATTTCACCGCGCATCGCTTTCTCACGTACTTTAATACGGCTCATGCCGAATTTACGTAGGAAACCGTGTGGGCGGCCCGTTACGCGGCAGCGGTTACGCTGACGGCTTGGGCTCGAATCACGAGGAAGACTTTGCAATTTAAGCACGGCTTCCCAACGCTCTTCGTCCGAAGTACTCGGATCGCTGATCACAACTTTAAGTGCGATGCGTTTCTCTGCGTATTTAGCTGCTAGCTTTTGACGCTTCAGCTCACGCATTTTCATTGACTCTTTTGCCATAACTCTACACCTTACTTCTTGAACGGGAAGTTAAAGGCAGCGAGCAAAGCGCGAGCTTCGTCATCAGTGCCTGCAGTAGTGGTGATAGTGATGTCAAGACCACGAACCTTGTCGACTTTATCAAAGTCGATTTCTGGGAAGATGATCTGTTCACGTACGCCCATACTGTAATTTCCCCGACCATCGAAAGATTTCGGGTTCAAACCACGGAAATCACGAACACGCGGGATTGCAATAGTAATTAAACGTTGCAAAAAGTCCCACATGCGTTCGCCACGCAGAGTCACTTTACAGCCAATTGGGTAGCCTTCACGGATTTTGAAGCCAGCGACAGATTTACGAGCAACAGTTTTAACTGGACGCTGACCAGAAATAGCTTCTAGGTCTGCGGCAGCGTTGTCGAGAATCTTTTTGTCTGCCAGAGCTTCACCAACACCCATGTTAAGGGTGATTTTTTCAATCCGAGGGACTTGCATGACGCTGTTGTAGCCGAACTGTTTAACCAGTTCTGGAACTACTGATTCTTTGTAAAAATCATGCAGTTTCGCCATCGTAAAACTCCAAATTAAAAATTAAATGATTGCGTTGTTAGATTTGAAGAAGCGAACTTTCTTGCCATCTTCAATCTTAAAGCCAACACGATCTGCTTTATCAGTCTCTGGGTTGTAAACTGCTACGTTAGAAACGTGGATTGCTGCTTCCTGCTCCACGATACCGCCAGCTACGCCCAATGCAGGGTTTGGCTTTTGGTGTTTCTTAACGATGTTTACGCCTTCAACGAATACACGATTCGAAGCGGTATCGACTTTAAGCACTTTACCGCGCTTACCCTTGTCTTTACCTGCCAGGACTACTACTTCATCATCACGTTTGATTTTTGCCGCCATATCTGGACTCCTTACAGTACTTCTGGTGCCAGAGAAACAATCTTCATAAATTGCTCAGAGCGCAATTCACGAGTCACTGGTCCAAAGATACGAGTGCCAATCGGTTGCTTGTTATTGTTCAACAAAACAGCCGCGTTGCGGTCAAAACGGATGACTGACCCGTCTTGACGACGGACGCCTTTCTTGGTGCGAACGACCACCGCATTCACAACATCACCTTTCTTCACTTTACCGCGAGGAATTGCTTCTTTAACAGAAACTTTGATGATATCGCCAATGTTTGCATACCGGCGGTGCGAGCCACCCAGAACCTTAATACATTGTACGCTGCGTGCGCCGCTGTTATCAGCCACGTCCAGAGTAGTTTGCATTTGGATCATTGCAGTGCTCCGCTTTATGTAAAAAACAGACTCTTTCGAGCCACTGATGTCCAGCCATTCTCAAAGACATTTGAGAATATAAGACTTCCCCTTATAAAAGGGCGGCGAATTGTAACAGATATAATTTTCAGATGGTAGTGAGAGATGTGAAATAAAAACAGAAAAGTTTGGGTGGTAGGGGTACTATGCCGAAACCCCGTTGAGTTAGGTTTAAACACCTGCCTCGAAATAGAGGCGCCACTATACCATAGAGAGCATTTTAGTCCATCGCTAATTGCCCTTCTTATTTATGAGTTCTGATCAATACGCAATCACGGTAAGCGGCGTATATCAAGCGTTCGAAGCTGTTGGCAACCGCTTGAGCTAAGTGGTAAATTCAGTAATACGAAATCAACGACTGATAGAAATTTGCAACCTAAGGATTCACATGAATCTCGCTATCATTGTTATGCTGCCGTTTGTCGGCGCGCTATTCCCCATGTTGGTGAGTCATAAACCACGTTGGGTTAGCACAGCACTCGCAGCAGCAACGACAACCATTAGTTTAGCGCTACTACTAAGTTTGGCACCTCAAACACTCAATGGCCTCATACCAAGTTATGCGGTTGATTGGCTGCCGTCACTGGGCTTAAGTTTTAGCTTTCGTCTTGATGGATTGTCATTGTTATTTGCAGGATTAATCCTTGGCATTGGTCTACTTATTGTCATCTACGCGCACTACTATTTGAGCACTAAAGATGACGCCGGTCGTTTTTTTTCCTGTCTACTGCTTTTCATGGGTTCAATGCTCGGTATTGTGACCGCCGATAACCTTATTCTTTTATGGTTATTCTGGGAATTAACCAGCGTTTCATCATTTCTACTTATCGGTTATTGGTTCCATCAAAGTAACGCGCGCCGAGGGGCTCGCATGGCACTAGCTATTACTGGTGCCGGCGGCTTGGCATTGCTTGCGGGTATTCTACTCATCGGTAACATTGCGGGCAGTTATCAACTCGATGCGGTGTTTGCAGCAGCTGACACCATCCGCGCGCACTCGTTGTACTTACCAGCTCTAATTCTGGTTCTGCTGGGGGCATTTACCAAATCAGCACAATTCCCTTTCCAGTTTTGGTTACCACATGCCATGGCGGCTCCAACGCCGGTAAGTGCATACTTACATTCGGCAACGATGGTAAAAGCCGGCATTTTCTTAATGGCGCGTTTATACCCAGTGTTAGGCGGCACCCCTGAGTGGTTCACAATTGTCACCCTCACCGGTCTTGCAACCATGTTGTTCGGAGCATATTTCGCATTATTTAAGACCGATTTAAAGGGCCTTCTGGCATTTTCAACCATCAGCCATTTGGGCTTAATTACTATGCTGTTGGGCTTGGGTAGTCCTGCCGCATTGCTGGCTGCATTGTTCCACATTCTCAACCACGCAACCTTCAAAGCTGGCTTGTTTATGATTGCCGGCATTATTGACCATGAAACAGGTAGTAGAGATTTACGCAAGCTAAGTGGGTTAAGAAAGTTCATGCCTTACACCATGGTTCTCGCTGTAATTACTTCAGCATCAATGGCTGGCATTCCACTATTTAATGGCTTCTTATCAAAAGAAATGTTCTTGATGGAGTCGTATCAGCAGCATTTATTTGGTGGACTTTCATGGCTTGTACCCGTGCTTGCAACTGTCGGGGCAATGCTCTCCGTGGCTTACTCGATTCGATTCGTGCACGGCGTGTTTTTCGATAAAGCAGCCGAAAACCTCCCCAAAACACCGCACGAGCCACCGTTAATGATGCGCGTGCCCGTAATCATCCTCGCAGGGTTATGTATCGCGGTGGGTATCGCGCCGATGCTGTTTGTTGCCGACATTCTAACACCTGCGCTGGCGGCCGTTAGCCCTGCCCCGATGGAAATTAATATCTCCATTTGGCATGGCTTTAACATGGCGCTACTTATGAGCGTATTGGCAATTGTCGGTGGTATTGGAATCTATGCAAACCGCGCCGATTTGCTGTCATTTAATCGTCAGTTTGATCATCACGATGCAAAAGAAGTATTTGCCCGAATTGTTAAATCGGTAACGAACTTCTCTGACGCACTTATGAACCGTATCGAAACCGGTTCACTGCAACGCTACATCGCTGCACTGCTAATTTTAACTGTGGTTTTCGTTATTCCGGAGTTATACAACATTGAGCAATTAACGGGCGGACGTGAGCAATTGCCAATAAATGTCGTCAGCCTAACTGGAGCAGTTATTGTCATTCTTGCTGCCATCGGCACCGCAGCATTCCATCATCAGCGCCTCACTTCGTTAATGATGCTATCGGTGGTTGGTCTCATGGTTTCATTAACCTTCGTTCATTTTTCAGCACCTGACCTCGCGCTAACACAGCTTGTGGTTGAAGTGGTGAGTATCATACTCATGATTCTGGCGCTATTTTTCATGCCACAACGCATACCAAGGGCGTCAAGCGGTGGTCGCGTAGCGCGTGATATTTTGCTGGCTGGTTTCGTTGGTGGAATCGTTGGTACGCTGAATTATGCGCTCTTAACGCGCCCCGCCAACAGCATCTCTGACTTCTTTTTAGAAAACTCGGTGTCTGGTGGTGGCGGTACCAATGTAGTTAACGTTATTTTGGTCGACTTCCGTGGCTTCGACACCTTGGGTGAAATCACGGTATTGGCCATTGCTGCCGCAGGTATCCATAAGTTACTCAATAACTTGAGACCATTCATGCCATCCAGCGACGTTGATGGTCGCCCCTGGCACCGCGTGAAGCACCCACTATTAGTACAAACGGTTTCCCAAGCAATTCTGCCTTTGGCATTAATGGTTTCGGTGTATATTTTCCTACGCGGCCACAATTTACCTGGTGGCGGCTTTATTGCTGGCCTGATTACCGCATCTGCAATGATTCTTCAGTACATGGCTAATGGTGTCGATTGGGTAAAACATCGCTTTAACTATAACTATCAAACCTTAGCGGCCGTAGGCGTTATGATTGCTCTGTTTACTGGTGTCGGCAGCTGGTTCTTTGGGCATAATTTCCTTACGTCTTGGTTCACTCATGTCGACTGGCCGATTGTTGGAGAGTTCGAAATTGCCACTGCAATCTTATTTGACCTAGGTGTTTACCTCACGGTAATCGGCGCCACGCTGATGATACTTGCCAACTTTGGCCAAATGACCACACGCCACCGTCCTCGACAGGAGAAGCATTAATGGAAGCTCTGTACGCTATTACAGTGGGCATGCTTACCGCATGCAGTATTTATCTCATTCTTCGCGGTCGGTCATTTCCAATTGTGATCGGTATCACCATGCTTTCTTACGCGGTGAACTTATTTTTGTTCTCCACGGGGCGTTTGGTGCTGAATCAATTACCGATTATTGGCAATCAAGAGAGTTACACTGACCCGCTTCCGCAAGCTTTGGTGCTAACTGCAATAGTAATTGGATTTGCGATGACCGCTTATTCGATTATTTTGGCAGTGCGCGTGCGCGGTGAGCTCGGTACTGACGAAGTAAATGACCCAAGCCCCGTTGATGACGAGGGGCAACGCTAATGCTTACTAAACACTTAGTTATATTACCATTGCTGATACCGATGCTGGCAGCTTTGCTGCAGTTGTTACCTTGGGGGGAAAACCCTCAGCGCTATCGGCGGGCTATTGGCATGACGTCCTGCTCATTGCTCATAGTTGTAGCTGTAGCACTCATACAGCAATCAAGCGCTGGGCCGTTAGTTTATGCCTTAGGTAGCTGGGAAGCGCCGTACGGAATTGTCTTAGTCGCCGACGGCTTATCGTCATTAATGGTGCTACTCACCTCAATCTTAGCGTTACCAGTGCTCTGGTACGCTTGTTATGGCGAAGACAACCTAGGTTCACATTTTCAAGCGCTGTTTCAATTTCAGTTGCTGGGCATTCTTGGCGCATTTTTGACTGGTGACTTATTCAACCTATTTGTATTTTTTGAAATTCTACTTATCTCAAGCTATGCCCTGCTGATGCACGGTGGCGGTAAACAAAAGCTGCGCGCGTGTTTACATTACGTGCTTTTGAACCTGACCGGTTCGGCTATATTCCTCATCTCATTGGGAGTGTTGTACGGCATTACCGGCACGCTTAACATGGCTGATTTAGCCGTGAAAATTTCGGCCCTCACAGGGGACGATGCAAGCATCGCGCGTGCTGGCGGACTGCTGTTGCTCATTGTATTTGCACTTAAGGCAGCGTTACTGCCGTTATATTTCTGGCTACCGCAAGCTTATGCTATGACTACAGGCACCGTTGCTGCGCTGTTTGCAATCATGACGAAAGTAGGTATCTACGCAATTATTCGTGTATTCACACTGATTTTCGGTGATGACTCGGGCGCCGCAGCATTGTTGGGTTATGATTGGCTGTGGTGGCTGGGCCTTGGAACCTTAGCCATTGGCGGTATCGGCGTTATGGGAAGCCGCGATCTACGCTTGGTTATTTCATATTTGGTGGTGATTTCAGTCGGCACCATGCTAACCACTTTCAGCATGAATACTGAACGTTCAATCACAGCAGTAATGTATTACATGTTGCACTCAACTCTAATTACGGCAGCGCTTTTCCTAATCGTTGATGTCGTAGCAAAACAGCGTGGCAAAACTGCCTCGCGCATTGTTAAAGGGCGCAAAATGGCGCAACATGCAACCTTGGGTATCATGTTCTTTGTTGCTGCAATCGCGATTATTGGCATGCCCCCTTTCTCAGGGTTCATTGGCAAGCTATTTATACTTGAAGCTGCACGAACTGGGGCGCAAGTAGCATTGCTATGGCCGCTAGTATTGGGTAGCACTTTTTTGGTGATGGTTTCATTGTCACGTGCCGGTAGCAGAATGTTTTGGCATACGTTCGAAGGTAAGCCCGGCGATGTCACCAATCCACCCAGCCAACTTGTGGCGATAGGTTTGCTATTGGCCGCAATTGTCGCCTTAACCTTGTTCGCGAACAGCATTAGTGGATTCATTGAAGGCATCGCCTATGATGTCATGCACCCATCGACATATATCGAGGCAGTGCTTGGAGGGAGTCAACCTTATGAATAAACTTCTACCAGCACCTTTTTTAAGTCTGTTTCTATTAGTGTTCTGGCTACTGTTGCAGAATACCGTTTCTGCTGGGCTTATTGTCCTCGGCATAATCTTAGCGATATTGATTCCGCTGTACACCAATCGCGGTCGAGACTTTCCTGCAACAATCCATAAGCCCTTTAAGGCGATTGAGTATTTTATCCTGTTGATGGTCGATATCCTTATTTCGAACCTCAATATTGCAGCAATTATTCTGTTGCCATCACGACGCATCAAGCCAGCCTTGATTGAATACCCGCTCGATATCGTTGGTGAAGTTCCTATCACAGTGCTTGCCAGTACCATCAGCCTGACTCCCGGCACGATTACCGCAGAAATTCGACGAGACGGCCGTGCGCTGATGATCCACGCATTAAATGTTGATGATCATGAGAAGCTCATTGCTTCAATAAAACAACGCTATGAAATGCGTTTGAAGGAGATTTTCAAATGCTAATTTACGCTGTGCAGTTCGCATTCATTGCATTTTGTGTTGCGCTACTACTTAACTTATGGCGCTTGTTTCGGGGGCCTGATTTGCCCGACCGTATTCTCGCGCTAGACACCATATACATAAATTCATTGGCGTTATTGGTTCTGTTTGGAATCTGGCATGGCACTGCCTTCTATTTTGAAGCGGCACTGCTTATCGCGATGCTTGGATTTATAGGCACTGTAGCTGCGGCTAAATTTCTATTGCGCGGCGATATCGTCGAATGATTAAGGTAAAGGTATCACTATGGTAGAACTTCACGGTTGGGCCGACTGGTTAGTTTCTAGCCTGCTTATTATCGGCGCCTTGTTTGCACTCATAGGCTCAGTTGGGTTAGCACGGCTGCCAGACTTTATGGCTCGCCTGCACGCACCAACCAAAAGCACAACCTTAGGGGTTGGTGGTGTTATTCTTGGCTCGATTGTTTACTTCTCGGTAACAGCATCATTTTCGTGGCACGAACTGTTAATTACAATTTTTCTGTTTTTAACTGCACCCATCAGTGCCCATTTACTTGCCAAAGCTGGGTTACATTTAGAGCTGCGTCGCGTTGAAAACACGCGTGACTTACGTGCTCAACCCAAACAATACTCGGACAAAGATTAGAATGGTGATGGCCCCGGATCTTGTTTTCGCATGTAATCACTTAACTCTTGATACTGAAGATTGATGCGATTCAGTAATGCTTCAATTTCTGGCGCCATATATCGAGCACTCGCAAAATAGTCGATATACAATGCGCCCGGAATCCTCAGCTGTTCAATGGCTCCCTGTTCAGTCTTCAACTGGCTCAACGTCATTAATCCATTAATATTAATACGTTGAGTCGTTAGCCTATTAACCGAAGCGATATCAAAGTTAGCCATTGAGAGCACGCTGTTCATTGTTGCTGGAGCTACTCGGCTTAGCTTGGCTGACTCGAGTTCAGAGTCAACGGCTTCAGCACGCATGACGAGCTCAACGCTAGTTTCTGCAACAACTAAGTATTCAGGCTGAATTGTTGCACTGATACGCTCAACAATTTCTTGCTGCACGTTCAACCACCTTAAACGAAAATCCAATCCCTCTCGAACCCCTAACAAATAACTCGGCGGTTCAGGCAGTTGATAACTGGCTGCCACAGCAGTTAATGAGTCAGGCCATACGCCATACTTCTCGTAGTAACTGAAAACAGCGCGTTGCCAATGCCACCACATCGCGTGGAGATAATTTGCACGCTCCACACTAAGCGCTTCTTGCGATGGCGCAAGCGGTATCACCGTAGCCGTGATAAGCAGCGCAAAACCGAGCATAAGCGGTAAGAACAAACCCTGTTGCTTAATCATCGCTAATCATTTCTGTTGAATACCCTGCTACACCATGCAAACGCCCAAGTTCATTCAATAAACGGGTATAGTTCACGGCAAAGGAAGATGCGCTACCCGCCTCGTTTAACTCAGGAATGTAAGCCCGGCCTGTTAATAAAAACTCAGTCGCTTCACGCAATTTTACTGCCGCCAAGTTATGCCAAATTTCCGGTAGCTCTGGGGTTAGCGACAAACACCTTTCATAAGCGTTCGTCGCCGCCGAATAGCGATTTAAACGGTAGTTAATATGCCCCAACTTACACCAACTAGCACTGTCCTTTGGTAGGCTCGATACAATGCGTTGCAAATAACCTTCGGCGACATGTAAGTCGCCTTGTTGATAGGATTTCGACGCAATTGCTCGCTGTTGCTCAAGCGTATTAAAGGTAGTTTTTTCGGTGGCGGCGCAGCCCGAACCAATGACCACTGACGGCAGCACGGCGAGTACACATAGCTTAACTATCTTCATAGCAAACTTCCTTGCTCATAAACTCCAAAGCTTCGCCCTGCCACAACTCCAACGGTAAAGGACAACCTGCTTCGCATTCGATAATGGAATCCACATTGACCAGCCGAACAACATTTGCCGGTTGCACATTTCTGATAACTGTTTGAATACGCTGGTGCTTATCCAGACCTATTACATCGATGGCGAAGCGCATCCCCCACGTATGCACAGAACTGCAACGAGGAAACCAAAACGCGCGCTGTGGCGACGCAACTCGCAGGTACAGCATTCCTACTAAACGTTGCGGGAAATATTCCATCACTTTTACATCGCACCAAATGCAACGACCTGTTTTGCCTAAATAGAAACGTCCTTGTTTCATGAAAAACCTCCTTGTGTAAACCCAATAAAAACTGGGCCTAAAATTAACAACATGGTGACTGGGAAAAAGCAAAAGATTAGTGGAAACATCAGTTTCACAGACACTTCTTGAGCGCGTTTTTCTGCTTCCAGCAACTGCTGCTGCCTAAGTTGCGTCGCTTGCTGTTGTAACGTATTCGCTAAACCACCGCCGGTTGCTTGTGCTTGCACAACCGCGCCAACAAATAGTCGAACCCAAGGGTGCGGTAGTCGTATTGATAGACTCTCCAGAGCTTGAGCAAGGCTATATCCGCTTTGCTGTGCGCGCTGAACTCGCACCAGCTCATGGATAGCTGGCGAATCTTTTGGGGCGCTTTGAAATGCATGAATTGATGCGCGAAGTGATAACCCTGAATGCATGAGCATTGCTAAAATATCTAAGGCACTTGGCCACTCCCTTAATGCTCTGCGAATGTGCCACTTACGCCGTTGAATTTGCCTTAGGCCGGCAAGCGCGAAGAACAACGTAACTCCTATTTTCACCCACAGAGTTATCGGCAATAACCACACCAAGAAAATAGTCACTACGGTTACCATTCTACGTAATAGCCAGCGCGCAGCTGACTGCTCTTCGAGAGCGCTCTGAGCAGAGCTTTCTATCATTTCTTGAAACCACTCAGGCATAACTCTTAGCCGCTTGGCAAGCTGTTCTTCTATTCTAGGATTGCTAATCAACGTCTGCGAAAGCTTCAGCCATGCCCATGCCACCCAAGCACTGAAGCTGCCCAACATTATCCATAGCAATAATTCATTGCGCATAAGCGCTACCTAAAACTTTTCGTATTAGATAGTTCCCCACTAGCATAAGTACAAAACAACCGAATAGCAGATAATGGCCTGCAGACGTTTCGACTAATACGCGCGTGTTTTCCGGGTGCAAGAAGTGAAGAATAATAAATAGGCCGACAGGAAGTAACATCATAACCTTACCCTGCATGCGCGCCTGCGCGGACAAGCTTTTCACGCGCTCAATGGCGTAATGCTGCTGACGTAACGACAGCGCCAAACGCTGTAAAACCTGGGCCTGTTGAGCTCCGTGCTGTAACCCGAGCTGAACCGTAAGAAGCATCTGTAATACGCCCTCCGTGGGCACACGATGATAAAAATTTTGTAGCGCTGAAGTTATCCCTTCGCCTGTGCGTGTTAAGCGAGAAATCAATTGCCATTCGAAGCGTAAAGGAATTGGTAGCTGACTGGCAGTTCGCTCTAAAGCCGCATGAAAGCTTAGCCCTGCACTGGTTGCTGTAACCAGCATGTCGAGTGCATCAGGAAGTTGTCGGGTAATAAGATGATGACGACGCGCCAGCATAAAATTTTTCCCAACAACCACAGCGATCGGCAAGCACACTGCGCAAAACACCGCAATATTGACCGAAATAGACATCGCAACAGCGCACAAAATGGGAGTTATCACTAACGCTAAGCGAGCCCAGAATACCCTCGCGGGCATGTAAATAAGGAAATCAGCCAGTGACTGTTCAGTACTAACTTTCAGCCAATTTTGCGCCGGTGCTTGCCACCTCTTAACGCACCATAGCAAGCCATAGACCACAATCATGTTCACCGCAAAAATGAATACAAAGACTACGATCAGGTTTGTCATAACCATTCGGATAGCACTCCGGTCGCTTTGCATTCAGTGTTATTTCTAACAAACATCTGGCTTAGCTGAATAATCTCAGCATCGACACCCGTAACTTCACTGATCTCGGAAATTACACGTTGACCGTTACTGCTCCGATGTATTTGAATCACGATGTCTATTGCCGAGGCTATTTGCTGACGCACAGCCGTGAGCGGTAAATCGAGGCCAGCCATTAACACCATAACTTCTAAACGTTGGAGTGCATCTCGCGCTGTATTGGCATGTAGCGTCGTCAATGAGCCTTCATGACCGGTATTCATCGCTTGCAACATATCGATTGCTTCAACACCGCGGCACTCGCCGATAATTATTCTATCGGGGCGCATCCTTAAGGCATTAATAAGTAGCTCTCTAATACTAATTCGACCATTGCCTTCTGCATTTGCTGGCCGCGCTTCTAGGGCAATTAGGTTTTGGTGGTTGAGCTGCAGCTCTGCTGCGTCTTCAATTGTAACCAGTCGCTGATGTGCAGAAACAGCGCCAGCTAAGGTATTCAGTAATGTGGTTTTGCCGGTACCGGTGCCCCCAGCAATCAAGATGTTTCGCCGTTGCTCAACAGCTTTTCGCAAATACTCGGAGGCCTCTGCCGATAAAACGTTTTGGGATACCAAGTCGTCAAATTTCAGCTGTTTCGTAAGAAATTTACGTACTGTCAGGCAACTTCCATTTAGCGCAATGGGTGAAAGGACGGCATTGATGCGTGACCCATCGGGCATGCGCGCATCAACCATTGGTTGAGAGCTATCTAAACGACGACCTAGTGGCGCAATAATTCGGTCGATAACACGTAATAGATCATCTTCAGATTCAAAAACCACCGGCGATTGATGCAGCTGCCCACAGCGTTCAATAAATATTGTCTGGTAATTGTTGACCATGATCTCGGTAATACTGGAGTCATTCAATAAAGACGTTAATGGGCCAAACCCAATACAATCGTTAATGATTCCATCCTTCGCGGCGTCGAAATCTAACTGTTCTTGTTCAGACAGACCTTGACCATAAGCTTGTAAGATTTGCATCGAATGCGCACGAAGCTCATCTGCGGCCATGAGCTCAATGTTTGATTCGCTGCGTTGCAAAGCTTGGCGTAAATAATTACGCGCATGATTAATATCAATAGCCATCGATAAGTCCTACGCAAGACGCTTGTTCACGAAATTCATGGATTGCACGCTGCGCTGCAATGTGGCGCTGCGATTGCCGCTTGATTTGCTCATTGAGCCTTGGTGTAACCACCACAACGAGCTCGGTTTCTGCATCTCTGAACTCTTTCGATGTAAATAAGCGACCTACGATTGGCACTTGGTGTAGAAATGGAAATACATCTGCTTGATACGATTGTTCGTGACTAATTAAACCCGAAAGCACAATTGATTCACCGCTAGCGGCGGTGATCATTGAACTAACGCGCCGGGTTAGCATGCCGGGAATTCCATTGACACTGGTCGCAGGATCGATAGTGCTTATTTCAGCCTTAATGGATGTCGCAATGCGCTGCTGTCCCAAGTCTTCAGGGGACATCGTTAAGGTAATTCCGTACTCTCGAAAATCAACATCCTGCAAACCTTGTGCAACAACTTGCGGAACGGGGAACTCGCCCCCAACTAAGAACTCGGCCTGCCCACCGCTCGCCGCGGTCAATTTAGGCTCAGCAAGCACTTTTGCACTGCCACTTTGTTCCAATAGGTTTATTGTAGATTGCATCGCAACTGGGAAGCTAAGCCACTGCCCTACATCACGAGTTACCAAGGGGCCATTAATTGCACTTGGCCACGACAACCCCAAGTTTTTTAAATGATGGCGCTTTACTTCGAGTATCTTTACTTCAAGCTCAATCATTTGAGCTAGTGACGCTTCTGGCCTGGTAATTTGTAATAGCCAGTCTGGGTTTCGCTGAGCGTGGTTCAGTAGAAGTTGGTGGTCAGCTTCATTCAGTTCACCGGCGATAATCACTATTCCTTCTGTCACCGTGATAGAAAGACCTGGCATATTCGCCTTTATCCAGTTTAATTGTGTTTGTTCACTTTCATTTTTAAAACCGTTTATCGTAACTTCAATGCGCTCTGTTAGCCCGTTTGATAGCCTCAATAACAGTTCAGTGACACCGGGCTTTAGCGCTTTAATAATTAACGTGTCGGCACCTAATAATTGCACCTGCGCTACGTTGTCATCGCCGATTACAATATCAGTCACTTCATGCATAGTGATTACACGCGTTTTGCCAACTGCGAGTTCGATAGTCGAGTCTTCTGCGGCGGCTGGCCTCGACATGATCAGCAAACCAAGTAGCACGTGTTTAATAAGTCGCATGCTGGGATGCCTCAACAGACTTTAATCGGTGTATTGCAATCGGCTCATTGACCTTTATATCCGCGTAGGGTGAGTCTGGATGCTGCAACCAAACAGCAAAGCTTTGCTGCCTCATGGTTTCAAAGATAATCGCTTGAGAAGGCGTAAGTTCAAACGTTATGGTGCTTGGCAGGTAGTGCGTAGCCGACATGTCGAGCTGACTGCTATGATCAAAATTATCCAATGCGACAACTTCAATATTTACCAGTACCGCTTGTTGCGATTCACTCACCGAGTTGCGCGAAACTAAAGTCACTTTGTCCCCCACTTGAATCAGGCCATTGTGAAGCTGCTGTTTAGATATCATGCTCGTGACTGCGTAGTTGCCCGATTGAATTCTTTTTGAAAAGCCGTAGTCATCGAACGGCAAGAGCGCATCCGCAGTTAATGGCTCGCCCTTCTCAATATATCGCGTGGTTGATAAGCCAATTATCATTGGCGCATCTTCTGGGCGTAACCAGCTATCCTGAACCAAACTCATTGGGTAACTCCTTTTAACGAGGCTTCCTGCGTCTATGATTTCACCGGCGAGTAGATCGTCTCGACTGACCAAAACCGCAAACATGTGCTCTTGCTGTTGTTGAATTTCAATGTTTGTTTTCTCTTCAACGTAACTTTGAATCAGCTGGTAACCCGCAATGGTCATTAATAAACTCACTAGCACAAACGAGCTGATCTTTGCACGCTGACTAACTCTCATTGACTACCTCGGCTATAAAACCAATGGATTTAACGTGAACTGCGTCCATATCCACGCCACATGGAGCGAGGTGGAATGCGCAATTTGCTCAAATAATTCAATTACAGTCACTTCTGCTGAAGTGACAGGTGTTAACCAAATGGCAGCAGCAACAAGCATCATCAACAAGATTTCAATCGCGCTCTGCCCGCATTGAGATTGCAATCGTGTCCGGCGCGGCTGTCGGTTTATCTGCCTGTTGGATAACCAGCACATCCTCTTGCGGTGCACGCAGTTGCACGTGATAACGTCCATGCTCAAGCTCCCTGATAGAAACGATACGCGTGGCCTGACGAAACCTAAATCCGCGGATTAACGTATCCGCCGAGAGCCGATTGCGATAAGTGGAAAGTATAAAACCATCAATCGTGTACACCCCTAAACGCTCACCAAGCCACGCATGATGAGCGCTACTGTCGCGCCTCAACGATTCTTTCAATTCAAAACCTTGCACATAGTGCTTGCTGCCAACCTCGCTCAACAACCAAAGCCGCTTCGGCGTGCGACACCACTTTTGTCGTTCCATCTCCAGCTCCTGCACACACGGCAAACGCGCGTGCAGAACATGTACATCTGCTGCTTCCGATACTTGCCACAATTGGCTTTCACGTGAATGAGTTATGAGCTGCGCGTTTACCGCCAGCCATGCGGCGGCTATTGACATGATGCGTCCAGGCATCTGAGTTCAAACGGGGTAATTTCGGCATCCACCTTACCGAGCACTAGGGATTTATTTCTCAGCTCTTTTGCAATCGGAAGATGACCAATACCATCAAACACTGCATTAAAGCCCATATTTTTCAGGTGATAACTGGCTGTTAGCTGCGCTGGACGTTGCGTAAGCTGAACGGATGATTCGGCTTGCCAACCATGTGAAAGGCGCGCGAGCTTGTATGGAGAGTTTTCCGCGTGCACTTGAATGACGTTATTCATTGGTAAATCAAATTGAACCACTGCATTAAGCGCGTCAGCGACAGGCTTTACACGCTGACTAAATTCGTCGTTCGGTTTGTGCTGCCACTGCAACTGAGGAATTGGCTGAAAAATTTCAGCCCGGAGTTTATTCAAGTGCCCGTGCTGAGCAATCATACTTTCATTCAATTTCCCCAAGGCAAATGACAGAATGACTGACATCACACCAAGCGCCATCACCAACTCAATAATTGCTTGCCCGTGGTGTTTGTTCATGACTGTTGCTCGCGAAGTTGACTGATAATTAGCTTTTCTGGTCGCGTCAGTGATTGCAGCTCAGGTTCCCAAAGTGCGTTAAAGAGATTAGCCCGTTCCTTACGCTTATCGCGCCGGGGGAAAACAGCATGCGGTCGCGAGAACCGTATTCCAGCTTTGGCGACCACATCGTCAAATTGAATAATTACCGACGGCCAGTGCGCGGGTTCAAGCTCTTCGCGGTTGAAATAGCTTGGTGTACTCATTCCACCTAAGCTGTACTGTTCCGTAAGTGCCCACCGTGCCGTTCGCGGATTCTTTCTTGCACTGCCACCAAATCGCTGCGGCTGCAATCTTGTGACTCTTCTATCCGTGTGGGTAACGCCGTTTCCCCACGGGATTTCTTCGCGACCAAACAATATCCGCACATGCAGCGCAACCGTATCCATAGACTGCCATGACCAGCTACCTTGTTGACTCACTACAAGATCGGTTCCGCCGGTTTTTTGTGCTTTGATAAGCCCAACGTTAAACCAGGTGTAGGTGCGATGCTGGGAGAAGGAATCCCGACTATGACGCACCAAATCGGCCAGCAAGTCTTTATCGCGAGCTGCTGACTGCGGCGGGATAAACGTCCACCAGAGCCATGGGAACTGGACTAACCCCGGACTATGTAACAAGGTCCACTTGTGCTCAGGAATGTTCTGTAGCTGCGCCAGCTCCGCCATAGTTTTGGGAATTATCATGGCAAATGAATAGCGCACCATAATTTGAGCGATGCGCAATGACTCAACCAAGGCACGTTGCAGTAAGAGGCCTGCTGATAATAGGGTTTGCAATGGCGTATTGACGTACCGTGTAGCATTCGCAAGGTGGCGCGTCACCACGTTCAAATAAGGAATCCAGCTACTTACCAACGCCAACCGATCAGTAGCTGTGGCCAGATTGCGATACCAGCTGGAAAGTCCGAGCAGTTGTGCTTGAGCGACTTGATTGGCAATCAACGCCCGATTAAGTACCGCAAGTAAATTAAATTCGCGGGCCATAATCGTTGCGGCACTGTGAGCCATGGTGTCCGCTGCGCTTTGCAAATGCCAGCGTTGTTGAAGCTTATGCTGCTGGCTGACAACGCCAAGTAATAACATCAGCAAACCAGCTAATGCGGGCAAGATTAAGACGCTGACGTAACCGTTGTGGTACCTCATATTAATTGCCCGACTCGGTAACTTCATCGTAGTTACCTAAGCTCACATCTTGGCGACCCAATGTATTAGCTCGTCGAGCTGCAGAACGCGCGCTGTTGAGTTGTTCAGATGAGCTTTGACCGGTTATTTCATTGGCTATACCGGCAACTTGACCGCGCACGGTTTTGCCGAGCAAGGAATAAACGCCGATGGCAGCCACCGCAATGAGTGCAACAATAATAATGTACTCGGTCATGCCCTGACCGCGGGTTCGTCCAATTATTTGACAGGTACTGGAATGTAGGTAACGGCGAGCCATCTGAATTTCCTCTTGCTGCTGGGCACTGGAAACTCAGTATAGGAATAACTAAATGGCCGAGATTAAAAGTAGGCTGAGCGCCTACTCAATTTTGAGATACTTATGCAACTGTGCAGACAAACGCCAATTTCTCTCGATACAAACCTTAATCGCAAGCTCAGTGGCGCGTGGACGCTGACTAATCGGTTGTAACGCGATGATGGCCTCAGCTCGAGGCGGACACGCTTTTAGGAGTTTATCAAACTGTTCAATGTGCTTTTGCATGGCAACCGGGTACTTGATCTCGTTCGCGCGTTTCATACAGTCGGGCCGCACAAGATAGCCGCCCGGCATGTCCAATTTAGGCGATACTGTCACCCAAGTAGACGGCGTTACCTGAATTGCGAACGTACCACTGGTTTCAATTTGAAGCTGATAGCCTTTTTGCTCTAACGCCTGCCCAAGCGGAATAAGATTGAACATTGCTGGTTCACCACCAGTAATCACCACATGCTTCGCCGTGTAGCCCTTAGCTTCTATCAACTTAACCATTTCATCGGCAGTCATCGAGGCCCAGTTTGAGCTTGGTTGTTGTTTTTCAACAACCTCAGTTGCCTCAACCTGATCGCTCTCACGTTGCTCCCATGTATGTTGTGTGTCACACCACGGACAACCCACAGGACATCCTTGCAGACGGATAAATATGGCTGGCACGCCAGTGAATACCCCCTCACCTTGAATGGTTTGGAATATTTCGTTAATTGGGTACAGGGTGCTAATAGGATTCTCCAACATCTGCTAAAAGAATTGCGATACAATACACATGCGCATGTTTGTACATTAAGCGCATAATTTTAGCGTAAATTCAGCAAGAATAGGATCTTCTAATGGCAAAAGTTGTCGTTATTTACTCAGGTGGTATGGATTCCTTTACCGTGTTGCATCATGCACTGAAGCAAGGACACGACGTATACGCCTTGAGTTTCAACTATGGGCAACGCCACGTTCGCGAGCTCGACGCAGCGGCCACAGTCTGCAAATCCTTGGGAATTAACCATAAAGTAGTGGATATTACAGCGATTAATACGTTGCTCGCTGGAAGCTCTTTGACTTCCGATATCGACATTCCTGAGGGGCATTACGAAGCTGAATCAATGCAGTCAACTGTGGTACCGAACCGGAATATGATTTTGCTTGCGCTTGCCATCGGGTACGCCGTTAGCATTAAAGCTGAGGCCGTGTATTACGGTGCGCATTCTGGTGACCACGCGATTTACCCTGACTGTCGCCCTGAGTTTGTAGAAAAGATGAATGCCGTTAGCCTAATCGCCAACTATGAACCGATACCTATCGAAGTGCCATTTTTGACCAACTCGAAAGCAGAGATTCTTGCGGCTGGTTTAGCCATGGGCCTCGACTACGCGCAAACGTGGACCTGTTACAATGGCCGAGAAAAAGCATGCGGCAAGTGTGGAGCCTGCGTTGAACGACTTGAAGCATTTGCAGCGAACAATTGCGTTGATCCGCTGCCTTACGCCTCAGCATAGTCTATTACGAGTCAGTTGATTCTGACCCGATTTCCGACGCCATTTCTGCCAATATTGCCTGCGCTGCATGCCAGCGCGGGTGGTTATGTAACACCGATAAGGTCATGCCTGCTGGCTTGGCCAACTGTTGGTAGCAGCGTTCTTGTTGCTTGTTAAGCTGTGCCAAGCGCGGTTCAATTGCTTCGATAACCTCAATGGCTCCAGCTCGATCATTACAGACCAGTACCATGTCACAGCCCGCATCTAATGCAGCGTACGCGCGATCTGTCATAGAACCCGCAACCGTTGCCCCAGCCATACCTAAGTCATCGCTAAAAATAATGCCTTTAAATTGCAATTGTGCACGCAGAATATCCTGCAGCCAGTAGTGTGAGAACCCTGCTGGTTTATCATCAACTGCCGGATAGATAACATGGGCAGGCATCATCGCATCAAGGCTACTTGCTAGCTCGATAAAGGGTGGAAGGTCGGTCTCAAGAATTTCATTCCAGCTGCGTTCATCAATCGGTATTTCAATGTGGGAGTCGGCTCGCACAGAGCCATGCCCTGGAAAATGCTTGCCGGTAGCTTTCATGCCAGCTTGGTGCATGCCTCTGATAAAAGCCCGAGCGACAGGTATGATTTGCTTGGCTTCAGTGGCAAATGCGCGGTTACCGATCACTTCACTAATGCCATTAATATCCAGCACTGGTGCAAAACTGATATCAATGTCCATCGCCAGCACTTCTGTTGCCATCAACCAACCCATCTCTTGAGCCCAGTGCAAGGCCTGCTCGTCGTTTGAGGCTTTTACCAATATATCGGCCATGGCAGGAATTTTGCTAAATCCATCTTTGAATCGTTGTACCCGACCGCCTTCATGATCAACTGCAATTATCAGTGGGTTTCTCGCTGCGGCACGTGTTTGTCGCACGAGTTCCACCAACTGTTCAATATCGTGAAAGTTACGACTAAATAAAATCACCCCACCTACCGCTGGATGCGCAAGCAATTCGCGCTCCTCAGCTGTTAGCTCATGGCCTGTTAAATCAATCATTACTGCGGTCATAGATGAATCTCTTAAAAACGACGTGGCAGGCAGTGTGCCAAATTTGGTGACCCGCGTCACTAGGGAAAGTTTGGCGATTTGCGTAAAAATCTGTCATCTTAATAACGTACATATTACCTGTAGAGAGATTGATAGAATGAAAACAAATCAAAAGTTTGTACTGTCGAGTCTAGCGAGCTGCTTTATTCTTGCGGGATGCGGAAGTGATAGTGGCGAAGAGTTTACACCTATCGTGGATCAGTGCAGCAACGCTGGCCAAGTAAGTCGGTTTTACGATTACATGCAAGACGACTACCTGTGGAATGAAGATTTGCCGACCAATATTAATCTGGCGAATTATTCCAATGTGTATGACTTACTTGAAGATTTGGTCATTCCTGAAGATCGCTACAGTTTCATCTTAACCGAAGAAGAATACCAAAGCCGCTTTGTGGATGCAGAGTATGCCGGACTTGGGTTTAGCTCTCGAATCACCACCGATAACCGTGTTTTTATTAATTACGTTTACGCCGAATCGCCAGCCGCAGTGGCGGGTATGAAACGCTCTGATGAAATCACGCACATTAACGGTGTGTCGGTACAAACTTTGCTTGAGCAAAACCGCTACGAAGAGGAGCTTGGCGCCAGCGACGTTGGCGTAAGCGTTGAAATTACCTGGCGGGAACAAGCCGGAACCAGTTTTACTGATGTCTTAACGAAGGACATTGTCGAAACCAATACCGTTTTGGCTGTTGATCGCTTTGCAGTTGACGGAAAAGATGTCGGGTACTACGTACTCAATAGCTTTATTAATCGTACCGGTGAAGACCTCAATTCGGCTTACGACCAATTTGCAGGCGTCGATGAGCTGATTATCGATGTTCGCTATAACGGGGGTGGCTTAACGCGATTCGCCAACCAAGCGGCGACACAAAGCGCAGGTGATAACGTCATCGGCGAAGTGTTCACCAAGTATCTGTTTAATGCCAATAATTCTGACTCAAACTTTATTGAGCAATTCCAACTGTATGAAGGCATCAAGCAGTTAAACCTGAACCGTGTTTATGTATTAACAACACGGGCCAGCTGTTCCTCGTCGGAACTGATCATTAATGCACTTGACCCATACGTTGAGGTTGTTGTTGTTGGCGGGCCAACGTGTGGCAAACCGGTTGGTCAAATTCCTGAACCGCTCTGTGACAAACGCGCTTTTGTCGTCAACTTTGAAACCGTTAATGCGCTTGATGAAGGGCGTTACTTTGACGGGTTAGCACCTAACTGTGCCGCCAGTGACGTACTTGTAGGTGACTGGGGCTCTGCCGATGATCCGATGTTGCAGGCTGCTGCTTATCACATGACATTTGGCCAATGCGAACCGGCCAGCACGAAGGGCGCAGACACTGTACAACGCAGTCAGTCGGCCACAACGAATGCTGTTCGCTTAGAATCACGGCCACTTACATTGCCAGAGTTATGGCGTCAGGAACATTAAAGGCGGCGCGGCAACATAGCCACACCTTTTGGATTACATAACCAATCAACGCTAACCTTGTACGCAGTGGCAAGGTTAGCGTCTGTTAATACTTGGTTGGGCGTGCCATGTGCCAACAGCGCACCATGGTGCAAAAGAAGAATTTGATCGCAATATTGCGCTGCCAAAGCCAGATCATGCAGCGCAACAAACACCAGTTTCCCTTGCTGACTGCTTGTTTTAAGCCAGTCCATAGTAAGTAACTGATAATTGAGATCCAAGCTGGCTGTTGGCTCGTCAGCAATTAACAACGGCCGGTTCATGGCATGTGTACACGCCAATGTCACGCGTCGCTGTTCACCACCTGATAGCTCAGTCACCGCACGCTCTAAAAGAGGTTCAAGCTCGAACTGCTCAATACTTAACTGACGCCACTGAGCTAACTCTTTGGCGCCAGCACGAAGATTAATTTGCGCGGTTCGCAATAAGTCGGCAACCGTTGCAGGCTCCTGAAATTGAGTTTGCTGAGGAATAAAAGCAAGGTATTGGCGGCGCTCGATTGCCGACCAGCGCGTCATATCCTGATCGGCCCACGTTGCCGCTCCTGATACATCGTTAAGTAACCCAGCCATAATTTTAAGCAGGGTCGATTTACCTGCCCCATTCGCACCAATCACACCAATCAGTTGCCCTGCTTCTGCGGTAAAGCTTAATGGCTTAAGGCGCTCCGAGTGTGCAATATTGTCCAATTTAAGCATCGCGACTTTCCTGCTTTGTCAGCAGTACCAGAAGCCACGGAGCACCTAATAAAGCAATAACCACACCAAGCTGTAACTCAACTCGGGTATCCATAGATTTTACCAAAGCGTCTACAGCAACCAATAAAACACCGCCAACAATACCGCTGAAGATGACAAGAGGTAACGGGCGGTTAACACCCAGTAGCCGAACCACATGGGGGGCGACTAATCCAATAAAGCCAATAATTCCGGCGGTTACTACCGAAGCTGATACCAGTAACGCGACCGCTAACAATAACAGGAACTTACTTCGCCCTTCGTGAAAGCCTAATGTCCGAACGGTTACTTCATCGAAAACTTGTGCCTGCAGATAACGGCGCTGACTCACCAATAACGCAACTGCTAACACCACAGCCGGAATCATCAACCACACATAAGCCCATCCTCGGTTTGCCACCGACCCCATTAACCACAACGCCCACTCTTGAAAAGCAAACGGGTTGGGCGCCAAATTCAGCACCACAGCAATCAATGCGCCGGCAATTGCAGCAAGTGCCACCCCAACCAAAATAATGCGTATGCCACGTGGCTGAGAACCCGCAAAAAGCCATAAAAGGGCAAGCGTTATAAGCCCTCCTGCCATACCAATAAACGGCAACCACCACACCACTGGGCTTACTGCCCCCCAGTAAAGAGTTATCACAGTCGCCACAGCCGCTCCTCCGGCGATACCCGTGATTCCTGGCTCTGCCAAAGGGTTGCGTAACAGCAATTGCAAAACGCTGCCGGCAACACCTAAAGCAACTCCATTTAACAGGGCCAGCATAAGACGGGGCGCGCGGATTTGTTCAAGAATGTAGTGATCAAGTGTACTTTGCGGAATCAGCGACCAGCTTTGACCGCCGCTACCAAGGTGCCAAACCCCAATCATCAGCGCCAAAGTGGCGATAATTAACAGCCGTACGGTCATTGTTGCGTCACCTTATTGAGATAGTCATCGGCGCGCTGGGCCGGGCATCCACTCAATTCTGTCGGTATCTGCACCACCTGCCGCTGCTGCAACCATGGCTGTAGAGCATTATGCCAAAGCCAGTCGTTTGCGCGCGCATAGTCACTTGCAAAGCCATCCAAAACGACACGTTGAGGTTGCATCTGAATAAGTTGCTCTAAGCGTATTTGAACCAGCGCAACATCTTCATCAGCAACGTCTACGGAAACGCCATGGTGACGCAACATATCAACAATAAAACTGCTCCCGCCCCAGCTATATTGGTTCGGCATAATAATTAATAGGTCTTGCTGAAAATTTTTCCCCACCGACATGCGCTGTTCTTGTTTGGCTGCCCACCGTGAAAGCTCATCTTCCAATTGCAGAGCTTCACCGACGGCCGTCAAACTCCGCTGCCACTGTGACCACGAATTCGGTTCATCCACCAGCACAATCTGAGTTGCCTCATCGAGCGCTGCAACTAAGCGCGCATTGGTGTAGGTACCATAAAGAACGGCATCCGGTTGAGCCGCTAAAATACGTTCCAGCCGATTGCCATGGGTGGTGCTGGGCACAAACTCCCAAGCTGCTGGCAGCCACTGCAGAACCCACGCATCGAAACAAGGGTTTAACGATACGAGGCGCTGTGCAGATGCGTTGGCACTCATCATGCAGGTCATCATAATCAGGCCAAGTGTTCGCAACACTGTCAAATAGCCTCTAAAGCATCTTGTAAACTTTTAACACCGATAACTTGCATACCTTCTATCGCTTCTTTCGGCTTATTACCAAACGGCACGATGGCTCGCGTAAAACCATGTTTGGCAGCCTCATGCAGGCGTGCTTGTCCATTTGGCACAGGTCTAATTTCGCCCGACAGCCCAACTTCGCCAAATACAATTAAGTTTTTCGGTAACTCGTTCTCACGGAAGCTTGAGACAATGGCCAACAGCAAGGCTAAGTCAGCCCCAGTTTCGGTAACCCGAACGCCACCAACCACATTCACGAATACGTCTTGGTCGGACATATGTAAACCACCATGGCGGTGAAGTACTGCGAGCAACATAGCCAATCGGGTGGTTTCCATACCCACTGCAACTCGCCGCGGGTTCGCCAACTGACTCGCATCAACCAATGCTTGTAATTCCACCAATAACGGACGTGTGCCTTCCCAAATAACCATGACCACCGAGCCACTGCCATGTTGCTCACCGCGCTGCAAAAATATTGCTGATGGATTAGTGACTTCCTTCAACCCTTGACCGGTCATTGCGAATACACCCAATTCATTGGCAGGACCAAAACGGTTTTTATGGCCGCGCAGCGTACGAAACCGTGAGTCAGTGTCGCCCTCAAGAAGAATTGAGCAGTCAATGCAATGTTCCAGTACCTTAGGGCCCGCGAGTGAACCGTCTTTGGTTACATGACCAACCATAACAATCGCTACCCCATTTTGTTTCGCGTAGCGAGTTAAATAGGCCGCACACTCTCGAACCTGTGAAACACTGCCTGGCGCTGATTGAATATCTGCTAAATGCATCACCTGAATGGAGTCAATCACCATTACCCGTGGCTTTTCTTTATCAGCTAAATCGCAGATGGTTTCAACGGACGTTTCAGCCAGCATTCGCAGCTTATTCGTTGGTAAATTTAGGCGCTGAGCGCGCAACGCTACCTGCTGCAAGGATTCTTCACCCGTTACATAGAGCACCGCCATGTTTTCAGCTAAACGACACATTGTTTGCAACAATAAAGTACTCTTACCAGCCCCAGGCGATCCACCTATCAGGATAGCCGAGCCCGGCACAATGCCGCCGCCCAACACGCGATCAAACTCTGCAAAACTGCTACTAAACCGCGGTAGCTCTTCGAGGTTAACATCGCTAAGTGTCTGCACCGTTGCACGCGTAGAGCCAGCATAGCCGCGCCGTTCGGCGCCGGTCGGTTTAGCACTCGCCAGGCGCAACTCTGTGATTGTGTTCCACGCCTTGCACTCAGGGCATTGCCCTAGCCAGCGCGCAAAGTCTGCTCCGCAATCGTTGCATACAAACGTTGTTTTTGTTTTTGCCATAGCGAATTTTCCCTGAGCTACAAAGCCTGTGATTGGGTGTTTATTGTTTGTTGTTCGAAATAACGCACGATGGCCATTAAATCCGGCTCGTCAATGACCAAGTCTGCAACCTCCCGCAAAGCCGGTTTTGCACAAAATGCAACGCCAAAACCGGCGGCGGTCAGCATAGGAATGTCGTTCGCACCATCGCCAACAGCCAACGTTTGAGAGATCGGTACATCAATTGCACGAGCCCATTGCACAAGGCATTCGGCTTTTGTTTGAGCATCAATAATAGGCTCTTCAACCTCACCGGTTAGCACGTCATTGTCCCAAACCAAGCGATTAGCAAGGCAAAAATCAAGCTTGAGCGTTTGGCTTACCGATGCAGCAAACCACGTGAACCCACCTGAAACCAATGCTGTTTTCCAGCCTTTTTGATGCAACCAGTGCAGCAATTCTTGCGCCCCTGGTGTGAATGGAATGGGGTCAAACAGTTGCTCCAGCTGAGCGCGTCGCACGCCGCACAATGCCGCCACGCGTGCCTTCAAACTTTCTGCGAAGTCCAGTTCGCCGCGCATAGCACGTTCCGTAATAAGGCTAACTTCGTTCTTGCACCCCGCTATCGCGGCAATTTCATCAATGCACTCAATGGTTATTAGCGTTGAATCCATGTCAAAAATGGCAAGTCCCGGTTTAGAAAAATCAAGCATCAAGCTTTAGCCTCTGGCGTTAATTTTGTTGCGAAGCCCATACATATCAACGTATATTTGACCCATGATAAAAATCCCTACTCATGTTAACAGCCTATTTAAACTTGTCTATCGGCGTGGCCGTCGGTTGGGCCTAGCTGTGCTTATCATACTACTCATTGAGCAGTCCTGGACTGCTATGCATACAACCAGTTTGCAGGAGTTTCAAGCGCACAGCCACAACTTAGTGAGCCTAACAGCTGAACAGGCCGCATCAGAAGCGCACTACTGGCTTGAAACTGATCAAATAGTGAACTTGCAAGAGTTGGTGAATAACCTACAACAGCAACCGTTTGTTGCTTCCGCTCAAGTTCAAAACCGCTATGGCCAGAACGTTGTAGAGTCGACTTCACTAAGCGATACCGATGAAGTTCAACAGGCTTTAACCGTGGTGGAAGAAATCACCAATGAAACCCAGGTAATCGGCTACTTAACCTTAACCATAGATGAAGCGTTGTTGCTGCAAGCCCCCGTAAAAACCCATGCCTATTTGACTTTTTATGGTCAATTTTTGCTGTTCTTTGCAATTATTGCCGGTGTATTTATCGCAATCACGTTCAACCGCTGGCGTTACCGACGCTCAGCCGTGCCAACCAAATAAACGACACGCGTTGTTCCAGGTTGCAACGGCGAGTTCCTCAGCTGATTCCTCCCGCAATTCCGCCAACACCCGCACTACGTCGCTACAGTGAGCCGGTTCATTGCGCTGGCCTTGATATCCTGAAATTGGCATATCCGGCGCATCCGTTTCTAGCAGCAAGTGCGAAAGCTTTGCTTGCGCCACTGCTGCACGCGTTTTACTGGCCCTGTCATAGGTAATAGTGCCGCCAATACCCAGCATAAAACCAAGCTCTATCCACGCATTGGCCTGCTCTTTACTGCCACTAAAAGCATGAATGACACCTGGGTATTCAGGTAGTTTATTGCGCGCCTGTTTAAGTACACGCAGTAATTCGGGCTGAGTTTTACGGTGGTGAATTACAACGGGGCGTTGAAACTCACAGGCGAGATCTACTTGTGCGGTAAATAATCGGGTTTGAATTGCATAGTCTTCGCAGCAAGCATCCAAACCAATTTCACCAACAGCTGCAGTGGGATTGCTTTCCAGCTGCTGCGCCAGCCACTGTAAGTCATTGTCATGATGTTGCTGAATAAAATACGGGTGCAGCCCAAAACCTTGCAGCAGCGGTACACCAGCGCAATCGCCCGGCCATTGGTTATCGCTACGCGCGTTGCTGACGCTCTGTTGACGCGAAACACCAGGCACAAAGATTGCGCGAACACCGGCATTTAAGGCGCGAGCAATAACATCTTTACGGTCTATTGCGAAGGCGTCGAAATCAAGATGACAGTGACTATCAAATAATTTCATAACGCCCTCCGACCATTTTAAAGAAGTTAATGTTCGCGCGTGTGACTAAACACAATCTCCGGATAGCGCTCCGTGGCTAAACTGAGGTTAACCATTGTCGGTGCAATGTAAGTAAGATTATCGCCACCGTCGAGCGCCAAGTTTGATTCTGCCTTACGACGAAAATCATCAAGCTTCTTCGCATCCGAACAGCTTACCCAACGCGCGGTAGCTACGTTAATGCTCTCATAAACAGCATCAACGTTATATTCAGATTTCAAACGATGGACAACCACATCAAACTGCAGAACACCAACAGCACCGACAATCAAATCATTATTGCTTAATGGGCGAAACACCTGCACGGCACCTTCTTCAGAGAGCTGCACGAGGCCTTTTAATAACTGCTTTTGTTTCAACGGGTCTTTCAGGCGAATACGGCGGAATAGCTCCGGTGCAAAATTAGGTATACCGCTAAACTTGAATTTTTCGCCCCCAGTAAACGTGTCACCGATTTGAATGGTGCCATGATTGTGTAAGCCGATGATGTCACCCGGATAAGCTTCTTCCACGTGTTCACGATCGCCAGCTAAAAAGGTGAGCGCATCTGCAATGCGGACATCTTTACCAATGCGCACCTGATGCATTTTCATGCCCTTTTCATACTTACCCGACACGATTCGCATAAACGCCACGCGGTCGCGATGCTTCGGGTCCATGTTTGCCTGAATCTTAAACACAAACCCAGAAAACGCTGGATGCGTTGCTTCAATAACTTCTGCGTTATCGGTTTCGCGAGACAGTGGTGTCGGGGCCCAGCTAACTAGCCCATCAAGCATATGGTCAACGCCAAAGTTTCCTAAGGCGGTACCAAAATAAACTGGGGTTAATTCGCCAGCTAAAAACATCTCTAAATCAAAATCGTTCGAGGCACCTTTTACCAATTCTATTTGCATCCGCAACTCGTCTGCATAGTCGCCAATGCGCTTGTCCAGTTCCGGATTATCCAGCCCCTTAATCACATCAACTTCTTGGATACGGTGACCTTGGCCAGTCTTGTAGAAAATGATTTCATCGTTAATAAGGTGGTAAACCCCTTTGAAGTTCTTACCCGAACCAATCGGCCAAGTAATTGGGGCACACATTATATTGAGTACATTTTCAACTTCATCGAGCAACTCGATAGGGTCGCGAATATCGCGATCAAGTTTGTTCATGAAGGTAATGATCGGCGTGTCACGTAGGCGCGTAACTTCCATTAATTTAATGGTTCTATCTTCAACGCCTTTTGCGCCGTCGATAACCATTAAGCACGAGTCAACCGCGGTCAGGGTTCGATAGGTATCTTCAGAGAAATCTTCGTGCCCGGGCGTATCGAGTAAATTGACCAAGGCACCACGATACGGAAACTGCATCACGGAGGTCGTAACCGAGATGCCACGCTCTTTCTCCATTTCCATCCAGTCAGACTTTGCATGCTGACCTGATTTTTTTCCTTTTACAGTACCGGCCTTCTGTAACTTTTGTCCATGCAACAATACCTTCTCGGTAATGGTGGTTTTACCCGCATCCGGGTGAGAAATGATCGCAAAAGTGCGGCGTTTTGCTACTTCTTTTGCAATTGATTTAGCCAGTTCTGACATGCGTTGACTCTTTTAACCTTAAGGAACAGAATTGAATACGAAAGTGCCGCGAATTCTAACCGAATTCGCGGCACTTTTGTACGATTAACTCAATTCTGGCTTAGGTCACTTAGTGATGCAGCAAGTGATTATCATCAATTACTTTGATTAAAGCTGCTGCGGCGTCCTCTATAGGGCGATTTAATCCTTCAGTACGCTGCACAATACGCCCTTGAGTATCAAGGACTGTAACAAGATTGCTGTGGTCAAAGTCGCCATCTGAACGTTTGCGGTAGCGTACACCGAGCAAAGTAGCCAAAGCACGAATGTTGTTATCGTCACCATGCAAGAATGTCCAAACGTCATCACCAAGCCCATATTTATCGGCATATTCAGCGAGTGCCGCTGGGGTGTCACGGTCTTGATCGAAGCTAACCATGACCAATTTCACATGCGCCTGATACTGTTCAGGCAATGCTTCGAAAACGCGACGCGCATCATTCACAAGTACTGGGCACGCTGTAGTGCAACTGCCGTAGATCATTGAAATCACAACTGGCTGCCCCTGCAGATCAGCCAAGGTTAACGTTTCACCAGTGTGACTCTGCCACTTACCATCTAGATGATAAATAGAATCATCCTGACTTACTTCGGCAGCACCCAGTGTGGTGTGGTTTTTGTGATCATGATGGCTGTGTTGGCTGTGATCTTGCGCAAATGCAGACCCAGATACCAAGTAGAAAGCTGCGAGTGCCAAAATTAATTTGTTCATCGTTCTTTACTCCATGTCATATGCACAACGGAAACCTAGCGTGCTGGTTGTGCTTTGGGCGCGATAATTACTGCGTGACTGATAGCGGAAAAATGTTGCATAGCTGGCATCGCCAAAGTCAGCCATAAACCGCGCGCTATCACCGCAAGAGCCAGCTAACAAATCAGTGTTATCACCGTTAGTTAGCAACAACTGGAAATCTTCCACCCACTCGTTGACTCGATCATGCATATGCATCAATTGTTCCGAGCCATTTTTGATTGACTGCTGGGCGTAGGCAGTCGGATTGCTGTGTCGGCCAAACAGCAACTGCGCATAAGCTTTGTCACTTAGCCCTTGTTGCTGCAATTGATAATTCGAGGCATATTCCCATTCATCCAGTGTTGGTAAACGTCCACCTTGTGCCGAGCAATATGCGCGAGCAGCAAACCAAGATACTTGGGTAATTGCTGAGTCGGTGCGTTTCGCAGGAATCGATTCGGCGTTTGGCCAATCGCTTAAATAGTTACCATCGTGGAAGATGGCGGCGATATTATCTCGCCGCCACTTCTTATTGGCTTGTGTAAACACCAAGTAATCTGCATAAGTGACTGGTGTCGCGTCGAGCTTGAATGCTGGCATAACCACTGTATCAACGGATTCGTCCAACAATACGGCAGGCTTATACTCGCCGGCTGGAATAACTACCGGGTCCGCATTCACGCTGGCTACTACCAACAAACTCAAAACACTCAGCCACTTAGTCATTTCATCACCTCAATTACTTAGTTTTACGAGGGCCCGCGTACAAAGCGCCAGCAGCACCACGTTCAGCATCAGCAAATTCGTGGTCAACTAACTTGTACACGCCTTCTTCTGGCACGATAAACTCTACAGTAGCGCTGCTACTTGCGCCCAACAGTACTGTTTGCATGCCATACCAAGTGTTACGCGGGTCGCCTTCAGCCCACACGCGGTCGAAAATTGCACCGATAACGTGGAAGCTTGAAGTGCCTGACGGACCAGCATTTAAGAAGTGAATACGTACACGGTCACCAGCATTAGACTTCAGCGGGTTTTCGCTTAGGGCTGATACGTGGCCGTTAAATACTACGTGGCTTGGGTCACGTGCTAACGCTGCTGAATGGTCGTAGATGTAGCTGTCACCCATTTCTGATAGGTACATTTCTGACTGAACAATAACGTATTCTTGATCAACTTCTTTGTCAGTTGGGTAGCCTTCTTTTGGTGATACAACAACAGCACCATATTGACCCATAGCGGTGTGCATCAACACGCTTGAAGTACCGCAGTGGTACATGTAAGTACCTGCGTAGTTCGCAATCCATTCAAACTCAATAGTTTCGCCTGGGGCGATAGTAGCCCACTTATCGTCAGCAGCTACGGTACCGCTATGGAAGTCCATTGAGTGCGGCATTGGCGCTACAACAGGCTCATGTTTTTGCAATTGGTTTTGCGCAACTTGATTGTAGTATGGCGCTGCACCTTTAAACGGCTTAGTGATAACCACTTCTTCGGTTGAACGGTTTTTCATTTTGAATACAACACGGTCACCTTCACGAACGTGGAGTACTGGGCCTGGAACACTGCCACCAAATGTCCATGCGTTATAGCTAACACCTGGCGCTACTTCTACTTTTTGTGAAAACACGTCCATGCGTACTTCGTGTTCTTTATTGCCTTTATAATCAAGTTCAGCAAGGTGTGGAACCATAGTCACATAGTCACCAACAACTGCTGGGCCGTTGTAATCTTCACGGTAGATTTTAGCTTTTGGCATACCGTAGATTTTACCGTCAATTACATATTCACTGTCATGCTTAAGTGGAACGTTTGCATCAGCGATTGCTGGTAAACCGGCAATAGAGACTAATAGCGCACTTGCAACTGCAGTTTTAACAAAGTTTTTCATGAGACTTCTCCAAGTAATAACTAATTCTTAATTAACGAACCGCTTTAACTTCTTCAGCTGTGACAGTCTTGTTGCCGCCGGCAAACTTCTCGTTCACATAATTAACAACTGCAGCTATGTCTGCATCGCTCATGTATCCCATGGGCGGCATCATGCCGTTGTAATCAGCGCCATCGACGGTGATTTTGCCTGACTTACCTTTAATGATTGTTTCAGCAACATACGCTGGCTTATCGACAATGTTGGAGTTGCCAGCTAGCGGTGGGAATACTGCTGCCATGCCTTGGCCATTTGCTTGATGGCATGCCATGCAATTCTTTTGATAAACCGAAGCACCCGCATCCGCTTGAGCAACACCGCTAAACAATGCAAGCGCAGCAGCTGCACCAACAAACATACCTGATTTAATTTGATTAACTTTAGTCATCTTAATACCCCTATCCGAAGCTTTATTTGATGACCATAGATTAGCGGAAACCCGCGGTTTTACGAGTGATATGAGGGAGTAACTAGAAGCTACCCCTTTCAGGTTATAGCCTCTATTACCGGAGGATAGAATTTGATTTCGACTTAGAAAAAGTTATTGAAGGTAGGTTTTTTTTAACAATTAAATAAGGGCATCGAGGGTCAATTGCACCATGTCACGAAAACCTATTTGGCGTTCACTTGAGCTCATGGCTTCGCCGCGCGCGATATGATCAGAAACAGTCAATACTGTCAGCGCAGCAACACCATGTTCAGCTGCAACACCGTACAATCCAGCTGCTTCCATCTCCACACCGAGAATGCCATATTTACGCAGTAACTCGAGCCGTGACCTATCGTCCTGATAAAAAAGATCAGCCGAGAACACGTTACCGACGCGCACCTTAAGGTTTGTTTGTTCTGCCTGCTCAGCCACCTTTCTGAGCAGCCCAAAATCAGCAATCGCAGCAAAATCCAAGCCACTAAAACGCTGGCGATTTACGCCTGAATCTGTACTGGCGCCCTGCGCTAAAATGATGTCGTGAAGATTGATATCCGGTTGCACTGCTCCGCAACTGCCCACGCGGACGAGTTGCTTAACACCATAAAAGCGGATCAACTCAGTAGCGTAGATTGAGCAAGATGGTATGCCCATACCACTACCCATCACAGACACCGGCACTCCTTTGTAGGTACCCGTGAACCCCAACATATTGCGTACATTGGTTACTTGCTTGGCATCGGTTAGAAATGAATTTGCAATAAATTCAGCACGAAGGGGATCGCCCGGCAGCAAACAAATTGGTGCAAATGCATCTTTGGCTGCATTAATGTGGGGTGTAGTCATGATTCTATTTACTCAGTCAAAAAGCTTTTGCCATAATCGAGCGGTGCCAGGTTTAGCCATTCAGCCACTGTTTGACCTATATCTGCGAAGGTTTCCCTGCGGCCCATAGAGCCAGGTTCAACGTTGCTGCCAACTGCAAGTACCGGCACGTACTCTCGTGTGTGATCGGTGCCGGGCCACGTCGGGTCACAACCGTGGTCGGCGGTAAGTATCAATATATCATCGGGTTGCAACGCAGTTTTGAGTTGTGGCAACAGTTGGTCAAATAACTCCAATGCAGCAGCGTAACCACTTACATCGCGGCGGTGCCCGTAGTCACTATCAAAATCAACCAAATTGGTGAATATAATACTGTTTTCAGGCGCATTTTTTAACTGCGCTAGGGTCGTCTCCACCAGAGCCGGTATACCGGTTGCTTTTAGCTGCTTGGTAATTCCTTGATGCGCAAAAATATCTGCAATCTTGCCAATACTAATAACTTCGCCACCAGCTTCAACAAGCTTATCCAAAACCGTGGGTGCTGGCGGTGGAACCGCATAATCGCGGCGATTTCCGGTACGTTTGAAGGTGGTGGCATCGGCTCCGGTAAATGGACGCGCAATAACGCGCCCAATGTTGTATGGCTCAAGCAAATCTCGCGCTACTTCGCATAGACGGTACAAGCGCTCAAGTCCAAAACTTTCTTCATGACAGGCTATCTGAAACACTGAATCGGCCGATGTATAAAAAATTGGCTTACCCGTGCGAATGTGTTCCTCGCCCAGTTCGGCGATAATCGTGGTTCCTGAAGCATGACAATTACCCAAGTAGCCTGGCAGGTTGGCTTGCGCAACAATCGCTTCAAGTAATGCAGCTGGAAAGGAATTCTCTGGCTCAAGAAAATACCCCCAGTCAAATAACACAGGTACACCCGCCATTTCCCAGTGTCCGGACGGGGTATCTTTGCCCGACGACAATTCTTGCGCCCAGCCAAAGCGGCCGGTTATCTCTGCCGCCGGCTCAATGCCTTGGGGTTGTTCATTGGTTGCGCCATAATAAGCTTCACCCAAACCTAACTGGATCAAGTTCGGTATCTTTAATGGGCCTGTTCGCCCGACTTCTGCACGCCCTTCGGCAGCTTCCTGCGCGATATGACCAAAGGTATCAGCGCCAACATCGCCAAACTTGTCGGCATCAGCTGCTGCACCAATACCAAATGAATCGAGTACCACAATAATTGCACGCGCCATACTATGTCGTCCTGTTCGGGGCCAATTCTACTTACGAATATAGCGGTAGATGACTTTACTCGCCGCCACCGGTTCAGCTGCTACTGTCACAGCATTGCGAACGCGCTCCGCTGCATGTTCCCAACTTGCTTCGTCGCGCGCATAAAGCATCGCGACGGGTGTCTTATTGTCTATATACGTACCCAGGCCGACAATTGCATCAAGCCCCACACCGAAATCTAACGTGTCTGCGCTACGTTGGCGCCCACCACCTAGCGCAACAACAGCCATTCCCACGGCACGTGTGTCAATCTTCGTGATCACCCCAGTTGCGTTCACAAATACAGGTTTAGCCACCTTAGCGAGCGGCAAGTGACGGTGATAGTTAGAAAGTAAATCGTTCGGCCCCCCTAACTGCCCTACCATTTGGCTAAAGCGTTCTGCTGCTGCACCACTGGATAAAGCCTGTTCAACTTTAGTTTGCGCTTGCTCAAAGTCTTCAGCCAATCCGCCCAACACCAGCATTTCAGCTGATAATGCAACGGTCACCTGGTGTAGCCGCGGCGCCCTATACTCACCGGTTAAATACCGAATCGCTTCATGCACTTCAATGGCATTGCCGGCTGACTCCGCCAACACTTCATTCATGTCCGTGAGGATAGCGCTCGTTGCTAAACCGGCACCGTTAGCCACTGCAACCAAACTCTCTGCAAGCTCTGAGGCATCGGATTCAGTCTGCATGACCGCACCATTACCAACTTTCACATCAAGTACCAACCCATCGAGACCTGCTGCGAGTTTTTTGGACAGAATTGAAGCGGTAATTAACGGAATCGACTCAACGGTCGCGGTAATATCTCGCGTAGCGTAAAAGCGCTTATCGGCGGGCGCCAAATCACCCGTTTGGCCAATAATGGCAACACCTGTTTGTTTCACCACACGTCGAAAAGTTTCAAGATCGGGCAGTGTCTGATAGCCGGGTATTGAATCCATTTTATCAAGCGTACCGCCGGTATGCCCTAGCCCACGTCCAGAAATCATCGGCACAAAGCCGCCGCATGCTGCAATAATAGGCCCCAGCATTAAACTTACGACATCCCCAACGCCACCGGTTGAGTGTTTATCCAAAACAGGCCCATCCAGATCCATGGCTTGCCAGTTCAACACAGTACCGGAATCGCGCATTGCTAAGGTTAAAGCAACAGTTTCATCTGCCGTCATGCCGCGAAAAAATATCGCCATCGCGAGCGCGGATATCTGACTTTCAGAAATGGAATTGTTGGTAAGCCCTTCAACAAAGAACCTAATTTTGTCAGATGTAAGCACCCCACCGTCTCGTTTAATTCGAATGATTTCTTGTGGTAAAAACATTTAGTATCCTTCGCTGGCCGCAACATTCTTTCCTGCAAGGGTCGCGAGCAGGTTTTTCAATAAACTGCTGGCACCAAAGCGGAAGTGCTCAGCCGTAACCCATGAGCTACCCATTATAGACGCCGCTAAAGTTAGGTATTCAGCTGCTTCATCGGCGGTGCGTACGCCACCTGCCGCTTTAAATCCGCAGTTCTTCCCGCTAGCTTTGATAGCGGTTAGCATAACTTCTGCAGCTTCGAGCGTTGCATTAACTGGGACTTTTCCCGTTGACGTTTTAATGAAATCAGCACCCGCTGAAATCGCTATCTCACTCGCAGAACGAATCAAATCTTTGGTCTGCAGTTCACCACTTTCGATAATCACTTTAAGCTGCGCCCTATCGCCGCATGCGGCTTTGCACGCCGATACCAACTCAAAGCCACATTTAGTATTACCGTCTTTCAATGCTCGCCAAGGAAATACCACGTCTACTTCATCGGCACCGCACGCAACTGCGCGTTCAGTTTCAGCAACGGCGCGCGCGATATCTTCACTGCCGAAAGGAAAGTTCGTTACCGTCGCAACCTTAACTTGCGGCAAGTTTAGCCGCTGCAATTCACACTTTGCCCACACAACCATCTCAGGGAATACGCAGACTGCTGCGGGAGAACCAAAAGGCGTATCCGCAGCGGCACACAATGCGCTAATGTCTTCCGGTGTGTCGTTGTTGTTTAACGAAGTAAGATCAGTAAAGTGAAGCGCCTTTAACGCTGCCTGTGAAATATCCATAACAATTAAACTCTGTATTTTTCGATATCGAAGTGAAACGCGTCCGGCAATAACGTCGCAACGGTCCAACTTTGCTGGCCGGTATCGCAGGTTGATATAACTTCCGTTTCCGGTTGAAAAAACTCTGCCATTACCTGCCGGCATGCGCCACAGGGGGAGTACACTTGCGCACTCGGTGTATAGATGACCAATTGCTTAACTTTAGATAGATCGGCGCCCTGCGCAACAGCAGTAAAAATTGCAGTGCGCTCGGCACAGTTTGACAGACCATAAGAAACGTTTTCTACATTGCAGCCCGTGATGAGTTCACCAGCATCCGTGACAAACGCTGCGCCAACTTTAAAGCGACTATAAGGTGCATGTGCATGCGCTGCTGCCGCTTTTGCTGTTACGTGCAGATCGTGCAGTTGTGAGTGCTTATTACTCATAATGAATCTTCTTTTTGTATGGCAGTAAAGCTTACTCCGTTAGCCTTTCGAATTAAAGTACGCCAAATGGGGGAGTTTAATTAAGTAACAACTAAATTAATGATGCAAATCACTTTGCGATTATAAGATTTAGAGCTATGCTAATTTAGTAACTTCTTAATTACGGAGAATATCATGAGTGTAGAACGTGCTTTGACTGCCTTTGCTGGCTTTATGGTGTTATTATCTGTTGCCTTAACCGTATGGGTTCACCCAAATTGGGTCTGGTTAACTGTGTTTGTTGGTGCTAATTTATTCCAGCAGTCATTCACTGGCTTCTGTCCAGCCAGTATTTTCCTTAAAAAAGTTTTTAAATTGAAAACTGAGCGCGAGCTCGCACAACCACACTAGTAGAGAGATAGTTATGAGCATGCTGATGGATGCTGAAATGCAAACCGGTGAAGCGCAAGATGCCGCAGCGTTTTTGCGCTCAATCGCTAACGAACATCGCCTGCAAATTTTGTGTCATTTGGCCGGCGGTGAGAAAAGTGTTGGTCAATTAAACCAGCATTTTCCGCTCAGCCCATCAGCATTCTCACAGCATTTAGCTGTATTGCGTCAACAAGGGTTAGTGAAATTCAGAAAAGAAGCTCAAACTATTTTTTATTCCATTAATGACCCAGACACCATGCGATTTATGCAGCTGTTGCGCAGTAAGTTTTGCCCAACTTATACCAATTAAATCTCAGTAGGTTTGTGCCAGAGCATCACAATCGCGTCCTCTTTCGTGTCACTCAGGGTTGGATAATAATTCTTGCGTAAGCCAATCTCTTGAAAACCTACCTTCTGATATAACTTTCGCGCTGCGTTATTGCTTGAGCGCACTTCTAGAAAAACCTTCGCCGGCTGCCGCGCAGCTTTCGCCAATACGTGCCGAACCAACGCTTCCGCATAGCCTTGCCGTTGCGCCTGCGGTGCAACAGCAATGTTCATAATGGTCCATTCATCAGCAAGTGGTTGATGAACTAAGATAAAAGCGTACAGCTCGCGTGCATCCTGTGACCAAATACCAAAATTTTGGTAATCAGCCTCAAAGCATGATCTTAAATTCATTTCCGACCAAGGTAACGCAGCAGCTGAGGCTTCAACTTTACTAACAGCTGGTGTCCAGTCTAGAGGTGAAATGGAGAGTGTTGAGGTCACAACGAGCGGCTAACTATCTGATTCCACGTTTCGCGTTTAGCCGCAGCCGGAAATACATTGCCAGACTCTAAGGCTAAATAAATGATGCGTTCTTTCGGCCAGTTTTCGATAGTACTTGCCGCTGTTTCAGCCAGCGCGCCAGAGTTTTCCTGATCTAACGTGTGAACTAAATCATTCAGCCATTGTGGGCGGTTTACGGGAAGTGGACTGTCGGTAACGATTAACCAACTGCTCAAGCGATAACAATGCTCATGCTGTCTTGGCGGCACATCCACATTGATGGAGCGCTCATGCCAAAGCGGCAGACCGATTGCTGCCAATGCATTTTGTTGTGATTTATTAAAAAGAGGAGTCGTTCGATCTGTCATGCAATTAGCCTAGCCCAAACGCTCAAGATAAGGAAGCATTAAAAAGCTGGCAGGGGTGGAGGGATTCGAACCCCCAACCGTCGGTTTTGGAGACCGCTGTTCTACCAATTGGAACTACACCCCTGCAATCAAGGTCTGAATTATACTGGCCAAACATTCTCTGGCAAGCTATTTGTAATGTTCTATCGCTTAACTGCGGCATTTTTCACCACTTCACGGTGAGGTGGGTGCTATACTGCTGTTTTTGTATATACTTATTTGAAAGGTAATTCATGGGTGTTTGCGGTCGCTGTTTTCAGGGAATGTTAATAGTAGTCTCACTGTGCTTGTTACAAGTGAGCTATGCGCAGTCGTCGTGGGAGCCAAGTGATGCAAAGCTGGCGGTACGAATTGAAGGAATCGAAGGGCAACTGCTGCAGAATGCTAGAGCTTACATTGGTATCAAAGCACTCGAGGGCCAAACAGTCCCTTCGATATTCCGAGTGCGTTATCTCGCGCGAAAAGGCGAGCAAGAACTCCTAACGGCCATAGAACCCTATGGTTTCTATAATGCCCAAGTAAAGAGCGAAGTTATTGAGGGTGACGACACGTGGACCGTGCTCTATACCGTCGAGGTTGGCCCCGTAACGACCTATGGTGATGTAAATATTGAGCTTACTGGTAGCGCGCAATATGATGCCGCGTTTCAAAAATTGCTTGAAGAACGGTTACCCTACCGCGGCCAACCGTTTAACCATCAAGACTATGAAAGCTTAAAATCCGGATTACGTAACCTAGCAGCAGAGCGCGGTTATTATGATGCCCAGTTTTCGACACACAGCATTAAAGTAGAGCGCGACAAGCAGATTGCGAATATGACGTTGGTGTTTGAGTCAGGCGAGCGTTATTTATTTGGTGAAACCTCTTTCTGCTGTTCGTTTCTTAATGAAAGTTTGCTTGAACGCTTCATCCATCACCAACGCGGTGAACCATTTAACACGCGTGCACTGCTTGATTTGCAAGTTGACTTAGCCGGAAGTGAATACTTTAGTACCGTTGAAGTGTCGCCACGATGGGATCAAGCAACAACCAATCAAGTGCCTATTGATGTAACCCTATCGCCAAATAAGCGCGACCGTTATCAAGTCGGTCTCGGTTATGGAACTGATACCGGCGCACGGATTACCATGGGCTTCGATCGGCGCTGGGTGAATGATCGTGGCCATCGTCTGAGTAGCGTAATTCGTTTATCTGAAGTACAAAATACCGGCTATGTAAGTTATATAATTCCCGGTAATGATCCGGCTCGAGACTCTTATAGTTTTAATGGTGAGATAACCGATCGCTCCTTTGAAGCGCAGCGCTCAAAGTTATACCGCGCCTCGTTCAAAGACATAAGACATTATGACCGTTGGCATCGCACGTACCAGTTAGCCTATCAACGCGAAGATTTTTCGTTCGGTGACGAGCCTACAACCAGTTCAAACTTTCTTATTCCCTCGGTTGAATGGAGTCTTATCGAAAGCTCCAGCCTGCCAGCAAATCGTAACATCATCGATGACGGATACCGTATCTCCATTATGCTACAGGGCGCCCATGAGAATGTTCTGGCGGATACAAATTTTGCCTCGGTGAAGTTGAGTGCGAAATGGGTTCATCGACTGAGCGACGAATGGCGTGTGCTTATGCGAAGTGAAGTTGGTGCGTTACAGACAGATGATTTTGATGCGTTGGGTTCAACATTGCGCTTTTTTGCCGGTGGTGATCATAGTGTCCGCGGTTACGCATACCAACAGCTAGGTCCCACCAATGATGAAGGTGTTGTGGTCGGTGGTCGCTTTATGACTGCAAATTCTATTGAAGTGGATTATGCCTTCAAATCAAACTGGCGGGTCGCCCTTTTTACCGATATCGGTAACAGTATGATGGACTGGAACGATCGGCTTAAACAATCGGTCGGTTTTGGTATTCGCTGGGTCTCACCCATCGGTCCGGTGCGGTTAGATTTAGCTATGGCCATGGACGAACCAAGTAACCCATGGCGTTTACACTTGACGCTGGGGCCTGACTTATGAAGTTCGTAAAATATCTCGCCTGGGTCATTGTGATTCTGTTCGTTGTTATACCAAGCGCCATTGTGGCTTTGCTGATGACCACCAATGGCTCGCGCTTTATCATCGACCAGTCTACGCGTTTCACGCATATTGAAATCAAGTACACAGCCATACAAGGGAACCTACTAAGTTCACTTGAACTAACCGGTTTAGAGATAGAAAACGAATTTTGGCAACTCTCTGCGGATACAGTAAAAGTCTCTTGGCAACCGACCGAGCTCATTGAAAAAAGATTGGTTTTTGAGCAGGTTTACACCGACAAGCTGCTGTTCAAAACAACCGGTACCGCTGCGCCTCAGTCAACTGATACCCCAATTACGTTGCCAGATATTCAGTTGCCAATTCACCTGGTGATTAACCAGTTCAGCGCCACGAACAGCGCGTACACGTCACCAGAAACGACAACTCCACTCCCCGACCTGAGTGGGCGATTGGCATGGAAAGATGATCAACTCTCCATACCTGACCTACAAATAACTTATGAAGCCATCGATGCAACGGTTTCTGGACGAGTTCAAACATCTGGCACATACCCATTGCAGCTTAGCGCTCAGTGGTCCATGGCTGACCCTATTAAAGGTGCACAGATCGCTGCGGTGTCTGGTCAATCGACACTAGTCGGCGACGTTAAACACTTACGTGTCGAGAACGCGTTTAGCGTTTCAGCCAATGCCCGGCAGCAAACGGCTTCTATAGATATAAAGGACTTGCTTGAAAACCCTAGCTGGCTTGGCAAGGTTGAGGTCAGTGAGCTAGCGGTCGCGCCTTTCTTACCGATGTTCCTGGAGCAAGATTCAGCATTATATGAGTGGTTAAGCAATAGCTCGACAAGTGCCCTTGCAACAGTCGACAACCAGCAAATTATGATTGAGCGATTAGAGCTAAACCAGATTGGTGAAGAGCTGGGGGCTGTTGAGCTACAAGGTGTCGTTTCAAACTATCTGCAAGCTACCAATGCGCCAGAGCAGGTTGAGTTCGATTTAAATCTCACCGCGAAGCGCCTCGCAGTTCCGAATGAACTGGTTCCGCAGTCTGTATATTTTGAATCGGCCGTGGGCGAAGTGCGCGGCAACTTAGCAGCCTATACGCACAAGCTTTTAGCGCAGGGTACTTACGCAGATAATCAGTCAGTTAATATCGATTTTTATGGCCGAGGAAGCGCAGAAAGTGTTGATTTTGAAGTTGCTACCATTACTTCCAAATTAATTACTACCGAGTTTTCTGCACAGGCCAACTGGCAAACCGAACTCAACGCAGAGGTCGATATAAAAAATCTCAGTGCCTTCCCGCCTGAGTTAGCTGGCTACAGTGACCCCGAACTATCTGCAAACGGTAAATTGTCTTTCCTCAGCAATCGCCTGAGCGCCCATAATTTCAATATCTCTTGGATGGATAATGAGGTTGTGCTTGATGGCGCTATGACGAAGGAATCACCACTATCCGCATTGGTTAAGATACCCAACCTCGAGGCGCTTTATGACAACGACTATTTGGCGGGAACGCTGGACGTGGAATTAGCTGTCGTTGGTCAAATTGATAAGTCGTTACGAATAGAGGTTAAAGATTTTAATGCCGATCACCCCGACTTTGGCCAATGGCAAACCAATAAGCCAGCCACAATTAACTTACCAGTCAATCAGCCACTTGCCTTTTCGGTAACGGATTTTTGCGTTATTTCTGATGGTAGAACCGCAGCAGCTGAACTGTGTTTAGCAAGTGCATCTAAAGGCACAAAGCAAACCACACAAATAAATGGTGCGAATCTGCCATTAGCATTACTCAACAGATTTAGGTCTGCTGAGGTGGCTGAAAGAATTTGGGGACTCGCAACTCTTAATAGCACTATTGTGTATGACACAGAGACTTGGACGCTCGATCACACTGAAGGTAATGTCGGTAGTGAGCGTACTGTTTTATTCGCACTTGATGAAGAAGTGAGCACTCGATTTGAGTACTGGCGAATTAACTGGGCCGGAAATACCGAATCTATCAAAGCAGAAGTTACTGCTGAATTAGAGGACGACCGTGGTCTTGTTATTGGCGACATTACTATCAGTGATCTCACCGATGTTGCTGCGCTGCAAGGTGAAATCATCATGGAGCTGCATGATCTAACGGTATTGCAGTGGGTATTGCCGGATTTACGGTATGAAGAGGCCCAAGCATTAGCCCTAATCACTATTGGCGGCAACGCCAAAGCACCTGAAATAACCGGTTCCGTTGAGCTTGCAGCAAAAGAGATTGGCTTTGCACAAAGTGGTTTGCTGCTTACCGATGTCAGAATCGCGGCTTTTGACACGCCAAATGTCGATGCTTCAATTACGCTCGATGGCCAAGCGCAATCTGGTGATGGCTGGATAAGTATAAAAGGCAGTGTTCAGCCGCTGGCAACTGAACTTGATTTACAAATTGAAGGCGAAAGCTTCCGTGCTGTTCAGTTACCAACAGCCACAGTGGATGTAAGTCCAAATATCAATATCCGTGTAAAAGATCAGCGTATCGACATCACGGGCGAAGTGCTCATTCCGTACGCTGTAATTGATCAACCGGAACTGAGCGAGATTGCAACCACGCCCTCTGCAGATGTGAAAGTATTTGAAAATGGCGAACCTGTAACGCAACAAAGCGATTCTCTTTATCCTTTATATGCCGACGTAAGGGTAACCTTGGGGGATAAAATTCAGGTGACTGGTTTTGGTTTTGAAGGTGAACTAGCTGGAAGCCTCCGAGTTTCAGAAACGCCAACGCGTGCTTTAACAGCCACCGGCGGTGTTTCGGTGACCAAAGGTTTTTATGAGTTGTATGGCCAACGCTTGGAAATTGAGCGCGGTTCTTTAATTTATAGCGGTGGGCCAATCGCTAATCCAGGTTTGGATTTGCGGGTTGTTCGAGCACAGGAAAATATTATCTCGACAGAGCAGGTTTCGGTTGGCGCACAAATTAGTGGAACACTTTTAGAGCCAGACTTCCGGCTGTATTCAACACCAGCAATGCCTGACAGTGAAGTTTTGTCGTACTTAATACTCGGTCGAGGTTCTGGAGTGAGTTCTACTGGCAATGAGAACTTGCAGTTACAAGCGCTGATACTGTTAGGGTCTAAGGGAACAGATTTACTCGGAGAGTCCTTACAAGATACCTTTGGGTTTGATGAGTTTGGTATTGATTCCACCATGAACCCGAACGATACGTCATTTTACGTGGGCAAGTACTTATCACCAAGATTATACGTGAAGTATGGCGTGGGCTTATTTGAGAATACCAATAGCTTCTTAATACGCTATCTACTCTCTGAGAAGTTGATCATTGAGACTACAACCAGTGGTCAATCTCAAGGCGGCGATATCTTCTATACAATAGAAAAGTGAGAAGGCGTTATTCGTTATTCGTTGTTCGTACGCTGCGCTGTTCGTGCGTTCGGCTTCGCCTCTCTGTTCGGAACGAACAGTGCGGAGCACGGACGAACAGTGAACGCAGTGAACGCACGAACCACGAATCACGCTTTTTGCTTTCCCAAAACGAAAAAACCCCGAGCATTAGCTCGGGGTCTCGTCGTATTTAAAGCCTGGCGGTGTCCTACTCTCACATGGGGAAGCCCCACACTACCATCGGCGCTGA
>NZ_RSFE01000010.1 GCF_004025325.1 Pseudidiomarina gelatinasegens | reverse complement strand
TTATATTCTCGGTTATTACAGTCGATGGAGACCGCATTCGTACAACGGTGGATTGACACCATCTGAGTCGGAAAAACGGTACTGGAATAACTACAAAACCGTGGCCAATATTACTTGACCACTACAAGCATCATTATCACCCGATGCATGATGTATTTCATCAAATACAACGAATACTCTGCTAGATAATAGAATATCAAAACGCTTGGATTGTCCCGTGCTCAAATATTGGTATGTATAAACAGCTCCAATATCGCCTAGCATTCCATTCATGCCGCGGTTTAAAATTCTCTCAAAGGTTTCTTTTATCGAGTTTGAGACAGCCGTGGAGGGAGAGAAGCAAATAACATGGTCAATCAAATTCTTGTTAATCAACTCAGCAGCGAGTGCTGCGGCCATATTTGTTTTGCCTGCTCCGGGAGTAGCATGAACGAAAAAAGCATTATCTCCCAAGGAATATTTGGATAATGCTAGTTCAACGCATTCGTGCTGCCATCGCCTAAGTTTCATTGTTCAATCTCATTTAAAGTATTCTCGATAGCTTGAATTCTGCCTTGGTATATAACAGCTTGTTGTTTAGCATTCTGAAAGATTGGTTTTAGCTTCGGTGATAGCTTTGGAAACTCTTTTGAGAGGTCGTGATACTGTTGAATCTCAGAACTTAGAATTGCTAGCTGAGCGCTAAAATCGCTCAACTTTCCTTTGAGCGCATCGATTAAGTCTTGTATGCCTTGCTCTTGAATCTTCTTCAATGAATCAGCGACTAGATCGGTTTTATGATGCATCGTGGATGCTGACGATGTGAGTGACCATATATTGCTTTTTGGACTCAAGTCGCTAGCGATGCAATCGAGAAAACCGTCTTTTTTTAGAGCCCACATGGTTTTGTAGACTTTTGAATGTAGTTTTGATTGTTTCATCGTAGGAAAGTCTGGTTCACAAAGTTTTCGCACATCTTCAACTGTAAATTCATTTGTGGGGATTGACGTTGCGATTTCCAAAACTAAACGCTTGAACGACATCGGCATTCATCCAGATCAGTGGGAAAGATTTCATCATTTATGATGCTTAGGAATCCTAAGTATATCTGATGTATGAAACCTTAGACAATCAATTCATCAATCCGTAACTGAGATGACATTGAATTGCACGCCATGAATCCGTTTGCGAAACGTCTACAAGAGGCTCGGTTATCAGCGAAATTAAGCCAAAGAGAATTGGGTATTAGAATCGGTTTTGAACCCAGTTCAGCGAGCAGTCGCATGAATCATTATGAAAGGGGACGCCATGTTCCTGACTACACCATCGTCAAACTTATTGCTGAAGTATTGGAAGTTCCTCCATGGTATTTTTTTTGTGATTCAGATGAAGAGGCAATACGATTGATTAAATTGGCTAGGTTGAGTGAACATCAAGTTTCAAAAATTGATAAACTCCTTGACGAGCTTGTTGATTAGAAATATCAGATTAATTTAATCAGCGTAAGACTTTTATTTTCTCCCGACGTAACTCTGCAATATCACTCTTAGACTGTTCTAATTCGTTTTTTAATTTCTTAATTTGATTATGGGCAACGCGCAAAGCAGCTGAGAGTTGATGATGTATTGCGGCCATTTGTGCTCGCTCAATTTTGAATGAGTCAACTTGAGCCCGATACTTTTCCTTTATTGCTGCTTGTTTTTTTCGTGATTGAACAGCTTTTTTCAGTTGATTGGAGTTTTCACCATTGGTCTGACGCGGAGATCTTTTAGCTTTTATGGACTTCACTTTGGCAATAATTTCAGGATAGTAGTAGCAACTCCCATTTCCAAGGTTCGCCTCCTCCTCTACTGCTCTTACACTCAACTTACGGTCCGTAGAAATGCGAAGTGTGGAGCCTTTTACTATTCGTTGTAGAGCCATATCCAATCGAGTTTCAGTATCATTTTTGCTCATAAATCAATAACCTCAATTGGATGTTGATAAGATTCATATGATAAATTGAAATCACTCATAACTCTTTCGGCTGCACGAACCTGGGTGATACAGTGTGCATATTCATTTAAACTCAAGCTTCGATTATTTCGTAAGTATGAAACCAAATCAAAATGTCGTTTTTGCCACCACTTAGCTTTTTCAGTATCGATTACACTCCCCCCAGTCTTACAATCAACGCAGAATGCAGGATTAATAATACCCTCCATATCGCAGTCGTATCCATTTTTGCAATAACTGTGTAGCGTTCCGTGCAGAGTTAATCTGTTTTCTTTAACCAATCGATATAAACTCTCCCAACTACTATAAATGGTAGGTGTATCCTCACGCATTGCTAAGATCGCTTTTCCAAAGCTTCCACTTAACGGTTCGCTTCCGTTAAACCAGTTAAAATAAGCATTGGTTGTAGATTCTATAGCTACTTCATTTAGAATATTTTTGAGTTCACTATCAAACTGCACGTCAGATAGCCTAGCTTCGATAGCCCCATTACCGTACCATTCCGTCATTCTGAGGTTAACGTGTTTGAATTGCTGCTTGAGAGCAATAGAATTTCCAAGATTGTTTCGAATTGAAAAGCATGCGAATGTGCGACGGAACTGATGAGTAATCAAGGGCCATGGTTTGCCTATTTCAATCTTATTATCTATTGCTCCATTATCTCTGGGATTTAGCCGGCGCGTTTCGGCGATTGATGCTTCCGTTACCTTTGTACCAGCAAGCATAGAAAACTTTCTTAATCGGTCATTCCATTTTGAACGAGATATCAATATCGGAAGATTTTTACGCTGATGTTGGCTTAGCCAAAGGTTGCTGGAAATTTTTATAAGTTCATCACGTTGACCGTTATTTGCTGTATGTGCGGCTATTACTAACAACTGCTCACGCGAGCTTGAACTTAATGCAGTAGCAAGATCGATTGCTTTTTCAACTACGGGACTAGCGAGCCATTCTTCGGTTTTTTTTCCCGCAGCAAGTTTATGTGTGGCTGCTCGTACCGAGTGATAAGTTTGACCCTCAAACATATACGTAGAGAAACTATCACTTCTTAGCTCAAATAGCTCACTAACTCTCATCCCTGTAAAAGCTCCACAGCAGATAAAGCAAGCTGACTGAAGAGAAGAGCGCCACTGTGAAAACCATGTTCCATCTAGTGATTTTTTTCCAACTGGTAACAACGGAGTATCGCTAAGCGCCTGCAGAATTATTTCGCTTTGTTTTCTTGGCGTTGCTTTGTTTATTTCCTCAGCATACGTTTTAGCAGCATCAACTTGGTCTGAATTATTACTCAGCCACTTCCAGATTCCTGTATTAATTTTGTAATCAACGATAGCTCTTCCAGCATCATAATTCGACTGAAGATCTCGATCTAGTTGGGCTAACTTCTTACAATATGGCCAAGCCATTTCAACTAATTTTAGTGCCTCACCAAATATTACATTAGCTATGCTTTGCGGGATTGCTAATGTTTGTTTACTCTCTAACTTTGTTTGGCATGCTAATTTTATTGCTAAATTTCTGTTTAAATCGAATGGGATTTCAAATTCAAATGGCAGCCATCGATTTAGATTTTCGATTGAACGCAACCCTGTAAATGCAAGCTCCAATGTTCTCTTGCTGTACTGCCCTTTATGTAGGTATTCCTCAACAAACCGCCATGTATCTGGATCATTCAGACTGGAAATGTCACTTATATTTTTATCTTCGAGTACTAATAGGATCTTTTTAACTCCCGTATTAAATCTTGAAGTGAGAGTTGAGAGCTTGCAGCGAGCTCCAGTATTATGACCTTGCTCGAATAACCATCCATAAATGATTAATTTCACCTGACGCAACAGAAGCTCAGATTGTTTTAAATAGCTAAAAATAAATGCTCGTTGATTTCTATCCGTACCTTGATCTGCTGCGTAAGCACTGCAGTCCCAAATCTCATCGCCGAATCTAGCAGTAACCTCTCCGAATTTATTGGTACATACTATAACGCGATCCAGCTCCTCCCATTTTTGGTTTATAAAAAGTGATATGACGTCTTCGCGGGTGGGAGCGTTATCAGGAGCAAAATCGTCAGGAAGTACCAAAGAAATATCCATAAGCTCACCCTATCTAAAAATCAATTAAAGCTGCATCTAGCCATAGTGGATGACGTCCGTCATCATTAAGCTTCCGTCTAGCTTTGCGAACGTTAGCGATGCTGAATTGCTTGATTCGAGCATCTATTTTAGAAATTGCATGTTCAAAGTTGTTCTTAAAATGTTTCGAATCTAAATGCAAATATGTAGACTCTTCTAAACACTCTCGGAAGCTCAATATGCACCAGATATCAACAACAGAATCTACCAAAACTTGATGTTTACAGTCCCAGCAGCCGAGCAAGTCTGCACAAGCAATTTTTTCACTGCTATTCAGGAGGTCATGGCTTTTGGCGCGTGCCGTGAAAAGTTCGCTTTTTTCACCATTCTGTTCTTTACAATAGCTCCCATTAGCATTTCGTAGTGGTGGAGCGGACTTTCTCAAATATGCTTCATAAGCTAGAACGTCGACCTTTTGCATATCTCTGACTTTCTGTTTAGCAGCTTCGATACTGGATTTATCGCGAACCTGTTGCTCCAATGTCCAACTAGTATCTCTGTTCATTTGGTTATTTAAGTGTTGATTACCGCTAGAGTAATTCTTTGCGACTACGTTTGGAGTATTGTCTAGTAGTAATGCGGCTTCAATTGGTCCTTTATTGGCAATTGTAAGATGACTTCCGGTTGCACGAAATCTTCTTGGAACAGGCGTCAAACGTTTACCGTAGTCATCCATCATCGGAAAGTATCTACCCAACCATTTATTGTTAAAGTCAGCCAATAGACAAGCCGACATGGGCTGAATCGTTTTAATTCTGAAACGAAAATTTGGAAGTAACAAACCATCTGGCCGTTGATCAACTTCTTTAGAAGCTTTTAGTAGCTGATCGAAAAACTGCATGGCATATTTGGGAATATGGACTTGGCTATTGTCTCCAATTTCGACTGATATAGTTTTGAAAGCTCTCCGCTTAAAAGCTGGCATTTGGTACCACGTTTCTGAAAATGAATGGCTACCCGATTGAGGTCTCTTTAGATTATAAAGAACAGTGCTATTACCCCACGTATAGTAGGAGAGGAGATATGCCGCAACATAGAAAATTTTGTTCACTCCGGTAGCTACAGGATAACATTTACCTTGCCAACAAAATGTCATTGTTGGGGTTATACTTTTTGCACTAAGATGCATCTGCGGGTCTAATATAAACTGATGATACAGCTGTTTGAATATTGATCTGAGAAGCGGCAGAAGTTTCCGTAATTCAGTTTGGCTATATCCTCTAGTAGGCTCCTGCTGTGATATTCGCGAAAGGTTCTTAGTTGGGAAGAAAGGTTTAGTTGATACTCCCATCCACTCAAAAAAAGTTTTCAAATCACCCCTTTTTCGTGTTTCCGTACTATCTTTAATCTCTCCAAGCCTTTGGCGAGCAGTGTTATGTTGAAGCTCTTTCAAAAATGACTCTGCAGTGAGGGGGAGCAGACGTGGATTATGATTATCACAAAATTGGAAGTGATTTCTTGCAGAGGAAAATATATTAACTTTTGTTGATTGACCCGCATCCTCACGAGTTGTAATGGCTAGAAACATTTTCATAGCATAATCTTTTGAACGCTCTGGTCTCAATGCGCATTGTTGTATATCTTGCGTTTTAGGAACTCCTAAATACCTAAATCTATTAAAGTCTAAACGTTGACTAGTATTAGCGCCGTTTATTAGGGAAATGCAAAGTTCATGGATCCAGGGTGAATTTTTAATTGGCTTTTTAGTCAATTCCGGCCTCCATTAATGCTTCGTGCATGATATTGTCGAGCATAGATATTTTGTCTTTTAAAGCTTCTTTGCGCTTGAGGTATTGAAGGTATTTCCATGTTGTAGATTCATGATTGTGTCCCATCCACTGCATAATCAAATCAAGAGAAGTTGCTGGGTCGAGTCCGGACGTAAGCAATGAGTGAAGACGATAAGTTGCATAAGTACTTCTTAAGTCATGAAATTTATGTTGAAAATTAGATCCCGAAGTTTCAATCTTACGTCGCAATTCGCCGAATCTAGTACTTATTCCTTTTGAGGTGATAGGGTTTCCTAGCTGACTGATAAACAAGGGTTCATACACTTGTGCACTCTTTTGTTTATTATCGTGGGCAGTGTTATGAATTTTACTTTTCTTAGCCAAATCTGAAGCCTGGATATTTGAATCGTCAGTCAACCTTAATTGAGATTGAAGCTTATTCAGTCTGTTATACCGACGTTCACTAATTGCGTATTTTTTTAGTTGGTCTAACAAAGTCCTCGAAATTTCGATAGTACGGGTTTTATTAAACTTGGTTGGAACGCCAACTTGCGGACCGATAGTAAGGTTGAAATAGAGTTGTGAGTCATCTCTTGGAACTGCGCGAACCAAAGCATTTAAAGTTATCCCCGCCGCTTCTTCGGCGCGTAGCCCGCATAGAATTCCAAGAAAAGAGATTAATCTGAACTCAACCGGTGAATATCTTAAACTTGCGGCTAAGTTAGAAATGCTTTCGATAGTTAACGGAGATAGACTGCGTACATTTGAGCTAATAGAGTCCCGTGGTACCCTGATTCTCAAATCTGAAGTTTCTACAGTGAATCGAGGTCTTAAATGAGCGAGAGGTCCTCGACTCTTAATGGAAACAAACTCCACTTCAAATGGTTTATTTTCTGCCGAGATTGAAAAATAGTCTTCATACGCAGCCCATTTATAAAATTGGATTACGTGAGACATGTAGTTGTTTGCGGTGGAATAAGCAAGCAGACCATCATTTGCATGCTTTAGCAGTTCTTCATTTCGAAATCGATAAGTAGGTTTAAAGCTTTTTAGTTGTGGAAAATAATCCCAGCGTAAGTCGTGTGTATCTAGGAAAGTCCAGTACCGCTTTAACGCCTTCGCATATGAGCTTAAATCTTCTAGCTTCTTGACACTAGATAGATGAATAAACCACTGATTTACTGGGATTACAAACTGCCCTTTAGCATCATATAGAGTAGGCAATCTACCAAGTGGAACACCTCCAAGGAAACGGATAGCAACGTCAGAAATATCGACTTTAGAGCCAACCGAAACGTTGGTAGAGTATATTAATTTAGCCATCACAACACCTTTCGATGAAATCCATCTTTCCTGCAATATAGACAGATAATTGGAGATGTGATGGTTCTTGTTGGATTAGAGCAACTAATCCAACAATAGCCGGTGTTCAGAATTTTTCAAATTAAAAGCGGTAAGGTAGGCTTTCGACAAAATCATGTGAGGGTGACAAATTCCTCAGCGCTGGTTGGGTGCAGTGCAACCGTGGCATCAAAATCATCCTTGGTTGCGCCCATCTTCATCGCGACCGCGAAACCTTGCAAAATTTCATCCATACCCTCGCCAATGCCGTGTATACCAATAACCCGCTCTGTTGGACCGGTACAGACAAGCTTAAATGTGCTTAGAGCGCGGTGTGGTGTAACGGCGTTGTACATTGCGGCAAATTGCGAACGGTAAACTTTTACATCATCGCCGTGCACTTCGCGTGCTTCAGCTTCAGTTAAACCTACGGTACCGATTGCTGGGTGACTAAAGACGATGGTCGGGATTAAGCTGTAATCCATGTGCGCGTCTGGCATGTCTTTGTTGAACAGGCGTTCAGATAGCAGCCGGCCAGCCTTAATGGCAACAGGCGTTAATTGCGCTTCACCGGTTATATCACCAACAGCATAAATACCTTTCACATTGGTATTCTGATATTTGTCGGTGCGAATAAATCCGTGTTCATCAACTTCAACACCGGCCGCTTCAAGGTTTATTTTATCGGTTGCTGGTTCACGGCCAATGGCCCAAACCAGGCAGTCAACGCCATCAATGCTTTGGCCATTTTCGCAATGGACTGACAAAGTGCCATCGCTATGTTTTTCAACGCGCTCAATAATACATCCAGTATGAAGCTCCGGACCATCTTGCTTAAGACGTTCCAGCAGTGCATCGGTGATGTCATGATCAAAATAACGTAGTGGGCGGTCGCCTCGCACCAGCAAGTGCGCATCAGAACCAAGTGCATCAAGTACACCGGCAATTTCTACGGCAATGTAGCCTGCGCCAACAACAACGGATTTATTGGGGCGTTCTGTTAATGCAAAAAAGCCGTCCGAATCAATGCCGTATTCAGCACCAGGTACATCAGGAATTATAGCGCGGCCGCCAACAGCGATGGTGATATGGTCCGCTGTAATGTGTTCGCCATTAACTTCCACAGTATTTGCATCAACAAAGCGTGCAAAGCCTTCAATATAGTCAACACCGTTACTCTCAAAACCACGCTTGTAGCCGCCATGAATACGCTCAATGTACGCTTCGCGATTTTTAACCAAGGTGCTCCAGTCGAACCCTTTTTGTTCAATTTCGAAGCCGTAGGCTGAACTGTATTTAATCGCTTCGGCAATATGGGCGCCGTACCACATAACTTTTTTTGGTACACAGCCGACATTGACGCATGTTCCGCCTACGGCCTTCGCTTCTACCACCGCAGCTTTTGCACCGCGAATAGCTGCGCGGTTAGCTGAGGCGATGCCGCCGCTACCAGCACCAATGGCAAGATAATCGTAATGTCGGGTCATGTGCTCTACTCCTGTGACATGCTAGAGTGTTGTATCTGTTAAATGAATGCGCCTATGATCGCTGAAAACGCACATGGGTGCAATGCGCGCTCCGACGGATACAGCCAATTAACCGACGAAAATACCGATGACCCTTATCTATCAAATCAATCGCAGTAAGCGGCGACGCAACCTAGCCATCAAGGTGGCAAAGGGGAAGCTTGAAATTCAAGCGCCTTGGCATATGCCTGAGGCGACTATTCGTGCCTTTGTGAATGATAAGCATGCGTGGATAGATAAACATTTGCAGCGGCAACGCCGGCAGCTTGATGCCTTGGCTCCGCGGTTGTGGGAATCTGGTGAGCGTTTACGCTGGCTGGGTGAGCCGATGACCTTGAAAGTGGCTACCGCAACGCGCAAAAGTGTTGAGCGTTATGGTGCCGAATTGTTTGTTACGAAAACAGCGCGAAGTCAGGCGGTTAAAGAGCCTCGCTTAACGATTATTAGTTGGTATAAACGACAGGCTGAAGCTTGGCTTGACGATTTCTTTGCAACATGGCCTGAGCACCACGGATTAACTCCGAGTACATGGAGCATTGGTGATTTCACCAGCAAGTGGGGGCATTGCACCCGTAAGCAAGCATTGAAATTCACATGGAAGTTATGGATAGCGCCGCCGTGGGTGGTACGTAACGTGGTAATACATGAGCTGTGCCATTTAAAAGAGTTTAATCACAGCAAGGCGTTTTGGCGTTTGGTTGAGCAGCTCTCACCGGATTATCAAGCAGCTGAGGCATGGTTGCGTCAGCACGGCGTGACCGTGCTGAACGCGGATTACCTTGATTATTGCGATGAAAATAGTGATTAATTAGCCGGTAGGTTTTGCTTTAAAAACTCAACCATCATGGTGCGCAAATGCAGTGTGGTTCCTTCACCTTCGCTAATCCCATGAGTGCGGTTAGGGTATGCGAAATAATCAAATTGCTTGCCATGTTTTATCAGCTCATTAACGAGCCGTTCTGAACCTTGAAAGTGAACATTATCGTCGCCTGTTCCATGCACCAGCAACAAGTCACCTTGCAAATTTTCCGCATGAGTAATTGCAGAAGTTTCTCGATAGCTGTCGGCGGCTTCTGGCAATAGTCCGGAGTAACGTTCTTGATAAATGGTGTCGTATAACGTCAAGTCAGGTACTGGGGCAAGTGCCATCCCCGCATGGTATGCGTCTGGGTAACGAAACAATGCGTTAAGGGTTTGCGAACCGCCGCCACTATGCCCCCAAATACCTACCCGGTCTTCATCAATAAAGTCCCAACGGTCGAGCATTGCTTGCAAGGCATCATGCTGATCGCGAACGGTGACAACGCCTAAATTCTTGTAAATTGAACGTCGCCATTCAAAACCCCGTGGTGAACGCGTACCGCGGTTATCAACAGAAGCGACTAAATAGCCTTGTTGGGTTAAGTAGGTATGAAACAAAAAGCGCTCACCACCCCAGCTGTTTGCCACCGTTTGGCCCCAAGGTTCGCCATACACATAATAGACAATTGGATATTCTTTGCTGGGGTCAAAATCTGCTGGTTTCATTAAATAGCCATCCAGCTTCAGTCCGTCTTGCGCTTCCACTTGAAAGAACTCAAAGGCACCACGCTTGAGTTTGTCAAAAGCATTCTGAGCGTCATCATTGGTTTTGATGACGCGAATGCTTTTGTGCTCTGGCAGCGTGATCATATCAACAATCGGCATAGTTTCGACATTTGAAAACGTATGCACCGCATATTTCGCATCAGCTGAAAGTTGGTAGCTGTGCGTTCCTGGCTGATCTGGCGTGAGCCGCTCAAGCTTGCCGCTACCGTCTAAGCTGGCACGGAACAGATAACGCTCAAGTGGCGTTTCGGGTGAAGCAATAAAGTAGACCCAACCGTCTTTTTCGTTAATTTGGAGAACTTCAATGACGTCCCAATTGCCCCGGGTGACGGTGCTGAGTCGGCCAGTGTCCCGTTGTACGACATAGATATGGCGGAAGCCGCTGCGCTCACTGAGCCAAGTAAATGATGTGCCGTTATCAATAAATTGCAGATCATCAACATATTCAGCCCAGCTTTCGGTGACTTCTTGCAAAAGCTGTTGCACAGAACCTGTTTTCGCATTAGCTAAAAAAGCTGTGTTAACGGCTTGCGAGCGCGTGAGTTGCTGAATGAGTAGCTGTGAGCTGTTGCCAGCCCATTGCATGCGCACTAAGTAATTCTGACGTGGATCACCAGGAACTTTCATCCAGGTTGTATCACCACCTTGGGCAGGCATTACACCAATTCGCATAGCGGCATTGGTCTCGCCAACCTTTGGATAAGGGAATTGTTTTAACGTTGGGTACAATTCATCAGTGTTATTAATCATGGTAAACAATGGGGTACCTTCGGTGTCCAATTGCCAGTAAGCAATTGAGCTGCCGTCAGGGCTCCAACGAAAACCATCGCGCAAGAAAAATTCTTCTTCGTTGACCCAGTCAAAGGTGCCGTTGACAATAGTGTCGCTGCCATCTTTTGTCAGTTGGGTAATGCGCGAAGAACTTAGGTTCTCAACATAGATGTTGTTGTTAATGACATACGCAACGCGGGTTGCTTGCGGGTCAAATTTGGCAAACTGCAATGTTGATGCCTCGGCATTACCGCCCAGCTGTTGTAATTTTTTGGTGGATAAATCAAATACCCAATAGTCACCCAGAGTATGGGTGCGCCAAGAGCGCTTCGTGTTGGTGAATATGAGTAATTTATTGCCGTCATCAGACCAACTGTAATCGGCAACCTTGAGTGGGTCAGAATTATTATCGGGGCGTAAATCTTCGGCATTCACCAAAACAGTGCGCTGCTGCGTTTGTGGGTGGTAGCGTACAATGTGGTGACCACCATCGTCGGCACGCTCCAATACGGTGTAGCCGCTGCCGTCTGCCAACCAACGTGTCGGGCCAACGCCACGGGCATTGTATTTGCCTTGTTGGTAAAGCGCGTCAAATTCGACGGCAGCTGTGCCTGTCGATTGCTGCGTATCTTGATGTTCTCCGCCACCTGGAAGTGTGCTACAACCTGTTATGAAGGCAACGGAAGCAACGCCGATGAAGGTTTGACGTAGCCATGATGTTGTTTGTTGTGTCATTGTAATTCCCTGTTGTGGGGGCTGTGTGACCTTGAAAAATGGCACGCCGCCCATACCTATGCAGAAGACGAAAGTATCCACGCATTATTCAAGAGGATGTTCCATGAGTCAAAACCCTTTGCTCACTGATTACCATTTACCCCCGTTTGAGGCAATAGAGCCGCACCATGTTATACCGGCTATTGAGCAACGGATTCAAGACTGTAAGAACACAATTGAGGCGGTTATAGCCGCAGGTGACTACAGCTGGGATGGATTAGTGGAGCCCCTCGAGCAGGTTGATGACTTGTTGGAGCGCAGTTGGTCGCCGGTATCCCATTTAAATGCTGTTGTCAGTTCGAAAGAACTGCGTGAGGCTCACGATAACTGCCTGCCGCAACTGTCTGAATACGGCACATTTGTGGGGCAGCACGAAGGCTTATACAACGCTTTTAAAACATTGCGAGCAAGTGACAACTTCGAACAGCTTACCGAGGCCCAGCGTAAAGTGGTGACGGATACGCTGCGTGACTTTGAGTTGTCAGGCATTGCTTTACCTGCCGATAAGAAACAACGCTATGCGGAAATTCAAACGAAACTATCTGACCTGTCTTCTCAGTTCAGTAATAACTTGCTCGATGCGACCGATGGCTGGCACTACCTGGTAACCACTGAGGACATGCTGGCAGGACTTCCTGAAAGCGCTATTGCGGCCGCCAAAGCTGCCGCAGAAGAGCATCAGCAAGAGGGCTGGCGCTTTGGCTTAGATTTTCCAAGCTATTTGCCGGTGATGACTTATGCGGACAACGCTGAACTGCGCCGTATTATGTACGAAGCATTTACCACGCGCGCTTCTGAGCAAGGCCCGCAAGCGGGGCAATTTGATAATACCGCCATCATGGCTGAAACCTTAGCACTACGTCATGAGTTAGCCGAGCTGCTGGGGTTTGCTAACTATGCGGAATTGTCGTTGACGACAAAAATGGCTGAGTCAGCAGAGCAGGTTGAACAATTTTTGCAGGACTTAGCCAAGCATTCATTGTCGCAGGCCCACGAAGATTATCAGGATGTTCTGAAGTTCGCCGCCGAAAACTTTGGAGTTGATCACTTAGATGCCTGGGACGTCGGCTATTTCAGCGAAAAGCTGAAGCAACAACGCTACGCTATCTCCGATGAGCAATTACGCCCCTACTTCCCAGAACAACAGGTTGTGCAGGGTCTATTTGCTGTGGTTCAAACATTGTTTGGAATACGTATTGAGGAGCAGGAGAACGTTGCTGCATGGCATCCTCAGGTGCGTTATTTTGTCATCACGGATAACAACGGTGATGTGCGCGGTAGTTTCTTTTTGGACCTGTATGCGCGCGCAGGAAAACGCGGTGGAGCATGGATGGCAGAGTGCGCCGTACGTCGAATTACCGCGACGCATCAACTGCAATTGCCGGTGGCCTATTTGACCTGTAACTTCAATAAACCTGTAGGTGACAAGCCGGCGCTGTTTACTCATGACGAAGTGCTAACATTGTTCCATGAATTTGGCCATGGTCTGCATCATATGCTAACCAAAGTTGACGTTGCCGGTGTGTCAGGAATTAATGGTGTAGCTTGGGATGCGGTTGAACTGCCGTCACAGTTTCTTGAAAATTGGTGCTGGGAGCCAGAAGCACTGGCCATGATCTCTGGCCATTTCGAAACCGGTGAGCCCCTACCGCAGGACTTATTAGATAACATGTTGGCTGCGCGTAACTTCCAATCAGCGATGCAAATGGTTCGACAGCTCGAATTTAGCTTGTTTGATCTGCGTATTCATCGCGACTACGATCCCCAGCAGGGCGATCAGATTCAAGCCATTCTTGATGCAGTTCGGGATGAAGTCGCGGTCAGGAAACCGCCTTCGTACAACCGTTTTCAACATGGTTTTGGCCACATATTTGCTGGCGGCTATGCAGCGGGATATTACAGCTACAAGTGGGCTGAGGTGTTGTCGGCTGACGCGTATTCGCGCTTTGAAGAAGAAGGAATATTTAATCGCGAAACAGGGCAAGATTTTTTACGAGCGATTTTGGAGCGGGGTGGCTCGCGCGATGCGATGGAGCTATTTAAGGAGTTTCGAGGCCGTGAGCCAGACGTTGAAGCTTTGCTGCGTCATACGGGTATCACGAGTCTGGAACAACCCAGCTAACTAAAAGTACCAGAGAAATTACGAATAGAATGACAAACACAGCGCCAACTGCGACGTAGATTGCGGGATTACCGTGATTAAAGTCGCGTTGGCGATTTTTGTCTGATTGCACACCAAACAACGCCGCAAGCACACTAACTACGATATCGAAAAAACCAGGTTTTGAAGGTTGGTCTGAAGTTTTGTCCGAACGTTTTTCTGAAGACATGGCTACTCAGTGCTGTCAATTAGCGGGTTAACCACCAATAGGTTGATTATAATCGCGCTTTTTAGATTCAGCTGAACCAAATAGCAGCTCGAATAAATCGAGGAAATGGAATTGAGTTGAGCGACTTTTACCGCTAAACCAACTGGTCCATGTCACACTTTGTTCAGGTGCTTGGCAGACGGTTTGAGCGTTGGGTTGTTCGCTGTTATGCATCATAGCTTTGCATTCTTCGAGCGATTTAGTCGGTTCATTTTGCCACGCAGCAGCACTCACCGCGCTAATTAGCACAATGCTTGCAATCAATAAGACTGACATAACTGACAGCTTCATGGACTACTCCGCTTAATAAATGAGCTACTAAAATAGCAGGAAATAAGCTTACCTGCCAAGCCTATTGCATTATTTTTTTGACTGCCAAGGCGACGAACCTTTGCTACACTATGGCCTCTTTCTGACAGGCGAGGTGATTATGCGCGAATTTTTAATCGCACCATCAATATTATCAGCAGATTTTGCGCGGCTTGGCGAAGAAGTCGACAATGTATTAGGCGCAGGTGCTGACGTCGTTCATTTTGACGTGATGGACAATCATTTCGTTCCTAATCTCACCATTGGGCCAATGGTTTGTAAGGCGCTTCGCGATTACGGTATCAAAGCACCGATAGATGTTCATTTAATGGTGCAACCGGTGGACCGCATGATCGACGACTTCGCTGCTGCGGGCGCATCAATTATCACCTTTCACCCCGAAGCCTCGACGCATATCGACCGCTCTTTGCAGCAAATTAAGGCCGCCGGGTGTCAAGCGGGCTTGGTGTTTAATCCGGCTACGCCGTTGCATTATTTAGATTATGTACTTGATAAAGTTGATGTGATCTTATTGATGTCGGTTAACCCCGGTTTTGGTGGCCAATCATTTATTCCTGCAACATTAGATAAGTTGCGTCAGGCACGTAAAATAATCGACGCCAGCGGACGTGATATTCGATTAGAGATAGATGGCGGCGTTAAAGTGGACAATATCGCTGAAATTGCAGCAGCCGGTGCCGATATGTTTGTCGCAGGCTCCGCAATATTTAATCAACCCGACTATGCCAAAGTAATCGGCGAAATGCGGAAACAATTAGCAACTGTAGCTTAATAACGGATATAAAAATTTATGAGTAAACCCATTGTATTAAGTGGCTGTCAGCCGTCAGGACAACTCTCGATTGGTAATTACATTGGCGCCCTGCGTCAGTGGGTAAAAATGCAAGAAACTCATGATTGCCGTTTTATGCTGGTTGATTTGCATGCGATTACGGTGCGTCAGGACCCAGAAAAACTGCGCGAAGCAACGCTAGACGGCTTGGCGCTTTATATGGCCTGCGGTTTAGACCCAGAAAAAAGTATTATTTTCGTGCAATCGCACGTGCCTGAACATGCCCAGTTGGCTTGGGTCTTGAATTGTTACACCCAAATGGGTGAGTTGAATCGTATGACGCAGTTTAAAGACAAGTCAGATAGGCACGCGCACAACATCAATGCCGGTTTGTTTACGTATCCAGCATTGATGGCGGCAGATATTTTACTTTATCAAGCAAATGAAGTGCCGGTCGGTAATGATCAGAAACAACATCTTGAATTAGCGCGCGATGTGGCAACACGGTTCAACAACATTTATGGCGATGTATTCACCATACCTGACCCGTTCATTCCGGAAGTTGGTGCACGCGTTATGAGCCTGCAAGAGCCGACCAAGAAAATGTCCAAGTCTGATGAGAACCCAAATAATTTTATTGGGTTATTAGAAGAGCCGAAAAAAATCACGAAAAAGTTGAAGCGCGCAGTGACTGACTCTGATGAGCAAGCTCGCATTTATTTTGATACCGAAGAAAAGCCGGGTGTATCGAACTTGCTTTCAATTTTGTCTGCGGCAACCGGCAAATCAATTGCCGATTTGGTGCCTGCATACGAAGACAAAATGTATGGTCATTTAAAGGGTGATACGGCGGATGCTGTGGTAGCTATGCTTGAGCCAATTCAGCAGCGTTACCAAGAGTTGCGTAATAATCGTGATTATTTGAACCAGGTTATGGCGAATGGGGCGCAAGCTGCAAGCGCACATGCAGCTGAAACGTTACGCAAAGTTTATGACGTTATTGGGTTCGTACCGCGGCCATAACTTATGCTGTTAATGATCGATAACTATGACTCGTTTACCCATAATGTTGTGCGTTACTTTCGGGAGTTAAACGCGCAGGTACACGTTGTTCGGAACGATCAAATATCCCTGGAACAAATCAGCGAATTGCCGCTAAGCGGTATTGTTATTTCTCCCGGCCCTTGTACACCGAACGAGGCCGGGGTTTCCTTGCAGGTAATTCGTCATTTTGCGGGCAAATTACCCATACTTGGTGTTTGCCTTGGGCATCAAGCCATCGGGCAGGTGTTCGGCGCTCAGGTGGTGCGTGCCGAGCGTGTGATGCATGGCAAAACTTCTTTATTGCACCATGAAAATCAAGGGTTGTTCAAAGATTTACCAAGCCCAATTCAGGTCGCACGTTATCATTCACTGGTTTTAGCGCCCAGCTCCATCCCCAAAGAACTTATTGTGGACGCGTGGACTGAAGCTAAAGATGGCTCACGTGAAGTTATGGCAATTCGCCATGCGGATATGCCAATCTGGGGCGTTCAATATCACCCCGAGGCGATTGAAACTGAGTATGGGCATGATGTTTTGGGTCATTTTTTAGCCTTTTGTGCGGCCAGATAAGTGTCATTTTTGCGTTAACTATTCACTCAAATTTGCTGCTTCATGCATACTTATGCAAGCGCGCTGCAAAATAAACTAACTCTCCGAAATCCCCCGTTTTTTCTAAGCTTGAAGCACGACAGCGATGCTTTTTTCTGCAATAATATGCGCACTAAATACGGCTATTATTCAGCGGCCAAACTAAACTAATTTGCAAGGCAACGAGGGAACCTTATGACTGCTACGATCAACGTAAATCGCGCTTTATTTGATGATGTGATGGTGCCGAACTATAACCCGGCTAAAATGATACCAGTGAAAGGTGAAGGCTCGCGTGTTTGGGACCAAGAAGGTAAAGAATACGTCGATTTTGCGGGCGGAATTGCGGTCAACTGTTTAGGACACTGCCACCCAGCTATGGTTAAAGCGTTAACCGAGCAAGGTAACAAGCTTTGGCATTTGAGCAACGTATTCACCAACGAGCCAGCGATTCGTTTGGCTAAAAAGCTAACAGATGCAACTTTTGCTGATCGTGTTTATTTCGCCAACTCAGGCGCCGAAGCCAATGAAGCCGCTTTAAAACTGGCCCGCCGTTGGGCACTTGATAAATTCGGCCCAGAGAAAAATCAAATTATTGCGTTCAATAAAGGTTTTCACGGCCGCACTTTCTTTACCGTTACCGTGGGTGGCCAACCTGCGTACTCTGAGGGCTTTGGTCCGAAGCCTGGCGCGGTAGAACACGTTGATTACAACGACCTTGCTGCACTTGAAAAACTCATGTCTGAACAAACCTGTGCAGTAATGATGGAACCTCTGCAAGGCGAAGGCGGTGTTATTAGCCCTGATGCAGACTTCGTAAAAGGCGTGCGAGCGCTGTGTGATAAATACAATGCGTTATTGGTATTCGATGAAGTTCAAACAGGTTTTGGTCGTACAGGAAGCTTGTACGCATATCAGCAACTTGGTGTGAGCCCCGATATTCTATCAACTGCTAAAGCGCTAGGCGGTGGTTTCCCAATTGGTGCCATGTTAACAACTGATGAGATTGCCCAGCATTTGAAGCCTGGCACCCACGGTAGCACTTATGGTGGCAACCCATTAGCTTGTGCTGTCGCTGAAGCCGTATTTGATGTCGTAAATACCAGTGACGTGCTTGAAGGTGTGAAAGTTCGTGAGCAGTTGTTCAAAAACAAACTGCAAGAAATTAATGAAAAATACGGTATTTTCAAAGACATTCGCGGCAAAGGTTTGCTGATCGGTGCAGAGTTGAATGAGAAGTTTGACGGCAAAGCTCGTGATTTTCTGAATGCCGCAGCCGATGAAGGCACCATGGTTCTGATTGCTGGGCCAAGTGTTATCCGCTTTACACCGTCGTTGATTATTCCTGAGCAAGATATTGTTGAAGGGCTGGCGCGATTTGAGCGAGCAGTCGCAAAGCTTGCTGGCTAAGCCAAACGGAGACACCTTATGCTAGTGGTTCGTCCGATTAAGCCGCAGGATTATGCGGCGCTCTACCGGTGTGCAGTTGAATCAGGTCACGGGTTTACCTCATTGCCTGTTGACGAAGATTTATTGCGTCGCCGCATTGCTCGCGCTCAAGAAGCCTTTGCTCGTGAACAGGTGAGTGAGCCCGGTGATGAGGGCTATTTGTTTGTCATGGAAGAAACGGACACGGGTGAAGTGGTTGGCTGCAGCGCTATTGAAGCTGCAGTTGGCCTCTCCGATGCCTTCTATCATTACCGTTTAGGTACGGTGACACACCATTCAAAAGAATTGGATATCTACAACGCTCTTGAAACACTGACGCTGTGTAATGATTACACTGGGTTCAGTGAATTGTGCACGTTGTTTTTACGCGAACCATTTAGAAAGAATATGAATGGTCGTGTGTTGTCGCGCTTCCGTATGCTGTTTATGGCTGAGTTTAGAAACCGATTTAGTGAAGTTGCCATTGCGGAGATGCGCGGTGTTTCTGACGAAAATGGGCAATCACCGTTTTGGGGTTGGTTGCAGCAGCACTTTTTCTCAATGGACTTTACCCAAGCCGATTATTTAACCGGTATTGGTGAAAAAACCTTTGTTGCTGAATTGATGCCGCAGTTGCCTATTTACGTGAAATTGCTGCCGCCTGAGGCGCAAGCAGTTATAGGTCAGGTACATGATAATACGCGTCCAGCATTAAAAATGTTGCAAAGTGAAGGGTTTCGCTGTCGCGGCTATGTAGATATTTTTGATGCGGGTCCAACGGTAGAAGCTGAAGTTTCTAATATTAAGAGCGTACGCGAAAGTAAGCGCTTACCTATAAAAATTGGAGATGTTGCGAAAGAACAGTCGCGGTTTATTGTCTGCAACACACAAGTGGCAAACTTCCGCGCCGCACAAGCGCGCCTTGAGCTCGCTGATGATCATGTGGTTCTTGATGCGAAAACGGCTGCAGCACTGCAAGTACAAAATGGCGATAACGTTCGATTTGTCACATTGACAGGAGCAAACTAATGTCAGACCAGAATTTATTTATTAATAACAATTGGATTGCCGGAGAAGGCGAATTATTTAAGTCGGTTGACCCAGCCCGTAACGAAGTGGTTTGGGAAGGTAAAGCAGCCACTGAAGAGCAGGTTGACGCTGCCGTGATGGCAGCCCGCGCGGCATTCGTTGATTGGGCCGAACGCAGTTTTGAAGACCGCCTAACAATTTGTAAGCGGTTCGCTGAACTGTTGGAAGAGAACAAGCAGAAATTTGCTCATATCATTGCCGAAGAAACCGGTAAGCCTATTTGGGAAACACTAACAGAAGTTGGTGCAATGATTGGTAAAGTCGCCATTTCTGAACGTGCCTACCACGAGCGTACCGGTACCGTCGAAAACCCAATGCCTGGCGCTAAAGCATTTATACGCCACAAACCACATGGTGTGGTTGCTGTGTATGGCCCTTATAACTTCCCAGGCCACCTACCGAACGGGCACATTGTGCCGTCATTGTTGGCGGGCAATACAGTGGTATTTAAACCCAGCGAAATGACCCCTAAAGTGGCAGAGTTTACTGTCAAAATGTGGGAAAAAGCAGGATTGCCGAAAGGCGTATTAAACCTCGTTCAAGGCTTGGTGGATACCGGCAAAGCGCTATCGGCGCACCCACAAATCGATGGCCTTTTCTTTACCGGTTCTTCGAATACCGGGCATGTGCTTCATAAATTGTATGCCGGTCGCCCAGATAAAATTTTAGCCCTGGAAATGGGTGGTAATAATCCACTCATCGTAAAAGATGTCGCTGATATCGATGCCGCAGTGCACGATATTGTGCAATCTGCATTCATCACGTCCGGTCAACGTTGTACGTGTGCTCGTCGCTTGTTTATTGAAAAGGGACCGCAGGGCGATGCGATATTGAAACGCTTGATTGAAGTAACGGAAAATATTCAAGTTGGCGATTATGAAGCTGACCCGCAACCATTTATGGGTGCAATGATTTCAGCGAAGGCAGCCACAGATATGGTCAAGGCGCAAAATGATCTCATTGACGCTGGCGCTAAAATCTTATTAAAAATGCTGCAGAAAGACCACAATCTCGGTTTTGTCACACCAGGCATTTTAGACGTCACGCATGTTGAAGAAATGCCGGATATTGAGCATTTTGGGCCGCTATTAAAAGTTTACCGTTACACCGATTTAGATGCGGCAATTAAAGAGGCCAACAATACCAAGTACGGTCTTTCAGCGGGCATTCTTTGCGATAGCGAAGAAACCTACCGGTATTTCTTTAAGCGCATCCGCGCTGGTATTGTGAACTGGAATAAGCCGATTACAGGCGCAAGTAGCGCGGCACCATTTGGTGGCGTGGGTGCTAGTGGTAACCACCGTGCCAGCGCTTATTATGCAGCTGATTATTGTGCATATCCGGTTGCTTCAGTTGAAGCTGAGCATGTTGCAATGCCTGAGAAACTCGCACCAGGTCTTAAATTTTAGTTATAAAACACATTCACTAGGGAGCACCTAATGGCAGCAGCAATGCAAGCAACGGTTAACTGGCGCGACGGTTTAGTATTTGAAGCTGAGTCTGGTTCGGGCCATTCAGTAACAATGGACGGCAATAAAGCCGAGGCTGCAAGCCCAATGGAGTTGGTATTGATGGCAGCTGGCGGTTGCTCCTCAGTGGACGTGGTGAGTATTTTAGAAAAAGCTCGCCAGCAAGTTTCGGCGGTGCGTTGTGAAGTTAAAGGCGAGCGCGCTGACGCGGTACCTGCCGTTTTTACGAAAGTGCATTTGCATTTTGTTGTGACGGGCACTGATGTTGCAGACAAGCATGTTGAACGCGCTGTCGCGCTCTCAGCCGACAAGTATTGTTCAGTTGCGAAAATGCTCGAAGCATCAGTGCAGCTTACCCACAGTTACAGTATTGAGAACGTGTAAATGAATTATCGGCATAGTTACCATGCTGGCAATTTTGCCGATGTGCTCAAGCACGTATTGCAATGCGTAGCACTTGATTACCTGCAACAAAAAGACAAGCCATTTTGGTTGCTTGATACCCATGCGGGTATCGGTATGTACGACTTAACCGGCGAACAAGCGCAGAAAACAGGTGAGGCAGTCGAGGGTATTGGGCGGTTATTGAATCGTAGTGACCTGCCAGAGTCTATTCAGCGCTACGTTAATTTGGTTCGCGAGGTTAATGATCCGAATCAACCGGAACAATTGCGCTGGTATCCGGGCTCGCCATGGTTTAGCGCACAGCATTTGCGCGAACAAGACCAACTTACCTTGTGTGAAATGCATCGGGAAGATAGCGGCGCACTGAGCGAAAATGTACGGAAGGAATTTCCGGCAGCCAAGCAAATCAAGGTACTTGAACATACCAACGGTTATGGAGCGTTAAAAGCTCTCCTACCGCCCCCACAGAAACGTGGCATGGTACTTATTGATCCGCCGTTTGAGCAGCGTGACGAGTTTGAGCAAGTGGTTAAAGCTCTCCAAGAAGGCGTTAAACGCTGGGCTACAGGTATTTATGCCGTATGGTATCCAATCAAAGACCCATTGACTGTCGGTGATTTTCATCAAAAAGTGAAATCTATACCGGGGGTAGAAAAACTATTTGCGGTCGATTTATTAATTCGCGCGGCAACAGACTCAAGCAAGTTAAATGGGTGCGGCATGCTGTTTATTAACCCACCCTTCGGATTAACGCAGCAGATAAATGACATTATGGATTACCTAACGCCGATTCTTGCCCAAGACCGGGGTGCTGAATATCAAAGCCTCTGGCTGTAAATGAGCGGAAAGCTTTAGGCGCCTTTGCGCTGTTTATCAAGGATTTCCTCAATAAGCGGCGCCAAAATTAACTCCATAGCAAATACCATTTTTCCACCCGGAACCACCAATGTGTTCATCCGTGACATGAACGACCCATCTATCATGCGCAGATAATACGGGAAATCGACATTTTTCATTCCCCGAAACCGGATAACGACAAAACTTTCGTCAAGTGACGGAATGTCTTTGGCGCTGAATGGATTTGACGTGTCCACCGTAGGCACACGTTGGAAATTTATGTGGGTACGTGAAAATTGCGGCACAATATGATGGATGTAGTCTTCCATGCTACGCACAATACTTTGCGTTACCGCTTCGCGTGAATGGCCACGTTCAGAGGTGTCCCGCAGCAGCTTCTGAATCCACTCCAGGTTGACAATAGGCACCATGCCGATGAGTAAATCAACATGTTGAGCCACATTGTAGCCATCGCCAGATACGCCACCATGTAAGCCCTCGTAAAACAGCAGGTCCGTTCCGGCAGTGAGCGGTTCCCATGGGGTGAAGGTGCCGGGTACTTGGTTGTAGGGCACTGCATCATCAAAATTGTGTAAATAACGACGAATCTGCCCGTTGCCGGTGGCGCCGTATTCGCGAAACAGTGCTTCTAAGCGCGTAAAATCGTTAGCTTCAGGGCCAAAGTAGCTGATATGGCGCCCTTGTTCTTGGGCTTTTCGAATTGCCAGTTCCATTTCTGGCCGTGAGTATCGGTGGAAGCTATCGCCCTCAACACACGCAGCTTTAACGTCCAAGGAGCGGAAAATATGCCGCAACGCTTGGCTCGTTGTGGTGGTCCCAGCTCCTGATGAACCGGTGACTGCGATGATTGGGTGTTGTACCGACATGAAACCTCCGAAAACGTAGAAAGAATGTTATACGGGGTCAGTCACATCGGGTCAAGTTTTGCGCATGTTAGTAGTGTGGAGGAACTTCCTGAGACGGGTCATTGGAAGAGGAACCTTCGGGATCACTTATTTGTTGGAACTTTTCACCCAATAAACGCATCTGATGATGCAAGAGTTGGAGTTCGCCCGCCTGTTGAGTAACTAGCTGGTTCAGTGTTTCAATCGTATCTTCTTGAAAAGCTAATTGGCTCTCAAGGTCTGCGATACGTCGCGATAATTCATCATCGTGTTGCGCAGCCATAGGCAAACACCCCTATTTATGTGTAGTATATTCAGCGCGACGAATTACAACTTACTCTGACACAGAATTCAATCCTGGAGACAATAAATGAAGCAATTTAAAAAGCCATTGGCGCTGGCTGTTGTAGCGCTTGCAGTAACTGGTTGTATGCAACAAGAGAAATTCCCTGTGAGCGAAGCTGCGCCAGAGGCTGAACAGGACAAAATGGCCTACGCTTTTGGTTCTACACTTGGTGAATATGTTGGTGACACACTGAATCGCCAAGAAGAAGCTGAGTTTGTATTGAATCGTGACCTCGTTATTGCCGGTTTTGTTGATGCAGTGAAAGGCGATGCGAAAATTTCACAAGCAGAGGCAGAAGAGTTAATCACTGCCATGCAAGCGCAAATTGCTGAACAGCGTGCAACTGTTGTTGGCGGTAAAGCATTGGAAGAAGGCGAGGCTTATCAAGCTGAAAACGCCAAGAAAGAAGGTGTAACGGTAACCGAGTCTGGGTTGCAGTATGAAGTCTTGCAAGAAGGCCCTGAGGGTGGTGCGCAGCCAGCAGCGACTGATTTAGTTGAAGTTCATTATCATGGCACCTTAATCAACGGCGAAGTTTTTGACAGCTCAGTCGATCGTGGCGAACCGTTAGTTCTGCCATTAAACCGTGTTATTGCCGGTTGGACTGAAGGTGTTCAATTGATGAGCGTTGGTGATAAGTACCGTTTCGTGATTCCTGCGGACTTGGCTTACGGCGAACGTGGCGCGGGTAACGGTCAAATTCCTCCGAACGCCACCTTGGTGTTTGAAGTTGAGCTTCTGAATATTGTGAATCCAGAAGATATGGAAGAACAACCTGTTGAAATCGAAGCGAAACAATAATCCGCTTTGAATGCAATAACGTTAGAGCAGCTTATGCTGCTCTAACGTATTTAATAACCTATCTTCGAACTCCATACGCAGTTCAAGCGCTTCACCTAAATTCGATAAGTCGCCATCAAACCCATTCAATTGCGTTTCAGGCGTTACGTCGGCATAGCTATCATTAAAGTCCAGCGCAATTTCCGTGGTATCGCTAATTAATGGGAATACTTCTTCAGCTAACGCTCGGGTTGATTCGGGTGCATTTTTACTGTTGCAAATAATCGAGTCGTAAACTTCGAAGTGACCGGACGAAACGTAGTCCATTAATAGTCCGCAAAAATTCGATATGTCTTGAGTTGCAGGTAGAGCATTCGCATCACGTTCATAGGGTGGTAAGCCAGCCAGCTTAAAATATTCGATAAGCAAAGCTTGTCGTTCTTGTAACCAAGTATCCACTGCAGCGTGGGCGCCTCCCCAGCGTTGCTTGGCCTGCTCGTTACGTTTTAACATGTTCATCTCCGTTTGTTTGATAGCAACCAATCTACTGATGATGCTAAGCTAGCGTCAACTGTTTTCGATTAATCGCGGGCTAATTTACATGAATAAACCCTATCAACGTCCAGCTCAGGATGAACCGGTTTGGTGGTTTGTCATTTCTGGCGGTGAGATTCTTCTTACTGAAGAAAAGCAAATTCCTCATGGCTTGCTGGATGAAATGCCATTTCCTGATTTATCAGAATACAAAACGGTATTCATCGGTGAATTAAGAGAGCGCCATTGTTATCTGGTAGTCGCTGATTTTGGCGACACCAATTTTTCTGCGGTTGGTGAGTTTCTTAGTGTGCGTGAGTTAATTATTGGCACCGATACGGAAATGTTTGCCATGGCGGCACGCTCAAAACAAGTCGCTGACTTTTTGTCAACACATCGGTTTTGTGGGCGCTGCGGCTCGCGTATGCAAGCTGTTGACTGGGAAATAGCAATGCATTGTCACAGTTGCCAGCATCGCTGCTACCCACGTATTTCACCATGTATCATTGTCGCCATACGAAAAGGCAGACAAATATTGCTGGCCCGTGGCAAAAGGCATCCCGAGGGGCTTTATTCTGTGTTAGCTGGCTTTGTTGAAGCTGGCGAGCCACTGGAGCAGACACTTGAACGTGAAGTGATGGAAGAAGCAGGCGTGCGAATAAAGAACGCCCGTTATGTGAGTAGCCAGTCGTGGCCATTCCCTAACTCTCTGATGATTGGCTATATTGCTGAATGGGATAGCGGCGACGTACGTATTGATCCCTTTGAGCTGGAAGAAGGGGGCTGGTACGACATCGATAATCTGCCGCGAATTCCGGCGGAAGGTACCATCGCAAATAAATTAATCATGCGGCTAAAAGCTGAAATTGATCAGGAAAGCAAATCCTAATACTGCTAAAATGCGCGCATTAATTAATGGTTAAATTGGATAATCATAGACATGTCTGAATTAAAAAATGATTTGTATCTTCGTGCCTTGTTGCGCCAGCCGACCGAACGCACCCCGATTTGGATGATGCGTCAGGCCGGGCGTTATTTGCCGGAGTATCGCGAAGTTCGTAAGCAAGCTGGCGATTTTATGGCTTTATGTAAAAATGCTGAACTAGCCTGCGAAGTGACTTTGCAACCATTGCGTCGTTTTGCTCTGGATGCAGCTATCTTATTTTCAGACATATTAACCATTCCCGACGCGATGGGGCTGGGTCTTTACTTTGAAGCCGGTGAAGGGCCTAAGTTTGCTCGACCAGTACGCGATTTAGATAGCATCAAGAAGCTGGGTGTGCCAGATCCTGAGCAAGAGTTGCGCTATGTGATGGATGCCGTGCGTACTATTCGGCGCGAGCTGAATGGTCAAGTGCCACTGATTGGCTTCTCAGGCAGCCCGTGGACACTCGCGACTTATATGGTTGAAGGCGGCAGCACTAAGAATTTCAGTGAAGTTAAAAAGCTAATGTTTAGCGAACCTCAAGCCATGCACATGTTACTGGATAAACTGGCGCAGTCGGTAACCAGTTACTTGAACGCGCAAATTGCTGCAGGTGCTCAGGCGGTTATGATTTTTGATACGTGGGGCGGTGTACTAAGCCCGCGCGACTATCGCGAATTTTCATTGAATTACATGCAAAAAATTGTGAACGGACTAACCCGTCACGCCGATGGGCGTCAAGTACCGATCACATTATTCACCAAGAACGGCGGCGCTTGGCTAGCAGACATGGCTGCAACCGGTTGTGATGCGCTTGGTGTCGATTGGACCACTGATTTAGGCACCGCTCGCAAAGCGGTAAATGACAAGGTCGCATTGCAGGGCAACATGGACCCAAGCGTATTGTATGCCCCTCCGGCACGAATAGAAGCCGAAGTAGCAACGATACTTGAAAGCTATGGTTCAGGTACTGGCCATGTATTCAACCTTGGTCATGGTATTCACCCCGAAGTAAACCCTGACCATGCAGGTGCATTTATTGAAGCTGTTCACAAGCTAAGCCCTGCGTATCACAAGTAATTTACTTTATTTGCGGTAAATCCCGCTTATTGTCCGATAAGCGGGGATGTTGCATTGAATCCCTAGGTTACAATAGTGTCAGACCATGACATGAAGCCGACGTAGTAACCTGAGGGATTTATGGCAGCACGAAATATTTTTAATCCAATAACTATCTTTGTGGTGATCGCAATCGCTGCGGCCGCCTATTTTTTCGGTTTTGCCGACCCGAATGCGGGCAAAGAAGAGCGTCCGCAAAATCCGGTTCCTGTTCGCGTGCAAGCCGCGCAAATCAGTGAGTTTCGTGATGTCATCGAAGCACTCGGTACGGCTCAAGCAAACGAGTCCATCGTTGTAACTGCTCAAGCACAAGATATCGTTATGGCGGTGCACTTTGATGATGGCGATGTCGTCCAAGCTGGTGACTTGTTAATAGAGCTTGATTCACGTGAAGAAAAAGCCCGCGTGCAAGAGCTGAAGTTCCGTTTAGCTGAAGCGAATCGCCAATATCAACGCTTGGTTGATCTACGTCGTCAAAATGCTGCGTCACAGCAACAATTAGAAACTCAAGACGTGCAAGTTAAAGAAATTATCGCAGCGCTTGAAGTGGCTGAAACACAACTTGCGCAAAAGCGCATCATTGCACCATTCGATGGCCGCCTTGGCATTCGTCACGTAAGTGTCGGTTCATTGGTGTCACCGGGTGAACAAATCACAACGCTTGATGATGTCACCCCAATCAAACTTGATTTCAACGTACCTGAATTGTTTTTTGCTAGCTTGCGCACTGGTCAAAGTGTCGCAGCAAGAAGCGGCGCCTACCCGGGTGAAGAATTTCGTGGTGAAATCTTAAGTATCGACTCGCGTGTTGACCCGTTAACGCGCTCCATTTTGGTACGCGCAACAATCCCCAATGACGATAATAAACTGCGCCCGGGCATGTTGTTACGTGTAAACCTTTTACGTAGCGTCGATGAGACGATGATTCTGCCTGAAAAGGCTATTGTACCGATTAATGATCGCACCTACGTCTACATCATTGACGCCGAAAACATCGCACGCCAAGTGCCTGTCACTATCGGGCGTCGTAAGCCAGGCATTGTTGAAGTATTGGAAGGTATTGAGCCAGGTGACAAAGTGGTAACCGAGGGGATGGTTCGTCTTCGTGACGGTGTTGCCGTAACCGTACGGGAGGGCTAAACGCGATGTTGTTGTCAGATATTTCGGTAAAACGTCCGGTTTTTGCCTCCGTTGTTAATATTTTACTTATCGTGTTTGGTATTGTCGCCTTTACGATGCTGCCGCTGCGCGAGTACCCTGACATTGATCCGCCGGTAGTGTCGATTGATACTAGTTATACCGGTGCGTCGGCTGATATTGTGGAAACACAAATCACGCAGGTGATAGAAGACCGCATTAGCGGTATTGAAGGCATCAAAAATATCAACTCGAGTAGCCGCAATGGTCGCTCGCGTATCAGTATCGAATTCACCCTGGAGCGGGACATAGATGCCGCTGCCAACGATGTTCGTGATCGGGTTTCGCGTGTAGTCGATAACCTGCCAGAACAAGTTGACCCGCCGGAAGTTTCCAAAGCGAACTCCGATGAAAGTACGATTGTTTGGTACAACTTACGCAGCGAAACCATGTCGGTGCTTGAACTGACGGACTATGCGGACCGCTATATAGCTGAGCGGTTGTCGGTGGTCGATGGTGTTGCTCGCGTCAATTTAGGCGGTGAGCGTCGTTATGCGATGCGCGTATGGCTGGATCGTGATGCCATGGCGGCTCGTAATATTACGGTTACCGATATCGAAAACCGTTTACGCTCTGAAAACGTTGAATTACCAGCGGGTGAAGTTGAATCCATTGACCGCGAATTTACGGTACGAGTTGCACGTACTTATCTTACGCCGGAGCATTTTAAACGCTTAACCATTAAACGTGGGGACAATGGGCAGCTGGTGCGCCTCGCAGAAGTGGCGCGCATTGAAATGGGTGCCGAAAATGACAAAACCGATTTCCGTGGTAACGGCATCAACATGGTTGGTGTGGGTATCGTCAAGCAATCGAAGGCGAATACGCTGGAAGTTGTTGAAAATGTTCGGCGAGAAATTGACCAAATAGCCCAGACATTGCCGGAAACAATGTTTATTGTACCCAGCTACGACTCGTCGATATTCATCAAAGGCTCAATTGACGAGGTATACAACACCCTTGGTATTGCAATGGGTTTGGTGGTTATCGTTATCTACATGTTCCTTGGGAACATTCGCGCCACGTTGATTCCAGCGTTGACGGTGCCTGTTGCCATCATCGCATCCTATATCGCGCTATTCGCGATGGGTTTTTCAATTAACCTGTTGACCTTGTTGGCGTTGGTTTTAGCCATCGGCTTGGTGGTAGATGATTCCATTGTTGTATTGGAAAATATTTATCGGCGCATTGAGGCGGGTGAACCGCCGTTATTGGCGGCGTATCGGGGTGCGCGTGAGGTCGGTTTTGCTGTAGTTGCTACAACACTTGTGTTGATTTCAGTGTTTGTCCCTCTTGCATTTTTAGACGGCAATATCGGTCAGCTGTTTACCGAGTTTGCGTTGGCTATTGCGGCAGCAGTGGCCTTTTCGAGTATTGCAGCCTTAACCCTATCGCCCATGCTCAGCTCGAAAATTCTGAAAAAGAAAGAGCGTTCCAGTAAGTTCGGACTCATCATCGATAAGGTTTTTGCCTGGGTTGAGTCTGGTTATGTGCGTGTTTTAAAACGCACGCTTGCCTACCCGTGGATGGCAGGCTTGTTGGTTATTTTGGCCGGCGTCGTGTCGTACGGCATGATGCAATTTATAGAGCAGGAGTTTGTTCCGCCGGAAGACCGCGGCACCTTTTATGTCATGGTGCGAAGCGAAGAAGGGGCCAGTTTCGAGTCGAATTCTGCCAACATGCGCGAGATTGAAAGTATTCTGATGCCGTATATTGATCAGGGTAAAATCGACCGTTTGATTATTCGTTCACCAGGTTGGGGCAACTCGGCCGGGGTCGCGATTGTCGGTGCAATTCCTTTTGAAGAGCGTGAATGGTCCACTTTTGAGCTCATGGATGAAGTTTCAGAACAGCTTAATAATGTTACTGGGGTGCGGGCATTTGCCTTTATGCGCAGTGGTATAAGTGGTGGCAATGGGCGTCCCGTGCAGTTTGTTCTGCAAGGCAATACCTACGAACAGCTCGCTGCGTACCGTGATATTGTCATTGAAAAAGCCAGTCAAAATCCGAACTTAATGGACTTAGACAGTGATTACAAAGCTACCTTACCGCAGTTATTAATTCGTATTAATCAGGAGCGCGCATCAGACCTTGGTGTGTCGGTTGGCGATATTGGTCGTACCCTTGAAACCATGTTGGGGCAACGTCGTGCGACAACCTACCTGGACCGCGGTGAAGAGTATGATGTTATTTTGGAAGGTGAGCGCGCGGATTATCGCAGCCCAACAGCAATTGATAATATCTATGTGCGCTCAAACAGTTCGAGTCAGTTAATTCCGCTATCGAACTTAGTTACGGTGGAAGAACAAGCAACATCAGGGTCGCTGAATCGGTATAACCGAATGCGCAGCATTACCATTGAAGCGAACTTGGCCGAAGGTTATTCGTTAGGTGAAGCTTTAACGTATTTGGAAGAAATCGTACGCACAGAGTTACCTGATGACGTGAGCATCGACTATAAAGGCGAGTCACAGATGTACAAGGAGAGCGGTAGCTCGGTCATCTTTGTCTTCGTGCTGGCATTATTGGTTGCTTATTTGGTGCTTGCGGCGCAGTTTGAGAGCTTTGTGCATCCGTTGGTGATTATGCTGATGGTACCTATCGCGTTTTTGGGCGCTATTATTGGGCTCTATGTAACCGGCATGACCATCAACATTTATAGCCAAATTGGTATCGTGATGCTTATCGGGCTGGCAGCTAAAAACGGTATCCTGATCGTTGAGTTTACCAACCAATTGCGCGATGCCGGTATGCAATTTGATGAAGCGATTGTGAAAGGTTCTCAGCAGCGCCTGCGGCCAATTGTCATGACAGCGTTCACAACGTTAATGAGCGCAGTTCCGCTGATCCTTGGTTCAGGGCCTGGTGCCGAAAGCCGTATGGTTATTGGTACCGTTATTTTTGCTGGTGTGGCGTTGTCAGCGTTTTTAACGATATTTATTGTTCCATCGTTATATTCGCTGCTGGCACGAAATACAACTTCGCCAGAGAAAGTTTCTAACGAGATTGCGCAGTTAGAGGTAAGTCATCCAGATACTAAAGGTAACTTCGACGCTTAATCGAGGTGATTTGATTCGCGGGCGTCAACAAAAAGCCCGCTGATCACATTTCGCGCAAGTGATGGGTGGTTGGTGAAAATACCATCAACGCCCATCGCTTTTAAGTCGCGCATATCGTCCGGTTCATCGACAGTAAACACTAACACCTTCAAACCGCGTTGATGCGCATCATCGACGAATTCTTGTGTAACAAAGTCAACATCGATATGCACAGACCAAGCTTGAAGGGTTTGTGCGAATTGTGCGTAGGTTAGTGGGCAGCTGGTCGTGAGCGCACCGATCAGCTGTTGCGGGTGATCGTGCTTGAGCTGGGCTAACCAATGATGATTGAAGCTGGAGACTATGAGCTGTTCGGGCTGGAAATTCGCTTGAGCAACTGCGCGCCTTAAATGGCGGGTTAGTCCGCGTTTTATATCGGCACCTTTCAGCTCTATATTTACGTGGCAGCGTCCACCGATATAATCCAATACCTCGTCCAGTGTGGGTATCGTTTGTTGGCCAAATACTTTCAGGGTGCGTAACTGGGCAAGCGTCAAGTCTTGCAACCGCCCTTGATGGGCGGTTAAACGTGCTAGATATCTATCGTGAAAGACAATCCATTCGTCTTCAAGTGGATAAACGTCAATCTCAATGCCATCGGCTTGAGCATCAAGCGCTTTACTGAATGCCGCTATCGTATTTTCCGGGGCTTCAAAACTCGCACCGCGATGGGCAAAGATTAGCATGCTTAGTCGTCGCGCTGACCGAGAAGCTCACCCATACGGGTTACTGAGCCGGCTTTCAGTTCATCTTCGAAATCAATGGCATCGTTGGGGAACAGCAGGATTACTGTGGAACCGAGTTTAAAGTGCCCCATTTCCTCGCCCTTTTTAAGTGCAATAGCCTGATCACCTGATGCAGGGTATTCCCAAGCATGAACACTGGAGCCGCGAGGAGGCGTAACCGTCTCCGACCATACTGTACCAATACTGGCAACAATTGTTGCACCAACCAGAACCATCGCAAACTTACCAAACTCACCATCAAAAATAGCGACAACCCGCTCATTGCGCGCGAATAAATTCGGTACATGCGCAACCGTAAGTGGGTTAACCGAGTACAAGTCACCGGGTACGTAAACCATTTTGCGTAAAACGCCATCGCATGGCATATGAATGCGATGATAGTCTTTAGGGGCTAGGTAAATTGTTGCGAAATCACCTTCGCGAAACGCGTGTGCATCGCGCGGGTCACCGCCAACCAGATCAGTAAGACTGTAGTCGTGACCTTTAGCCTGAAATATACGGCCTTCTTCAATATCGCCAAGTTGACTAATGGCACCGTCGACAGGATGAGCGAACTGGTTGGCTTTATCGGCTTTAAGAGGTCGCAATTCCGGCTTTAAGTGGCGGGTGAAAAACTCATTGAAGGTTTTATATGCGCGTGGATCTTCATGTACTGCCTCACTCATATCAATTTTATATTGACGAATGAACCAGCGAATAAACATTTGTGTAAACCAGCCAGCACGAGCGGCGGCGAATTTACCCACCAAGCGTGAAAGGCCGTGTTTCGGTAACCAATGTTGTAATTGAATTTTCGCGCGATCCCAATTCACGTTTTTTTACCTCTAGACGTTGCTCGCGACGGCTTCTTAATGGCCATCGACTCAATAATTTTGTGGAAATTGTACAGCCGAAGCGCGTGCAGTTCACCTGATTCTAACCCTTCTTGGAGTGCACAGCCTGGGTCATCTATGTGTTTACAGTCACGAAACTTACATTGGCCTAAGTATGGACGAAAATCTTTATAGCACCAAGCAACGCGTTCGGGATCCAGATGCCACAGTGCGAACTCTCGAATACCCGGTGAATCAATCAGTACACCGCCAGTTGGAACAACATAACGGGTTGCCACTGTGGTGGTGTGCTGACCTAATCCGGAATTATCCGACACCGGACTTACTTCGGCGTCGATGTTTGGTAATAGCGCATTAACTAACGATGACTTACCTACGCCTGACTGGCCGACAACTATTGAGACATGACCATCGAGCAATTGTTGCAATGCGCTTAACGACTCTGGCTGTTTAGCACTCACCTCCAGAACGTCGTACCCGATGGCTCGGTAAACAGCGAGGGCTTCCGTAATGTCTCGTTGCTCTTCAGGTGTTAGCGTTGCTGTTAAATCAGCTTTGTTGAGCACAATAACTGGGGTAACTTCTATGTCTTCGCAGGCCACTAAATAGCGATCAATAATTTGCGAAGAAAAAGCAGGTAAGACGCTCGAGATAATTAAGATCTGATCGACATTTGCAGCAACAGGTTTAACGCCATCATAATAATCGGGGCGGCTTAATAGCGAACGCCGAGGCTGCACTGCCTCAATAACGCCAGCGATGTCATCGGAGCGCTGTTTAAAACGGCGCCAAACAACCTCGTCACCGCAAACCAATGAGTCTACCGCGCGTCGGATGTGGCAGCGCAGTGCAGGCTCAGATTCAGTACAAATGATCGCTTGTTGACCGAATCGACTCACGACAATACCGGCTTCAGAATTTTCTAGCACGGCATCTGGAACGTCGAGCTCGTTATCGGATCGGTGAATTCGCTTCTCTTGATTAGAGCGAATGCGACGCAATTGTCCTTTATTCAGTTTTCGCTGTTTTGCCATCAATTAAATTCCAGTTCATACTGGCAACGATCATACATTATTAAGCACAATAGTGCCTGAACTTAATTGTAATCAAATAAGGTACCTTGAATGAGCGCAAGCGCAGAACGGCTGATTTGGATTGACTTGGAAATGACGGGTTTAGTACCTGATTATGACCATATTATTGAAATTGCAACAATCGTAACTGACTATGAACTTAACGTACTTGCAGAAGGGCCGGTAATTGCTGTCCATCAGTCCGCCGCGAATTTGAAAAAAATGGACGATTGGAATGTTACGACGCATACTAATTCTGGACTGGTTGAGCGCGTTCAAGCGAGCAAAGTTGATGAGCAAGCGGCGAGCGCTGCAACCATCGAGTTTTTGCAGCAATGGGTGACGCCGGGAAGTTCGCCAATGTGTGGCAATAGTATTTGTCAGGATCGCCGTTTTTTGGCGAAGCACATGCCCGAACTAGAAGCTTATTTTCATTATCGTAATCTTGATGTTAGTACTTTGAAACAGCTCGCAAAATATTGGGCACCTGACGTTGCAAACGGTTTAACCAAACAAGGGGCACACACAGCTTTGGCAGATATTCGTGAGTCCATCGAAGAATTAAAATATTACCGTACGCACCTATTTAAATAATAATAACAACAAGGAAGCTTAAGCTCGTGTTGAAACTTCTTATTGCTGGAGGTTTGGTAGTCATTTTAGGGTTCACCTTTGGCCCGCCTAAATACGTAGCTTTTGTTGATCATCAAAAGCGCATTGAAACGCTGTATGGTGAGCACGATGCATATCTTGCTTGGCATATTAACCGTTGGGTACCTTTGCGAAGCTTCGCGGAATTGGTTTGGTACGCTCCTTCTGTTGATAGTGAGCAGGCACTAACAGAGTTGGAAATAAAACAAGCAGCTGTACCGTTTTCCTTGCCGGGTAGCTGGTTTTCAAACTACATATGGTGGTTGCTACCGCCATTGTTGTGGGGCGGACAAAGACTCTTCAGTTTTGCTTTTTTTGCGTGGCGGCAAGTACGCTCGCATCAGCGTAATTTCTTTTTATCCGAACGCCGTAATACCATCATTGCGTATGAAACCTTTTTAAAGCAAACCCAAGATGTTCCTTACAAGCCGTATCGTTTAAGACGCAAAGCCAAGCAAGCACGCGAGCAACTTTACGATCTCTACATTGAATCACTTGTGCGCGCATCAATGAATGATGACGAGCGCGTGTTAAACGGCGTGGTGGCAAAAATGCTGGCGTTTAACCGCGATCGGAATCAACGTTTTTTACCGCTGCAACTCCATATGGAAGCTGGTTTCAAAGCACAAATGCGTGGGGTGTTGACTCGGTTTAGCAAGTTTGAGGGCTACTTTGAAGAGCGCATGAGCCAATCGGCGAAGCAGTGGCTGCTTGAAGTTCACGGCTCCGGTGTACCGAGCATGTCTGAACTTTATGAGGATTGGGACGGCAGAGCTCGAAATTGCGCTAAGGCAATATTAACGGCTCGGAAGTGGCAGCCATTAACCTCGCTGCGAGAGAGTTTCAGGGATTATGCGAAAGATACGATTTTACGCGTGTTAGGAAAGGCCGCGTCAGCGCGAAACCGCGATGATCTGGCGCGGTTTGCCGAAGCTTATCTTACCTATTCGGTGTACCGGTATTTACCGGTTGATGCCAAATTGCGCGACTATGAGCAAGATTACAAACGACTTATTGGCAAACGCATTGCTCAAGTTCTCTCGGCCTATTTTCCACAAGAAATAACCACCAATGGGGTGAAGCCAGATTTGTTTTTAAATCCATCTTTTCGTCATGACAGTCATATGGCCAAATTGAGCATTGAGTTGGTATTTGAGAACAAAGTGATGCCCGATGGCATGCCTGTAGTAAGTAATGCATTTTATATCAGTATGCCAGGGGAAGAGCCGCAGCGCTTAGAAGGGCTCGAACACAAACTTTCAGCAAGTAAAGAAAAGGAGCACAAGTCATGATTATGCGCATGTTCTTGCTGTTATTTTTCGTTTTGGTATCAGCACCTGTGGTAGCACAAAGCCCCGAAAATTCTTCGTTACAGCAGTTGCGCTGCGAACTTCACCAATGGATTGTACGATTTGAGGTTATCACCAATTGGTTAACCACAGTTGAAAGAAACGCGTTAGTTTTCGTAAATAAACAAGGTGATGCTGTTGCAGCACCATTTCCAATAGCTTGGAAAATGGCTGAGGGGTGCTCCGCAGGTGCTCAAAAACCGAGCGAACAAACGCAAAACGATAAAAAATAGGTTGACGAAAACAGGTGAATCCGTAAAATACGCCCTCGTTAACACATGCGAGAATAGCTCAGCTGGTAGAGCACAACCTTGCCAAGGTTGGGGTCGCGAGTTCGAATCTCGTTTCTCGCTCCAAATTCTAAAAAACCCGAAAGCTTAAAAACTTTCGGGTTTTTTATTGCCTATCCAATACATTCGATTTACCATATATATGAAAAATCGAATGTATAGGCAGCCCAATTTCATGAAAGTTTTATTTCTATGTACTGCGAATTCAGCACGCTCAGTGATGGCTGAAGCAATCATGCGGCAGTTTGCTGGCGACACGATAGAGATATACAGTGCTGGAACGGCACCGAGTCAAGTTGAGCCAGAAGCGCGAGCCGCGCTGCAAAGCCTTAACATCAAAACGGACGGTTTGCGCTCAAAATCACTTGATGAGCTACCAGATACTAAGTTCGATTACGTGATTAGTCTTTGCGATAGAGCGCGCACCGAATGTCAGGCAAGCTTTCAAGGCATGAACTTTATTGCGTGGGACTTCCCTGATCCAGTTACCAGCCGCCGTGCTGACGCGTTCAAACGAACAGCTCAAGAATTGAGTGAACGTATTCGCATGTTTTTGTTGATTATACGCAAAAGCCTGCAGCAACCTCATTTGTTCAATACTCCCCATGATTTTTTCAAGATTATGGCGGACCCGTTACGGCTGACAATGATCCTAATGTTAGATAAACATGATGAGCTTTGTGTTTGTGATTTTGTCGATGCAACCGGGATGTCACAACCCAAGGTGTCGAGACACCTTGCGCAATTGCGCGAGTACGGTTTGCTGATTGATAGAAAAGAGCAGCGCTGGGTGCATTATAAACTAAACCCAAGTATGCCGGATTGGATGCGACACATCATCGCCACAACGGCAGAGTACAATCCTCAACTTCAAAAGGACGTTAAAGATGGGTGTATTTGAACGCTTTTTATCAGCTTGGGTTGGGCTGGCAATCATTGCCGGTACGCTACTTGGTCATCTGGTACCAAGCGTATTTGCATGGCTATCGAAAGCTGAATTTGCACAAGTAAATCTGGTTGTTGGTGTGCTTATCTGGTTAATGATTTATCCAGTAATGGTGCAAGTTAACTTTGCTGCCGTTACGCAAATTGCGCGTGAGCCCAGAGGGTTAATTTTAACGGTTGTGGTGAATTGGTTAATTAAACCCTTCACCATGACAGTTCTAGGGGTGCTGTTTTTTAAAGGAGTTTTTGCTGACTTTATTGAACCAGAAACTGCCAACGAATATTTAGCTGGCGTGATTCTTTTAGGTGTCGCGCCCTGTACCGCCATGGTGTTTGTGTGGAGTCAGTTAACGCGCGGCGACGCGAACTACACTCTGGTGCAAGTTTCGGTGAACGACGTCATCATGATTTTTGCTTTCGCGCCTATCGCAGCTTTGTTGCTCGGCGTGACGGATATTTTTATACCGTGGGAAACTTTACTGTTAAGTGTTGTTCTGTACGTTATTGCCCCACTTTTACTGGGCATATATACCCGCCAGGAAATAACTAAAAAAGCAAAATTGCGGCATATAGAACCTGAAAGTAGTTTGAGCTTATTCAATACCAAGATGAAGCCATGGTCTATTATTGGCCTATTGATGACCGTTGTGTTGCTGTTTGGTTTTCAAGCTGAGGTATTGTTTGAAAAGCCGTTCGACATCGCCATGATTGCGACGCCATTGCTTATTCAAACTTACGGCATATTCGCGATTACTTTTGTTATCGCGTTGCTAATCAAGCTGCCACATAGAATCGCTGCGCCTGCATGTTTAATTGGCACATCAAATTTCTTTGAGCTTGCCGTAGCGGTGGCAATATCACTGTTTGGATTGCATTCAGGCGCTGCACTAGCAACCGTAGTCGGCGTGCTTGTGGAAGTGCCTGTTATGCTATCACTGGTTTGGTTCGCCAACAAAACGCGGCACTGGTTTCATTAAGGAGTAGCACATGACAATTAAAGTAGGCATAAATGGATTAGGGCGTATTGGGCGGTTAGCCTTGCGCGTTGCTTGGGAAAATCAGGCACTAGAAATAGTAAAAGTTAATGACCCAGGCGCCGACGCGGCCACCTTTGCACATTTGCTAAATTTTGATTCGGTACACGGTCGCTGGCAGCACGAAGCTGCGGCTGATGGTTCGGAGCTGGTCATAGGTAATAAGCGTATTGCCTTTAGTCAGTGCAAAACCATTGCAGAGAATGATTGGAGCGGTTGCGACATCGTGCTGGAAGCGTCTGGCAAAATGAAAACAGTGGAAGTGCTCAATACCTACCTTACACAGGGCGTGAAGCGTGTTGTGGTATCCGCTCCGGTGAAAGAGGCGGGCGCACTCAATATTGTGGTTGGGGTAAACGACCATTTATATGACCCAAGTAAACATCGTATTGTCACAGCAGCGTCGTGTACCACCAACTGTTTGGCACCAGTGGTTAAAGTATTGCAGGACAAGATTGGTATTAAACACGCGTCAATTACCACGATTCATGATTTGACCAACACCCAAAGTATTCTTGATGCGCCGCATAAAGACTTACGCCGCGCACGTGCGTGCGGTATGAGTTTGATACCAACCTCGACCGGGTCGGCCACCGCAATTGTGGAAATATTCCCTGAACTGAAAGGCAAAATCGATGGGCATGCGGTTCGGGTGCCGTTAGCGAATGCCTCACTGACTGATTGTGTGTTTGAGGTAAATCAGCCAACCTCGGTGGAAGAAATCAATGGTTGGTTGAAAGATGCTGCAGATGGGCCGCTAGCAGGTATTCTCGGCTATGAAGAGCGCCCATTGGTTTCAATTGATTATAAAACTGACCCACGTTCGAGCATTATTGATGCGCTGTCGACCAAGGTAATTAATGGTACTCACGTAAAAATCTATGCGTGGTATGACAATGAATGGGGTTACGCCAACCGCACCGTTGAATTGATCGAGATGGTTGGCTGATGCTGGCCAACCTATCCCCAGCAATTCGTCAGTACATGTTGGTAACGGGCAACTATTGGGCGTTCACATTGACCGATGGTGCACTACGCATGTTGGTGGTTTTGCACTTTCACCAACTGGGATATAGCGCGCTTGAAGTGGCAATGCTGTTCTTGTTTTATGAGTTTTTCGGCATTGTAACCAACCTGTTTGGTGGATGGCTTGGGGCGCGTTGGGGCCTGAACCGCACCATGAATATTGGCTTAGGCGTGCAAATAGTTGCGCTGACAATGTTACTTGTACCAAGCTCCATGCTTAGTGTGGTGTGGGTCATGATTGCGCAAGCGTTGTCGGGAATTGCCAAAGATCTCAACAAAATGAGTGCTAAAAGCACCATAAAGTTGTTGGTACCGGATTCCCAACAAGGGCAATTGTATAAATGGGTTGCACTGCTAACCGGCTCCAAAAACACCTTGAAGGGCGTTGGCTTCTTCCTAGGTGGATTGCTGTTAACACTTATCGGCTTTCAAGGCGCAGTGTTGGCGATGGCTATTATGTTGGCGTTGGTTTGGGTGAGTAGTCTGATCTTTCTAACTAAAGAGAGTGGCAAAGCTAAGTTCAAACCCAAATTCACAGATTTACTCTCAAAAAGTAAACCCATTAATATTTTATCAGGCGCACGCTTCCTATTATTTGGCGCCCGAGACATTTGGTTTGTCGTTGCGTTGCCCGTATTTTTAGCAAGCCAACTGAATTGGAGTCATTGGCAGGTTGGCAGCTTTTTGGCCTTGTGGGTTATCGGTTATGGTGTTGTGCAGGGGCTAGCGCCCAGATTTACGCGAAGTGGCGAGGCAGCACCGCGTGAACAAGCGGTGGTATGGGGAGCCTTACTCACGGTAAGCCCTTTTTTATTGGCGCTCGCGTTATGGCAAAGCTTACCGATTGCTAGCAGTATCATGCTTGGTTTGGGTCTGTTTGGGGTGTTATTTGCGATTAATTCGTCATTGCATAGCTTTCTGATTGTTTCGTACTCGCGCGCCGATGGGGTGTCATTGGATGTGGGCTTTTATTATATGGCAAATGCTGCAGGTCGACTTCTTGGCACCGTGCTATCTGGCTGGGTTTACCAACAGTGGGGCTTAATTGCTTGTTTGATCATTTCTTGTGTTTTGCTGCTGTGGTCCACTATTGCGATTAGCTTTTTGCCTGACCGTGAGCAACGCTTGACATCTTGAGGTCAATGTATAGAATGCCCCCTCTTAATTTGATGCGAGAATAGCTCAGCTGGTAGAGCACAACCTTGCCAAGGTTGGGGTCGCGAGTTCGAATCTCGTTTCTCGCTCCAAAATTTAAAGCCCTGAATGCACTGAGTGCTTCAGGGCTTTTTTATTCGGGCCTATCCAGATTTATCCAGATAACTAACACGGGTTTACGCCACGGTTGCAGTTCGGTACGTCCGCTCTCGATATGCACAGTGGTGGTAAGAAACTCTGTACCATGTGCCATAAACTCGTCGGTAAGTATATGACTTACGTTAGTATTGCTTGCATGCTGGCGCAATGCGGTAAAACCCTCGGTGGCGATTAAATCATCAACTTCTTTTGGCGTTGGCAAACGCCAACGACTGTTTGCTCGCAACACCTGCCTGGCATCGTAAGCAGACAATAACGCAATAGAGCCCTGACAACCTTGCTCTGTCAGCTCCTGACCGTACCAGCAAGGTTCCCACTGTGGGGTGCTGGCCCAAGCGGTGGGCATGCAAAGAATAATCCCTATTACGCCCATCATCGTCTTCATTAAAACTCCTTGAGCATTGCCCAAAAAATCCAAATCCAAGCCACAATAAAGCAGACACCGCCAATGGGTGTAATGGGGCCAAAGAACTTGATTCCGGTTAGCGCAAGTAAGTACAGGCTACCTGAAAACAAGATAATTCCGGCCAACATAATCCATCCTCCGGTGCGCAGGCCAGATGCGTTTGGGTAAGGAATTAGCAGTACAGCCACCATCAGTAAGCCCAAAGCGTGGTAGATTTGGTATTGCACCCCTGTTTGAAACACTTGGAGCATGTCAGGGCTGATAATTTTCTGCAATCCATGTGCCCCAAATGCGCCAAGAATTACCCCCAACGCCATATTGATTGCACCGAGCATAACGAATACTTTCATACTATGTTTAAACTCAGGTTTATGAATGACCGTTAAAATGTACCCCAAAAGGAATCACTATGCTCGTTCAAAGTGCGCATGAGGCGTTGCAAATTCTCGAAGATAACGATGTTATCTGGTGTCAATCGATGGCGGCCACCCCCTACAAGTTGCTCGATGGGTTAGCTGACGTTGCCATGCAACGAAATAACCTAACCTTGCTGCAGTTGCACACTGAACACAGCGAAGTATTGAATAATCCACAATTAAAAGGCCACTTACGGCAGCGCGCTTTTTTTGTCGGGAAATCAACACGAACGGCTGTTAATGAAGGCTTAGCCGATTATGTCCCCATGTTTTTGTCAGAAATTCCGAAGTTATTCCGTTCCGGTGAGCAAAAGCTTGATGCCGTATTAATTCAAGTTTCGGCGCCAGATGCACACGGCAACTGCAGTTTGGGTATTTCAGTTGAGGCGACACGTGCAGCGTTGCAAGTAGCGCGCAAGGTTATTGCTTGGATTAATCCGCGGATGCCGCGTACGCATGGTGACTCATTTATTTCACTGAAACAGATTGATCGTTATTTTGAATTCGAAGCGCCGTTGCCGCTGCATGCGCAACCAAAACAATCAGACGTCACCACACAGATAGGCCAGCGTGTTGCCTCGCTCATCAACGATGGCGACTGTTTGCAAATGGGTATTGGCGCGATTCCAGACGCGACACTTCGTTGTCTCGGCAATCATCGCGACTTGGGCATCCATACCGAGATGTTTTCGGATGGCGTGTTGCCGCTGGTAGAGAGCGGCGTCATTAACAACTCGCGCAAACGCAAGCATCGTGGGCGTATTGTCACCACGTTTGCAATGGGTAGTCAGCAACTTTATGACTTTGTTGATGATAATCCGTTAGTGGCGTTTTTGGATGTTGAATATACCAATGATACTTCGGTGATTCGACAAAACAAGCAAGTGATGGCAATTAATAGCGCGCTGCAAATTGATTTAAGCGGCCAAGTTTGCGCCGACTCGATGGGAACAAAAATATATTCAGGCGTGGGTGGTCAGATGGATTTTGTGCGTGGCGCTAGCTTATCTGAGGGTGGACGGTCGGTGATTGCGTTACCCGCAACCGCATGTGGCGGCACCGTATCGCGTATTAGTAGCATGCTGAATCCGGGGGCAGGTGTAGTGACTACCCGTGCGCATGTGCACTATGTGGTGACCGAGTTTGGAGTTGCCAATCTTCGCGCAAAAAGCTTAACTGAACGGGCCGAAGCATTGATTAATATTTCAGCACCGCAGTTTCGCGAAGAATTAGCCAAACAAGCATGGAACGACTGGGGCCTTAAGGTGCGTACCTCCTAGGAGGTACTCACGAATGCCCAATAGCCACACTCTCCTTAGTGACATAGATCAAAATTTAATCATCGACTAGGCTTAACATCAGACATGGTAGTCCTATATCGACAATGTCCAAAGGAGGACGTCTGATGAAAACTAATGTTGTTAGAAAGTTGTACCCGAAATTATCGATGCTCGCAGTAGCAACCGGGATGCTTCTGACTGCCGGAAGCACTGTTGCTTATGCGTCGGATGATGGAAAAAAGGCTTACGAGGCTAACTGCCAAGCTTGCCATCAGCCAACCGGCAAAGGTTTGCCGGGCGCTTTTCCCCCACTTGCAGGTAACCCAAATGTAACGGGCGATAAACTGCATGTAGTACGTACCATTCTTCAAGGTATGTCAGGGCCACTGGAAGTAAACGGCCAAAAGTACAATGCAATGATGCCACCCATGCAGCATATTGGCGATGACGATATTGCAGATATTGCTAACTATGTTCTGAGCAGTTGGGGCAATAGTGGCGGCAAGGTTACTGACGACGATGTTGAACAGGTTCGGATAGAATTGGGGTTAAAAGATCGCGCTGAAGGGCAGCCTCACCAAGGCTCAACGGCAGCGGAAATATCCTACAAAGGCGCACCGTCAGCAGTTTCTGGCGGCAAAATGATGCGCACTCCGGGTGCGCCAGATATCAGTGAAGAAGAGTTCGCAAAAGCGCAGGAAATCTATTTCCAACGCTGTGCGGGGTGTCATGGTGTATTGCGTAAGGGCGCAACAGGCCTTCCGTTAACTACAGATATCACGCAGCGAAAAGGCACCGACTACCTGAAGGCGCTGATTAACTTCGGCTCGCCAGGTGGTATGCCAAACTGGGGCACATCCGGGGAATTGTCAGAACAAGACATTGACCTGATGGCGCGCTTCCTGCAACACGAGCCACCGACACCTCCCGAGTGGGGTATGAAAGACATGAAAGGCTCGTGGATTGTTCATGTGAAACCAGAAGACCGCCCGAAAAAGCCGCAGCATAATTACGATGTCGATAACATGTTTGCAGTAACTCTGCGCGATGCGGGTGAAGTTGCCATCATCGACGGTGCGAGTAAGAAGGTACTCAACTATGTGAAAACCGGCTACGCCGTGCATATTTCACGCGCATCAAGCTCGGGCCGCTATTTCACGACGATAGGTCGCGATGGCAAAATCGACTTGATCGATTTATACATGAACCCACCGCAAGTGGTTGCTGAAATTAAGATTGGCCTTGAAGCGCGTTCCGTTGAGAACTCGCGTTACAAAGGCTATGAGGACAAAATTGCCATTGCTGGCGCCTATTGGCCACCGCACTATGTATTGATGGATGGTCAAACGCTTGAGCCGCACAAAATCGTGTCGACTCGTGGCATGACTGTGGATACTCAGGAGTACCACCCAGAACCTCGCGTGGCAGCGATTGTTGGTTCGCATAAACATCCTGAATTTATCGTGAATGTTAAAGAAACCGGACAAATAAAACTGGTTAATTATTCAGACATCGATAACTTGCAGGTAACCACTATTGATGCTGCACCGTTTTTGCATGACGGGGGTTGGGATCGTTCAGGCCGATACTTTATGACCGCTGCGAACGAGAACGACACCATCGCAGTAGTGGATGCGCTCGACCGTGAGTTAGAAGCATTAATTCCGGTTAAACGTATTCCTCATCCAGGCCGCGGCGCGAACTTTATCGATCCGAAATATGGACCTGTGTGGGCCACCAGTGCATTGGGTAATGCGGACATTACCTTGATAGGCACTGACCCAGAAAAACACAAAGACAATGCGTTTAAGGTCGTCCGTGTGCTGGAAGGGCAAGGTGGTGGTTCGTTGTTTATCAAAACCCATCCGAAATCTACAAATCTTTGGGTAGATACGCCGTTTAACCCTGATGCCAAAGTTTCTCAGTCTGTTGCTGTATTTAACATCAACGACTTAGAAGCCGGTTACCAAACATTGCCAATCGCCGAATGGGCAGACTTAGGTGAGGGGCCAAAACGCATTGTACAGCCAGAGTACAACATGGCTGGCGACGAGGTGTGGTTCTCAGTTTGGAGTGGTCAAGAAGAGCAATCAGCCATCGTTATCGTTGACGATAAAACACGCAAGCTGAAGCATGTTATTAAAGGCGAAAAAATGATTACGCCTACAGGCAAGTTCAACAATTACAACACACGGAACGAGGTGTATTAAGCGTGAAACTTACAGCAATTGCTGGTGTTGTGGCTGGGGTGGTGAGTTTCATACCTCAGTCAACACTGGCTTTACCACAAGACGTGAACGAAGCAGAAGTAAACCAGCAAGAAACTGTAATGGAAACCATAACCGTGGTTGCCCACCGGCAACCACGGCAACTTTCAGAAGTTGCCGGTACCGTGAGTATTATTAGCGAAGAAGACCTGCAACGTAATTTAGTAATCAATGCCGCAGATTTAGTGCGGTATCAACCAGGAGTAGACCTCGATGACGATAATAGCCGGTTTGGTAACAGCGGTTTTCGTATACGCGGTATTGGCGGTAACCGCACCGCAGTCGTAATTGATCAAGTACCGGTAGCTGACCATTTTTCTGTGGGTAGCTATTCAAATACCGGACGAGGATTACTCGAACTCGGTTTAGCCAGCCGTGTGGAAATATTACGCGGTCCGGCATCCACGATGTATGGCAGCAAAGCGTTAGGTGGCGTTGTGGCTGTTCATTTGTTAGACGCGCAAGACGTATTACGTGACGGCAAGCGTGGCTCGCGCCTTCAGGGTGGCCTGCATAGTGATAGTCATCGCGCGAATATCACGGGTGCTACAGCGTTCGCCGATGGCGGAACGAGCTTATTGCTTGCAGGGGCATTGCAGTACGGAGAAGATGTACGCTCCGCTGATTTATCCGCTGAAAAACGCGATGCGCAACATCGACGCCAACAAGCCATTTTGCTGCGTGCGGCAACCGATACCCAGTTCGGAGAATGGCAATTTACCCTTGATGCGTTAAATGAGTCACGCGATACGGACATCCAGTCAATTATCGGCAGTGGCCGACTTGCGGCCACCACAAGTCTAATAGGCGATGACAGCCGGCAACAACACCGATTGCTTGGGGAATTAGATATGGCTCCGCTGGGTTGGGTCGACCGTGGCAGTTGGCGCATTTACTACCAAGCTAGCGAAATTGAACAAGACTCTTTCGAGCAGCGTATGTTACTGCCGGAACCCCTTGATATTGAGCGCTTATTCGATTTCGAGCAGGTTACCGCTGGGGTGGGGGCTGACTTAGAAAGTGATGCTTATATTGCAGGAACGCGCCACCGTATTGGTTACGGTTTTGAGTTGGCAAGTTCAACACTTGAAGACCAGCGCGATGCAGCACAAACCAATTTAACCACGGGTGTAACAACCAAAACGTTGCTTGGCGAAACTTTCCCATTACGCGACTTCCCACGCAGTCGAGTCACTGAACTCGGTATCTACATTCATGACGAATTTCAGTTGTGGAATGATGGGCCGGTGGTAAGCCCCGGTCTGCGCTATGAACATTACCGTTTGCGCACTCAAGATGACGCACTGTTTGCAGAGCGCTATCCGAACTCGGAAGTGACCGACTTAACGCATGACGCATGGTTGCCCAAGCTCGGTGTAATCTGGTCAGTGACCGATAATAGTGAGTGGTTTGCGCAGTATGCGCGTGGTTACCGCGCGCCACCATTTTCTGATGTGAATATTGGGCTCTATTACCCGCAGTTTAATGTTCTTGCTATTGCTAACCCTGACCTCAAGGCTGAACGTGGGTATGCCTTTGAAACCGGTTTCAGAGGTCGGGATACAGATAGTTCATGGTCATTGACTGCCTATCACAACCGCTACAGTGAATTTATCCAAAGTCGCGCTTCATTGGGGTTCGATCCAGTGCGGCAATTATTGATATTCCAGTCGATCAACCGTGAAAAGGTAGTCATAGAAGGTATTGAAGGGAATTGGGAGCAACGCTGGAATTCATCGTGGTCAACGGCAATTACTGCTGAATACAGTCGCGGCGAAGACCGTGAATCCGGTCGTGATATTGCTGACGTTGCGCCGCCGCGCGTTATTGCAGAGCTTCAGTATCAAAGCAGTACTTGGGATACACGCCTGATTGCAACCGCTGTACGCGGACAACGGGAATTATTCGATGAGTCAGATGCGCCATTATTTTCGACACCTGGATATGCCACCATCGACTGGCTCTCCAGTTGGTACCTGAATGATGATTTAAACGTAACCGTTGGGCTGTTTAATCTGACCGACCGGAAATATTGGCGCAATGCTCGTGTAAGTGGTTTATCAGAGAACGATCCATCGCTACCGGTACTTGCCGAGGCGGGGCGGAGTATAGGTTTTGCGGCTTATTATCGGTTCTAATTATTGGTTTTAAAAATATAAATTTTGCGAAAAATTGTTGACAACTTAGGCTTTCGCCTCTATATCGTCAGTGACGCAATGAAGCGTTACCCTTTACCTGTAGTTGTTGGTCTGGAGGATGGGCACACAATGGCAACAATGAACCGTGATCAAATTATTATGAAGGCGTTTAACGACTTCAAAAACTACCCGTATGGCTTTGCTCGTTCGGGCGACTTTTCAATTCGCGAAAGTGAGCTGTTGGCAAAACACGGCAGTTTGATTGCGGCGTTGATGAGTGGTGAGCTTGAACCAGAGTCAGCAGAAGAGCAGTCTCTACTTGCTGTAGCTCGTGGCGAAAAAGCTGCAGATACAGCTGTCGAAAAAGCATGGTCAAAATATCAGGCGCGTATCAATCGCCCGAAAGTTGGCAGTATGTATGGTCGCAGCCGCTATACTGATGATGCGTTTGAAGTGAGTGTTTCTGACGACGACGATTTAGTTGTAGAAGACTAAAAAAACGCGCCTTTCGGCGCGTTTTTTTATTTCTGTTCTCGTTTAATCGCGCGATGTGCAATATCAGTGCGATAATAAACGTTATCCCAGTTAATTTTCTGCACCGCAGCATAAGCCTGTTGCTGTGCTTCGGTAACACTGTCACCAATTGCCGTAACGCAGAGTACTCGACCACCGGCAGTGACTAAATCGCCATCAGCGTTAAGTTTTGTTCCGGCCTGAAATACTTTGGCGCCATTGGCTTCGGCAGCATCGATGCCAATAATGACATCTCCTTTGTTATAACTCTCTGGATACCCACCAGCAGCCATGACAACACCAACGGTTGCACGTGGGTCAAAGTCGATTGATTTCCCAGCTAGTTCACCAGCGCAAGCAGCCTGACATAATGCGACTAGATCGGAGCGCAGGCGCATCATAATCGGCTGTGTTTCTGGGTCACCAAAACGGCAGTTAAACTCAAGAACCTTAGCTGTACCATCGGGCGCAATCATCAATCCGGCATAGAGAAAGCCAGTGTATGGATGCCCTTCAGCCGCCATGCCGCGCACAGTTGGCTCAATAACATGCTGCATCACCCAGTCGTGAACCATCGGGGTCACGACTGGCGCTGGAGAGTAAGCGCCCATACCGCCTGTATTCGGCCCTTTATCGCCGTTATCACGGGCTTTGTGGTCTTGGCTGGATGCAAATGGCAATGCCGTTTTGCCATCAACCATGACAATAAAGCTAGCCTCTTCACCAACCAAGAATTCTTCAACCACAACACGGCTGCCAGCATCACCAAAACGGTTGCCTGCCAGCATATCATCAATGGCGTTAAAGGCTTCTTGTTGGGTCTGAGCGATAATTACACCCTTACCCGCAGCTAAGCCATCAGCCTTGATAACTATAGGCGTGCCCTGTTGCTGAACGTATTGCTTTGCAGCTTCCACCTCAGTAAAGGTACCGTAGGCTGCGGTTGGAATATTGTGGCGGGCCAAAAAGTCTTTGCTAAATGCTTTTGAACCTTCAAGCTGCGCTGCAGCTTGAGTTGGTCCAAAAATCGTCAGTCCGGCTTCCAAAAAGCGATCAACCACACCCAGCACTAATGGCGCTTCAGGCCCAACAATCGTCATTTCAATCTGTTTATCTTTGGCGAAGGCAAGTAAGCCGTCAACATCATCCGCAGCAATTGCTACATTTTCCAGCTTGGCTTCAGTTGCTGTTCCGGCATTGCCAGGCGCCACATAAACAGTTTGTACATTAGTTGCTTGCGCAGCTTTCCATGCTAAAGCATGTTCGCGGCCGCCGCCGCCAATAACCAATACGTTCATGAACTCTCTCAGTCAGTTTTAGGTTTCACAAATTTAAGGGTAAAACGGTCACTTTCACCAATAGCGCTGTAAGTATCGCGGTTTTCATCACCTAAACGCAGTGTGGGTGGTAGTGTCCAAACACCGCGTGGGTGGTCAGCAGTGTCTCTCGGATTACTATTAATTTCACTGCGCTCAACAAGTTCAAACCCAACAGCTTCAGCCATAGCTACGGCAAAATTTTCTTTCATGTAGCCAGAGCTCGCCATATCCGTATCCGGGCGGTTTTCAGGTAGACGATGATCGACAACGCCGAGTACGCCACCGGGCTTTAACGCCGTGTAGAATTGCAAGAATGCATTTTGCACGGCTTCATCGCCGCCATTCATATACCAATTATGTAGGTTACGGAAGGTAAGCACCATATCCGCGCTACCTGGCGGCGCAATTTCTGTTTCGCTAAACGGGGCAAACTCCGTGACGACAATGTTGGCAAAATTAGCATCATTGGTAACGCGCTCTACAAAAGCCTGGCGCGAGCGCGCGTAATATCCACTTGAACTGTCAGCTGGGAAATGAGCAGCGTACAGCAAACCATCTTGCTTTAAATAAGGCGCAAGAATTTCCGTGTACCAGCCGCCACCCGGCGATACTTCCACAACGGTCATATTTGGGCGAATGCCAAAGAAGGCCAAGGTTTGTTGTGGATTTCGGAATTTATCACGTGCTTTGTTGGTGTCTTGTCTGGATTCGGCTTGCACGGCTTGTTCCAGTGCGTTGTCCTGAGCCACCGCCGATGCGGTTGGCTCAGAGCAGGCAGTTAGCCCCAACACGGTAAGAGGAATAACGAGGAAATTAAACATACGGCTGTGAACAGTCATTGTCTTGCTCCTAACATGAAAGATGCTTTCATCCTAAACCGTGCTGGCACATTGGGCAAACGAATCCGACTAGTGACGGAAATGACGCATGCCGGTAAATACCATGGCTATACCGTGTTCGTTTGCTGCGGCAATAATTTCTTCATCACGAATAGAACCGCCTGGTTGAATAATTGCTGTGATACCCGCTGCTGCGGCTGCATCAATACCATCGCGAAATGGAAAGAACGCGTCTGATGCCATCACTGAACCCGGCACTTCTAAGTTCTCGTCAGCCGCCTTAATTCCAGCTATTTTCGCACTGTAAACACGACTCATTTGTCCGGCACCAACGCCTATTGTCATGCCATCGCGGGCATAAACAATGGCGTTCGATTTAACAAACTTGGCGACTTTCCAGCAGAACAGCAAGTCTTCCATTTCAGCATCGCTAGGTTGCTTAGTGGTAACCACTTTAAGGTCAGCTAGCGCAACTTCGCCGTGATCGCTGTCTTGCACTAATAAACCGCCGTTAACGCGCTTAAAGTCGAGACTATTTGCGCGCTCAGCTGGCCATTGGCCGCACTCAAGTAAACGAACGTTAGCTTTTGTCGCAACAACGTCGCGCGCTGCAGAGCTGACCGTTGGTGCAATAATCACCTCAACAAACTGACGCTCAACTATCGCTTTAGCTGTTTCAGCGTCTAATTCGCGATTAAATGCAATGATGCCGCCAAATGCCGAAGTCGGATCGGTTTTAAAAGCCCGTTGGTAAGCATCCAACGCATTCTCACCAATCGCAACACCGCACGGATTTGCATGTTTAACAATAACGCATGCAGGTTGCTGAAAAGACTTCACGCACTCAAGCGCAGCGTCGGTGTCGGCTATATTGTTGAACGACAGTGCTTTACCTTGAATTTGTGTGGCAGTCGCAACAGATGCTTCGGCTGGCTTTGCTTCAACGTAAAAAGCGGCTTGTTGATGGCTGTTTTCACCGTAACGCAAATCTTGCTTCTTCTCGAATTGTGCATTGAACGTGCGCGGAAACTTGCTTTCTTGCTGTGGCAAGCGCGCGCCGAAATAATTGGCAATCATACCGTCATATTGTGCAGTGTGTTCGAATGCCTTGATGGCAAGATCAAAACGCGTATCAAAGGTAAGGCTATTGCTGTTTGCATCCATTTCCGCAATTACGCGGTCATAATCACTCGCATTAACCACAATGGTCACATCGCGATGATTTTTAGCTGCAGCGCGCACCATGGTCGGCCCACCAATATCAATATTTTCAACGGCATCAGCATGGCTGCAATGCGGATCGGCAACTGTTTCTGCGAACGGGTACAGGTTCACGGCAACCAAATCGATAGGGGCGATGTTTTGCTCGGTCATCACCTGTTGATCGATATCGCGGCGCCCTAGAATACCGCCATGAATTTTCGGGTGAAGCGTCTTCACACGGCCATCCATGATTTCAGGCTGCCCCGTATGCTCTGACACATCCGTTACGGGAACCTGGTTTTCACGTAATAATTTTGCTGTTCCGCCAGTTGATAAAATTGCGACGCCACGTTGCACGAGCGCTTGTGCGAAAGCGACGATACCGGTTTTGTCAGAAACACTTAAAAGGGCGCGATGAATGGGACGATGTTGCATGGTTGCTATACCTTTTCGATGTTTTCAAAGAAAAAAAGAGCACACCAGGCGCTCTTTTTCAGGGGGCAATTAATTCATGCCGTACTTTTTCAGCTTTTTACGCAGCGTGCCGCGGTTGATGCCAAGCATTGTCGCAGCGCGGGTTTGATTACCACGCGTATAGGTCATGACCTCTTCCAAAAGCGGAGCTTCGAGCTCAGCTAACACCAATTCATAAAGCTCTTCTGGGTCATGCCCATCAAGTTGCTTTAAAAATGAGTTCAATGCCTGCTTAACCGAGTCACGTAATGGCTTCGGTTGAGCGTTATTACCAAGAGTGGTAAATGGAGAAATCGGGTCACGATTTGCGTTTTGATCAAACATAGGTGCGCTCTATCTCTTCTAGTTTACTGTTGCAAAAAACTTCGTCAGGGCTTCGATTTGTTCATTAGCATGTTCAATACTAACAAACTCCCTACGAAATGCTGACGCGGGCTGCTGCTGTTGTAAGTACCAGCCCACGTGTTTTCGGGCAATCCGAATGCCGGTGAACTCGCCATAATGCTGATGCAAGTTATGAACATGTCGTAGCACGACAGTTCGAACTTCGTCTGCACTTGGCGCCGGTAGTTGCTCGCCAGTTGCCAAATAATGCGCAATTTCGCGAAACAACCATGGATTTCCCTGAGCGCCTCGACCAATCATAATGGCGTCGGCGCCAGTGTATTCAAGAACCTGTTTAGCTTTCTGTGGTGACGTAATGTCACCGTTGGCAACAACTGGAATACGCACTGCGGCTTTAATCGCCCGAATCGTGTCGTACTCAGCATTGCCCTTGTACATGCATGCGCGAGTTCGCCCGTGCACCGCTAACGACTGAATGCCAAGCCGTTCAGCAAGCTTAGCAATTTCGATACCATTGCGATGCTCAGGATCCCAACCGGTACGTATTTTCAATGTGACCGGCACATCCACTGCTGCAACTACCGCGGTTAATATCTCTTCAACCAATTCGGGGTATTGCAGCAAAGCTGAGCCAGCCAGCTTTTTATTCACCTTCTTTGCAGGGCAACCCATATTGATATCAATAATCTGCGCGCCATTCCCAACATTATGAACGGCCGCTGCAGCCATCAAATCAGGTTCTGATCCAGCAATTTGGACAGCACGGATACCGGGTTCATCGGCGTGCTCCATTCGGTCACGTGACTTTTTGGTATCCCAAACCAACGGATTACTCGAAAGCATTTCAGACACCGTCAAGCCAGCCCCAAGTTCACGACATAAACGCCGGAAGGGGAGGTCTGTTACTCCCGCCATTGGCGCGAGTATCACCGGATTTTCTAAATGATATGGTCCGATCCGCATCGGTTAAAAACTGTCCAACTTAAGGGTGGGAAATTTTAGGGAATTTGGCGGCTAAAGAAAAGGCTGTAATTTGTACAAAAGCCGCCTTTTTTGTACTTTTTGCTCTTGACAAACTGCTGGATTATTACTGTTTGCGCTTTGCGTGCAGCATAACCCAGCCTTCTTTGATGCTGGGCGGGCTAAATACGAATTTATCTTGATACGCAGCCTGAACAGCAGGTATCTGACGCTCAAGAATACCTGACATGACCAATTCACCATTATCGGCAACATAATCGGTGATCACATTGGCGAGTTCTTGCAAGGGGCCAGCAAGAATATTTGCAACCACAACATCCGCTTTTAAGGTGGGTTGGTTGCTAGGTAAATAAACTTCGAGCTGTTGAGCAACACCGTTGCGCTGCGCATTTTCTTTACTCGCAATCAAAGCTTGCTGGTCGATATCGATACCAACTGCGCGCTTTGCGCCAAGTAACAAGGCTCCAATCGCTAGAATGCCAGAACCACAGCCAAAATCGACCACAGTTTTTGCACTTAACTCTTGTCCATCAAGCCAGCCTAGGCAAAGCGCTGTTGTTGGATGCGTACCGGTACCAAAAGCCATGCCGGGGTCGAGCATAATATTCACTGCATCTGGCTCTGGGATTTCACGCCAGCTTGGGCACACCCATAAGCGTTTACCGAATTGGATAGGATGAAAGTTATCCATCCACTCGCGTTCCCAGTCTTTGTCTTCAAGTTGGTCAGTTTTGTAATTGAGCCCGTCTTTGAAATAACTCGACTTTTTTAGGTTCGCGACAATCGGCGCTAAATCCGTCTCGGCCGGAAATAACCCAGTAACTAAGGTTTCCTGCCAATAAATCAATTCGCCAATTGGGGGTTCAAAAATAGGATTGTCTTGTGCATCGCGATAAGTGACCGCCATTGCACCATTGCCCTCAAGCATATCCCCAACCAGTGGGGCATGCTTTTCGGGCGCAGAAACGGTTAGCTGAATCCAGGGCATGGGGGTTAGTGACCACCCATGCCAAGTTTTTTCTCAAGATAGTGGATATTCGTTCCACCATGCTGGAAGTTTTCATCAGCCATAATGTCTTTTTGCAGCGGCACGTTGGTTTTAATGCCTTCAATAATCAGTTCACTGAGTGCATTGCGCATGCGTGCAATGGCTACGTCACGGTTTTCACCATAAGTAATCAGTTTACCAATCATCGAATCGTAGTTCGGTGGAACTTTATAGTCAGCATAAACATGCGAATCCCAACGAACACCCAAACCACCTGGCGGATGGAAACGACTAATCAAACCAGGTGACGGTACAAAAGTATCCGGGTCTTCTGCGTTGATTCGGCACTCAATGGCATGACCACGAATAACGACGTCTTCTTGCGAAATTGATAACGGACGACCCGCAGCAATACGCAGCTGTTCTTTAATGAGGTCGATACCGGTAACCATTTCCGTTACTGGGTGTTCTACTTGAATTCGTGTATTCATTTCGATGAAGTAGAACTCACCATTTTCATACAAGAACTCGAACGTACCTGCGCCGCGATAACCGATCTCAATACAAGCTTTTGCACAGCGATCACCAATGAACTTACGCATTTCAGGGGTAATGCCTGGCGCTGGAGCTTCTTCGACAACTTTTTGATGACGACGCTGCATTGAGCAGTCACGTTCGCCAAGATAGACCGCTTTACCTTGTCCATCAGCAAGCACTTGAATTTCGATGTGGCGTGGATTTTCTAAAAACTTCTCCATGTACACCATATCGTTACCAAATGCTGCACCAGCTTCAGCTTTGGTGGTGCTAATGGCACGAATCAATTCATCTTCTTTGCGTACCACGCGCATACCGCGCCCGCCACCGCCACCGGCAGCTTTTACAATAACTGGGTAGCCGATACGTTTTGCGGTTTTAATATTGGCCGCTTCATCATCACCAAGCGGACCGCCTGAACCCGGCACGCAAGGCACGCCAGCTTTCTTCATGGCTTCAATGGCGGATACCTTGTCACCCATGAGGCGAATCACATCAGCTGTAGGCCCGACGAAAATAAAGCCGGAATTTTCAACTTGCTCGGCGAAATCAGCGTTTTCAGCTAGAAATCCATAACCTGGGTGAATCGCCGCCGCATCCGTAATTTCAGCAGCACTAATAATGCGCGGAATATTTAAGTAACTGTCGGTTGCTGGCGCTTTGCCGATACAAATTGACTCATCGGCCAGTAAAACGTGTTTTAAGTTGCGATCGACTGTTGAATGCACAGCGACCGTCTTGATACCGAGTTCTTTACATGCGCGCAGAATACGCAGCGCAATTTCGCCTCGGTTTGCAATTACTACCTTATCTAACATGACGATGTCCTGTATCGATGCGTTTATTCGATGACAAACAGAGGTTGATCAAATTCGACGGGTTCGCCGTTTTCAACCAAGATTTGTTTTATTACGCCGCCTTTATCAGCTTCGATTTGATTCATCATTTTCATAGCTTCAACAATGCACAGCGTTTCGCCAGCTTTCACTTGTTGGCCAACGGTTACAAAGTCTGGAGAGCCTGGCGCAGGAGCTGCGTAGAACGTACCAACCATTGGCGACTTCATGACATGACCAGAAATTTCTGGCGCTGCTGGCGCTTCAGTTGCCGGAGCGGCTGCAGGAGCAGGGGCCGGTGCTGGAGCAGGTGCGTGTTGCATTTGTTGCGGCGGGAACTGGTAGTGCATAGGTGCACTTTGACTTCCGCCACGGTGAATACGTACTGATTCTTCACCTTCGGTAATTTCTAACTCAGCGATGCCTGATTCTTCGACCAGTTCGATCAGTTTTTTTATTTTACGAATATCCATGATCTATGATGACCCCAATGTTTAATTAGATTTATTGCTTAGAAAGATGTTGTTTTGCTGCCTGTAGTGCGAAGTCGTAACCTTGCGCACCTAAACCGCAAATCACCCCGTTAGCAATATCTGCCAAAAATGAATGCCGACGAAACTCTTCGCGGGCGTGAATGTTTGAAAGATGCACTTCAATAAATGGAATCGCGACGCCTGCAAGCGCATCACGCAGTGCGATACTGGTGTGTGTGAATGCGCCGGGATTAATAAGAATAAAGTCGACATGCGAAGTTCGGGCTTCGTGCACCCAATCAATGAGTTGGTGTTCACCATTAGACTGTCGGCAGTCTAAGGTAATGCCAATGGCTTCAGCATGTTCACGTAAACGGTGCTCAACCTGATCGAGCGTTTCGCTGCCATAAATATGCGGCTCACGTGTGCCTAACAAATTAAGGTTAGGGCCGTTGAGCAAAAGAACTCTATATTTTTTATCGTTATTTGTTGTCATATTGCTGCGATCTGCTGCGAACGTATCAAGATTGATATTAGAGGCTAAATACAGGCCTTAATTCAACACCTATTTCAGCATTATAGTGAAAAAATGTAATAACGCAGCAAAATACTGGTCTTATCACCGCTGATCGCAGCAAGATTTAACGTGTTTTTAACTCTTTAATGTGGTTGGAAAACTTTTCAGCATTCATAAAACCTGTTACGCGGGAGCGATTAAGCTCCTGCTGGTTGTTGAAAAACAGGATTGTGGGTAAGCCGAGCACCTGGAATTCATTCAAAATAGCACTGTTTTCCGGTGTGTTGGCCGTTACGTCCGCTTGCAGTAGCACCATGTCTGACGTGATCTGTTCAACGTTCGCAGCGCCAAATGTTTCACGCTCAAACTCTTTGCATGCAACACACCAGTCCGCGTAAAGGTCGAGCATCACCAGCTGGTTGTTACGTGCGGCGATATCTAGTTTTTGCTGAATTTCTGCGACGCTGGTTACCTGCTGAAACGGCAGAGTGTGATGGGCTTGTGGCCACCATAAATAAGTTAATACTGCACCAGTAGCCAGCCACACGGCAGCAAAACGCCTTGCAGTTGAGCGCGGCAGTTCGCGTAAATCAGCGATTATTAGGTACAGTGCGCTGGCAACGATAAACACGATCCATAGCCAGTCAGCAAGGGTATAAGGGATAAGGCGCTCAACTAGTACTAATGCGACGCCTAATAACACCACCCCGAACACACGCTTGATGGTGTTCATCCAAGCCCCAGCTTTGGGCAGTAATTTGCCACCCGTAACACCAAACGCGAGTAATGGCAGGCCCATACCAACGCTTAGGGCGTACAGCACAGCGGCGCCTACCGTTAAGTCGCCCGACTGCGCAATAAATAGCAATACGCCAGAAAGTGGTGCAGTGGTGCATGGTGACGCGATAAGGCCTGATATCGCCCCCATAACAAAAACGCTGCGGTGGGCTCCGCCGCGTTGCGATTGGCTCAGTTGATTCAAGTAATTTTGCCAGCGCTGCGGTAACTGAATGGTGTATGCACCAAACATACTCAACGACAACAACACGAACACAACCGCTAACGTAATCAGAATGATGGGGTGCTGCAGCATGGCCTGGTAGCGAAGACCGGCCAATGCAACAACCACGCCTAAAATGGAATACGTAACCGCCATACCTTGCACGTAAGCCAAACTGAGCGTGAATGCACGGCGCGTACTCAACTGCTTAGAGCCTGCACCTGAGTGGCCCATGATAATTGCCGAAATAATTGGATACATGGGCAACACACATGGGGTAAACGCAAGACCAATACCAAGTACTACAAACAGTAACAATACGAGCCATAGCGGTTGCTCAGTGATCATATCGAAGAAGTTTGAAGACGTTGTTTGTTGGGAGTTCTCAGCAATTTGTTCAAAGGCGATAGCTTGTGAGCCGTCACCCGCTACTGCACTGAGATAAATTGTTTTTTCGGTAGGCGGGTAACACAGCCCAGCGTCAGCACACCCTTGATAGGAAATGGTAAATTCTTGATCGGGGCTGGCTTGATTTAGAACATACGTTAATTCAACGCTATCGCGATAGACAACGGTTTCACCGAAAAACTCGTCGAAATGCGCTTCACCCTCAGGGAGCATTGGTTGCTCAGCGAGTTGTACCGGTGTCTTCAATTCAAAGCGATGCTGATACATGTAATATTCATCAGCAATAGTCCAGCTAAGCGTTAGCCGGTTACCTTGTTGGCGAAAATCAAATTGAAAGGCTTCATCAACGGGCAAAAACTGGTTTTGTTGGGCGAACGGGTCGTTTTGATTTAACTCAAATTGAGACTGCGCATAGGTGGGTATCGCCATGCTTGAAAAGAATGACAACCCAACTACCAATACCGTTAGCAAACGGCATAATACTGCTATCATGATTGTGTGACCTGCTTAATCCAACCTAAATACTCCGCCGTGCCTTCGGTGATAGGTACGGCGATAAGTTCTGGAACATCATATGGGTGCGCAGTTTGAATGAGTTTGAATAACTCATCAAGTTCACTTGCCGTAGTCTTGATCTGCAACAAGACTTCTTCGTCCGCATGAATGTGGTCGTCCCACCAATACATTGACGTAGAAGGTGCCGAAATGTTCACACAGGCAGCGCGGCGCGCACGCAGTACTTTGTCTGCGATGGCTTTGGCGACATGTTTATCCGGACAACTGCAAATGACTAAGCGATGTTCTGAACTCATATAGACACCTTTTATTGGTTTTTTTCAGTATACGAAAACAAAAAAAATTTATCAGAAAACCTTGATATCAAATTTTTACCCCCCATAAACAGGGACACAACAAATTTTTTAACAGCTTCGGCTCATCACTGAAGCTGAATTATCAACCACAACCAATAGGTTTAGGAGTTATCAACGATGAAACTTCGTCCTTTACATGATCGTGTGATCATTAAGCGTTCAGAAGCAGAAACCAAATCTGCAGGCGGTATCGTGCTGACCGGTTCAGCAGCGGAAAAATCGACGCGCGGTGAGGTTGTTGCTGTAGGCAATGGTCGCATCTTGGAAAACGGTGACGTGAAAGCGTTGGATGTAAAAGTTGGCGACAGCGTGTTGTTCAACGAAAGTTATGGCGTGAAAACTCAGAAGATCGACGGTGAAGAGTACCTGATCATGAGTGAGTCAGACATCCTAGCAATCATTGAAGGTTAAGAGGGAAACGAACATGGCAGCTAAAGAAGTTAAGTTTGGAAATAACGCACGTCAGCGTATGCTTAAAGGCGTTAACATTCTTGCAGACGCAGTGAAAGTAACTTTGGGGCCAAAAGGTCGCAACGTCGTATTAGAAAAATCATTTGGCTCACCGGTTATCACCAAAGACGGTGTTTCTGTTGCGAGAGAAATCGAACTTGAAGACAAGTTTGAAAATATGGGCGCACAAATGGTGAAAGAAGTTGCGTCTAAAGCCAATGACGAAGCGGGTGACGGTACCACAACTGCAACTGTTCTTGCGCAATCAATTGTGAACGAAGGCTTGAAAGCGGTTGCTGCGGGCATGAATCCAATGGATTTGAAACGCGGTATCGACAAAGCTGTGATTGCAGCTGTTGCTGAACTGAAAGAATTGTCGCAGCCATGCAACAACTCAAAAGCAATTGCCCAAGTAGGTACTATTTCTGCAAACTCTGACAGCACCATTGGTGAAATCATTGCAAAAGCAATGGATAAAGTGGGCCAAGAAGGTGTTATCACAGTTGAAGAAGGTCAAGCACTGCACGATGAGCTGGAAGTGGTTGAAGGTATGCAGTTCGACCGTGGCTACTTGTCACCTTACTTTATCAACAACCAAGAGAACGGTACCGTTGAACTGGAAAGCCCGTTCATTCTGTTAGTAGACAAGAAAGTTTCTAACATTCGTGAATTACTGCCAGTGCTTGAAGGCGTAGCAAAATCAGGTAAGCCGTTGTTGATCATCGCCGAAGACGTTGAAGGCGAAGCCTTGGCAACGTTGGTTGTAAACAACATGCGTGGCATCGTGAAAGTTGCTGCCGTAAAAGCACCTGGTTTTGGTGACCGTCGCAAAGCAATGCTGCAAGACGTTGCAGTGCTAACTGGCGGTACAGTGATTTCTGAAGAAATCGGCATGGAGCTGGAAAAAGCTCAGCTGGAAGATTTAGGTTCTGCGAAGCGTGTGGTGATTAATAAAGACAACACCACTATTGTTCACGGTAACGGCGAGCAAGCAGCAATTGAATATCGGGTTACTCAGATTCGTCAGCAAATCGAAGAAACTTCGTCTGACTACGACCGCGAAAAACTGCAAGAGCGTTTGGCTAAATTAGCTGGCGGCGTTGCGGTAATCAAAGTCGGCGCAGCAACCGAAATGGAAATGAAAGAGAAGAAAGCCCGTGTTGAAGATGCATTGCATGCAACACGTGCAGCAGTTGAAGAAGGCGTCGTACCTGGTGGTGGTGTTGCCTTGGTTCGCGCGGCAAGTAAGTTGAGCGAACTACGTGGTGACAACGAAGACCAAAACGTAGGTATCAAGTTGGCATTGCGTGCAATGGAATCACCATTGCGTCAAATCGCTACCAATGCTGGCGCTGAAGCTTCAGTTGTTGCGAACAACGTTAAGAATGGCGAAGGTAACTACGGTTACAACGCTGGCCAAGACGTATACGGCGACATGTTAGAGATGGGGATTTTGGATCCAACCAAAGTAACCCGTTCAGCCTTGCAGTTTGCAGCATCAGTGGCCGCATTGATGATCACAACTGAAGCCATGATTGCGGAAATCCCAAAAGATGAACCTGCCGCACCAGACATGGGCGGTATGGGTGGCATGGGCGGCATGATGTAATCCCGCTTAATGCAGATTGAATGTAAAGAAAAAGGAAGCGCCTCGCGCTTCCTTTTTTTATCGGCAATAATTGTCATATATTTCAGTTAAATTAGATCTATACTCTTAGATAATTGTACGTAAGACACAAACATCCATCGGAGGTGACTATGAAAACTTTACTAGCAAGTGTAACGGTCGTGGCAGCCATGCTGATTGCGCCAGTGCATGCTGCAAAAGTTGAAGTGAAGTGGGACGAAGTAAAGTCGTTCTCTGACTTTGAGGCTGTAAACGAGTTACAAAGCCGTTTTGAGGAACGAACTAAAGCGAAATTTGAAGAATATGTTGCTGAATTAGGTGCCAAATTACCTGAGAGCAATACGCTGCAGGTAACCTTTAAGGATGTTGATTTAGCTGGTCGTGTTGACGCAACTTTTGGGGCGACTACCAGTGGCTTTCAGCGAGTGCTGGATGATGTTTCGTATCCAGAGTTGGTTATTTCATACCGCTACACAGACGCTCAGGGTGCTGAACTGAGCAGCGCGGACAAGGTTGAGTTGAAGTCGTTAGCACCACCGCGCAATATGCGAAATATTCAAGGCTCAAGCCACGATAGTCTGTATTTCGAAAAAGAACTGTTGATGGAGTGGTTCAACGATACTTTTCCGAGCGCTAAACGCTAAAGTGGAGTCTTGCTGGCTTCACCGGCTACTTCGCGCACCAATTTAGGGACTAAAAACCCTGGTAACATGGCCCGCAACTGTTGTTCAAGGTTGCGGGCTTTTTCGTCGCTTATAGAAAAATGACTGGCTCCCGCTACTTTGTCGAGCTGATGCAAGTAATAGGGTAGAACGCCTGCGGCAAATAACGCTTCACTTAACTCAGCCAACGTTACCGCATCATCATTTACGCGAGCCAATAATACGCTCTGGTTCAATAGCGTTATGCCCGCATTAGACCATACTTTTAGCGCGTTCATTAGCGCCGGCGTTATCTCATTGGCATGATTCGCATGCAGCACCAGAATAGCTTGTAACCGGCTTTGTTGAAGCCGTTTTGCAAGCTCCTGAGTGAGTCGCGAGGGCAGTACAATTGGCAGGCGGCTATGAATTCTAATTCGCTTCAATTGCGGTAACTGCTCAAGTGCCGTGAGCACCGTATCAAGTTGCGTATCGTTAGCCATTAGCGGGTCGCCGCCGCTCAGTATCACTTCATTGATATTGGCGTCAGCTTCGACTAAAGCAATCAGTTGGTTTAGCTGGGCACGGCCAAAATGATGGTCTTGGTAGGGAAAGTGGCGGCGAAAACAATAGCGACAATTAATCGCACAGCCACCTCTTAGAATGACTAAAACGCGTGATTTATATTTATGTAAGATGCCAGGATGTTCATTATCCTGTTCTTCCAGCGGGTCGGTCACGAACCCCGGTTGCTGCGTAAACTCGTCAGCCTGTGGCATGACTTGCAGCAGGAGTGGGTCGGCGGTATTGCCGCGCTCCATTTGGTCAACAAAGTATTGCGTAACGCGCAGTGGAAATAGTTTGCGCGCACCGAGGTGTTGCTCAACCCAGCCTTGCGGTAGCTCAAGCTGCTGAGCCAACTCAACTGGGTCGGTGATGGATTGTGCTAATTCTTGCTGCCACTGTGGACGAACGCGTATTAAATTTGTTACCGACACTGCTTCTCCACATTTTTGTTGTGAAACATGAATTATTTTACCTGATAATTGATGCGTTATGGTTTATTATTGGCGCCGAAATCGCTTAATTTGAAAGCATACGAGGAAGCTATGGCGAATTACAGCACAAACGAATTTAAAGCCGGTTTAAAAATCATGCAAGATGGCGAACCGTGTAACATCGTTGACAATGAAGTTGTTAAACCAGGTAAAGGCCAGGCCTTTAACCGCGTAAAAATTCGTAAACTTATCAGCGGCAAAGTTGTTGAAAAAACCTTTAAATCAGGTGATTCAGTTGAAGGCGCAGACGTTATCGACGTAGAGCTTTCTTACCTTTATAACGACGGTGAGTTCTGGCACTTCATGAACAACGAAACTTTTGAGCAGCTTGCAGCTGACGCAAAAGCTGTTGGTGATATGACCAAATGGTTGGTTGAGCAAGACACATGCACGCTGACTCTGTGGAATGGCAACCCAATTGCGGTTACCCCACCAAACTTTGTTGAGCTTGAAATCACTGAAACTGACCCAGGCCTGAAGGGCGACACCGCCGGTACTGGTGGTAAACCAGCAACACTCAGCACGGGTGCCGTTGTACGTGTGCCTTTGTTTGTGCAAACGGGTGAAGTTGTTAAAGTTGACACGCGCTCGGGCGAATACGTTTCTCGCGTTCAGAAATAAAGCAGTTACCGATGCAGCTCTCTGATGACTGGCGTCCAAGTGCCACACTTGATGTCTTAAAACAGCGAGCTGCATTGTTGCAAAAGATTCGTCAGTTTTTTGCCAAGCACGATGTGCTTGAAGTCGACACCCCGATTTTAAGCCGCTTTGGCGTTTCCGATCTTCATCTTGAAAATCTCAGCTGCCAATTAAGTAATTTCCCGCAGCGTGATTTTCATCTGCAAACATCCCCTGAATATGCAATGAAGCGATTGTTGGCCGCCCACGGTCAGTCAATCTATCAATTAGGTAAGGTATTCAGAGACGATGCTGTGGGGCGACACCATAATCCAGAATTTACGCTGCTTGAGTGGTATCGCATCAACTTTTCGATGGATCAGCTAATTACCGAAGTGCTTGAGCTGTTGGTATTGGTGTTGGGCGAGCGCCCAGTTATGCGGCTAAGTTATCAGCAAGTGTTTGAACAATACCTACAGATAAACCCGCTGCAAGCTTCAATAATCGAATTACAAAAGTGTTTGAGTCGCTATCCCCACATCAGTGACCTTGTCGCGCGCGAAAGCGACCGTGATACATTGCTGCAATTGGCAATGTCCATCGTTATTGAGCCACTCTTTGATAAGAAAGCAATTACTGTTGTTCATAGCTTTCCCGCCAGCCAAGCAGCACTAGCTGAGCTCAACGAAAGTGACGTACGTGTGGCTTACCGATTTGAAGTTTATGCGGGCGGGATTGAGCTTGCCAATGGTTATCAGGAACTCACTGACGCTAAACAGCAACAGGCAAGATTTGATCAGGATAATCGGTTGCGTAGCCAGCACAATAAACCGCAGAAGCCAGTCGATTTTCGCCTGGTTCAAGCACTTGAAAGTGGGCTGCCACGTTGTGCAGGCGTAGCTTTAGGTTTTGACCGTTTGTTCATGCTTGCTGAAAATTTAGATGATATTCGTCAAGCTCTTCCCTTTTCTATTACTTGCGCCTAAAGAAAGTAATGTTATACTATAACACTCTTAATTTGGTATGACTTCAGCGGAGCAAGTACAGCAGTGACTCAGCGTTCATTAGATAAAACGGGTATGTGGGTAACCACCTTGTGTGCGTTACATTGCTTACTGCTGCCTGTGATTCTTCCAATACTGTCACTGATTGGCTTATCGTTTTTGGGTGAAGAGTTACTCGAACGCTTGATTCTAGGTACTAGTATCGTACTTGGGCTGGTTGCGTTGGTTTCTGGTATGCGCCAACACGCCCGCATGTACCCGTTGGTTCTACTTGTTGCTGGTGGTTTTGTTTATTGGCACAAAGATAGTCTTGGTGACATGGGCGAGCCGTTGATAATTCTGATCGGTGCTGGGCTTATTATAGCGGCGCACTGGGTCAATTTACGCTTGGTCCGTTCAATTAACCCGTTAGCACCAACCAGTTAATTTTACTTTCTCTTCAATACAACACCTGCTTCCATATGATCTGTATATGGAAATTGATCAAATAAAGCTGCGCGCTCAACCTCATGCGTGTTCGCGAGTGCAGTTAAGTTTTCAACCAAGGTAGTCGGATTACAGGACACATAAATAATAGTGTCGTAATTGCGAACCAACTCCACGGTATCATCATCCAGCCCTGCTCGCGGCGGGTCGACCAATACAGTTCGGCAGTCAAAGTCAGTTAAATTGGCTTCATTTGCTCTACGTGACTCTTTTTCGCCAGCCATGACCGCGCTGAAATCCTCTGCCGACATGCGCACCAAAGTCACATTATCGATATTGTTGAGTTCACAGTTGTATCGCGCCGATGCCACTGATGTTTTACTGATTTCAGTTGCCAGCACACGCGGAAAATTCTGCGCTAACGGCAGGCTAAAGTTGCCGTTACCACAATATAGTTCAAGCAAGTCACCGGTAGCGTTGATTGTCGCGTCGAGTGCCCACGTAACCATGTGTTGGTTGACTGCCGCGTTGGGCTGAGTAAAGCTGTTCTCAACTTGCTGAAAATGAAATGGCTTACCTTTAATCGTAAGCGTTTCCGTCACCCAGTCTTTATCAACACAAATCTTTTGTTTGCGCGCGCGGCCAACTAATTCAATCGCCCCATATTGTTGCAGGTGCGCCTTCAAGGCTTGCACTTCGCGTTCCCAGTTTTCATCAAGTTGACGGTGATAAAGCAAAGAAACCAATGCTTGGTTTGTTGTGGTTGAAAGGAACTCAACTTGAAACAGCTTCTGCCTTAGTGTTGGGCGATCACGCACGTAATCAAGCACAGCAGGCATCAGTCGGTTGATAAGCTCGTTTGCAACAGGGAAATCATCAACACGAATTTTCTCACGTGTGTCAGGATCAAACATGATGTAGTACAAATCATCGCCGTCATGCCACACCCGAAACTCAGCGCGCATCCGATAATGGGTGGCGGGTGATTCAAACACTTCAAGTTCCGTTGTTATAAACGGAGCCAGCATTATCTTTAAACGCTCAGCTTTATCGCTGAGTTGTGCTTCGTACTGGTCTGAATCAATCGCTGAATGCGTCATAAAAACTCCAAAACCTAATCAAGGTGCGCATTGTAGCGGGCAGCACATAAAAGTCTAGTCAAGCAATCTTTAAGTTCTTTACAATTTACTCACAATATGACGTTGCGCATAGTCATAAAATATTAGAGTATGGGATGTCGCGAATTAAAAAAGGTTGGTATCGCGAACGAACAACATATTAGAAAATATAATAAAAAAGGGTCAATTTCATGTCGAACACTACCAAAAACAGTGCGCTAATATTAGCGGCGCTTTCGCTTGCAGTAAGCACTGCAGTGAATGCACATGGGCCAGCTCATGCGAACAATGACAAAGAACGCGTTATTGTTGAGTTCAAACCAGGCTCTAAAGATCAAATTGAAGCTTTTCTGCATTTAGATGATGACGGTTATCTCGATGAAGATGAGAAAGACGGCGGTGGTAATAAAGATAACAAAATCTTGCAACGTTATAAGCGTTTTAACGCTATGGCCATTCAAGTCCCTCATTCAGCCATTCATGGCTTAATGAATAACCCGAATGTTATCAGCGTAACCCCAGACGAAAAACGTTATGCAATGAATACGCAGTGGGAACCGAACAAGCCTTACGGCATCGAGTTGGTTCAAGCTGATCAGGTATCAGATGCTGGTGCTGGTTCGCGTACTGTTTGTATTATCGATTCAGGTTACGACCTAGGTCACCCAGATCTTCAAACTACGGGTGTAACCGGTGTCAACGATAGCGGCACAGGTACATGGTATACCGATGAGAATGGTCACGGCACTCATGTTGCTGGAACCATTGCAGCCTTAACCAATGGCGAAGGTGTTGTTGGTGTGTTACCAAGTGGCCAGGTTAACTTACATATCGTTAAAGTATTCTCAGCGTCAGGTTGGGCATACTCATCGTCGTTAATGGCCGCTGCAGAGCAATGTGCAGATTATGGCGCCGACGTAATTAACATGAGTTTAGGTGGTTCACGTGCAAACCGTACTGAAGAGCGCGCTTTCGCACAATTGAACGACGCGGGTGTATTAAGCATCGCGGCTGCAGGTAATGACGGCAACACACGCCATTCTTATCCTGCATCATATGACGCAGTTGTTTCAGTCGCTGCAGTTGACGCGAGTGAACAAGTCGCATCATTCTCACAACAAACCGATCAAGTTGAGCTTGCCGGTCCTGGCGTGAGTGTACTTTCTTCAGTTCCACGCGGAATGGGTGAGAAAGTAGACCTCGTTGTTGCGGGTACAGCATTTGAAGCTACTGGCATGGACGGTACTGCGCGTATCGAAGCTACCGGCGCATTAGCAAATTGCGGTATCGGTGACGCACCATGTAATGATGCTGTTGGTAAAGTTTGCTTGATTGAACGTGGCGTTGTTTCTTTCGCTGAAAAAGTTCAAGCCTGTGAAGCTGGTGGCGGTGTTGGTACAGTTGTTTATAACAATGAGCCGGGCGCACTACTAGGTACACTTGGTGGTTATAGTGCTTCTATTCCTGCGGTCGGCGTGAGCGATACTGACGGTGCAGCGATGCTGAGTCAGGTTGGCGCATCAACCACTGTTGGCGTAACAGATAGCGATTGGGCGTATTTTGATGGTACCTCAATGGCTTCACCACACGTTGCAGGCGTTGCTGCCCTAGTTTGGTCACAACACACAACATGTACCAATAATGACATTCGTAATGCATTGCATGCATCAGCGAAAGACTTAGGTGCAGCCGGACGTGATAACGCATACGGTTATGGCTTAGTACAAGCTAAAGCTGCAGTAGACTATTTAACAGCGAATGGCTGTGGTGGTTCTACTGGCGGTGATACTGGTGGCGACACTGGTGGTGGTAACCCTGGTGGTGGTAACCCTGGTAAAGGCGGCCCTAAAAAGTAATATGGCCGGAATCACACCCAAAAAGCTCGCTTCGGCGAGCTTTTTTTATGCACATTGATTACAAAATCAGCAGTCGGCAAAAAAACACCTAAAAATGTCAAAAAGGCGCTTGACGCGGCGAGTTAAATCTCTAAAATGCGCCCCACGCTTGAGGCAGGCAACGAAGCCGCCAAAAGCAGACGTTTTGAGTCTTAAAAATTTTA